>NZ_LPXK01000009.1:0-515996 GCF_001618185.1 Thalassospira sp. MCCC 1A02898 | reverse complement strand
TAACGCTGCCCGCGCATCCCTTCCTTCTGATCTACAATGTCAAAGAACTCTAGGACCGAAGCCCCGAACCGCTCAGTCCGCGTCGCCGTCTCGTTGGCGCCGCACCCCGTCGGTGGAGGCGGGTTATAGGCCCCACTCCCAAAACTGTCAAACACCTTTTTGCAAAAAAATGACAGAAATGTCGTTACGCAAAATTTTTGCGCGAAACCATATATAGGTTTCACTTTTATGACCTGCAAGGGGCCCAAAACCCGAAAATCGGAGGTCGCTTCGATTGCTCTGCGCGATAATGCCGATAAGATGTTCGCGCAAGTTTTCACCCGCCACAGAATCACCCGCGCCAAAAGCGACAAATAATCCGGATCAATGCCCATGCAAGACGATAAAACACCCCCGAGATCGCAAAGTGATTCGGAAATCATGCGCTCTTACCCCCATCAATCAGCTCCGATTGAGGTGATCGACATGCATACCGGGGGTGAGCCGCTGCGAATCATTTCGTCCGGTTATCCCGAAATTCCCGGCGAAGACATTCTGGCCAAGCGCCGCTATGCCAAAGACCACCTTGATCATCTGCGCCGCTTTTTGATGTTCGAGCCGCGCGGTCATTACGACATGTATGGCGCGATCCTGGTTGCGCCCAGCCTGCCCGATGCCGACCTTGCGGTTCTGTTCATTCATAATGAAGGATATTCGACCATGTGCGGCCATGCGATTCTGGCGCTTGGTCGCTATGCGATTGATTATGGTCTGGTCAAAGCGGTCGAGCCGATCACCACCGTCAATATTGAATGCCCATGTGGCCTGGTGCGTGCCGAGGTCGAGGTGCATGAGGGTAAAACCGGCAAGGTCCGGTTTTCATCGGTGCCATCGTTTATGTTTGCCAGTGATGTCTCCTTACGCCTTGCCGACGGAACGCCGTTTGAAACCGATGTCGGATATGGCGGCGCGTTTTATGCCATTCTGGATGCCGGGCAATTTGATATTGCCATCACGCCGGAAAATGCCCGCCAACTGACACAGCTGGCGGAGGCGATTTGCCAAGCAGTGAATGACAGCGTAACGCTGTCCCATCCCGATCATGATGATCTGGCCTTTTTATATGGTGCGATCCTGACCGACGGGCGCGATGCGTTTGAGGGATCCGCCACACGTAATATATGTGTGTTTGCCAAAAATCAGGTCGACCGCAGCCCGACCGGGTCCGGCGTCAGTGCCCGCCTTGCCATTCAGCACGCCAAGGGACTGATTGCACCGGGACAGGTGCGCCTATTTGAAAGCGTGATCGGATCGCGCTTTGAAGGATCGGTTGAAGCCACAACCAGCTGTGGCCCGCATGAAGCCATCATCGCCTCGGTCACGGGCAAGGCGCATTACAGTGGCAAGGCCAGTTTCTGGCTTGAAGAGGATGATGTAATCGGGCGCGGCTTTATTGTTGGCTGAGTTCAACAAGACAGAAACAGAAAAGGGATGCCATCAGCATCCCTTTTTTCGTTTCGGACTTGGTCAGACTTGGTTCGCCTATTCACGCGCCTTGCGCAGGCAGTCCATCAGGCTGTCGGCAGAACTTTGAATGTGATTGGCGAGAAGCTCGACGGCTTCTTCGACATTCCCGGCCTTGCAGGCGTCAAATATCTGATGGTGTTCACGCTCGGCCCGGTCGGTTGCGCCGGAAAGGGCCAGCTGTGCCTGGGTAAAGCGCACGGTGTTGTTGCCGATCATGCGGACAATCTCGAGCGTCTTGGGACGGTTCGATGCGCGATAAAGCCGGTCGTGGAATTCGCGATTAAGCTCCCCCCACTTCGAAACATCGCCGGATCGGAACGCTTCGTCATAGACCATCAGGATATCTTCGACCGATTTGAGGTCCGCCGGGGTCAGGCGCGGGACGGCATGACGCAGAAGATCACATTCAAGCAGCTTGCGGACTTCAAACAATTCCTCGATCTCGTCAAGCGAGAGCTGCGAGACAATCGCGCCCTTGTGCGGCTGGAACGAGACGAGCCCTTCGGCATCAAGGCGCTGCAAGGCTTCGCGGACCGGAATGCGCGAGACATTATATTCACCCGCGATGGCATCCTGTCGCAATTGATATCCGGCAGGGAAATCGCCGGTCAGAATACGTGCACGAAGATCTTCGGTCACCTGATCGGTGATGGTACGGCGGGTAAATCGCGGTGATGCGGTCATTTCAGCTCTTTTATGGTGTTACCCCGACGCGACATGGCATGCTGATCAATCGGGCAAAATTCCATCCGACAGAATCTGTCAGTTTTGCTATTCATAGCGTTGGGTCAAACAAGTCGCAATACAATTGCCTACTGTATTAGCAGCCAAACTTCGCCGATATACGACAAAGGGGGCATGAAGCCCCCTTGGTGTGATCGACAGCACTTTGCCTATTTGACAATGAAGCCATGGGCATAGGGATCGCGGTCATCAATGAAGATGGTGTTGTAGCCATGCTTGCGCGCCCAGCCTTCGATCCCCGGCACGACGGCATCAAATTCGCCGACCTTGGTTTTCTCGACCACCGACACCCGGAACTGTGATCCGATAATGCTTTCATGGACCAACTCATGTTCGGGATCCCACTGCCCCTTGGCGACCAGTTGGGCGAGCCGGGCCGAGGAGCCGGTCCCGCAGGGCGAGCGATCAATACCCTTGTCACCATAGAACACCGCATTGCGATGCGTGCTGTCGGGTTGGGTCGGCTTGCCGGTCCACTGGATGTGCGACAGGCCCTTGATATCGGGATAAAGCGGATGCACAAATTCGTTCTGTTCGTTCAGACGATGGCGGAGTTCCGGGCTGATGCGTTGCAGGTCACCGGCCGAGAAATCGGCCATGTCGCGGTAGTTTTCCTGCGGTTCGACAATCGCATAGAAATTACCGCCATAGGCAACATCCACCTTGATCGGACCAAGATCCGGGCAATCGACTTCGATATCGGTTTTATAAAGGAACGACGGCACGTTGGTGAGCTTGACCGATTCAACGTAATCGCCAACCTGATTATATTCGGCAATGACGAGCCCCGCCGGTGTTTCAAGGCGCAGACGACCGGGGATTTTGGGTTTTACAAGGCCTTCCTCGATCGCCATCGTCACGGTGCCAATCGTGCCATGACCGCACATCGGCAGGCAGCCAGACGTTTCGATAAACAGCACGGCGACGTCATAGTCATCCGAGATCGGGTCATAGAGGATCGATCCCGACATGACATCATGACCGCGTGGCTCAAACATCAGCCCGGTACGGATCCAGTCATACTCACGAAGAAAATGCGCACGCTTTTCAAGCATGGTCGCACCGTCAAGCTTGGGACCACCGCCGGCAACCAGACGCACCGGGTTGCCGCAGGTATGACCGTCGACACAAAAGAAACTGCTTTTCGCCATGGAGGGGGCCCTAGATGCTATAGAAACGAGAGAAACGATTAATGCGATACGGGGTCATGTCGACCGGCGTTTTGCCCGTTGCCATCAGATCGGCAACCAGACGCCCGGTCGTCGCCCCAAGTGTTAAGCCCAGATGCCCATGCCCAAAGGCAAAATAAGCATTGGCATGATGCGGGCTTTTGGAAATGACCGGGGTTGAATCCGGCATAGAAGGACGGAAGCCCATCCATTCGGTACCGCCCTCGGCATTCAGTTTGGGCAGGACTTCCTTGCCCTTGGCAAACAGGGCCTTGGCACGTTCGTAATTTGGTGCCGCCAGAAGGCCCCCAAGTTCGACCGCCCCACCGACGCGAATGCCCATTTCAAGCGGACTTAAAACAAAGCTGTCATCAGCACAGACAATCATGCGCGACAGTTTGGCATCGTGATAAGGCACGGTGGTGTTGTAGCCGCGTTCGGTATCAAGCGGAACCGGCAAGCCCAGCCGCTTGGCCAGCGTCTTTGACCAGGCACCGCAGGCGACAACCACATGATCAAACGTGATCATGTCCCCAGCATCGGTGGTGGCGGCACGCGGTTTGCCATCGCGGAAGACAAAATTGGTCACATCGGCGGTCTGGAACTTGCCGCCACGATCGAGGAAATGCTTGAAAATGCCGGTGGTGATTTTGAACGGATCAAGGACATGGCCCCAGTCTTCTTCCATCACGCCGCAGGCAAAGATCGGCGCCAGATCGGGCTCGATATCGCGCACTTCATCACGGGTCAGGTCGCGCAGCTTTATGCCGTTACGCCGACGCAGATCAATGGCATATTCGGCCGCCTGACGGGATGCATTGCTGCGATACACCGCCATCGCGCCGTGTTTTTTGAAAACCGCATCCGTAAGGCCAGCTTCCTTAAGCACCGGGTCGTAATCATCCCATGCGCGGTTGAGCAAGGTCGCCATATTGGTTGCGATCTGTTCGACCCGTTGCTTTCTGCTGGATGCCAGAAACATCAACAACCAGGGCATCATTTTCGGCAAATAGCCCCAGCGCACCGAAAGCGGGCCCAACGGGTCCATCAACCAACCGGGAACGTTTTTAAGCACGCCCGGCATCGCAACCGGCGCGCATTCGGAAACCGCAATGCCGCCAGCATTGCCAAAGGACGCGCCCATGCCCGGTTCGCCGCGATCAAGAATTGTGACGTCATAGCCCTTATCAAGTAGCGCCAACCCGACATTGGCCCCGACAATACCCGCACCAATCACAACAACCTTTTGACCGGCGGCGGTATCGGATGGCGTGGTGGTTTTGGCTGATGTCATTTTGGGGCCTCTCGAATTTCGACGATGCGTATTTGGGCGCTTCTGAGCAGCAAACAGATAGCAGGAAGCTCCCCCGCGAGATAGGCGGAGGAGCTCACTGTTTCATCAAATACCGTCTCAATGCAATCACGGTTTTGCGGGTACGCATCCTGATTGCAAAGGACTGCCGATCAAAGCGACGGGCGGGTATCGATGGCTTTTTGGATGGTCGCCTTGATGGTTTCAAGCTCTTCACCGACCAGCGGCAGACGCGGTGCGCGAACGTGCGGTTTGCCAACGCCGGTCATTTCCTGAGCAAGCTTGATGTACTGAACCAGCTTGGCATGGACATCCATGTGCAGAACCGGGGTGAACCAGCGGTAGATTTCAAGCGCTTCGGTGTATTTGCCTTCAGACAGCAGCTTCCAGAGCGCGACCGATTCCTTCGGGAAGGCATCGGTGAAGCCGGAAATCCAGCCAACGGCACCGAGAACCTGCGTTTCCATGACAAGGTCATCCATGCCGCAGAACAGAACGAAACGATCGCCGCAGGCATTATAGATGTCGGTAATACGACGCGGATCGCCCGAGCTTTCCTTGATCGCAACAAGGTTTTTGACATCGGCAAGCTGGTTGAACTCTTCGGGCTTGATGTCGATGCGATAGGCACCCGGGTTGTTATAGATCATGATCGGCAGCTTGGTCGCGCCCGCCACCGTGCGGAAATGTTCGATATTCTCGCGCGGATCGGCGGTATAGACCATACCGGGCAGAAGCATCAGGCCATCAGCACCGAGCTTTTCACATTCCTGCACATAGCGGATGGCCGCACGGGTCGAATTTTCGGCGACACCAGACAGGACCGGGATGCGGCCGTTGGTGACTTCGACGGCGAGCTTCAGAACAGCGATTTTTTCGTCCGGCTCAAGGGCGGTGTTTTCACCAACCGAGCCCAACATGACAAGGCCATCAACACCGGCAGTAATCAGGTCTTCGATCTGTTTGGCGGTCATATCGAAATCAATCGAACCGTCTTCGTTCATCTGGGTGGCAACGGCGGGGAAAACGCCAGTCCAGTTTACCTGCATGGAAAGAAACCTCCTGATATGGCAGCACGGCAACATACCGGCGCCTTTAAGCATCACAGCCCCGATCAACGGCGACCGCATTCAATTCATGTATATTGTATACAAAACTAAAAATCACGATGCAACGGGATTTTTTCGAAAAGAAAAAGGGTCCGTTTTCGGACCCTTTCGATGCGATAAATCTGACACGGACAGCCAAGGCTCTTCAAGCTGTTGCAGTCGCCGTTGCTAGATGATTTGCCTCCATGGCCTCATCACCTGTCATGAAGGCAAGGGTCTGGGCAATGATGACGCTATCGCAAAGGTCGCGCTCTACTAGCTCTCGGGCAGCCTTGCCATAGGCCTTCCGCCGAGTGTCGTCTTCCATCAGTTCTTCGATCGCATCGGCAAGTGCTGTGCTGTCACGCAAAGGAACAAGAATTCCGTTCTCGCCATGGCGCACGATCTCTCGACAACCGGGCACGTCTGTTGCCACCATAGCAAGTCCGCTTGCAGCCGCCTCAAGCAAGGACTTCGGCAGGCCTTCGCGCCAGGACGGCAATACTGCAAGATCGGACTCACGCAGGAGTTCGCCGATGTCTGATCGTTTGCCCAACCATTCAACCAGGCCTTCCGACTGCCAGCTTTGCAAATCTTCCTCGCGGGCGCTATCGGGATTGGCCGGATCTACGTCACCGACCAAAACAATGCGATAGTTGCGATCACGAGATTTCAGGGCGCGCGCCGCCTCAATCAGTTCAGCAAGCCCCTTGGACCAGAGCATGCGTGCAACAAAAATCGCTGATTTGGGCTCGGACGTTTTCTCGCCTGCCGGGCTAAAGGCGGAGATATCAACACCGGATCCACGGATCAGTGCCAGACGCCTTTCCTTAAAGCCAAGCTTCTTCATCAAGGCATAGTCATCTGCATTCTGTACGATTACCCGGATCGATGGGCAGAGTGCATAAAAGCGCAGCAACAATGAAACGATCTGACGCACGATCTTTGTTTTTGCCCCATCTGAGACAAACAGGAAGCCAAGACCGGTGACCATGTTAACCGAACGCTTTGCACCGACCAGCAGCCCCGCAAATGAAGATAGAACCACGCACTGGATCGCCACATTGACGATAATATCGGGATTTTCTCGCCGGATCAGGCAAGCCAACGCTGTAATGGTTTTGAGTGATTTGAGCGGGCTTAGGCCACCGCGCGCAATCGGCACATGGACCACGCGAAAACCTTCCATGCGCAACCCCTCAGTCGCAGCAGCCGTGTTGCAGGCAACGACAACTTCATCCCCACGCACCAATGCTGCCCGCCCCAAACCGATCCGGTGCGAAACAAAGGACCAGTCTTCAGCACAGACGATCAAGGTTTTACGACGCTTCACGATGGCGTCCTTAGCAAGAAGTCGCTCGCGCCGCAGGAATGCCAATGCAAATGTCAACATCACCACACCAAACCACCACGAGGTCCAGAAGGAGTAATTGAACAACCCGGCAAACCAGTAGGCCGCCATCATCATCAATGTAAGTCCACCCGTAACAATTCCATTGTGGCGCACATCCTTAAACCCGGTGAGTCCGATCATTAAAACGAGCGAGACAACCACCGCCAATCCAAGGGCGCCAACTTCCAGCCAGATTTCCATAAACCAGCTATGGGGATGCCCCGGCAAAACAGATTGCGTTGAACTACCCGCCAATTCATTCGCACCCGGCACCCAAGGTGCCGCGTTAATCCCATAGCCGATAAGCGGATGATCAAAGACATGGCTAAAGGTAAACTGCCAGATCATTTGTCGATGTACATCGACAAGCCACATCGGCAGATAAGGCTCAAATCCACGCAGGTCGGACATATTACCTGTCACGTCGCCGAGCCAGGAAAGCGCGATCACGACCAATATTCCAATTGCAGCGGCGATAGCCACTTGCACCAGACGCGAACGGATCAGAAATACTGCACAAAAACCAATCGCGCCGCACGCAGCCAGCATTGCGGCAACGTTTGCTCTGCCATGGGAAACCTCGAGGATCGGTAAAATCGCGACGGCAATTGCGAGCGAGAAAAACCGGCTCGCCTTCTTCCGGTCGATCGCATCGAAAACCAAGATCATCGCGCCAAAGATCAGGAAACTGCCAACGGGTTTCAGGCGACGGGTAATATCAAAATTGAAATCGGGTTCTCGTAGCGCTTTAAGCGACAGGATTTCAGGTTGAATCAAAATCGCAAGCAGGCAATAGGTAACAAGTATCCAGGTGGCATAAATACAAGCATCCCATGCCAGTTTGGCTTTGGGTTCGATCAGGCGCATCAAATACCAGATGCCCGCAACCATCGCGAAACGTCCAAGCCACGTGCCAAATGATTTCTCTGGCACAACAGAAAAGCTTGCCGAAATCAGAAACACAATCAGTGTGGCAACAACCAGCCCGCCAATTGGCGTTGCGATATCACGGCGCATTTTGCGCCATGCTTCGCCATGATCAGCAGACACAACCGCACAGATCAGTGACAATCCAAGACCAATCCCCAGAGCCGCCCGACCAAAAAAGAACAAGGGTGCCGAGATGCCAAACAAAATGGCAGCGATGCCGAGCATTGTATCGCGCCAATGCCGGGTCGAGACGGTCTGTTGCATGATGGGCGGTTCCAAATTGAAGTCTGTCACCTTGCTAAACGCGCGGCGCTTTCGCGTCAATCATCATTGCAAGAACGCGTCGACCAGTTGGCACGACATATGGTTTAATCAACATCATAATTTTCAACCAACTAAACTTGAGGGCGATGATGACGGCGATGAAGGCCCTGCTGCGTTTTCCAGGTGAACGCAAACTTGCGCTGGCTAATTGCCCCATCCCGGCACCGGGCAAAAATGCTGTCCTTGTTAAAACCGCCTGCTCTGTCATCAGTCCTGGAACGGAATTCACTCAAGCAGACCAGACGCACGCATCCTTGTTGCAAAAGGCGTGGCAACGACCGGATTTGGTCGCGCTGACGGTCAAGCATCTGAAATCGGAAGGCTTTGGGAGAACGCGTGCGCGGGTCAACAATCGTCTGGGGCTACCGATGCCGATGGGCTATTGCGCCGTGGGTCGGATCGAGGCCACGGGCGAGAATGTTACGGACCTCAAAGCCGGCCAACGTGTTGCGATTGCGGGGATGGGGCAGGCCAATCATGCCGAGTGGAATCAGGTTTCGGTTAACCTTGCCTGCCCGGTTCCGAATGCGGTTCCCGACCGCAAGGCTGTGTTTGCGACATTGTATGCCTTGGCCTTGCATGCGCTTCGGCAGGGAGAGACATCGATTGGTGATCGGGTTGCTGTTATCGGGGCGGGTTTGATTGGTCAGCTTGTCAGTGAGGCGGCACACGTCGCGGGGGCGTTGGTGACCGTGATTGAACCGGACCTTTCGCGCCGTAAGATTGCAACGGGCGAAAGCCATGCAGTCGGTTTCGCCAAGGCAAGCGATGCGCCGCAAAGCAGATTTGACAGCGTATTTATCTGTGCGCCGGGCAAGGGAAATCATCGATTGATCGACGCCGCCGCCCGCCTTTGTCGTGACCGGGGCACAATCATATGCGTTGGCGATGTCGCGCCGAATGGCCGGCGCAAGACGTTGTATGAGAAGGAAATCACCATTCGGCAGGTCCGGTCCTATGGGCCGGGGAGATATGATCCCAATTATGAAGAACGCGGCGAAGATTATCCGCTTGGTCATGTGCGCTGGACCATCAAGCGCAACATGCAGGCAGCCCTTGATTTGATGGCTGATGGCCGCCTTGATCCGACACCATTGATCACATCCGAGATTGATTTTGCGGACATCGCAGATCACTTCGCCAAGGGGCCAGACCCGGCACAATTGGCGACACTGGTGCGATATAAAAATGCAGAAAACGCCCCATTAGAGTCCCCTGCTCCGTCAGCGCAGACTTCCGTGCCGGCCCGTGACCATGTCCGGGTCGGACTGATCGGGGCGGGCAACTATCTGGGCGGCAGTTTGTTACCCCTGTTGCAAAAGCATCCGAAGATCGAAATCTCGGCCTGCTGTTCTCAAAGCGGGTTGGCGGCCGTTGCGCTGTCAAAGCAGATTGATGGGCTTCGCATGTATGGCGGGGCGGATGAGTTGCTTGAGGACCAAAGTGTCAACAGCGTTATCATCACCACGCGCCATGACAGTCATGCTGAGCTGGCCGCCGCGTCCATTCTTGCTGGCAAAAATGTCTGGCTGGAAAAGCCGATTGCGATTGATCGGGCGGGTCTGGACTTGCTGCGAGAGGTCGCTAACCGCGTACCGCGACACATCTTCATGGTCGGGCATAATCGGCGTTATGCGCCGATGGCAGCGAAACTGCGCGAAGCGTTGCCAACTGGCGTAAAACAATTTCACTATCGGGTTCGCATCACGCCGCTTCCAACCGATCACTGGCTTAACCGTTCGGATCAGGGCGGGTGGACAATTGGCGAGATCAGTCATTTTATTGATCTGATTGTAAGCCTGGTCTGTAGCGAACTGATTGAGCTCAATTGTCACTGGATTGATCGTACGGCGGGTGACAGCATCTGGCAGCTGCGTTTTGCTGATGGGTCAATGGGCGAGGTCAGTTACTTGCACGGCAATCGGGGAGAGCCCAAGGAAGTGCTTGAGGTGACAGCACCGAATTTCTCGGCCAGGCTGTTTGACTGGAAGAAGATTCGGGTGAATGGCCGGATCGTTCTGCGCAACTGGCTTGGGCAGGACAAGGGTCAGGCGGCTGCGATTAAGGTCTTTGCAGGTGCAGTTACAAGTGGCGAGCGCCCTGCCCTGATGCCAAGGATCGAAGATGAAATCGATCTGATGGAGCGTATCCTGACGGCCGCCAACACGACCACCGCCCAAACGCCGAATTAAAGCAGCCCGGCATACAGGATCAGAAGCGGCAAGGTCAGCATGCTGATGATGGTGGTCAGCAGGATGGTCGTGGATGATCGATCGATACAGACATTATAGCTGCCCGCGACAATCGCGACATTGGCCCCGCTTGGCAGGGCTGCCACTAGTGTGACGATCATCAGCCAAAGCGGCGGCAGATCGAAAATGAAATGCCCGACCGAGAACACCAGAAGCGGCTGGACAAACATCTTGGCCGTGGTGCAGAGCAGGCTGGCACTGAGGTTACCACGCACCGACTGCCCGTAAAGCCCGGCACCGACCAGCAAAAGCGCAATGGTCGGACCGGCTGTGCGGAACCGTTCCAGCGTGCCATCGACCATTTCCGGCATGCGGATTTCAAAAAGCGATGCCAGTACACCAAGCACAATCGCCGCAATGATCGGGTTTCTGGCCACACGCACGATGCTGCGAAATACGTTGGACAGCCAATGACCATCGCCACCGCGACTGCCCTCAACAATCAGAATTGTCATCCCCATCAGGGTGACTGGATGGATCGACAGCACGATCAAAAGCGGCACCAGGCCTTCTTCGCCGTAGACCGCCTGTACAAGCGGGATACCTAGAAGAACGATGTTGGAAAAGACGCCGCCCATCGCGGTGACGGCTGCTTCATCGGTTTTGGCGCTCAGCCAAAGCTTGGCGATTATAAACACCAGCGCAAAGTTCAACAGCACGCCGGAATAATAACTGCCCCAAAGCCGCAGGTCGAAATGCGCGCTGATGTCGGATTGCGACAGGGTCTGAAACAGCATCGCCGGGATAAAGGCATTCATGGCAAGCTTGGCCAGAAACGGAATGCCTTCGCGCTTGATGATCTTGATGTGCGTAAGAAGAAAACCGCACAGGATCGTCAAAAAGACCGGTCCAACTTTTCCGACGATCAGATCAAGCATGTTTCCCCCAAAGGCGAGAATGAGCATCAAAGCCCAGAACAGCGCAACAGATCGGGAAAACCACGTCGATCACGCACAAAGAAAGGACAGCATCATTGACGCTGTCCTTTGATACTACAAATCATTTTGCAGTGTTACCAGCCCTGCCCGGCAATTCCATTGGCAAGGCAGCCATGCGTATCAGTCACTTGGCGCTGTTTGCACGCGCTTCACCGCATCTTTCCAGCCATCAAGCAACCCCTGACGGCGGCCGGGTTCGATGTCGGGTTCGAAGCTGGCATCGAGGTGCCATTTCTCGGAAATATGATCGAGATCGCGGTAAATACCGGCCTGTAATCCGGCAAGGTAGGCTGCCCCCAGTGCTGTGGTTTCGGTGACTTCGGGGCGTTCGACCGAAATACCCAACACGTCAGAAAGCATCTGACACATCCAGTCATTGGCCACCATGCCGCCATCAACCCGAACCGCCTTGGGCGATACGCCATCGGCCGCCATGGCTTCGAACAGATCAAAAGTTTGATAACAAACGCTTTCAAGTGCTGCACGCACGAACTCGCGCGGGCCGGTGTCACGGGTAAGGCCGAAAATCGCCCCGCGGGCATCCGGGTCCCAATAAGGTGCGCCAAGTCCGGTAAAGGCCGGGACAAGGTAAACGCCATGATTGTCATCAAGCGATTTCGCCAGCCCTTCGGTTTCGGCCGCGGACTTGATGATACCAAGCCCGTCGCGCAGCCATTGAACCGCCGCCCCGGCAACAAAGATGGCACCTTCGATGGCGTAACTTGTTTTGCCATTGATGCGATAGCCAACCGTGGTCAGAAGACGGTGCTGGGAGGTCACGGCCTCATCGCCGGTATTGAGGATAACAAAGCAGCCGGTGCCATAGGTGCTTTTGATATCGCCGGGCTCAAAGCAGCACTGACCGAATGCCGCCGCCTGCTGATCGCCCGCCATGCCCATCACCGGGATTTCCGCGCCAAACAGCTCGGCATCGGTCACCCCGAAATCAGCCGCACAGTCCTTGACATCGGGCAGCATGTTGCGCGGCACGCGGAAGATTTTGCAAAGCTCGTCATCCCAGGCATTTTCGCGGATGTTAAACAGGTTAGTGCGGGCCGCATTGGTTGCATCGGTCGCATGCGACTTGCCCCCGGTCAGACGCCACAACAGGAAACTGTCGACCGTGCCAAACGCCAGATCGCCCTGATCAGCGCGAGCACGTGCGCCGGAAACATGATCAAGGATCCATGCAACCTTGGTTGCCGAGAAATACGGATCAATCAAAAGGCCGGACTTGGCATTGACCGCCTCTTCAAGCTTGGGATCACGCTTTTTAAGATCATGACACAGTGCGGCTGTGCGGCGATCCTGCCAGACAATCGCGTTATAGATCGCCTTGCCGGTCTTGCGATCCCAGACAACGGTGGTTTCACGCTGGTTGGTGATGCCGATTGCGGCGACCTTGGCGATATCAACCCGTGCCAATGCCTCCTTGCAGACGGCAACTACGGTGCTCCACAAGTCTTCCGGGTCATGTTCGACCCAGCCACTATTGGGGAAATGTTGCGGGAATTCCTGCTGGGCGACGGAAACGGAGCGGCCGTTTTCATCAAAGACAATGGCGCGTGAGCTTGTCGTTCCCTGATCGATGGCAAGGATATAGCGCGTTTCTGACATGTTTGTTTTCCTCCCGAGCCGGCAGGTTTCCTGCCATCCGACCCTGCATACATTGATGCGTTGCGGCCCGTCCACATGACGATGCCATTGGTTTTATCGCTCTATTTAGAAAAAAATCGCGGCAAAAAACAATTCGTTTTCGAAAATTTTTCTGCGCAATGCGTTCATACCCCTGATTTACAAGGGAATTTTCAAACCGGTCTTGCTGAGCAAACAGGCGGGAAAAACGTGCCTGCTTAAGCACGGCACAGGGTTTGCAACGAAAACAGAAGAATGAATTTCAACCGGCATCTTTTTCCCCATGGAGGTTTCTGATGGGATTGTATGAAACGTTGGCTGCTGTCACCAACACCGCACAAAGCGCCAAAAGTGCGGCCAGTTTCCGCCAGACTATTTCATCGAACACCGTCCCGCTTCCCGAAAAGAAGAAGGAAGAAAATGCCGAGCTGGCCTATATCCGCGAACATGGTTTCACGACCTATGTAAAGGAAATCGAGGAACGCAAGATCGAAGAATTGCGTGCCAAGATCCTACAAAGTATGGGCCTTGATGAAGAGAAACTGGCCGAAATGGATGCCGATGATCGCCAGGCCATCGAAAAGGTCATTGCCGACGCCATCGAGCAGCGCCTGAACGGCAACAGTATGGCCGAGGCCGAACTTGGCAAATCAGCCGACGGGGATGAAACCGCCGATGAGCGCCGCGACCGGTTGCAGGCGCGGATTGCCTTTAACCCGAACATGTTTGATGTGTTTACCGAATTGCAGTCCGAACTGCCAAGCGGCTCGTCGCAGTCGATTACCGGCAAGCAGGACGAACAGGATGAAGCCTCTGGCGCACGCAAGAAAAACATCTTTGATGTCTGAGTGCGGGCCTTGTGGCCTTCAATACAAAAGGGCGCTGCGAGTTGCAGCGCCCTTTTCTTTTATGCCTTCTGGGGGATAAGCGTTATTCGTCAACGCCGCCCATGCAGACATATTTGACTTCGAGGTAGTCCTCGACACCGTATTTCGATCCTTCACGGCCGACACCGGATTGTTTGACGCCACCAAACGGCGCCACCTCGGTCGAGATGATGCCGGTATTAACCCCGACAATCCCGCTTTCGAGGCCCTCGGCCAGCTTCCAGATCCGGTTGATGTCACGCGAATAGAAGTAGGATGCCAAACCGAACTCGGAATCATTGGCCATCTCAAGCACTTCATCATCGGTTTTGAACCGGATCAGCGGTGCCATCGGGCCAAAGGTTTCCTCGCGGAAGACGGTCATTTCGCGGGTGGCATCGGCAATCACGGTCGGCTGGAAGAACGAGCCACCCTTTTCGTGACGCTTACCGCCCGTCAGGATACGGCCACCCTTGGCAACCGCATCGGCAATCTGGCTTTCGACCTTTTCGACGGCCTTTTCCGTGATCAGCGGGCCGATAACAACACCTTCGTCCGCGCCATTGCCGACGGTCATTTTGGCAACCTTGGTGGCGTATTTCTCGGCGAACTCGTCATAAATTGCGTCATGTACGAACAGACGGTTGGCACAGACACAGGTCTGGCCGGCGTTACGGTATTTGGACGCAATCGCCCCTTCGACCGCCGCATCAATATCGGCATCTTCACAGACGATAAACGGCGCATTGCCGCCAAGCTCCAAGCTGACCTTTTTGACGGTATCGGAACACTGGCGCATCAACAAACGGCCAATCGCGGTCGAACCGGTAAAGGTCAGTTTGCGGACCTTGGCATTTTCGGTCATTTCCGCACCGATCACCGGCGCATCACCGGTCACGATGGACAACAGCCCTTTGGGCAGACCTGCACGTTCGGCCAGTATGGCCATGGCAAGGGCGGAATACGGTGTTTCCATCGCCGGTTTGACCACCATCGCACAGCCAACGGCCAGGGCCGGGGCGGCTTTGCGGGTGATCATCGCGGTCGGGAAGTTCCACGGCGTGATAGCGGCACAAACACCAATCGGTTCTTTCAGAACCATCACACGGCGACCCTCGGCAAAGGTCGGGATGACGTCGCCATAGACGCGTTTGGCTTCTTCGGCAAACCACTGCAGGAAGGATGAGCCATAAGCGATCTCGCCCTTGGCCTCGGTCAATGGTTTGCCCTGCTCTGCCGTCATCAGGGCGGCCAGGTCGTCCTGATTTTCCATCATCAGGTCGTACCATTTCATCAGGATGCCCGCGCGCTCCTTGGCGGTGCGCCTTTTCCAAAGCTTCTGCGCCTTTTCGGCGACGTCAATGGCATGCGCAACTTCATCACGGCCAAGAACCGGAACGGTGCCAAGCACTTCCCCGGTTGCGGGGTTGGTTACCTCGGCTGTTTTCCCGTCTGGGGCATCGACCCATTCCCCGCCGACATAGGCCTGCTGGGTGAAAAGACTGGGGTCTTTAAGCGAAATCATTTGAGTGCCTCCGGAAAGCATTATTGGGAGCGACATGATCGCATTCTGGTCTTTATCTAGTCTGCTCCGTGGTGGATGCCACATTTTTGCGAGATATTTGCCCAATAGCAATCGCAAACCGGGGAACGAGCAACCTTTGCCATAAGATTGCATGCAAACAGTGTTTCACCAGCGGTTTTGGCAGAAACTGCGATCCATTGCCGTCCAGCGATCTATTCCCGGCGCGCACAGATAATCCAGCCCATCCATGGTTTGCGACATGAGCCGTATCATCAAATTTTTTCATTTTTAACCGATTTCAGGCCGCGCCATACCCTGATTAAAAACGAAATATTCGCAGCTTTCGACACACTTGAGCAATCGCTCAGAGGAAAATCCATTCGATTACAATGTGTTACAATTCGCCGATCCGAGTTCATAATCGAAAATTCCAAACAACCATAATTTTCGCTTGCAATTATTTTGGGGCGTTCGTAACGTTTGTGAAAGAACAGAATGGCAGTTGAGAACTGCTGTCACAAATAAGAGCAATTGGGGAGGAATCGGTTGCTCACTCCAAAAACATATGACATCGCCATTATTGGTGGTGGGATCAATGGCACGGGCATTGCGCGTGACGCATCGGGTCGTGGGCTCAGCGTCTATCTTTGTGAAAAAGATGACCTTGCCAGCGCGACCTCGTCAGCCAGCACAAAGCTGATCCATGGTGGCCTGCGGTATCTTGAACATTATGAATTCCGCCTTGTGCGCGAAGCGCTGATTGAGCGCGAAGTTCTTTTGCGTGCCGCCCCGCACATCATCTGGCCGCTTCGGTTTGTCCTGCCCCACGTCAAGGGCCTGCGCCCGGCATGGATGATCCGACTTGGCCTGTTTTTGTATGATCATCTTGGCGGTCGCGAAAAACTGCCCGGATCCGAGGGCATCAAACTTGCCACCCACCCGGCCGGTGCCCCACTGGTCAAGGGCATGGACAAGGCGTTCGTTTATTCCGATTGCTGGGTTCAGGACGCGCGCCTTGTGGTGCTGAACGCCATGGATGCCCGCGATCGCGGTGCCGATATCGAAACCCGCACCGAATGTGTATCGGCCAAACGCGAAGATGGCCTTTGGACCGTGACACTGCGCAATATCGATGACGGGTCGGAAAAAACCATTCAGGCCAAATCACTGGTCAATGCCGCAGGTCCGTGGTGTGCAGAGCTTCTTGAAAAGCGGGTTGAGGCCAAGAAGAAACAGGGCATTCGCATGGTTCAGGGCAGCCACATTGTGGTGCCAAAACTGTTTGACCATGACTATTGCTATATCTTCCAGAATCCGGACGGGCGGATTGTTTTTGCCATCCCCTATGAGCAGGACTTCACCCTGATCGGCACGACGGATCGCGATTACAAAGGCGATCCGGCCAAGGTCGCGATCAGCGCAGATGAAACCAAATATCTCTGCGAACTTGCCAATACCTATTTCGAAAAGAAAATCACCACCGATGATGTTGTCTGGGCCTATTCCGGTGTCCGCCCGCTGTATGGCGATGGAAGCGAAGACGCATCCCAGGTAACCCGCGACTATGTTCTGGAAATTGACCGGGGCGAAAATGCCGATAATGGTGCGCCGCTTCTAAACATCTATGGCGGCAAAATCACCACCTATCGCAAGCTTGCGGAATCAGCGATGAGCAAGCTTTGCCCGCTACTTGGCAGCAACGACACAAGATGGACAGCGGACAAACCACTTCCGGGCGGTGATATCCCCGATGCGGATTTCGAACGCTATCTTACTGCGATGCACAAGAAGTTTCCCTGGATTCCGCAAGCACAGCTATACCGTTACGTGCAAAACTACGGCACACTCACCAATATGATCATTGGCGATGCCAGCGATCTGAAAGGGCTTGGAAAGCACTTCGGTGACGACGTATACGAGTGCGAATTGCGCTATCTGGTGGATCAAGAATGGGCCAGAACGGCCGATGATATTTTGTGGCGCCGCTCCAAACTGGGGCTGCACCTTTCGGATGAGACGCGTAATGCCATTGTCCAATGGTTCAAAACCGAACCGACATCAAAAAACACCGTGAAAGCGGGCGAAGGAAACAGTGGAAAATGACCCTTACGCTTGAAAACATAACCAAGACCGTGGGTGGGGAGACCCATATCGACGATGTGTCGATGACGCTCGAACCGGGCTCGTTCAACGTCCTTTTGGGGCGGACACTTGCCGGGAAGACGACGCTGATGCGGATTATGGCAGGGCTTGAGCCGCCGACCAAGGGCCGCATCCTTGTTGATAATGCCGATGTGACCGGTATGGCGGTGCAGAAACGCAATGTTGCCATGGTCTATCAGCAATTCATCAACTATCCGTCGATGAACGTGTTTGACAACATCGCATCCCCGCTGAAATTGCAGGGCGTTGATAAGGCAGAGATCGAAAAGCGTGTGCGTTCGACAGCCGAACTCATGCATATCGAACATCTGCTTGATCGCCTGCCACAGGAACTTTCCGGCGGCCAGCAACAACGTACCGCCATGGCACGCGCCATGGTCAAGGATTGCAAATTGCTGCTGCTTGACGAACCGCTGGTCAACCTTGACTACAAGCTGCGCGAAGAACTCCGCGAAGAGATCCCCAACCTATTGGCCGAACGCGACACCATCGTTGTCTATGCCACGACCGAGCCGATGGAAGCATTGCTGCTGGGTGGCAAGTGCGCGGTGATGCATGAAGGCCGGATGACCCAGTTTGGCCCGACCACCGAGGTTTATCACAACCCGGCCTCGGTCAAGACCGGCCTGATCTTTTCCGATCCGCCGATCAACCTGGTTGAGGCCGAAGTGCGCGATGGTGCGATCTTTATGAAAAGCGGCCATCAGGTGCCGCTGAAAGGTCATCTGGCGAACCTGTCGAATGGCGATTACACCCTTGGCATTCGCGCCAACCACCTGTCGGTTGATCCGACCGGGGATGACACGATCGCGATGCAGGGACAGGTCGAACTGGCCGAAATCACCGGTTCGGAAACCTTTGTCCACGTCCATTTCAATGATGTGTCCTGGGTGATCCAGGAAGAGGGCGTTCACAACCCGCGCCTTGGCGAAGCAACCCAGTTCTATGTCGATCCGACACGCCTGTTTGCCTTTGATGCGAACGGTGCGCTCGTGGCCGCCCCGCCGGTCGAAATCAAAAACGGCAAAGCGGCGTGAGGGAAGAGTAAGAAAATGGCACGTATTGATCTTAAAAGCCTTGCGCATTCCTACTTCCCCGATCCGAAAACGGACGAGGACTATGCCCTGCGTCGCATGGAGCATGTCTGGGAAGATGGCGGCGCATATGCGCTTCTTGGCCCGTCGGGTTGCGGCAAGACGACTTTGCTGAACATCATTTCCGGTCTTTTGACCCCGTCACATGGGCAGGTCCTGTTTGATGGCAAGGATGTTACCAATCTGGCCCCGGAAGAACGCAACATCGCACAGGTTTTCCAGTTCCCGGTGATCTATGACACCATGACGGTTTATGACAACCTGGCCTTCCCGCTGCGCAATCGCGGTATCGATGAAAAACGCGTTGATGCCCGTGTGCGTGAAATTGCCGGGATGCTGGACCTGACCGGCAAGCTTAAGCAAAAGGCACGCGGCCTTGGTGCGGATGAAAAACAGACGATCTCGCTGGGGCGTGGTCTGGTGCGTGACGATGTTTCAGCCATTCTGTTTGACGAACCGCTGACCGTTATTGACCCGCATCTGAAATGGGTTCTGCGCCGCAAGCTCAAGGAAATTCACAACAAGCTGCGCCCGACCATGGTGTATGTCACCCATGATCAGGTCGAGGCGCTTACCTTTGCTGACAAGGTTGTCGTCATGTATGGCGGCAAGGTCGTGCAGCTGGGCACACCGCAGGAACTGTTTGAAAATCCGGCCCATACCTTTGTCGGTTACTTCATCGGAAGCCCCGGCATGAACATCATGGATTGCAAGATTGATGATGGTGCGGCCTGGGTTGACGGACAGCGTATCGGTCTTTCGGACCGCCACCTTGAAGCCGTTTCAAAACAGACCGGCAAGCTCGAGCTCGGCATTCGTCCCGAATTCCTGACACTTGAAACCGGCAATGCCGACAAGGGATCAGACGGGATCGAAGTCAACATCACCAAGGTCGAAGACCTTGGCCAGTTCAAGATCGCGACCACCCGTTTTGGCGCATCTGAAATCAAGGTCAAGCTCGGCGAAGACGAACAGGTTGTCGGCCAGTCCGGCATTCTGCGCTTTGCGCCGGAATGGACCAAGCTTTACGCCGACAGTCAGTTGGTCGCGTAAGGGGGGATGGGGAAATGAACAAGATTACCAACAACAAGGCCTGGTTCCTCGTCCTGCCAGTGTTCTTTATTGTCGCCATCAGCGCGATCATTCCGCTGATGACGGTTGTGAACTATTCGGTTCAGGACATTTTCGATCCGCAGACGCGGTTCTTTGTCGGCACCGAATGGTTTGAACAGGTTCTGGGCGACAGCCGCCTGCATGACGCACTGTTGCGTCAGATTTTCTATACGCTTTCGGTGCTGTTCATCGAAATTCCGCTCGGCATTGCGGTTGCACTGACCCTGCCGCGCAAGGGCTGGGGCGTTTCGGCATCGATGGTGCTGCTTGCCTTGCCGCTGCTTATTCCATGGAACGTGGTTGGCACCATCTGGCAGATCTTTGGCCGTGCCGACATTGGTCTTGGTGGCTATGTCATCAATCTGATGGGCATTGATTACAACTACGCCCAGAACCCGATGGATGCCTGGCTGACCGTGCTTGTGATGGATGTCTGGCACTGGACCAGCCTGATTGTGCTGCTGTGCTATGCCGGTTTGCGGTCTATCCCGGATGCCTATTATCAGGCGGCCAAGATTGACGGTGCATCACGCTGGGCCGTGTTCCGCTTTATTCAGCTGCCGAAAATGCAGTCGGTTCTCGTGATCGGTGTTCTGCTGCGCTTTATGGACAGCTTCATGATCTATACCGAACCGTTCGTCCTGACAGGTGGCGGTCCGGGTAACGCAACCACCTTCCTCAGCCAGTTCCTGACCCGGATGGCAGTCGGTCAGTTTGACCTTGGTCCTGCTGCGGCCTTCTCGCTGGTCTACTTCCTGATCATTCTGTTGGTTTGCTGGGTTTTCTATACCGTCGTGATGAACGCCGGAAAGCAGGGGGAACAATAAAATGCAGTTCCAGAAACGACATATCGGACTTCTTCTTTATATCCTGTTCCTGTTGGTTCCGATCTATTGGCTGTTCAACATGTCAATCAAGACCAATACGGAAATCCTGGGCGCCATGACGCTGTTCCCGGACAATCCGACATTGGCCAACTATGCCACCATCCTGACCGATCCGGCCTGGTATACGGGTTACATCAACTCGATGATTTATGTCGGCATCAACGTGGTGATCTCGCTCGTGGTTGCCCTGCCCGCGGCTTATGCGTTTTCGCGGTTCAACTTTACCGGCGACAAGCATCTGTTCTTCTGGCTTCTGACCAACCGTATGGCACCGCCGGCCGTGTTCCTGTTGCCGTTCTTCCAGCTGTATTCAAGTGTCGGCCTGTTTGACACCCATATTGCTGTGGCACTTGCGCACTGCCTGTTTAACGTGCCGCTTGCCGTCTGGATCCTCGAAGGTTTCATGTCGGGCATTCCAAAGGAAATTGACGAAACCGCCTATATCGACGGTTATTCGTTCCCGCGTTTCTTTGCCACGATCTTCTTGCCGCTGATCCGGTCCGGCATCGGTGTGACCGCGTTCTTCTGCTTTATGTTTAGCTGGGTGGAACTTCTGCTGGCGCGCACGCTGACCTCGGTCGAGGCCAAGCCGATTGCCGCCACCATGACCCGTACCGTTTCGGCATCGGGCCTTGATTGGGGCGTTCTGGCGGCTGCGGGTGTTTTAACCATCGTCCCGGGCGCCTTGGTGATCTGGTTCGTTCGCAACTACATCGCCAAAGGTTTCGCGATGGGTCGCGTGTAATCGGAAAACAGGAGGAATATCAAAATGGCATGGATGGCCTGGACCCCGATTACCGCCGCGTTCTTTGGCTGCATCTTTTTGATGCTGATCGGGATGGGAATTTGGCAGGCGGTTTCACCAACCGTACCGCGGCGTGGCTTTTTGCCACTGACCACCACACGCGGTGATCGCCTGTTTATCAGTTTGCTTGGAGCCGCCTATATCCATCTTGGCTGGCTGGCATTTACCGATGCCGCCCTTTGGATCGGTTCCATCATCGCACTTGTCTGGCTCGTCATCGTGATGCGCTGGGGTTAACAACCAAAACGGTACCGCGTCCTGCAGCGGTGCCGTTTTCGATCGAATTCATCACGGTGGGCTGTCCGTCTTCCCCCAGCGTCGATGACCGGGTTTACCGGATGAGCAATAAGGAAGACGACCAGGGAGAAAACGACATGATCGTTAAAGCCAAAGGTGCCAAAAGCGTTGTTAAAGGCAGCGCCGTTGCAGTCGCCCTTGGTCTTGCTGTGCTGGCGAACCCGGCCATGGCAGATCAATATACCGACGCGGCGAAAAAATGGATCGACAGCGAGTTCCAGCCGTCGAGCCTGAGCAAAGACGCCCAGATGGCCGAACTGGAATGGTTCATCAAAGCAGCTGAACCGTTCCGCGGCATGGACATCAACGTGGTGTCTGAAACCATCACCACGCACGAATATGAGTCCAAGGTCCTGGCAAAGGCCTTCTCGGAAATCACCGGGATCAACCTGACCCATGACCTGATCGGCGAAGGCGATGTCATCGAAAAACTGCAGACCCAAATGCAGTCGAACCGCAACATCTATGACGCCTATATCAATGACTCGGACCTGATCGGGACCCACGCGCGTTATGACGCGGTTGTGCCGCTGACCGACTGGATGGCGGGCGAAGGTGCGGACGTTACCTCTCCGACCCTGGATCTGGACGACTTCATCGGTCTGTCCTTCACCACCGGTCCGGATGGCAAGCTCTATCAGCTTCCTGACCAGCAGTTCGCGAACCTTTACTGGTTCCGTTATGACTGGTTCCAGCGTGAAGACCTGCAAAAGCAGTTCAAAGACAAGTACGGCTATGACCTGGGCGTTCCGGTCAACTGGTCGGCTTATCAGGACATCGCCGAATTCTTCACCAATGACGTTGGTGAAATCGATGGCCAGAAAGTCTATGGCCACATGGATTACGGCAAAAAAGACCCGTCACTGGGTTGGCGCTTCACCGATGCGTGGCTTTCCATGGCTGGCGCTGGCGACAAGGGCATCCCGAACGGCCTTCCGGTCGACGAATGGGGTATCCGTGTTGAAGGTTGCTCGCCTGCTGGTTCAAGTGTGACCCGTGGCGGTGCCGCAAACGGCCCGGCAGCGGTTTATGCCCTGACCAAATACATCGACTGGCTCAAGGCTTATGCCCCGCCAGAAGCAGCCGGCATGACCTTTGGTGAAGCTGGTCCGGTTCCGGCACAGGGCCAGATCGCACAGCAGATCTTCTGGTACACCGCCTTTACCGCCGACATGGCGAAAAAAGGTACTCCGGTTGTGAACGAAGACGGCACGCCGAAATGGCGTATGGCCCCGTCGCCGCACGGCCCGTACTGGGAAGAAGGCATGAAGCTTGGTTATCAGGACGTGGGTTCCTGGACTCTGATGAAGTCCACCCCGGTTGAGCGCCGCAAAGCTGCATGGCTCTATGCACAGTTCACCACCTCGAAAACCGTATCGCTGAAAAAGACCCTCACCGGTCTGACACCGATCCGTCAGTCTGACCTGGATACCCAGGAAATGACCGATATCGCTCCGAACTGGGGTGGTCTGGTCGAGTTCTATCGTTCGCCGGCCCGTGTTCAGTGGTCGCCGACCGGTACCAACGTTCCGGATTATCCGAAACTGGCGCAGCTCTGGTGGCAGAACGTTGCCGAAGCTGTAACCGGCGAACGGACCCCGCAGGAAGCCATGGACAACCTTGCGTCTGCCATGGACAGCGTTCTGCAGCGTCTGGAACGTGCAGGCATCGGTGGCGAATGTGCACCGAAGCTGAACGAAGAACGTGATGCCCAGTACTGGTTCGACCAGCCGGGCGCACCGAAACCGCCGCTTGCCAACGAAAAACCGCAGGGTGAGACCGTCAAATATGACGATCTGATCGCGGAATGGCGTGCAGCCCAGTAATTCGGGCTACACTACTGGGGGTGTCGGGGGTGATTTATTCGCCCCCGACCGTCCCGGACATTGTTCATCCCTTTTGATTTTTTCATATCTGATCGCCCGGTATTTTGCGGGCAAAGGTAACTTTCCCATGCGCCTGTCATCCTCCCTCCGCCGGACTGCTTCCGCTCTTGGCTGTGCTGCCGTAACGGCACTGGCCATGAGCGGCCTTTTTGCCACCGGTGCTGCGGCGTCCTCGGCCCTTGATGACGGCATTTCTGCCTATCGCCATGGGGAGTTTGAAAAGTCGGCCGATATACTCGCACCACTTGCCAAAAGCGGCGATGCCACCGCGCAATATCTTCTATCCTGCCAGACCATCAATGGCGTTGGTGTTACTGCCAACGAAGATGCCGGCTGGGCCCTGATGGAACAGGCATCAGACAACAACAATCCAAATGCCAGCGTTGTCATGGCTAGGCGTCTTGAAGCCATGGGCGGTGACAAAGACAAAATTCGCGGTCTTTATATTGCCGCCGCCCAAAAGAACAACACCCAGGCGATGCTGTGGCTGGCCCTAGATGCGCTTGATCGCGGCGATGCGGCACAGGCCGAAGCCCATCTTAAACAGGCGTGGGAACTTGGCGATCCGCGTGCGGCAACGCTTCTTGCCAACCGCTTTGCCAAAAGCGATGTCGACCGCCTGACATATTTGCGCCGTGCTGCCCAACACGGTGAAATGCGCGCGGCCGCTTACCTTGCCGAAGAAGCCCGCACAGTCGATGACAAGGCCGAAGCCGTTGGCTGGTGCGCCATTGCGACCGGCATGCCCGGCCATAACGAAGATGTCGACTGGAAAACCATTGGGGATGCGGTCGAAAAAAACTGCGGCCAGTTCGACAAGGACCTGTCGCCCAAAGACCGTGCGATCAACCGCGAACGCGTTGATCATTTCCTGTCTGAGTTCTTCAAGAATTACGAGCCGTGGCAGCCGTGGCGGGCCTGTGCGGTTGAACAATAGACCTCACAGCTCTGTGTTGCATCACAAGTTGTGTTAAGCCAAGCTAGCCTCAGTAGGAGGTATTGCTACCATGGGCTTCTGGTCTATTAGAGCTGCATTTGTCGTTGCAAGTATATTTGTCGACTATCTAATTGCGGAATTCCTGAGTGAGCATAACTCGGAGTTTTGGCTGATATTTACGGTACTGCTGACGGCACCAGTATTGTTCGCCCTCAAGTACGCCTTAATAAAATACGTTATCTGCACCGTATTTCTGAACGAGAGCGCCACGACTAAACTCCTGCTCAAGTTCGAGAGAGAGTCATGGCCATATCCTCTAATGAATTATCGCGACGGTATGGACTATCTTGTAGATTTGACAGTTGACGAAGATGCCTCGCCTGAAGTCAAAGTGTCGGCCGCACGCCTACACGGCAACTTGGAAAACCAATTCCAATCGATGCAATTGCTCAGCGCATTTATGTCGAACAAGGTTTTGACGAAGGCTGTTAATGCCTACCGAGAAGCCCATCCTAGCTCTTAGTCAATGCAACTTGCTTCTCCAACGCAACATTGACCGTACGAAGGTCATCCGGCGTATTGACGTTGGTAAACGGTTCCAACCCGGAAACCTGATCTTCAAACACCACCCGCGGTGCTTCCAGCGCCTGCAATGGCCCGCGCACCCTTCGATCATCGGACGCCAGCAGGTCGGCAATCACCGGGGCGGCGTCGCGGTGCCAGATGCTGGAGAGGTAATGGTCGCGGTCTGCATGGCTGGCAAAGGCCGCCTTCGCCCCGGCATCCTCGGCTGCGGCCCGCAAGCGCCCCACCATATCAAGCGGCACAATCGGGCAATCGACCGGGAAGGTCACCAGCCAGTCAATGCCATCGGGCAGCGCTTTCAAGCCACCCAAAATACCCCCCAGCGGCCCCTGCCCCGGCTTCGGATGATCCGCCACAACTGGTAGGCCATAATCCGCGAACGCCTCTGCTCCGGCATTTGATGAAATCATCACCTGATCGCATTGGGCTTGGGCAACATCGATCACCCGCCCGATCAGGCTTTTACCCCCGACCTCACGAAACGCCTTGTTCCCGCCCATGCGTCGCGCTTCGCCCCCGGCCAGAACAAGGCCAAGGGTTGGGACATGTTGGGATTGGGGCGTGTTCACGATAAGACCAAACCTTTGAAGGGGGCGAATAATCAGATGCCGTCATCATAATCCAGCGCGCCAACCGTTGCATCTGTCGTCTTGTCACGAACGCGTTTTCTAAAGCCGCGCCCTAATGCTGCACTGCGTCATTTTTGCATTGTCGCCCTACGGGCATTGATTTAGAGTGATTAAAGACTTTGCGACTTCCGCCTTGATACCGGACGACCGGTATTCCTGATCCGATCAATGGGGACGGCCCCGCAAGACAGGAGGCCCCCATGGCCTGGACAGCGTTGGTTATTGCCGGATTTCTCGAAATTTGCTGGGCGATTGGCCTGAAATACACCGAAGGCTTCACCAAGCCCATCCCAAGTGCCCTGACCATTGCCGCAATCGCTGCCAGTTTCTGGCTACTTTCGATTGCCATGCGCACCATCCCGATCGGAACGGCCTATGCGATCTGGACCGGCATCGGTGCGGCGGGTGCGGTGATCTTTGGCATCATCATGGTCGGTGAACCGGCCAACCCGGGACGGTTGGTCGCGATTGCGCTGATCCTTTCCGGGATCGTGATGCTCAAACTGTTCAGCCCGTCGTAAAGCGCCGGTCACAATACGCAAATGCAAAACGGGGCAGCCAATGACTGCCCCGTTTTTTAATCGATCGTGCTCGGTTGGCTTAGACGCCAGCTGGAATACCGCTGCGTTCAACCTTGCGCGGCGAGGTGATTTCTTTCCATTTGGAAAGCGCCTTGTTGACGGCCGGATACGGTTCGCGGGCGATGAATTCGCCGTCGCCGCATTTGGCAAGAACCACACCTTCTTCAGCCGCAATACGGCCGCGGCTGAGCGTGTAGCGCGGAAGGCCGGTAACCTCGATGCCTTCAAACACGTTGTAGTCAATCGCCGACTGCTGGTGTTTGGCGGTGATGGTTTTCGACGCCTTCGGATCCCAGACCACAAGGTCGGCATCGGCCCCGACAAGGATCGCCCCCTTGCGCGGGTAGATGTTGAGGATCTTGGCAATGTTGGTCGAGGTCACGGCCACAAACTCGTTCGGGGTCAGACGACCGGTGCCAACGCCATAGGTCCAGAGAAGCGGCATACGGTCTTCAAGACCGCCGGTGCCGTTCGGGATCTTGGTGAAGTCGCCAACGCCCATGCGTTTCTGTTCGGTCGTGAACGCACAGTGGTCGGTGGCGACAACCTGCAGGCTGCCCGATGCCAGACCATTCCACAGGCCATCCTGATGTTCCTTGCTGCGGAACGGCGGGGACATGACGCGACGTGCGGCGTGATCCCAATCGGCGTTTTTATATTCGCTGTCATCAAGAATAAGGTGCTGGATCAACGGTTCGCCAAACACGCGTTTGCCGTTGGCACGCGCACGACGGATGGCTTCGTGGGCCGGTTCGCAGGATACATGCACGATATAAAGCGGCACATTGGCCATATCGGCAATCATGATCGCACGGTTACACGCCTCACCCTCGACATCCACAGGACGTGAATAGGCGTGTGCCTCTGGCCCGTTATTGCCTTCGGCCAGCAATTTCTGCTGAAGGGTGGCGACCACGTCACCGTTTTCAGCATGCACCAGCGGCATCGCGCCCAGTTCCGAACAGCGCGAGAAGGATGCGAACATTTCGTCATCATCGACCATCAAGGCACCCTTGTAGGCCATGAAGTGCTTGAAGGTGTTGATGCCCTTTTCCTGAACGATGGTCTTCATTTCATCAAAGACCTGCTCGCTCCACCAGGTGACGGCCATGTGGAAGGAATAGTCACATACCGCCTTGGAGGATTTGTTATCCCAGGCTTGCAGCGCTTCGAGCAGCGACTGGTTCGGCGCCGGCAGGCAGAAATCGACAACCATGGTCGTGCCACCGGCAACGGCGGCCTTGGTGCCGCTTTCGAAATCGTCTTCGGAATAGGTGCCCATAAAGGGCATCTCCATATGGGTATGCGGATCAATCCCGCCGGGCATCACATAGCAGCCGTCGGCCTCGATCACCTTGTCCCCGGTCAGGTTGTCCCCGATGGCGGCAATCTTGCCGTCTTCGATCAGAATATCGGATTTGTAGGTCAGGTCGGCGGTAACGATGGTTCCGCCACGAATAACCATGGACATGGGTGGCTCCTTGTCTGTCTCTGCGGCGAAAAGTTGCGGGCCATCCCGGCATTTCGCCCGTTATCTCCAAACACCCCCGAGGGTATTCAATCTCTATTCAATCGATCGTCATAGTCCTGGAAGTCATCCCGTCCGGCGAAGCCAAAACTCCGCCGGACGGATAAAAGTCACAAGATGGAAGATTACATCTTGTCGGTCACGGCGTGGGTCCAGGCACCTTCCGGTTCCTTGGTGATCACCGGATCTGAACCACCTGAAAGCAGGCTGTCAACGGTACGCTGATAGGCTGCCTCGTCGAGAACCGCAGAATCACCAAGCAGTTTGGCGATTTCGGTCATCATGCGGACCTGATGTTTTTCGGTCTGGGCACCGGTCATGTCGTTATCAAGAACGATCATCGCGGCGTCTTCCGGGTTTTCCTTGGCCCAGTTCCAGCCCTTCATGCTGGCTGCAACAAAGCGCGACATTTTGTCGACGAATGCCGGGTCCGAAAGGTTGTCTTCAAGAACATAAAGACCGTCTTCAAGGGTTGCGACACCCTGGTCTTCGTATTTGAAGACCTTGAGGTCATCAGCCGGAATACCGGCATCAATCACCTGCCAGTATTCGTTATAGGTCATGGTTGAGACGCAATCGGCCTGCTTCTGGATCAGCGGATCAACGTTGAAGCCCTGCTTAAGCACGGTCACACCATTTTCACCGCCATCGGTCGGAATGCCGAGTTTCGACATCCAGCTCAGGAACGGATATTCGTTACCAAAGAACCAGACACCAAGGGTACGACCCGGGAAGTCATCCGGGCTTTCAATGCCGGTTTCCTTCAGGCAGGTCAGCATCATGCCCGATTTGGCAAACGGCTGTGCGATGTTCACCAGCGGCACACCCTTTTCGCGCGATGCAAGGGCGGATGGCATCCAGTCAATGATCACATCCGCACCACCACCGGCAATCACCTGCGGCGGGGCAACGTCCGGACCACCCGGATTAATGGTCACATCAAGATCGGCTTCTTCGTAGAAACCTTTATCGAGTGCCACATAGTAGCCTGCAAACTGGGCCTGCGTGACCCATTTAAGCTGCAGGGTTACCTCGTCTGCTGCCATCGCCGAAAACGATGCCAACCCGAAACTCAACCCCATAGCAGTCGAAATAAACTTATTCATTCGTCGATGTCTCCTCAGGTTGTAGTCAAGTCCTCCCGACGGGTCGTCTTGTTTTATGCCTTTAATGGCGACGTACCCGGAATGACGGATGCCATGACGTTGCTTTTCTCTCAATATAAGCCACGGCTCCGTAGAAGGCGGTCCCCGCAAGGGCCGCCAATGCAATTTCCGCCCAGACCATGTCGATATTCATCCGCCCGACCTCGGTCGAGATGCGGAAGCCCATACCAACAATCGGGGTGCCGAAAAATTCGGCGACGATTGCGCCAATCAGCGCAAGCGTGGAATTGATTTTAAGTGCGTTGAAAACAAACGGCATGGCAGCCGGCAAACGCAGACGAAACAGCGTTGACCAATAGCCCGACGCGTATGTCGCCATCAGATCCTTTTCAAGCTTTCCGGCGGCATTCAACCCGGTCACGGTATTCACCAGCATCGGGAAGAAGGTCATGATCACGATCACGGCCGCCTTGGATTGCCAGTCAAAGCCAAACCACATCACCATGATCGGTGCGACCCCGATGATCGGCAGGGCCGAGACCATATTGCCCAGCGGCAAAAGACCACGTTTGAGGAACGGCACACGGTCGACCGCAATCGCCACGATAAAGGCCGAACCACAGCCCATGACATAGCCACTTAGCACCGCCTTCACAAAGGTCTGGTGGAAGTCGGCTGCCAGAATGTCGGTGGAATTGACGAAACGTTCGCCAATCATGCTGGGCGGCGGCAACAGAACCTGTGGCACGCCAAAGCCCGAAACGACAACTTCCCAGACAAACAGGAGCCACACACCAAAGGCCACCGGCACGACAAAGTTCGCCAGATGCTGTTTGGTGCGATCAAGGCTGTGGAAGTTGGCAATCACATCAATCCCGCGCCAGACAAACGCCCAAAGCGAGGCGATGAACAACCAGAACCCCGGCCCGGCATAACCGGCAACACCGTAATCATACAGAACACTGATCGCCTGCCAGCAGCCAAATACCGCAATTGCCAGAATGACCATGCCGGCGGTGACGGATCCGACACCAAGCCAGGTAAAGGCCGACCCGGCAATCACACAGAGCGCCATGGCAACGGCAAGACCGGGAATATCCCCGACAAAGGCAACCTGTTTGCCGGTATCCCCATCCACACCGGCCAACGGGAAAATCAGGGCCAGCAAGGCCGCAATCGCCGCGACGAGACAGAACTTGTCCAATTTCGCCCAGGTCATGACTTCACCCCCATCCGCACAAGAACCCTGCGTTCACACCAGCCGACGATCACCACAAGGATGGCGGCCACAAACGCCGCGGTCAGAAGGGCCGACCAGATTTGAATGGTCTGTCCGTAATAGGAGCCCGCCAGCAAACGTGCGCCAAGCCCCGCCTGCGCACCGGTCGGCAATTCACCAACGATGGCACCGACCAGACTGATCGCAATCGCAACCTTCAGGCTGGCAAACAGATATGGCATGGCGGACGGCAAACGAAGCTGCCAGAAGGTCTGCCATTTCGAGGCATTATAGGTCCGCATCAGATCAAGCTGGATCACCTGCGGGGAACGCAGGCCCTTGACCATGCTGATCGTGACCGGGAAGAAGCACAAATAGGTCGAAATGACCGCCTTTGGCACCAGCCCCTTGATCCCGATGGCGCCCAGAACAACGATGATCATCGGCGCGATGGCAAGGATCGGAATGGTTTGCGATGAAATCACCCACGGCATCAGGCTTTTTTCAAGCGTCATGACATGAACAATGCCAACCGCCAGCAACACACCAAGCAACGTACCAATCCCAAACCCAAGAAGGGTCGAAGAAAGCGTTACCCAGCTGTGATACACCAGCGAGCGTTTGGACGTGATCTTGATGGCAAAGATGGTGTGATACATCTCGACCGCCACCTGATGCGGGGCGGGCAGGATCGGGCGATCTTGCGCAAGGGTATCTTCGATCAACTGGCCTGCGGTCCAGGTCTGGTCAGCACGGTTGTAACGGTCAATCTGGGTCGGCGCGTTCATGAAAACCGCCCCGACATACCACAGAACAAGAAGGGCGATCAGAACAACGCAGACCGGCCCGGTCTGGCCAGACATCATGCGCGTCCAGGTCGATGGTCCGCGAACGGCCCCGGTCATGGCAGCAGTATTACTCGTCATTGCTGTGCCCCGCACGCAGCCCTTCCCGCACCCGATGCGCAATCTCGAGAAATTCCGGCGTTTCGCGGATATCAAGTGTGCGGTCTTTCGGGAAGTCGGTTTCGATCACGTCAATGATCCGCCCCGGACGGGGTGACATCACGACAATCTTGGACGACAGATACACCGCCTCGGGGATGGAGTGGGTGACGAACGCCACCGTCTTGTTGGTGCGCGCCCACAATTTCAACAGCTGTTCATTCAGGTGATCGCGCACGATTTCATCAAGCGCACCAAACGGTTCGTCCATCAGCAACAGGTCGGCGTCGAACGACAGGGCACGCGCGATTGATGCGCGTTGCTGCATGCCGCCTGACAGCTGCCATGGGAATTTCTTTTCAAAACCATTGAGCTCGACCAGTTTCAGGGCCTCCTGGGCGCGCTTGACGCGCTCTTCCTTGGAGATTTCCATGATTTCGAGCGGCAAGGTCACGTTGCGTTCGATCGAACGCCACGGCAAAAGTGCCGGTGCCTGAAACACATAGCCATAAGCACGCTTTTCACGCGCTTCGTGTGGCGTCACACCATTGATCGAAATCTCGCCGCCGGTGGCTTGTTCAAGGTCGGCAATCACGCGCAAAAGTGTCGTTTTGCCGCAACCCGACGGGCCGATAAAGGAAACAAAATCGCCTTCCTCGATGGTCAGATCGACATCAGAAAGGGCGTAAACGGGACCATCTGCCGTCTGGAAGGTCAGCGACAGTTTCTTGATATCAACAACTGCTTTTTTCGATGCGGGCATCTCAGCAACATTATTGACGACTTGTTTTAGCGTCATGGGGTTTCCCCTGATCGTATGTCTCTCTCAGAACCAAAAGCGTCTCTTTTGGCACAGTCGATGGAAGCCTCCCTCAGGGACGTTGCCCTGAACCTTGTCGACATTGATCAAACGCATAAAGCCTTTGCCCGGTCGTTGCCGGGAACGGGGAATGATACCCCACCTGTCGATCAAGGCAAAACAGCGAGCAGCGCTTTGACCGCTCGCCGGTATCATGAAATCAGTTCCCGTCCGTCAGACGGGTATAGGTCGACGGGCGACGGTCGCGGAAGAATTGCCAGTTGTCGCGAATTTCGCGCACCATCGACATATCCATGTCATGGACCAGCAATTCGTCATTATCGCGCGATGCCTGTGCTTCGATTTCGCCGCGTGGATTGACGAAATAGCTTTGGCCGTAAAACTCGCCAATATCCCATGGCTGTTCGCGGCCGACCCGGTTGATCGCGCCGATAAAGCACCCATTGGCGACAGCCGACGCCGGCTGTTCGAGTTTCCAGATATATTCCGACACCCCGGCAACGGTCGCCGACGGGTTGACGATATATTCCGCGCCATTAAGCGCGAGCGCACGCCAACCTTCCGGGAAGTGGCGGTCATAACAGATATAAACGCCAAGTTTGCAATACTGGGTATCAAAGACCGGCCAGTTCGATACGCCCGGCTTGAAGAAGAATTTTTCCCAGAAACCGGCGACATGCGGGATGTGGGTTTTGCGGTATTTGCCAAGATAGGTACCGTCGGCGTCAATCACGGCAGCGGTGTTGTAATAAACACCGGTGATGTCTTCCTCATAGATCGGAACAACGATCACCATTTTGTATTTGGCGGCCAACTCACACATCAGCTGTGTGGTCGGGCCATCAGGGATTTTTTCTGCGGCCGCGTACCATTTCTTGTCCTGGCTCGGACAGAAATAGGGCTGGGTGAATACTTCCTGAAAGCACAGAACCTGCACACCTTTTTTGCCCGCCTCTTCGATATAGGGCAGGTGTGCGTCGATCATGGCCTTGCGGATTTCTTCGGGGGACTGATCGGTTGAACCCTTAAGGCTCATTTGAATCAGGCCACCTCTCAGCTTTGACATCCGAGATACCTCCTTGATCTGATATTTTTATGTCCTTGCCACTTTTGTGGTCTGACGGACTTATGCCCGAACGCGCCCCATGAACCCTGTTTGTTTTTTTGCGGGTTCGTTCCCAGACGGGACGCGATCAGAAAAATCGCGAAACAGATGTTTCCTCCGTGGCGTTGCAGACCCGTTTGTTTTTGGTGGTTCTGCAAGCCGGGTGTCCCCTGCCCGTTTGCGCAGGCAGGGAACGAAAATCGTAATTCTAGTCGATCTCTTTAAGCACTTCGCGCAAGGTGCCGAACAGCTGATCAATGTGTGATTTTTCCAGGATCAGCGGCGGCGACAGCGCAATGATATCACCCGTGGTGCGGATCAGGATGCCCTTCTCAAATGCCTTCAGGAAGGCATTGAACGCACGCTTGGTCGGGAAGCCTTCAATCGGCTCCAGCTCGATCGCACCGATCAGGCCAAGGTTACGAACATCCTTGACCAGCGGCAGGTCGATCAGGCTATGCACCGCATCTTCCCAATACTGGCCAAGTTCCTTGCCCTTGGAATACAGACCTTCTTCTTCATAGGTCTCAAGCGTTGCCATGGCGGCCGCACAGGCAACCGGGTTGCCCGAATAGGTGTAGCCATGGAACAGCTCGATCATGTTTTCCGGGCCGGTCATGAAGGCATCATGGATTTCGTCGGTGGCAAACACCGCACCCATCGGGATGGTGCCGTTGGTCAAGCCCTTGGCGGTCGTGACCAGATCCGGCTGAACACCAAAGTAATCAACCGCAAACGGTGCGCCAAGACGACCGAAACCGGTGATGACCTCATCAAAGATCAACAAGATGCCATGCTTGGTGCAGATCTCGCGCAGGCGTTCCAGATAGCCCTTCGGCGGGATCAGAACACCGGTGGAGCCTGCAACCGGTTCGACAATGACGGCCGCAATGGTCGACGGATCATGCAGCGCGCAAATGCGTTCCAGATCTTCGGCAAGGTATGCGCCATGTTCGGGCATACCGCGGGTAACACCGTTTTCGTCCGGCAGGTAAGTGTGACGCATATGGTCGACACCGCCCAGCATCTGGCCAAAGGTCTTGCGGTTACCCGAAATACCACCGACAGAAATACCGCCGAAGTTCACACCGTGATAGCCACGTTCGCGACCGATCAGGCGGGTCCGCTGTCCATCGCCGCGTGCACGATGATAGGCCAGTGCGATTTTAAGCGCGGTTTCAACCGACTCAGAACCGGAGTTGGTATAGAAAACGTGGTTGAGATTGCCCGGCATCAACTGTGCCAGACGGCTGGCCAGTTCGAACGCCTTGGGATGGCCCATCTGGAATGCCGGGGCATAATCCAGTTCGTCCATCTGTGCCTTGACCGCTTCGACGATTTTCGGACGCTTGTGACCGGCGTTGCAGCACCAAAGGCCTGCGGTGCCATCAAGGATGTCGCGGTTATCGTCGGTTTTGTAATACATGCCATCGGCCGACACCAGCATACGCGGGGTCTGCTTGAACTGACGGTTGGCAGTAAAGGGCATCCAGAACGCCGAAAGATCGTTCGGACGGCTAATTTTCGTGGTGGCTGTCATCAAAAGGTCTCCCGTACCTTTTCAAGTTCTTCCCTCGACCGGTTCGGTGGCGGGCCACCGTGCACCGGCATCTGATATTCTTCATCCCGTTTTCGCGAAAAGGTATCTGGCCAAATGACCAAAATGTCGCACATTCGTTTCCCGGGACGGCCCGACCTGTTGCGGGCACACAAACGTCGTTAGCATGAGACATGCCCACGCACTAGCGCTTTAATACCACCGCGGAACTGTTTCGAATATTCGACTGTCAAACACCATTTCGGCGACCCTGATTTTTATTTACGGCGTCTATTTTGTGTTTATCTTTCATCGGTACTGTTCGATATTTCGGACAAAACCGACTCTTGACCATGGCTTGGAACGACGCGCATAAAAAGTTTCTTTTTGATATTTGCAGTAGAGGTTATTTTAACCTGACCAAACGGTCAAGATAAATGACGCGATTTAGACAGCACGATTGAGATCCATCAAAATCGGCGCGAAACGGGACACAAAAATGAGCACAAAACCCGCAGTAAACGGCGCACACAAGGCCGCGATCCGACAGGAAAACGAAGAACAGATTCTGGCCGCTGCCGAACGGGTCTTTGCCGATTTCGGGTTCAAGGGGGCGACCACCGCGCGGATTGCCGAAATCGCCAATGTTCCAAAGGCCAATGTGCATTATTATTTCAGCACCAAAGAGGCCCTTTATCGCCGCATCATGGAAGATGTTTGCGACCACTGGCTCGAAGCGGCAATGACATTCGATAACAGTGCCGACCCCGCCTTCATTCTGCGCGGTTATATCGAGGCCAAGATGGATTTGTCGCGCGTGCGTCCATACGGCTCACGGCTTTGGGCACATGAAATCATCCGTGGCGCCAAATTCTCGTCGGAATATATCTCGACCACGGTGAAAAACTGGCTTGATAGCCGTGTGGAGGTCATTCGGGGCTGGATTGACGAGGGCAAGATGGATGATGTCGAACCCTACACCCTGATGTACATGATCTTTGCCACCACCCAGCACTATGCCGACTTTGGCCGCCAGATCGAGATTTTCAACAATGACAAGCCACTGACCGACGCGCAGTTTGCCGAGGCCAAGGAAAATGTCGTGCGCATCATATTGAAGGGTGTTGGCCTCGCCTGATCCCCCGTTTGGGGACCTGACTGCGGCCGACGTCACCACTTCTGTATAGTTGTATCGGATTATCGCGGGACCAATTTTAGTTATTCCTGATAATCACGATGTTTGCAGACAATAATGGTGTGTATCGGACCATCACTTCGCGCTGTTTGTGGCTGTATTTCCGCTGTCCTGATCGGCGGATCTGAGTCCCTGATGACATTCCCGGCAGCTGCCGAAAACGCAATTTTAGCCCAGACACAAAATACCCCGCCTGCCAGCAATTGCAGGAAGCTGTCGGTTGGCGGCGCAGACGGTTGGGAGCCGATCACCTATATCCGTGATGATGGCCAACAGACCGGGCTTGCAATCGACATTTTGCAGGAATACGCCAAACGCAACGACTTGCAGCTCGACCTCAATCTCGACATTCCCTGGACACGCGCCATTCAGATGCTCAGCAATGGCGAACTCGATGTGATTGCCGGGGCCTATTTCACCCACGAGCGCGATCAGGTCCACTTTTACAGTGTGCCATTTGCCAATGACGACATCATGGTATTTCAACGCAACGACAATCGTTTTCCGGTTGTCGAGCTAAGTGACCTGATCGGGTATGATGGTGCGCGTCCGCAAGGTGGCAGTTATGGCGATTATATCGACCGCTTTGCCGAGCAACGGCTGAACATGATTTTTTCCCCCACTGGCAATCGCATCTTTGACGTCCTGCTGAATGGGCGGGTCGATTATGTGATGCTGGGACGCTTTGACGGGCTGACCAATATCTATCGCGATAATCTGATCGACGAGATCATCGTGGTCGAACCACCGATTGACAGCAACAAAGTCCATTTCATGTTTTCACGCAAAAGCCCCTGCATGGGCCATGTCAGAAACCTGAATATCCTGATCGAACAGCTTGCCGAAGACGGAACGCTTGATCAGTGGACCGAGAACCATCTTCTTGATGTGTCCGAAGGGGCGAGTTAACCACTGCCTGCCGCTGCTACAAAAAAAAGAAAAAAGGTAAAAAGTGAAAAAAAGAGACAGTCCCTTTTCCACAAACCTCTTGCCGTTGTTAGCCGATCCCCACAAGGCTGCCCAGAAACAGACGAACAAATGCGGGACTTTCTTCTGGAATGGCAAGTGATACCTCCCAGCATGTTAAAGTTCGACACGTGACCTTTTCGCTAATTGTTTTAGAACTGCCTCGCAAGCAGGCCGATAAAATGCGACACCAGACAACTTCATCGAGTTCTCAAAGTCTTCAAAGTCTGGCTCGACCTTCCCTGTGTATGGTTCGTCTCTGAAATATCTTGCAGGCTCGAACAAAACCAAGCACCGAGAATAAATCACAAGGGCCTCATACATCTCTTTGTGAGTGAAATCCGCAATCTGGTCTCCGCCTGCCTTCCCATTAAGAATTACCTTCACCCCTCTCGTCCCACCCTTACCGAGCGTTTCCTGGTATACAATACTTCTGGCCTGCTTCATTTGCATGACATGCGACAGCTCACCCAGAGCAGAAAGCAATGGCTCCTCTTGCTTTGCTGCAACAGCGATAATCTTATCGATAACGGTTTCTGGCATTGAAAACACTGGGATATACCTGTCCGTTATTGGCAACTCATCGGGAAAGTTCTCGGCAAAATCAAGCAACTCTTCGATGTATATTTTGCAGCCTGCCGTTATTTCACTTAGAATATGCGCAAGCCTCATTCTATCAACTTTCGCAGCATTTCTGCGCTCTCTGATGCGCAATTCCCCTTCGGCCCGCTTGTCCTTTCTCTGCAATTCCCATCCCTTTGCCGCAATGAGAGCAGTTACAACGATACCAAGCGCGCTGATAGTTGGAGCAGCAACATCTCTCAAAGTGATATCCACTACGCCCATGCCAGAGATATCAACGGCTCCCACAGCAACCAGGAAGATACTGGCCAACACCCCTCCAAGAAATGCTGCAAAGCTATAAAGAGCTATAACTGTAACCCAAGGCGTATGCTTATCCATATCGGCTCCCTATGCGATCCAATAACTCAGAGAATAAACACATCTTAGCGGGCCATGCATCATGTCAAAGATACCAATCTGCTGATCGAAATCTTACAACTGACCTGACGCTTACGCGCTGGACGCAAAACCACCTTTATGAGTTTTCCGAAGGGGCGAGTTAACAGCGACGTGCTGCCACAATAAAAAAGCAGGGCGTTATATGCGCCCTGCTTTGTGTTGGTCACCTTGAAATGGCGGGACCTATTTTTGCATCACGGTTTCATCGGCCTTGGCCAGAACCGCATGCAGAAGAACCTGACCACCGGCATCCGACCAGTGTTTATGCACTTCTTCGATCTCGTTATGGGAAATGCCATCAACACACGGGATGAAAATCATCGCGGTCGGGCAGACTTGCGCGAGATAACAGGCATCATGCCCAGCGCCCGAGACGATTTCACGCGCAGAGAACCCGCCAAGTTCGGCCCCCATGCGCACCGCATCGACACAGGATTTATCGAACGGCACCGGTGCGTAATAAAAAATCTGCTCAAGCTCGGTCTGAAGACCGATCTCCTTGGCAATCTTTTCCACACCTTCGCGCAATGCCTTGTCCATATCGGCCAGAACCGCATCATCGGGATGGCGGAAATCGACGGTAAAGAACACCTCGCCCGGGATGACGTTGCGCGAGTTTGGATGGATTTGCATCATACCGACCGTCGCACAGGCAAGCGGGGAGCGATCCAGACCGATCTTGTTGACCAGATCAACCACGCGCGCCGCACCAAGCAATGCATCCTTACGCGTCTTCATCGGGGTCGGGCCGGCATGGGCTTCGACACCAGTGAACTTGATTTCATACCAACGCTGGCCCTGGGCATCGGTGACAATGCCGATATCCTTGCCTTCATCTTCAAGGATCGGGCCCTGTTCGATGTGGGCTTCGAAATAGGCCCCCATCGGATGGGCATCAATGGTCGCCTCGTCCGGGCCCATATAGCCGATCCGCTCCAACTCCTCGCCCATGGTTTTGCCATCAACATCCGCACGGGAATGACCGTATTCAAGGTCAAACACCTTGGCAAAGACGCCAGATGCCACCATGGCCGGGGCAAAGCGCGAGCCTTCCTCGTTCGTCCAGCAAACGACCTCAAGCGGCGCTTCGGTTTCGTATTTGGCTTCATTGAGCGTGCGGATCACTTCAAGACCCGACAGCACCCCGTAAACACCGTCATACTTGCCACCTGTGGGCTGGCTATCAAGGTGGCTTCCCATCACTACGGGCGGCAAATCGGGATTACGGCCTTCGCGGCGGGCAAAGATATTGCCCATCTTGTCGATCCGGATCGAGCAGCCCTCTGCCTTGCACCAGTCGATGAACAGATCACGGCTTTCACGGTCAAGATCGGTCAGCGCCAGACGGCAAACGCCGTCCTTTGCGGTTTTGCCGATCTTGGCCATCTCCATCAGGCTATCCCAAAGGCGGTCACCATCAATTGACAGGTTACGTACACTGGGTTGAGCAGTCATTCGTCAGTCCTTTTGGTTTTGGTGGCGTTTGCGCGGATGGCTTATTCAGCAGCCACGCGCATGGGATTAAGCGGATGTTCCGGCCAGGTCATCGGCGGCTTGTCGGTCTTGACCGGCTCCATGGTGATGCAATCCGGGACCGGGCAGATGTGATAGCAAAGGTTACAACCCACGCATTCCTCATCGACCACTTCAAACAGACGGCCGCCTTCGGGCTTGTCGGTCATGGTGATTGCCTGGTGCGAGGTATCTTCGCACGCAATATGGCAACGACCACACTCGATGCAGTTATCCGGGTTGATCACCGCCTTGGTGTCGAAGTTCATGTTAAGCTCGTTCCAGTCGGAAACCTGCGGAACGGCAGCACGGGTGAACTGTTCGACACTGGTATAACCCTTGTCATCCATCCACTGGCTCATACCGTCAATCAGGTCATCAACCACGCGGAAGCCATAGATCATCGCAGCCGTGCAAACCTGAACGGCATTCGATCCAAGCGCCATGAATTCAACGGCATCTTTCCAGGTGGTGATGCCCCCGATACCGGAAATCTCAAGATCGCGGGTTTCAGGCGTTCTGGCGATTTCAGCCACCATGTTGAGCGCAATCGGCTTGACCGCCGACCCGCAATAACCGCCATGCGTGCCCTTGCCGTCAACGACCGGCTCCGGGATCATGTTGTCGATATCGACCGACACGATGGAGTTAACGGTGTTAATCAGCGATACGGCATCCGCACCGCCCTTGAGTGCTGCTTCGGCCGACCACAGGATGTTGGTGATGTTCGGGGTCAGTTTGGTAAAGACCGGAATATCAACCGCATCCTTGACCCAACGGGTGACCTGTTCGACCATTTCCGGCACCTGACCGATGGCTGATCCCATGCCGCGTTCACACATGCCGTGCGGGCACCCAAGGTTAAGCTCCAGACCATGCACACCGCTTTCGGCGATCTGCTGGGCCAGGTCCTTCCAGGCGCGTTCCTCGATCGGGGCCATCATCGAACCGATGATGACGTGATCAGGATACTCTTTCCGGCATTCGCGGATTTCCTGAAGGTTGGTGGCCAGCGGACGGTCGGAAATCAGCTCGATGTTGTTGATCCCGAGCAGACGGCGGTTCTGGTCATGGTGCGCGCCATAGCGCGAGGACACGTTGACCACGGGCGGATCAATGCCCAGCGTCTTCCAGACAACCCCGCCCCAGCCCGCTTCAAAGGCACGAACGACGTTGTATTTCTTGTCCGTCGGCGGCGCGGATGCCAGCCAGAACGGGTTAAGCGAATCAATACCGGCGATTTTGCAGCTTAGATCAGCCATTTTTCTCTCTCCCTTTGCTGGCGGTTCAAGCGGATTTCAGGAATGCATCAATGGCGATGGCGGCCTGTTTGCCGTCTTCGACCGACTGAACAGTCAGGTCTTCGCCACTCTTGATGCAGTCCCCACCGGCGAACACGCCCGGGGCGGTTGTCTGATAGTTTTTATCGACCACGATCTTGCCACCGGTGATCTCCATCCCGGCAAGGTCATCGGTTTTGATTTTTTGTCCGATGGCCTTCAAAATCTGGTCTGCACGCACTTCAAAGGTTTCGCCTGTGCCAACAAGTTTGCCATTGGCATCAAGTTCGGTTTTTTCGAACGCCATGCCCATCAGCTTGCCATTGGCCTTGATCGCGACCGGTTTTGCCCAGTAACGCACAACAACGCCGTTGGTTTTGGCCAAATCCTGTTCGAACTCGGTCGCGGACATGTTTTCCGCACCCCGGCGATAAACAAGGGTGACTTCCTCAGCCCCCAGGCGTTTGGCCTGAACCGCGGCGTCAATTGCGGTGTTACCACCGCCAATGACGATGACCTTGTCACCAACCGGCATGTCGGATTTCGGCTCGGTCTGACGCAGTTTTTCGATGAAATTGATTGCATCATCAACGCCCGGGAAATCTTCGCCCTTAAGGCCAAGATCATTGGTCGAGCCAAGACCAACACCAACAAACACGGCATCATATTTGGCTTTGAGGTCGGCAAGGTTGATGTCCTTGCCAAGCGCCTTGTTATATTCGATTTCAATCCCGCCAATGCCCAGAAGGAATTCAACTTCGCGCTGCGCGAAATCATTGGTCATCTTATAGGCGGCCAGACCATATTCATTAAGCCCGCCCGGTTTCGACTTGGCTTCGAACACGACAACGTCATGGCCGAGCATCGCCGCACGGTGCGCACATGAAAGGCCCGCCGGACCGGCACCGACAACGGCAATTGTCTTGCCGGTTTTGGGCGCACGCTTGAACGGATGGGGCAGATCGCGCGCCATCAGATGATCAACCGCGTATCGTTGCAAACTGCCGATCTCAACGGCGGTATCTTCGGCGACGTTGCGAACGCAGGCCTCTTCACACAGCACTTCGGTCGGGCAGGCCCGCGCACAGGTGCCGCCCATGATGTTGGCTGACAAAATGGTCTTTGCCGCACCATCCGGGTTGCCGGTGCTGATTTTGCGAATGAAGGATGGAATATCGATTGATGTCGGGCATGCGGTCACGCATGGCGCGTCATAGCAATACAGGCAGCGGTTGCTTTCCGCCATCGCCTGAAGCGTGGAATAGGCCGGATGCAGATCGGAAAAGCCGTCATCTGCGTCATTGTGACCAGCACCGCCATGAACGGCACCGGATTTTGAAGCTTGCTTGGCCTGCAAGGTGGTCATTTGTTTGTCTCCCTGCCAAAAAGGCGTCCTCTCCTGACGTCATCGAGAGACAAAACAAGAATGACATTACAATCGACCGCGGGCCAAAAATGATCGCAGCTATCGCGCGATCAGAATGCAATTATGGCGTTACGTGGACGGGCGGGCCCGACCAACTCAGGGTCTCTCGTACTGACATTCTTGGCGTATCCGTCCGGCTTGTGCCGGATTGTTTCCCAGTATTTGATCTGCCGTGTGGTTATAGTTTCGGGGTTATCCCCGGTTGATACACGTGCAGATGCCTCTCTCTGACGGATACAGCATGTCCAATCCTGATCATTTGGTCAAGATTAAAAATCCGAATTCTTGGTTGGGTCGCAAAACACCTGCATCCGCGCGGAAAAACCGGGGTCCGGCATCATCAGATCCACATCGGATAGCAGCCCCTTGGACATCCGGTATGTCCCTGATTTGGCAACATTTTGTGCTGGCTTTATTTAGACAAACTAAAGTAACGTCATCGGACAAACCCACTTCGGAAAGCCTTCGATGACCCTTGTAAACGATGCCACCGACACCCTCCCCGACCGTCAACCGTCGGTGCGTGCCGTTGCCATGCCGTCCGATACCAACCCGACCGGGGATATCTTTGGCGGCTGGTTGATGTCGCAAATGGACCTTGCCGCCGGAACCGCGGCCGCACGCCGAGCCAAGGGTCGAACCGCAACCGTCTTTGTCGACAGCATGTCGTTCCTGCGTCCGGTCCATGTCGGCGATGAGGTGTCGTTCTTCACCGAAATCATCCATGTCGGGCGCACATCCCTTCGCATCCATGTCCAAGCCTGGCGCCAGACCCGGTTTGGAGAAACATCAGATAAAGTCACCGAAGGTATCTTTACCTTTGTCGCGCTCGATGAGGCTGGCCGCCCCCGCCCGCTTGATCCCGATCCGGAAGACGCCTTGTCCGAGGCCTGATCGATCCGGTCGGACCCACTTTTTTTAAGCGTTCTTGCAAAACATTCCCACGCGCGCCGAAAAATTCGGCGCGTTTTATTTTGTTTGGGCGGCAAATAACACGCCAAAACAGAACATCTTATTTTTATATCTCAACTTTTTGGCGAATTCATTTCAGTTTTATGTATCATTCCCCGATGTCGTTTCACTTGGCGCTGGAAATGAAATTCGGGGGAACCGTCGTGTGCTGGTGTCAGGGACAAAGACGGCATGGTACAGGCCGACACCTGTATTGCGAGAGGAAGTGGGAGAGTCTTATCCGACATTTCAGTCTCTGATCAGGAGAAGCAAGCACATGACCGATCAGCCAATTCTCGTGGGCTATGACGGAACTGATGCCGCGCAGCGCGCCGTGGAATTTGCGGCCAAACGCGCAACAGCCGAGGGCTGTGCAATCCATTTGGTTTACGTTCTTGAATGGTCCCCATACAGCTTCCTGTCGACACAGGAACTTGAAGAACGCCATCAGCGGCGTACGGAAGAATTGTCGCGGGCAGAACAGACGCTCAAGCCCGCACTCGATACCCTGAACAAACAAAAAATACCGGTTACTTCGGAGGTCCGTTACGGCCATTCCGGCGAACTGATCTGCCAAATCGCCGAGGACAAGGGCGCATGTCAGATCATTGTCGGCAGGAAAGGCGGGTCGGCACTTGGCGCAAGACTGCTGGGCAGTTTGCCGCTCACCCTGGTACAGGCATCGCCTGTTCCGGTCACGGTCGTTCCTTAAGGCATCACACGAAGTTAAACCGGAGAAGCATCATGTTCTGGAAAAAGACAGCAGCGACCAGCGCCGTTGCAATGATGTCGGCCACCCTGCCGCAAATCGCACTTGCGCAGGAAGTCGGCCTTGATGAAAGAATCAATCAGGCAATCGCACCGATTTCTAACGTGATTGCCGGCACCATGTTCTATTCCGTGCCCATTGCCGGCACGGAATTTCCGCTTATTGTCGGCTGGCTTGTTGTTGCCGCCACCATTTTCACGCTTTATTTCGGCTTTGTTCAGTTCCGTCGATTTGGCCATGCCATAGCACTGGTCAAGGGCGACTATTCCCACCCCGAAGATGCTGGTGAAGTTTCCCACTTTCAGGCCCTTGCCACCGCCCTTTCAGGCACGGTCGGGCTTGGCAATATTGCCGGTGTCGCCGTTGCCGTTTCCATCGGCGGACCGGGGGCAACATTCTGGATGATCCTTGCCGGACTTTTGGGCATGGCATCGAAATTCACCGAATGTACGCTGGGCGTTAAATACCGTAACGAATATGAAGACGGCCGCGTTTCAGGCGGGCCGATGTATTACCTGTCCAAGGGCATGGCTGAAAAAGGCAAACCGGGATTGGGCAAGGTCTTGGCTGTCGTCTTTTCGATCTGCTGTATTGGTGGCGCTGTTGGCGGCGGCAATATGTTTCAGGCCAATCAGGCCTTCCAGCAGGTGGTCAATGTCACCGGCGGGGAAAACAGCTTCCTTGCCGGATCGGGCTGGTTGTTTGGCCTGATCATGGCAATCATTGTTGGCGTCGTGATCATTGGCGGCATCAAATCGATCGCCAAGGTGACCGAAAAGATCGTGCCGCTTATGGCGGTGATTTACGTTACCGCCGGCATGATCATTATCCTGTCCAACATCACCATGGTTGGTGACGCCTTTGCCCAGATCTTTGTCGGTGCCTTTACCGGTGCCGGTGTTGCCGGCGGTGTGATCGGTGCGCTGATCCAGGGCTTTAAACGTGCAGCCTTCTCGAACGAGGCCGGCATTGGCTCAGCCGCCATCGCCCACGCCGCCGTCCGCACCAAGGAACCAGTGACAGAGGGTTATGTCGCCCTGCTGGAACCGTTCATTGATACGGTGGTGATCTGCACCATGACGGCCCTTGTGATTACCATCAGTGGTGAGTTGAATTCCGGTCTGACCGGGGTTGAGCTGACCTCGGCCGCGTTTGCATCGGCCTTTACGTGGTTCCCGCTGATCCTGGCACTGGCTGTCGTGCTGTTTGCCTTTTCGACCATGCTGTCTTGGTCCTATTACGGGCTGAAAAGCTGGACCTATCTGGTCGGTGAAGGCAAAGGCAAGGAGATCATTTTCAAACTGTTCTTCTGCCTGTGCGTGATCGTCGGTGCCTCCATGAGCTTGGGTCCCGTGATTGATTTCTCGGACTCCATGATCTTTGCCATGGCGATCCCCAACATCATCGGCCTTTATTTCCTGATGCCGGTGGTGCGTGGGGAGATCAAGCAATACTGGGCCAAGATCGAAAGCGGCGAGATCAAAAAGGTCAAGTAAGCCAAAACTTTGAAACGATTCCAAACACCCCTGCCCCTTGGCGGGGGTGTTTTGGTTGGCGCCCTGCAAGTCCGGCATGGCAGCTCATCACGGCCATAGCTATGCAAGGCTTGTGAAATATGCGATTTTAATCGGCACAGGCAGCAGGCTGTGATAGAAGCCGCGCCAGAGAGATTTCCCGCAGACGACCAGATAGAAAAGACCCGCAAGTGATGAGTAATCAATCGCGCCGTTCCGAATTGCTGATGCCCGCAGGCTCGCTCGAAAAGCTGAAAGTTGCTGTGCTGTATGGCGCAGACGCCGTTTACATGGGCACGCCGGACCTGTCGCTGCGCGTCAAAAGCCAGATGTCACTCGATGACGTGGTCGAGGGCATTGATTTTGCCCACAGTCATGGTGTGCGCGTTTACCTCACACTGAACCTGTTTTCGCATAACAAGGACATCGACAAGCTTCCGGAATATGTCGATACCGTGCGCAAGGTCCGCCCGGATGGCCTGATCGTGGCCGATCCGGGTGTTTTCATGTTTGTCCGCGAACACGCGCCGGAACTCGATTTGCATGTCTCGACACAGGCCAATGTGTGTTCGTGGCAGTCCGTCAAATTCTGGCAAAGCATCGGTGCCAAGCTTGTCGTTCTGGGGCGTGAAGTTTCCTATGAGGAACTGACCGAAATCCGCGAAAAATGCCAGGACATCAAGATCGAGGCGTTTGTGCATGGCTCGATGTGCATGACCTATTCCGGTCGTTGCCTGCTGTCGAACTTCATGGCCGAACGCGGTGCGAACCAAGGGGCCTGTGCCAACTCGTGCCGCTGGAAATACAAAGTCCACATGAAGCTTAAGGACGGCACGGTCAAGGAACTCAAACTGACCGAGGAAAACTTGGAAATGTTTGACTTCTTCCTGGAAGAAGACATGCGTCCGGGCGAGCTGATGGAAATTCAGGAGGACGAGCGTGGATCTTACATCCTGAACTCGCGCGATCTGTGCATCATGCCGAAACTTGAAGATTACCTGAAAATCGGTGTCGACAGCCTCAAGGTCGAAGGCCGCGGCAAAAGCCCCTATTACGCCGGCCTCGTTGCCCGTGCATACCGCATGGCGATTGATGACTGGTACAAGGATCCGGAAAACTGGTCAGCCGAAGAATATATGAAGGAACTGGCGACCATCCCGAACCGGGGCTATACGCTGGCCTTCCATGATGGTCGCCTGACCAACTACGCGCATGGCTATGACAGCAACACCAATGTGTCGGATTGGGAATTTGCCGGAATGATCGAGGAAGTCGAAGACGACGCCTTTATCATGTCGGTCAAAAACCGCATGCTGCCCGGTGACGTGATCGAAATCGTGCCGCCGCGCACGCGCCAGACGATCTTCATCCGCATGTATGAATTCATCGATGCCAAAACCGGCAAGGTCGGCGAAGCTGTTCACGCCAATACCCATCCGCGCATCCGTCTGCCATTCAGCCTGTTTGAACAGGAAGACCCGGAATTCCTGAAACGCGAAATCCTGCCGATGACCATCGTGCGCAAGGAAAAGGCCCTGTCAGAAGACGAATGGCAGCGCCTGAAACTTGATCAGGAAGGCCACAAGATCGAGATGGGCAAAGGCAACGAGGAACGCTATGACGCCAAACGCGAAGCGCTTCAGACCGCCCTTGATGATCGCCAGAAGGAACGTTCCTTCCGCACTCCGCGCGTTGGCACCAAGGGCTGCTGTGGCCGGGGTTGCAATGGCTGTCTGATCTTCTGGCACGATGAAAGCTACGCCAAGGCGCGCGAAATTCTTGCCAAACGCAAACAGGGCGAGATGCTGGAAAAAGACGGCAAGACGATTGCTGCTGAGTAACCAGTTTCCGTGAAATCGTCATTCCCGCGAAGGCGGGAATCCATGATGCGATCCATCGGCCATAGATTCCGGGTCTGCGCTTCGCTCCGCCCGGAATGACAAGTATAATAAAAAACGGCAGCATTCGATTTCGATGCTGCCGTTTTTCGTTGGATCACTTGATGGCGCGTTCGGCCTGTTGCTCCAGCCGATCAATCCGGCGAAGCGCAAACCAGCCCAGCACAAGAAACACGATCAGCAAGATCGGGCTGAGCATCGCAAGGTTTTGTTCGACCAGTTCTGACATCCCCGCCCCCAGGCTATGACCCAGCCCGTAATAAAGCCCGACCCAAAGCAGGACCGACGCGATGCTAAGCGGCAGGAAGCGGATAAACGACATCGAACTCATACCGACCGGAAACACCCCAAACGATCGCACCCCATGCGGATAGCGGCACAGCAGGATATAGGCGACACCGTAATGCTCAAACAAGCGCAGGGTCTTGCCCATCCAGTCTGACAGGGATTTGGGCAGCTTGCGAACAATCGCATCGCCGTATTTGCGCGCTAACCCAAAGCGCAACACATCGCCGACAAGCCCACCGGCAATCATCGACGTAACCGCCGGCACAATCATCAGGCTTTCGGCCGCCACCAGCATGCCGGCAAAGATCGGCAGGATGCTGGATTTACTGACGCAATAGGTGAAGATCAGGATATAGACCAGATCCTGATGATCCTGAATCCACAGATTAATCGTCTCAAACACGGCACGCCCGCCTGCACTTATTGGATGATGGTTCGCCTTCTAGGCCAAACCGGACGCACTTGAAAGTGTGCCCGATCACAGTTGCGTTGATTACGCCAGCTCGAACTTGATCGACTGCGCACCTTCCCAAAGCGTCATTTTACCCAACTTTTCAAGGTCTTCGAGATTGCTGGTGATGGTGATGAAATGGTTGCCGGCAAGCTGGCCGACCTTGGAGGCGAAATGCACCCCGCCATAGGCGAGCAGGATTTCGGTTTCGCTGATCCCTCCCGGATAAAGGATGATCTGTCCCGGGGCCGGGAAGCTGGTGTGGTTTTCATAATCAACACCGAACTGATAATCGCCAAGTGGCATCCACACCCCCTCGCCGCTCCAGCGGACATGGACTGCCTTGCTTTCAAACGGCATGCGATCAAGGAACGCCTTGCAGGTATGTGGTGCCTTTTCGATTTCGAGCACCGCGTCAAAGGTAAACGGACCGGCGGTAATTTTGATATTGGACATGATGTTTCCTATGAAATCAGGATGACCCAACCCAGCGACAGCGCCAGACTGATCAATGTAACAGGCACGCCAAGGCGCGCATAATCGATAAATGAAATCACCGTTCCGGCCTTTGCGGCCTGTTCAACAGCAATGATATTGGCAACCGAGCCAACAATCAGGAAGTTGCCCGACAATGTCGAAAAAATCGCCAGCGCATGCAACATTTCCGGGCTCCATTCCGGACCGAGTGAGAGCAACATCATCACCAGCGGCACATTGCCAATCGTATTTGACCCGGCCAGCGATACCCCGGCCAAAACACCCGGATGATGGATTTGCAACGTGATCAGGACATCGCGAAACAGGCTGGCAATCACGTCATTTTGCGCCATCGCGCCGGTTACGATAAACAACCCGCAAAACAGCGCCAGCAAATGCCAGTCAACCCGCCCCAGAACCTGATCGGTCGAAAGACGACGGCTGAGCAGCAAGGCCCCCACCACCAGAAGCGACCAAAGTGCACGGTCTTCGACAAAGACAAAAATCGCGATCACGGCGATGGTCGCCAAAACCGCCTTGGTCAGGATGGTTTTATCAAGCGGGCAAACCGGTTGATCAACTGATCGCGCATTTGCCCCCGCCGCGGCAACACTTGTTTGCCCGCGCATCAAGGGGCTTCGCAAAATCACGACATAGACCACGCCAAGTGCCACGAGTGCGGGCACAGCGCAGGCCAGAACAAAGCCGATGAAATCAAGTTTGCCAAACTCGGCAATCATCAGGTTTTGCGGATTACCAATCAGGGTGGCCGCCGATCCGGCATTGGCAGCACACGCCACCGCAATCACATAGGGTTTGGGATCAAGCCCACGCGCAATCACCCCGGTAATCAAAACCGGCGTCACCGCCCAGACCACAACATCGTTGGTCAGAAAGGCCGACAATAGCCCGCACATGACGATCACCCCGGCCAGCAACCCGCCCGGCCCGCATTTGAGCGCGGTGATCCGATACCCGATCCAGTCAAAAAAGCCACTTGCCGCATATTGTGACGACAGCACCATCAATGTCAGCAACACCGCAAGGGTGGCAAAATCAATCGACGCCAGCGCGCCATCGCGGTCAACCGCCCCGCTGATCAGCAAGATCACCGCGCCGAATACGGCAATGCCGGTGCGATTGATCGCAAGCCACGGCCAACGCCCCAGCGCCATGCCGATATAGACCAGAACAAAAACAACGGCGATCAGCCAATTCATAAAATGCCCCCGTGACCACGGCGACTGCCGGGTTTCGAATAATGGCTACAGCGCCGCCGGGAAACGGTCAATCGGCTTGATATTCACGTTCCGGTTATGCGCAAATTGCAATGCCCCATACCGAAATGCGCCAACTGAATTTCTTACAAAGCCCGAACGCGGCCATTTGAGCCATTTTGTGCGTTGCGACATCAGTTCTTCGACGATCCTGCGATTGTTTCATGACAAAACGGGTGAAAATTTCACTTGCGCGGAAAAAGCAACGGGCGTACATGCGGACTTGCCCAAAGTCGCACGTGCCTGTGGTGGTCCTGCTTACTGGAACCCGTAGGACTTACTTAAAGCAACGACGGTGTAGGGCTTTTTTGGTCTCAGGTGGCGTCCAAATCCACCGACACTAAAGAGGCACACCATCATTGCCCACGTGCGGAACGGGAACTCCCCATTCCATAGCGAGGCAGACTTAACTTCGCAGTTCCGGTTGGCCCCGGGGCTAAACAGCACGCAAGTAGTCCGCGTCATTGCGCCTCCACCGCGCACACGCATCAGGTACATGCACGCTGCCATATCGTGGAATGGGAGAACGCCCCAATGGCAACTCAGCGTATTATTGATTTTCTCGCACAGAACCGCCCGGAAGGCCCGTGCCTTGTTGTTGACCTCGACGTTGTTCAGCGCAACTACGAGACCTTTACCCGTGCCCTGCCGAGCTCGCGCATTTTCTATGCCGTCAAAGCAAACCCGGCACCGGAAGTTCTGAGCCTGCTTGCCGATCTTGGCAGCAACTTTGACACCGCATCCGTCCCGGAAATCGAAATGGCGATGGCCGCAGGTGCAAGCCCTGACCGCATTTCGTTTGGCAACACCATCAAAAAAGAACGCGACATTGCGCGCGCTTTTGAACTCGGTGTGCGCCTCTATGCGGTTGATTGCGTCGAAGAAGTCGAAAAAATTGCCCGTGTCGCACCGGGTGCGCAGGTTTTCTGCCGCATTCTGACCGACGGCGTTGGCGCAGAATGGCCGCTGTCGCGCAAATTCGGTTGCGCACCTTCCATGGCGCTCGAAGTTCTTCAGCATGCCCATCACATGGGTCTGGATGCCTATGGCGTGTCGTTCCATGTCGGGTCGCAGCAGTGCAACCTTGACGCCTGGGACACTGCGCTTTCGGAAGCATCCTCGATCTTCCGCACCCTGGCGGAAAAAGGCATTCACCTTCGCATGGTCAATATGGGTGGGGGCTTCCCGACCCGTTACCTGCGCGACATTCCGGCAACCGAAGCATACGGTGCGGCGATTGTTGATGCGCTTCACAACCACTTTGGCAACCATATGCCCGAAACCATTATCGAACCGGGCCGTGGCATGGTGGGTGATGCCGGCGTGATCAAAGCCGAGGTTGTTCTGATTTCGCGCAAGCATGCCGATGATCCGGTGCGCTGGGTTTACCTTGATATCGGTAAATTCGGTGGCCTTGCCGAAACCATGGACGAAGCGATCCGCTATCCGATCACCACGATCCATGATGGCGGCGAAGTTGCCCCGTGCGTTCTGGCTGGCCCGACCTGTGATTCGGCTGACGTGCTGTATGAAAAGACCCCGTATGACCTGCCGGTCTCTTTGACCATCGGTGACGAGGTTCTGATCGAAGCAACCGGTGCCTACACCACCACTTATGCATCTGTGGCGTTCAACGGCTTCTCGCCGCTTGCCGCCTATATCATCTGACCCCATTCGGGAAAGATAGGCCAATGATCACAATTGATCGCGAAGGCGCATATTCGCACATTGAACGCGAAAAGCTGCTTGATCGCGTAATGGGTCAGGCGCGGTTTCAGAAATCGTCTGAAATCCTGCGCCGTAATCGGCTTCCGGCGGACGGTCTTGCGTTTGTCGCCCACGACGGCAAACAAATGATCGGCACCGTCCGGTTGTGGAATGTCAATGCTGGCGATGCAGGGGATGCATTGCTGCTCGGCCCGCTTGCCGTCGACAAGATCTATAGCGGGTCCGGCGTGGGTGCCGGTCTGGTTTATGCCGCCCTTAATGCGGCACAGGCAGCCGGTCACCGTTCGGTTCTTCTGGTGGGGGATCCGGACTACTACGCGCGCTTTGGCTTCCATGCGGCCCCCGCAAGCGGGCTTTTGATGCCCGGCCATTTTGACCGTCACCGGTTCCAGGCGGTCCATCTTGGCAACGGCGATGGCTTAAGTGGTTCAACCGGTATGCTGAGCGCAACCGGGGCCATGGTCCACTAAGACATCAAAGAAATAAGACAAAAAAAATCCCGGCCCGGGTTTCCCCGGCCGGGATTTTTGTTATCAGATCTTTGTCGATCAGATCAGCAAGTCTTTTCCGACAACCAGCCGATAAACACGCCGTTCTGTTCAAGGCGTTCATGGGCAAAGCATTCGCCGCCGGGATAGGCGCTATTGGCAGGGGTATAGCGCACAATGTCTTCGCCGGGCAAAATGTTGGTCGTGGTTTCGACCTGTTCGGTATGGGCGGTGCCCATGCCATCAGACGTCACAAGACAATCATAACGCCCGCCATTGCCATTGATGGTTCGGACACCAACCATGCCATGATCCATCGGCCAGGCTTTCAGCACCGAAACCAGATCACCGGGATTTTTGGCAAGGCAGGCGGTGATGGCTGGCATCATGTCATCGAAATAGCGCGTCCAGATACCATCGCCCTGTCTTTTAAGCTCGGCAACCGAGACCACCGGGAAATCCCCCGGTGCAAGGGCAAGGCTTGCGGCCTCGACCGGCATGGATGAAACCGCACAATGGAAATCGCCCGACGGCGTTGTCCAGATTGCATCAGCCCCCTTGCCCCGCAATTCGTACATGTCATTGCCATAGCCATATCCCGAACCGGTCGGCATCTGCGCCAGACTGATCGGTTCGCGTCCGCGCATTTCGACAATGGCGCGTTCCGCGTCATGATCAAATGTCACGGCAAAGCGGCTTTGATCATCGCAGATAAACAATTCCGGCCCGGTCATCGGATCCGGGGTGCTGTTAAGCTGGCTTAACATCGCCTCGATACGGCTGAGTGCCACCTTGCTTTGCGACAATGCGCCGCTGATTTCATGTTCATCGGGCTGGCTGGATGTGCCGTTGACGGTTTTGGTGCCACTTGAAAAGCGCCCCTGGGCGAAATCAAGTGTCAGGGTGTAATGCAATGGGGCGTCGCTTTGCTCCCCGCCGTAATTGACCCGTTTGGCGTCCTCGGCAAAGCGCAGCAATTGACCATTACGGTAATAAAGTTTGACGTCGCTTGATCCGTAATCACCAAGATCGCGATGTTCATCAACCAGAAGCGGTTCACCATCCGTCGTGACATAGGCCTTATAGGTCACGGTGTGGTCCGATGCGGAATACTGGCCGGGAATGACACGCATGTCGGCCAGTTTGGCCTCGATCGCTGCGATGTCGTCAGGCACATCCGATCCATCGCCGTTGCGCGCACCGTCACCCTGAACGCGCGGCACCTGACGAACGACGATATCAACATCGCTTGGCGCACCACGGGTCAGGACCGGGTAGCTTTGATCGTTGCGAAACAGAAGATCGCCATTGGCATTGACGATTTTGGCTTCCACCGCATAGCTGTGACGCGGCTCGATATCATCAAGATCATAGGGCAGGATGAAAACCATCGGCGGATTTGCCACCGGCTGGCGCAGCGATGCAATCTCCACCGATGGCGCGTCAGCGCGCGAGACATCAAGCAACCGCACAACAAGGAAGGTATTGTCCGGCGAAAGTGCGATCCGTTCACGGTAACTGACCGATCCGGTGACGCTGTTGCTTGGTGATTGCAGGGCGGCACAGCCCGACAATATTGCGACCACGCCAAAGGCAATAAGCGCCCTTGCCCACATGGTTGCGGCGGTAACAGGTTTCATTTTAACCCCGGCTTGCTCGTATTTTTGGTGATGTGTTCTGCCACCACATAATGGTGACGCCAAACATACTGAAAACCAAGGCCAAAAATGGGCAAATCGCGCCAATTACCCGATTTAGGGCACCCAAGGGGCTGTTTGGCGCGATTTGCACCTAAGGCGATGCAATCCTGACGAAAAAAGCCTAGCCGGCAAACGGGTGGCACAATTGGCCGGCAACCTCGGTTCGGATCGACAACAGCGCACCTTCAAGTGGATTGCCATTGCCTTCCAACCCGACCGCGGCCGAGGTGATATAAAGCGTCTTGAGATCCGGCCCACCAAACACGCAACTGGTCGGCTGGGTCACCGGCAGGTCGATAATGCGATCGACACTGCCATCCGGCGCAAAGCGGATCAAACATCCCCCGCCCCACCGCGCGTTCCAGATATAGCCATCGGCATCCATCGCCGAGCCATCCATATTGCCGCGATCCTGCGGCCCAAAGAACAGTTTGGGATTGGATGGCACGCCGGTTTTCATGTCAAATTCATAGACATTGAGCGTATTGGTGATGGTATCGCCAAAGAACATCTTTGTGCCATCGGCCGACCATAACAGCGTGTTGGAAATGCCGATATTCTCGCCAAAACGCAATGTCTCGCCCTCCGCTGTGACACAGTTCAGCGTCCCGGTCGAAATGGTGACCGGCAGGTCTTCGCCATTCGGCCCGATATTGTTTTGCATGGTCCCGATCCAGAAACGGCCCATCGGGTCAACCCGGCTTTCATTCGATCGGTTGCCCGGATGATCACCATCGGGGGCGACAAACGGGGTGGTTTTGCCACTGTCGGGATCCAGAAAGGCCAGCCCGTCGGCAAGGGCCACAACAAGCCCGCCCTTTTGCCGTGGCACGATGGCAGCAACCGGCTGATCAAATACCCAGCTGCGCGATCCGCCGTCATCCGGGCGGAGCGCATAGGCCGTCTTTCCGACGATATCGACCCAGTACAGAACGCCATCTTCGGCATCCCAATGCGGGCCTTCCCCCAATGTGCATCGCAGATTTGGCAAAACGGTTTTTACGTTAGACATGGGTTCTCCCTGATCACGGCGCGTCTGTTTTAGCGCCTTGTAATTGTATGACCATTCTTATCGCGGCAAACCGCGCGATGCGATCAAAATTATAAGCTTTCATTGCTACCCGGAATGATGCCCGCTGAAAAGTAATTTTATATGATGATTGGATGGGCTGATTTAATTTTCCGCGGGCTGCAATCGCAACTCGGTTGCATTTAGAGAAAGTAATTGATAAGCATTCTCAGACTTTACAGCGCGCCTGCTTGCCGCGATCCGGCGATGGCGCAGTTTCCATTTCCCGGCGCATGAGTTTCCGTCCATGTTCGACCTGAAAGACGTCGCTTTCAAAAGTGATGGCAAAAAGCCAAAGACGCTGCTTGAGGACATTACGGTCGGCTTTCCGACCGGGGCGTTCAGCGCGATTGTCGGCCATAACGGATCGGGCAAAAGCACGCTGATCAAGCTTCTGGCGCGCAAAAACAAACCGGCATCCGGGGCCATCGCACTCGACGGACAAGACCTTGCCGATCATGGCACGCGCGATTTCGCCCGCAAGGTCGCCTACCTTCCGCAAAACCCGGTTGTCCCTCCGCATTTGAGTGTGCGCGAACTGGTGGCCTTTGGCCGCTATCCTTGGCGCGGGGCGTTTGGGCGGTATCGCGACGAAGACCACGCCAAGATCGATCGGGCAATGGACCTAACCCACGTAACGGAGTTTTCCGACCGGCTGGTCGCAAGCCTTTCGGGCGGGGAACGCCAGCGGGTCTGGCTTGCCATGTTGCTGGCCCAAGATGCGCCGGTGCTGCTGCTTGATGAGCCGACCTCGGCCCTTGATGTCGGTCATCAGCGCGACATTTTGCAACTGGTCGCCAACCTTAAGGATCAGAACAATCTGACCGTGATTGCCGTTTTGCATGACATCGACATGGTCGGGCGCTTTGCCGATCACATTCTGGCACTGCGCGGCGGGCGCACCTGTTGGCAGGGCACGCCGCACGATTTCATGAATGGCGATACGCTGCGCGATATTTTCCAGACCGACATCGACGTCATCAAACTCAGCAACCCGGACCGCTTCATAAGCTATGTCGCCTAGCTGCTTGCGCACGTCTCCACATCAACAGGGATCAGGGAAATCATGATATCAAAACCTTGGATTGGCAGCATTGCGGCGCGCCTTGCTCTTGTCGCCGGAATGGTTGGCGCATTTGTTACGGCCCAGCCCGTCATGGCCGAGGAAACCTTTACCCATGAGTTGGGTGAGATCAGCCTTGATACCCACCCGACCCGCTTTGCGGTTTCCAACTGGGCCCTCACGGAAAGCCTGATCGCGCTGGGCATTGATCCGGTGGCGATCCCGGAATCTGATGGATACCGCGCTTGGGTGGTGGAACCGAAACTGCCCGAAAGCTTCACTGACCTTGGCACCCGCCGGGAGCCGAATTTTGAAGCCCTTCGCGATGCCAAGCCGGACGCCATCCTGATCAGCACCGATGTCGCCATGGCCCATGAAAAACTATCTGGCTATGCGCCGACACTCGTTTATTCGATCTATAATACCGGCAGTGATGAGCCCGCCATTGACCGGGCCGAGGCGCTTTTGCGCAATGTTGCCAAACTGGCCGGTAAACCGGCCGCCGCCGAGGATGTCATTTCATCGGTCAATGCCCGGATCGAAGCCGCCGCCGCGCGCATCCGTGATCACGTCGGCGATGATGCGAAATTCGCTGTTGTCCGTATTCTTGATGAGTCGCATTTCCGCATTCATGGCAAGACGTCGCTGTTTGGCTCCGTCCTTGGCCGCATGGGTTTTGCCAATGCCTGGGACGGGGATGTCAATGGCTGGGCGTTTCATAATGGCGATGTGTCGGATCTGGCCAAAATGGGTGATGTACAATTCGCCTATGTCGAGCCGATTGCACCGACCACGCGCGAAACCCTGTTTAATTCCGCGATCTGGAAGGCCATGCCGTTTGCGCGCAACGACCATGTCCATGCCATCCCGGCAAGCTGGACCTTTGGCGGGGTATTGTCCGCGGCACGCTTTGCCGAATTGCTTGCCGATGCGGTTACGGGCACTGACACCGCCGCAAGCGGTTCATAAGGGACATCTGGCATGAACATCCTTCGCGCGCTTGTTTGTCCGGTTTTGCTATGTGTAGCCCTGATCGGTGCAAATGCATCAACCGCCATCGCCGATCCGATCGAGATCGAACATGAACGCGGCACTTTGCGCCTTGATGCCCCGGCCACGCGGGTGGCGACCATCAACTGGGCCTTTACCGAAAGCGTCATTGCCCTTGGCCTTGATCCGGTCGCCATTGCCGACCCGCAAGATTACGTCGACTGGGTTGCCAAGCCCGACCTTCCGCAAAGCTTCGTTGACCTTGGCCAGCGTTCATCGCCCAACCTTGAAGCGCTTCGTGCATCAAAACCGGACCTGATCATTTCCGTTCCCGATCTCGGCATGTCTTATGAAAAACTGGCCGCGATTGCGCCGGTTCTGGAACTCAGACTGTTTGATGGCAAGCGCCCCGCGTTTGAAACCGCGCGCGAGGTGTTTGGCAAAATCGCCAAGGCCACCGGGCGCGAGGCAGAGGCCAAAGCCTATCTGGCCGATATTGATCAGGAATTGATCAAATATGGCGACCGCATCAAAACCGCGATTGGCCCCGATCAAACAATCAACGTTGTGTTCTTCTTTGATGAAAGCAATGTCGGGGTCTTTGCCGATACCTCCCTGCCCGGTTCGGTGATGACGGCAATGGGCGTGCCGGTCGCCTATGACGGGGAGGTCAACAAATGGGGCTTTGGCCGTGGCGGGTTGGAGATTCTTGCCCCCTATGCCAAGGAAACGCTGGTCTATACCAATCCGGTGCCCGACGTTGTGCTTGATAAACTTCTGAATTCCCCGATCTGGAAGGTGATGGATTTCACCCGCAACAACCGGGTTTATGAATTGCCGGTGGTCTGGGCCTATGGCGGGGTACCGTCCGGGCTTCGTTTTGCCAAGCTCCTGACCGAGACCATTGAAAACGGCCCGCAATAATGAGTAACGCAGCACTTCACGGCTCAGTCAGATCCGGCTTTCCCGGGACGCTGTCCATTCCGGCAATCCTGACAGGCATTCTGGGCCTGTTGACCCTTGCCGTGCTGGTAATTGATTTCTGGCCGTATCTTGGCAATGGGCAGGCAACACAGGCCCTGTTCAGCCCGGATGAAACCGATTTCGATCAGATCCTGTTTCATTACAGCACCCTGCCCCGCCTTGCGATGGCGTTTCTGTGTGGTGCGGGCCTTGCCTTGGCGGGGGCTGCGATCCAGACGGTTTTACGCAATCCGCTGGCATCACCGACGACCCTTGGCGTTGGGGCCGGTGTTGAATTTGCCCTGACCCTGTTTGTCCTGCTCGCCCCGGCATCGCTTGCCATGTTTCAGGAGGCCTTTGCCCTTGCCGGGGGGTTGATTGCACTGGCAGCGGTTTATCTGATCGCCGCCAATCGTGGTAACGCAACACTTTGGCTTATTCTCGCCGGGATGATCGTCAATCTGCTGTTGCAGTCGGGATCACAGATCATCCTGCTGTTTAACGAGCAATATCTGCAATCGATCTTCATGTGGGGGGCTGGTGATCTGGCCCAAAATGGCTGGGAGGATACGCAGTTTGTCTGGCCGCGTGTACTGATTGGCATGATTGCCATTCTGGCCCTGTCGCGCCCGCTTGATCTTCTGGCCCTTGGCGATGACACGGCAAGTTCGCTTGGCGCGAAGGTCACGGTTCTCAGGCTGCTGATCCTTGGTCTTGCCGTTTTCATCACCGCATCGGTAATTTCGGCCGCCGGCATGATCGGCTTTGTCGGTCTTGCCATCCCGGCCGCCCTTCGTATTGCCGGGCTGTCACGGTCGCGCGACTTAATGGTCTATTCGGTTTTCACCGGCGGCTTTGCGTTGGTCGTGATTGATTTTCTGGTGCGCCAGTTTAACGAATTTGGCGGCGATCCGTTGCCGACCGGAGCCGCCACCGCGCTCTTTGGCGCGCCGTTCATCATTTTCATGCTGCGCAAGGCGCGCATCATGCCCGGCAGTCAAAGCGACGATCAGCACAGCGATCAACAGATCGTCTCGAAAACCGCCCTTTCGATTGCCTTGACCTTGAGCCTTGTCATCGGTGTGGTGTTTTCATTGTTCGTCTCGCTGGATGGCAATGGTTTTGTCGTTTTGGGCTTGCAAAGCAGCAGCCTTGATATCCTGATCGGCCGTGCAGAACGGACCTTTGCCGCGATGATTTGCGGCGCCGCCCTTGCGGTTTCGGGCACGCTTATTCAGCGTGTCGGTCGCAACCCGCTGGCAAGCCCCGAAATCACCGGGGTCAGTTCGGCCACTGCCCTTGCCATGATCATGGCACTGGCGATTTTCGGTTTCGGACAACGTGCGGAACTGATGGTGATCGGGGCCGCGGGCGGGATTGCGTCGCTTCTGGTGCTGCTTGCCCTTTGTCGCAAATTCACCCATGCGCCGCATTACATGTTACTCAACGGTCTTGCCATGACCGCCATTCTCGGCGCGATTGTCCGCATTGTTCTGACCCGTGGCGGCACGCAGACATCGATGCTGATGTCATGGCTGGCCGGGACGACCTATTTCACCAATATGGACGAGGTGATGATTGTCGCCGGTGTCACCGGTGTGCTTCTGGTGGTGGCAATTGCGCTTCGTCGTCCGCTAGAACTGGCATCGCTTGGCACGGATCAGTCCGTATCCTTGGGTCTTGGGATTTCCGGCTTCCAGTTTGCCATGATGCTGCTTGCCGCCATTCTGGCCGCCAGTGCAACCCTTCTGGTCGGGCCGCTCAGCTTCGTCGGGTTGATGGCACCACATCTGGCACGGGTCGCGGGATACCGCCTTGCCGGTGGTCATTTGCTGGGCGCTGTTCTGATCGGGGTTAATGTTATGATGGTGGCCGAATGGCTGGCGCGTAACATGATTTATCCGGCTCAGCTGCCGACCGGACTGATCGCGGCCCTGATCGGGACGAGCTATTTCCTGATCCTTGCGGTCCGCAAACGTTGATCACAGGCGTCATGGCATTTCGTGACGCCTGTCGCAATCTGATCTGTTCGCGTTAGCCGTTTGGCGGAATGTAGTCGCCGTCAAACTTCAACAGATCATCCTTGATGTCATACCAGTCGGGCTTCGACGCGGTATGGATATGCACGGATGGGCGAATTTTCGGATCGTCATCAAGGGCGGATGCCGCGACAACGTAAATTTCACCCGAAGACAAATCTCCAAGCGATGTGCCGCATTCCTTGCAAAAGCAGCGGTCAAACTTTGCGTCCGGCCCCTTATAGCGACCAATCACCTCTTCACCCGTCAAGATATGAAGATCATCCGCCTTGCCAATCACCACGGCGGAAAAAACGCCCGCCGCCTTGCGGCAGCGCGAACAGTGACAGTAGCTCAGCGATGATGGTTCGCCGGAAATTTCGAACGTAACCTTGCCGCAAAGGCAGCTTCCCTTGATCATTTTTAAATCCTGTTATGTGAGTCCTTCAAAAAGAACATAACATGAACGTTTATCACATTCCAACCCCCGATCCGTATTCAGTCCGCCCGATCCGTTAGCGGTCCGAAGGCGGCCAATCGCGGGCAAGGGCAAATGCGGCATCAAGCGTCGCAACATGTTTGACGGGGAATGGCAGCATCCGGGCAAAGTTGCTTTGTTCCGGGTCCTCTTCATCGTGACGGTGAACCGCGCCATCGCCGTGATGGTGCCCCTCATCAACCCGGATCAGACCCTTGGCAAAGGCGTTCAACCGGTCGCGGTTTTGCTTGAACCAGATGGCAGCCTGTTTGCGGATTTCATGATCCTGATCGGCAAATCCCGACACGCGGAAAATCAGAATGGCCGGATCGCGGCGGGCGGCCAGTGCATCAAGTGCTCCAAGATAGGCCTTACCATCCGCATCACTTTGCCGATCAATCATTTCAAACAGGACGATATCCGGGGCCAGGTTGCTTGATCGAAACATACTGGTTTCCTTTACGCGCAAGAGCCCGGCGGAAAACCGCCGGGCCGTTAATGGGTCTATCCGATGCAGATGCCGTCATCAGAATTCGCGGCGATAACCGATCAATACGGTGCGGCCATGCCCGGCAACCGAATAACCACGCAGTGCGGTTGCCGCCGGATTTTCGTAGCTGATATCAAGGATGTTTTCGATCCCGAAGCGCGCCGTCCCGCCCAGCAGCGGATAGTTGCCCGACAGGTTGAAAACAAGGCTCGGCTTGATCTTTTTATCTTCGATCTTGTAACGACCCGCCGTATAGGTCCCGTCAAAGCGCATATTCAGATCGCCCCAGACGTAGCTATCGACATAACCGGTAAAGCGGAACGGCGACGGGATGCGGTTGTTGGGAAGCCAGCTATCCAGATCACCGTCTTCGTTGGTGTCATAACGGCCTTCAACATAGGACGCCAATGCCCCGATATAGGTCTCATCCGAGATGTCGTATTCCCCGGTCAGTTCGGCCCCGATGATGCGTTCCTTTTCCTGGCTGAGCTTGTTTTTCGAGGAATCATAGTTATCACCGCGCTCATTGGTGCTCATATAGATTGCACCGGTGGAGCGGAAATCGGTTCCGTCATAGCGGGCCGCCACCTCATAGGTTTTGACCTTGGAGGCCTCGACATCAATGTCATTGAAGTTAAGCGGGATAGACGTGCCGCTCAGTCCGGCGCGACGGGTATAGGCGCCAACATCCGGAACAGAGAAACCTTCGCTATAGCTAAATGATGTATCGATCCGGTCAGTCCAGTGCACCACGGCAGATGCATTGTAGGTCACCGCATCATAAGTCGTCTCGCCGCCCGTGAAGGCCGCGGCAAGAAGGATCTGCTGCGGGGTGCCGCCGTTGTAGCGCATATAGCTCGGACGGGTGAAATCCTTGACCGTCAGATCATATTCCTCGTAACGCACACCACCGGACAGGTCGACATACTTGGTCACAGGTGCTGAAAGCTGGGCAAAGAAGGCGTGACCTTCCTGCTCCATCGGGGCTCCGATATCCCGCCCGCTGACGGTTTCATATTTGACATCGTCAAAGGTAAGGTCCCCACCCCATGTCAAGGTCAGCCCCTCATAGGCAGCATCAAGGCTGGTGTCGGTTGACAGCTTTACACCGTATTTGACGGTATCAATGACGGATTGACCCAACGGATCTTCAATCGCGCCATTGCTGGCAAGCGAAACAAGGCCGGGGTTGTGCGACGCGTTATATTCGGCACGCGCAGCCTGTTTGTAGCTGTCATTGTAAAACAGCTTCAGATCACCAACGCCGATCTTGCCGAAATCAAACTCGTATCCGGCAGTGAAATACTGGCTTTCATCTTCAAGTGGTTGCGCCAGATAGGGGCTGTCATAGTTAACCGACACCGGGTCGGTCGAAAGGTCGGCATAATATTCAATGTCCTGACGGAACCGCACAACTTCCGAGGATAGAAACAGGCGATGGCCTTCGGCAAGCGTGACACCGGCCTTGCCAAAGACATTGAGGTCTTCGGCATTATCAAACCCGCCCTGCCCGAGCATCGCATCCGATGGGACCTGATTGCCATAACCGTCATAGGCATTGCCGGTTTTCGAACCGGTGATGCTGGCCGCCAGATCGACCGCGCCAAAACCACCACTGCCCGACAAAGTCAGGGAAGGAGAGAAGCTTTCACCGATATCATCGGTGTAGCTTTTGACATGGCCATCAACGACAAAGACGTTTTTGCCGACTTCACCGGTCTTGGTGATGATATTGATGGTCGCCCCGGTCGCGCCATCCCCGTTCATCGCGTTTGAGCCCGGAATGACTTCGATGCTTTCGACTTGCTGAATATCGATCATTGAAAGAATGCGGCTGCTGTTGCGTAGCGGCGTGTTGCGAGCGATCCCGTCAACAAGGACCTGCACATCACGACCACGGAACGTTTCGGTGCTTGAGATCAGGCTTTGATCATCAAACATGAAGCCCGGCACGTTATTTCGAATAACATTGGTGATGTCGCTGCTTTTGGCCGACTGGGCTTCGATCTGATCAGGGCCGATCACGACGACCGACGGCGACATGGTGGCAATCGATCTGCGTGAACGGGTGGCGGTCACGACGACTTCGGGCAGGATCACCTGGCCCTGCGCATCGCCGGTGATGGTCGTAACAGGCTTGATGATCACGCTGTCGTCAGAGACAAATTCAAACCCGTAACCACTGCCCGACAGAAGGTTTTGCAGGGCCTCGCGGGCGGACATGTCGGCAGTCAGCGCACCACTTTCGATGCCCGAAAGATCCCCCTGCACGACAAGCTGCAAGCCGAACTGATCGGCAACCTGATCAAGGGCTGCGCGCAGATCCCCGGCGGCAACCGTTACCGGCTGTGCGGTGTCAGACGCGGTTTGCGCCAAGCCTTGCGGAACCGATGCGATCATCAGTGTCGCAAACAGGGCTGTGCTGCCCAAAAGGCGGGACATTCCGAATTTTCTGGTTTCCCCAAAAGTCACGATATTCAAGTTCGAACCCCTTCGCATGAGAATAATAATGCAAATCACTATTACCTTCATGACGAACACCGCCGCGAAATGAGGAGGTGAATTTTCTATTTTTTTGAAATTATTCTGAACCCACCCGGAACAGCGCGGTCCGTCAGACCATAGGCCGCCAGAATGGCACCATAGGCCCCGTCCGGTTTGGTCAGATCGAAACTACCCGAAACCGTGATATCGTCCATGCGCGGATCGCGCACAAATCGCAGGTCATCCATAAGAGGTGAAAGACGGGCCAACAGTTCGTCAATCGGCATATCGTTGACCACCCAGCGACCATCGCGCCATGCGCCAACCCGATCCAATGCCACCATACCATAATGCATGTCGCCATCCGCATCCTGCCAAGATGCCCGTCCGGCGGTCAGACGGGCGAGTTTTGCCGTCCGGCTTTCAAGATCAACCGTGCCTTCGGATACCTCGACCCGGACATGCCCACCCCATTTCGAGGCGCTGAATGCCGTACCGACTGCCGTTGCGGTCAGTTTGTTAAGATGAATACGCAGCGGTCGTGTGCTGTCCTTGGCGACTTCGATAAATGCACCGCCTTCAAGGACGGTCAAATCACGGTACTGATCGCCATAGGCCAAGGCAACGCGCGTGCCCGGCTCCATCCAGATGCGTGATCCGTCAGACAGTTCATGAACTTCACCGACAACATCGGGATTGCTTTCCGCAATCAGGTCGGCATCGGGTTGAAACGCGGAATAGCCCCAAAGGCCCACCAGCAAAAGAATGGTGAAAATCGCCAACATCGGACGGGCGCGGCGTTTGGCTGATCGCATGCCCGGCAGGCGGTTGTTGCCGCCTTCAAGCGCGCCCAATCGTTCAAGGTCACGCCGGACGGCTTCGCTATCAAAGCCGGTGTCATGATCTGGCTGGCGCGATCCAGTCGAATGGTCTTCATCGTCTGAAAATTCGGCGGCAGCGATTTCCATGCCCTGCCATGTCTGGCGGGCCTGGATCAGGCGTGCAGGGTTTTTCGGATCCGCCGCCTGCCAGTGTTCAAAGGCAATTTCTTCAGCCGCACTTAGTTGCACATCATCAAGGCGCACAGCCCAGTAATCGGCAATATCGTCATTGCTTTGGCAGTCGTCGGGATAGCGGAATTCGGTCATGGCAGTGTCGTTACCCGGCTTCTGACGGAGGGGGCTGTTGTATGCTTGACGAACGGGCCGCGCAAAAGAGGATGTTTAATTTTCATGGCGCGCCAGCACCTGTTTGCAATGTCCGAGCGCCTGACGCAAATGCTTTTCCACCATATTGCGACTGATGCCAAGTTGTTCGGCCACTTCCTGTGTGCTCAGATGATCGCGCTTGCACAGCAAGAACACCTCGCGGCAGCGCGGCGGCAGATCATCAATCGCGCGTCGGATGATCTCAAGCCGCTGGCGATCAGAACTGATCTGTTCGGGGGTGACGGACTGGCTGCCTGCGCCATCCATCTCGCTGATCTCGGTCGGGTCGGTGAATTCGACCGGATTGCGATTGTGACGACGCAAGGCATCAATCGCCAGATTGGTCGCCATGCGCATCAGAAAGGCCGGAGGATTGGCAATATCAGCCGGGTCAATATCGCGATGACGCAGTTGCACGTAAAGATCCTGCAACACATCCTGGCATTCGTCGCGCGCTGGCAGATATTTCTGCACCTGTCGCAACAAACGGTCATGATATTGCTGATAAAGAGTATCCCAAGAACGGTCACAGACCGCCATAGCTGCACATCCAGAATTCGATAATGATAACTGTTATCATTTTCATTTATGCTTATAAGCAATCCTGACCATGCGTCAATTCAAAAAGAAAAGGCCCGCACATGGCGAGCCCTTCTTGGTATTAAGCAGACAGGAAAATCAGTCTTCGAAATGGCCCTTGGCGGCAAAACCACCGCCCTGATAAATCACAGCCGGGTCTTTGCGATCTTCGGGCGGTAAGGCAGCCTCGATCTCAGCACGGAACTGTTCTGAGCTGTCTTGCGGTTTCCAGCCAAGGAAGTCCGCATGATCATTGCTCCACCATTTCGATTTATTGTCCGAAACGCCATACATCACCAGATGACCGGTCATCGGCGCAGCAAAGATCGCCTTCATCAACGAGATAAAATCACGCGGGCTCATCCAGGTGGACAGCATCCGGCGATCCTTTGGCTTCTCAAAGCACGAGCCAATGCGCACCGAGACGGTTTCAACATCGAACTTGTCGAAATAGTAGCTCGCCATCGCCTCGCCGTAACATTTGGTCACGCCATAGAGGCTGTCGGGGCGCTGTTCGGATGTGTCATCAAGCTTGGTCGTGCGTTTGTGAAAACCAATCGCATGGTTGGAGCTGGCAAACATGATGCGCTTAACGCCATTCTGACGTGCCCCCTCATACAGGTTATAGGTGCCCGCAAGATTGGCCTGAAGCAGGTCATCAAAGGCCGCCTCGATTGAAATACCGCCAAGATGAATGATGCCATCGACATCCTTGGTCAACTCAATCACGGCTGCACGATCCGACAGATCGCATTGCACGACTTCTTCGTTTGGGCCAGCCGGGTCCATTGGGGAAATATCAGACAGGCGAATGACATCGGCATAGCCCTTAAGCCCTTCGCGGCAGATCTTGCCAAGGTTTCCACCGGCACCGGTGATCAGCAAACGTTTCATAATTATCCTCTTTGGTATCACTCTTTGCCCGCGATCAATTGCCCCCGAACACAAGGTTCGGAAGCGTCAATGAAATCGCAGGAATATAGGTTGTCAGCAAAAGGGCTGTCAGGATCGCCAGATAAAACGGCCAGATCGTCTGAACGGCCTTTTCGATTTTCACCCCGCCAATCGCGCAGCCGACAAACAGGCACGATCCCACAGGCGGTGTACACAGGCCAAGGCCCAAATTCATCATCAAAACCATGCCGAACTGGATCGGGTCCATGCCGAACTGCATGGCAAGCGGCAGAAAGATCGGCGTACAAATCAGGATGAGGGCCGCCATATCCATGATCATCCCGGCAACCAGCAACATGACATTGATGAGCAACAACACCATGATCGGATTATCGGTAATGCCGGTGATCGCATCGGCCAGGGCATCAGGCACCTGATAGAACGCCAGCATATAACCATAGGCGGACGCACAACCGACCAGCAGCATCACAAGCGCGGTTGTCTTGGCCGATTGCTTGACCGCAGCAATAAAACCGGCCCAGCTCAGCTCACGATAGACCAGCCCGGTAATGATCAGCGCATAGGCGACACCGATGGCCCCTGATTCCGTCACGGTGAACACACCGCTTAAGACACCCCCGACAATAATGACGGCGGTAAAGAAGCCCGGAACTGCGCGGACCGCCGTACGCCAAACCACCGCCCAGCCCGGGAACGGTTCCGCCGGATAGCCGTGCTTGATCGCAACCAACCAGGTCGCAAGCCCGAGCAGCAGACACATGATAATGCCCGGGACCACACCAGCCATGAACAGTTTGGAGATCGAAATGCCGCCACCGGCCGCCACCGCATAGAGGATCATGTTGTGGCTGGGCGGGATCATGATCCCGGCGATTGATGAGGTCACGGTGACGTTGACCGCATAGTCCGCGCGGTAGCCTTCCTTTTTCATCACCGGGATCAGGATCGATCCAAGGGCCGACGTATCGGCCACGGCAGAACCGGAAATGCCGCCAAACAGCATCGATGAAAACACATTCACAATGCCAAGGCCGCCACGCCGACTGCCGACAAGGGCGGTCGCAAATTGCACAAGCCTCGTCGCAATCCCGCCGTGAAGCATCAGTTCACCGGCAAAAATAAAGAACGGAATGGCAAGCAGCGAAAAGGCCGAGATCCCCGATCCGATGCGCTGAAACGCAATCAGGGTCGGAAGGCCTTCGACAAAGAACGCACCAAGAGCGGCAATGCCAAGTGCGATGGCAACGGGCATGCCAATCAGAATACCAATGGCAAACACGCCCAGAAGAATGGTCATGCCCATGTTATTTCACGTCCTCATTCAAAAGATCATCATGGTAAATGCGGGCCCGGGAAATGGTTTTCCACCGCGCCGCGATCTTGAGGATATGAACCACGCTGTAAAACATGATTCCGGCCCCGCACACCGCCATCGGCACGGACCGCAAGCCATCTGAAATATGAATGATCGGCATGGTCTTGGCCCAGTTAAACGCAACCAGATCCATCGCCCCGATCAGCATCCAATAGCCAAACCAGGCCGACGCGCCATACCCGATGGCCGCAACAATGGCGGCCATTTTCGGCGGCAATGCATCGCGGAAAAAGGAAACGGAAAGGTGGCTGTTGTCGCGGATGCCCGCAGCTGCGACCGGAAAGGTAATCAGCACAATCAGAATAAGCGAAACCTGTTCGACCCAGGTCGGCGTTTCATTGAGGACATAACGCCCGAACACCAACCAGGCAAAACTAGGGATCAGTGCGACAAGGGCCAAACCACCAATCAGGTTCAGCACCCCGGCAATCCCGCCGCCCAAGCGATCAATCACATTAACAAAACGAGAAAACATCTACGCGCTACCAGAAACAGATAAACGACGAATATACTAAGCGCAGCCAAAAAGAAGGGCGACGATATTATCGCCGCCCTTCAGATACTTAAGGCCTTATTTCTGCGCGTCCTGGATCGCCTTGACCAGATCGGCAAGATCCGGGTTGGCTTTCAGGAAGTTGTCATAGACCGGCTGCATGGCATCCTGGAAAGCCTGCTTGTCGGCGATCTCGTTGACTTCGATGCCGGCGGCAATCACTTTTTCCTTGGACTGCTCTGCACGATCGGCCCATGCGGCACGCTGTACGGTGACAGATGCTTCAGCTGCTTCGTGGACGATTTTCTTTTCCTCGTCCGACAGGCTGTCATAAAGCGCCTTGTTCATGCACAGGCATTCCGGAAGGATCAGGTGCTGGGTGACGGAATAGTATTTCGCCGCCTCAAAATGGCCGGAGCTGTCATAAGACGGGTAGTTGTTTTCCGCACCGTCAATCACGCCGGTTTTCAGCGACTGATAGACCGAGCTATAGGCCATCGGGGTCGCGTTACCGCCCAGCGCATCAACCATCTGAACATAAAGATCGTTGCTCATGACGCGGAATTTCAAACCGTCAAGGTCAGCCGGGGTATTGATCGGACGCTTGGAGTTATAGAACGAACGCGCACCAGAGTCATACCAACCGAGCGGCTGAAGGCCAGCTTCGATCAGGCCATCGGCGATCTGCTGACCAGCCGGGCCATCCATGACGTCATGCATGGCATCGACGCTTTTGAAGATGAAAGGCAGCGAAACAACGTTGGCTTCGGGGGCGACTTCACCCAGCGGGCCGAGGTTGAAAACAGCCCAGTCCAGACCGCCGAGACGGACCTGCTGGATCGCATCAGGCTGATCGCCCAGAACGCCGCCGTGGTAAACCTTGGCTTCCAGATCGCCACCGGACTTTTCATTGATCAGCTTGGCGAATTCTTCCATGCCGGTCGAAACCGGGTATTCCGGCGGATGAATGTTCCAGCCGCGCCATTCCTTGGCCTGCGCACCGGATGCCAGCGCCACCGACACGGCAGCCGCTGCAATCGTCAGCGTTGTGGTTTTGATAAACTTGTTCATTTTAGGTCCTCCCAGACAATCTGTTGTCTATTTCATTGAAGCATTTTGCCCTTTTGGGTCTTGTTCTTATCATTTAATCCTACAATTCAGCACTTGTAAACATAACTGTAAGATTTGTTAACAACTAAGTTGCGAACGGCATCAAATTCCCGATCACCGATTGCAGTTTTAGCGTCCCATTCTGTTTCCCCGGCAGGCGAACCTGCCGGGAAATAACAAGTCATATGTCGCGTTGGCGACCCGCCATCAGGCAGCGCGAAGGGCCGCGTCGCCGTATGCCTTGCGGATCACATCGGCCAGCATGTCATGTTCCGCATCGGTCAAATCGGTCAGCGGACTGCGCACCGGGCCGGTGTCGCACCCGATCACGCGCATGCCCGCCTTGACGATGGAAACGGCATAGCCCTTTCCGCGATTGCGGATATCCAGATACGGATAGAAAAATTCGGTCAGTGCGCGGCTCATCGCGGCGTCATCGTCGCGGCCAAGCGCGTCATAGAAATCAAGCGCCTGTTGCGGCAGGAAGTTAAAGATCGCCGATGAATAGGTTGTCACACCGGCTGCCTTGTATGCCTTGGCAAAAACCTCGGCTGTCGGCATGCCGCCGATATAGGACAGGCGATCCCCGATCACGGTGCAAACCTTGGTGACCATTTCGATATTGCCATGGCCGTCCTTGAACCCGACCAGGTTCGGGCAAACATCACACAGCTTGGCAAGTGTTTCAGCCGTAATGATCGAATTGTCGCGGTTATAGACAATCACGCCGATATCAACCGCATCACACACCGCCTTCACGCGGGCAAACAGGCCTTCCTGTTCGGCACCAACCAGATATTGCGGCAACAGCAAAAGACCATCTGCACCGGCGTCCTCGCAGGCCTTGGCAAGTTCAACCGCCATGGCCGTGCCATACCCGCACCCGGCGATGATCGGGGTGTCGCCCGCAACTTCCTTGGCCGCACGCACGGTTTCGACCACCTCGGCCGGGGTCAGGGAAAAGAATTCCCCGGTACCACCAGCAGCAAACAGGGCGGTTGCCGGATATTGCGACAGCCAGCCGACATGCGTGCGATAGGTCGCAAGATCAAGCGCGCCTTCGGCATCAAAAGGCGTCACCGGAAAAGAAAGCAACCCGGCGCCAATCGCCTTTTTCATCTCTAGATAGTGCATCAAGCGTCCCTAATGTCTGAATACGTCAAATAACTATGACGATTCTATAAATTCATCATATTACTTTGTCAAACATAATACTCAGACTTTTTGAAATCGCCATAAACCGCAGAAAACATGGATTTCTTGGTCATTCCGACAATGTGCGACTTTGGAATGAATCAGGAAGATCTGGTCGATTTCACCGAATCGCAGCAATTGGTATGATGACTTTGGCAACAAAGCCCGCTAGGCTCTGGCGACCAAATCAATTGCCACAAACAAGAAGACCGGGAATGACTGATATCACCGCCGCCAGCCGCATCCTTGCCGATGCCTTTACCACCCACACCCTGATTGATCCCCTGCCTGCTGACATTGCGCCCAAAAACTTTGAGGAGGCCTATGCCATTCAAGACGCCACCCTTGCCGCGGTCGGCATTGCGCACGCAGGCTGGAAGCTTGCGGTTGCGACCCGTGCGGCACAGGAAAAGATCGGTGCCGATGGTCCGCTGGTGGGGCCTTTGCTGGACGGGCGTATTCTTGGCGATGGCGCGACGCTGACCACCAAGGACATCCATTTCCCCAATATCGAGGCGGAAATCGCGGTTGTCATGGACAGCACCCCTGCCCCGGATGCGACATCAAGCGACATCCTTGATCATATCAAAAGCATGCATCTGGCAATCGAGATTGCTGATCGCCGCTATCATGAAAAGCAGGACCCGATCCAGACACTGGCCGACCTGAATTCGACCAGTCACTTTATCCTCGGTGCTGAAATTGACGGCTGGCGTGATCTTGGTTTTATTGGCGGCAAAGTCACCACCAAAAGTGACGGTGAAGTCCTTGCCAGCAATGATGATCCGGATGCCTGGCCGGAGATTTTTGGCGGGCTGGAATATCTGGTCGGGTTCCTTGCCAAGCGCGGCAAAAGCCTTAAGGCAGGTGATGTGATCACCACCGGTGCCTGTGCGCTTCCGACCATTACGCCGCATGGCAAGATCGAGGCGATCTTTGAGGGGCTTGGTACTGTGACGGCTGAAATCAAAAAGGCCTGATCAAACCGACCCCAAAGAAAAAGGCCATGCCGATTTCCCTGCATGGCCTTTTTGGTTTTTGCGGGCCTCTTAGCGGGGTTGCGCGCGGCGCTCGCTATTTTCGCGGAACTTGGTCACCGGCACACCGGGCACTTCAACGCGCAGCTTGACCAGCTTCCCGGCATGGGGGAACTCAGCACGCTTTTCCGGGCTGTATCCTTCCTGATGGCTGGTGACATACAGCGTCTTCATGTCCGGCCCGCCGAAACACGGCATGGTCGGATTGGGCATGGGCATCGGGATCGATTTCAAAAGCGTGCCATCCGGGGCAAAGCGATTAAGGTTGCCCGCCGACACACCCGCCGACCAATAGCACCCTTCGGCATCCACAGCACCGCCATCCGGACGGCCAAGCCGATCATCGAGATCAAGGTACCGCGTGCAGTTGGAAATATTGCCCGTGGCAACATCAAAATCCCAGCGATTGACCCACGGCCCGCGTGAGTCCGAGTGATACATTTTCGATCCGTCACCGGACCAGGCAATGCCGTTGGAAATCTTGAAACCGGTTGCCTTTTCCTCGATCTTGCCATCAGCCGTGATGCGATAGAGCGAGGCAATTGGCATCTTTTCGGGATTGTCATCCATGGTGCCGACCCAGAACGCGCCATCCGGGCCGATCTTGCCATCATTGGTGCGGCTGTTGATCCCGTCTTCGATACGGCACAGCGGTGCACGCGCATCGGTTTTCGGATCAAGGAAAAGAATATCCTTGCGCAGGGCCACGATAATGCGGCCCTGATCGGTCAGCCCGAAACAGCCAAGCTCGCTGTCAAAGGTCCATGTCTTGCGAAGGCCCGTGGCAACATCAAGCGCATGCAGTTTGCAATTAAGGATGTCTGTCCAGTAAAGCCGATTGTTGGCCGCATCCCAGTTGGGGCATTCCGCCAAAGTGAAAGTCTCATCACTGAGAATTTCCGGCTGATACATTACACCACCGGTCATCGCACACTCCCAAATTCATATGATTAATTTTTGTTGTGTCTGGTTTGCCAGTCCGGGGCCCTGTTCGTCAATAGGATTTGTGCCCGCCCGTCCCCGTATCCGTCAGGCCAGGCAGCACATTTGTTTACTTGTCGCGGGCGTGATCGGTGACGCGTTGGCGGGCCTGATGCAGGTGATAGCGCATCATCAATTCGGCACTATTGCCATCATGACCAAGGATCGCATCATAGATCTGACGGTGTTCGGAAAGCACCTTTTGCGCACGTTCGGCAGAGCCACCGCGCGTGATATTAAGCGCCACACGCATGGATTTCGACATCACTTCATGCAGGGAATTAAGGATGGTAACGAAAATCTCGTTACCGCTGGCACGCGCAATCGCCATGTGAAAAGCCAGATCAGCCTTATCGGCAATATCACCGGCCGATACCCCGTCTTCGAGCAGTTTAAGCGCATTTTCAATTTCGCGATGATGGCGGGGGCTGGCGCGTTCGGCGGCCATGCGAGCCGTTGTGCCCTCAATCGCGGAACGTGCTTCAAAGCAACGCAGAAGCCCCGCGACATCACTGACACCGCCAAACTCGATCAAGCCTTGTGGCGGGCGTTTTTTAACGAACGACCCGACCCCTTGGCGGGCATAGACCAGTCCATCGGATTGCAGTTTGCGCAAGGCTTCGCGCACAACCGGGCGCGACACGCCAAAGGACGCACAGATTTCATTTTCCGAGGGCAGCTTGGCACCTTCGGCAAGGTTGCCTGAGATGATCTGTTCAAGGATCTGACCATAAAGCTGATCGGCAAGCTTTTCGCGCTTCTGAACCCTTAAAAGCAATTCCGACATCCGTCCCCCGGACTTGTTATCTTGTAAAACTTACTTGTAAGTTTTTATCGATAAACTTCTGGTCGGTAAAGCCTTTGCCGATCTGCCCGCCGTTTCGGATCAATCCACCAGCGAATAGTCGCGGTTGCCAGGTTTGCCGAAAACCTCGTCCTCGTCAACCAAGCCGCTATCGGGTGTCTCATGCAAGGTCGGGATCAGCGTCATGGTCCCGGTCAGCGTCTGGTTGTTGTCAAGCACGACAAGATCACCGAGTTCCTTGAATTCCGGACGGTTGTGAACGTTTGGCACGTGCGATACCGGCTCGACACAGAATGTCTTGCCGTCTTCGGGGATATAGAATTGCACGTTTGACAGGCTGTCGCTTGCCAGCATCTTCACGCTGTAACCGGCATCCTGCCAGACCATGTCGGCTTCAAGGTGCCAACCGGCATAATGGGCATCAAGCGCCAGGTTATGGCGGATCATGCGACCATCGGAAAAATCGCGCCCCAGATCAATCACCGTGCGCGCGGTTGGCAGCATATCCTCGTCGGTTGCGAAACTGTCAGAGGCAATAAAGGCGACCGAAACATCTTCGCCGCCCGGGAACCAGGGGTGCAGGCCAATACCATAGGGCATCGGCGTTCTTCCCAAATGACGCACACCGATTTCGATGGTCACATCCCCCTCAGTGACCTTGATTTCCTGCCAGGCGACATAGACAAAGCCGCTTTGCGGATCGTCATGTTTGTGATTGAAGCGCAGCGTATCAACAGTCGGGCGTTCGATCTGCCATTCCGACGATCGGCCAAAGCCATGAATGGCATGCGGGCTGGGTGGGCGGTTAGCCGGGACCTTGACGATGCGGCCATCAAATTCGAACTCTGCAAAGGCCAGTCGGTTGGCAAACGGCACCATTGGGAAACAACCCAAATTTGACGGATTGCCCGATGCAATCGCCTCCGGGGTTACCGGGCGCAACAAATTGATAATGCCCTTGCCATCCGGACGGATCCAGTCAATCCGCGATATCGCCCCGCCGTCTGGGACAATCCCGATCTGAAAAGGACCACTGTTCCAACGGTATTCAGGTTCGCCTTTTTTGGCCATTCCTGTGTGCCTCAAATCCAACCAAAATCATATGATGACTTTACAGAACCACTATCGTTCGATTATGTGAAGATGGTAATTCCCATGGCGCCAAACAAACCTGAACGCCACACCGCCATTTTTTATCTGGTTGTTTTACACCGGATTTATCGGATACGCAAAATGAACAAGCCACGTGTGTCGGCCGCCCCGCGCAAAGTATCGCTGACCGAAAAGGTCATTGCCAGCCTTCGCCAAGAGATCGAAAGCGGGCAACGCGAACCCGGAAGCAAATTGCCGACCGAACCGGTTCTGACCGAACAGTTTGGCGTCAGCCGCACCGTGATCCGCGAAGCAATTGCCGCCCTTAAGGCCGACGGGTTGCTGGAACCGCGTCAGGGTGCCGGGGTGTTTGTTCTGTCGCCGCAAACGCGGGCCAATGATAAATCGATCTTTGCCGTTGATTACGCACAAGTGTCCGACGTTCTGGAAATTCTTGAACTGCGCATGGCGGTCGAGATCGAGGCGGCCGGGCTTGCCTGCACGCGAGGCTCTGTCGCGCAACAAACCAAGATTTACGAGGCGATGGCCAGAATGGAACGCGCCCTTGAAAAGGGCGAGCCAACCGAACAGGACGATTTCGAATTTCACAGCGCGATTGCATCCGCCACCAACAATCGCCGCTTTGCCGAGTTTCTGGAACATCTGGGCGACAAAACCATCCCGCGCGCGCAATTGCGCCGTCGCCCGCCAGAGGCCGAAGACCAGAAGGCCTATATGCAGATGATCACCGGTGAACATCGCCGGATTTATGATGCGATTGCCGCACGCGACGAAGATACCGCCCGCAAGGCGATGCGCGATCACCTCAGCCAAAGCCAGACCCGCTATCAAAAACTTCTGACCCAACGGTAAGCGGCGCTAAACCGCAATCGCCTGTGCCAACATCGACATGTCGGAAATAACAATATCAGCGCCGGCTTCATAAAGTCGCTGGCTGGCCCCTTCGCGGTCATCGGCATAATGCCCGCCGCCGACAAAACCGATGCATTTCATGCCAGCCGCCCGTGCTGCCGTCACCCCGGCAACAGAATCTTCGATCACGATGGCATCACTTGGGGCATATCCCATGGCATTGGCCGCATGCAGGAAAAGATCCGGCGCCGGTTTGCCGTTTTCAACGAAATCCGCACTATACACACGCCCGTCAAACCAAGGGCCGAGGCCCGTGACCTGCATGGTTTTTTCAAGTCGTTCGACGGAACTGCTTGATGAAATGCAAAAGGCAATATCGCGTGCCTGAAGGACGGTCAGGACGGTTTCGATCCCGTCAATCTTGGTCAGGTCGCGGTCATAGCGGTCAAACAGCATTTTATAGTAATACGGTTTGAATTCCGCACTGACATCGCGGCCGGTCTGGGTTTTGATATATTCAATCGGTGCGGAACTTGATCGTCCGGTAAATCGGTCGGATACGTCGCGCAGACTGAGCGGCGCGTTAAAATGATCCAGCACATCGACAAGGGTTGCCAGCGAGATCGGTTCGCTATTGACCAGAACGCCGTCACAGTCAAACAGGACAACACGACAGGCGTCAAACAGACCTTGGATCTCTGATGCTGACGTTACGATACCGGCCCCGACATCATCGGTCGGGCCTTGGACACTGTTTCCTCGGACTTTATTTTCATTTGCCATGTTGAACCTGGCTTGTTTCGTTTGTGTTATCCCGACAGCCTAGCCAACTGGCAAGTTCAGCGTCAACAAAAATGAACATTTGACCAATTAATGAACTTTTGATCAACTCAGGCAAAATTGAGCCCAAAACAGACGAAACAACAGCCCAAACAAAAGATCACCCGGCATCGGAGAACCCCCGAAAAGCCAGGGGATATGCGGAGGAGTACCCGATCATGAGTCCCACTTACCCCTGTTTTGTCGGTGTCGATGTCGGCACCGGAAGTGCGCGCGCCGGCGTGTTTGACGCCAATGGCAAATTGCTTGGCAGTGCCGCACACGCGATTGCGATGAACCGCCCGAAACCCGATTTCGTCGAACAGGATTCTGAAAATATCTGGCTGTCGGTCTGCCAGTCAGTGCGGGATGCCATGGCCAAATCCGGGATCCCCGCGCAAAAGGTCGCCGCCATCGGGTTTGATGCCACATGTTCGCTCGTGATCCGCGATCAGGATAACAAACCGCTGGGTGTCACGCCCAATGGTGCGGACAACTGGGATGTGATTGTCTGGATGGATCACCGGGCCGTGCGCGAGGCCGAGGAATGCACCGCCACCGGGGCAAAGGTGCTGGAATATATTGGCGGCACCATGTCGCCCGAAATGGAAATCCCCAAATTGATGTGGCTGAAACGCCATCACAATGCCGCCTGGCAGAAAATGGGCGCGGCGTATGATCTGGCCGATTTCCTGTCCTTCCGCGCAACCGGCAGCAACGCCCGGTCCTGCTGCACGGTGACGTGTAAATGGACCTACCTTGCCCATCAGGATGAACCATGGGATCGCGATTTCTTGAAAAAAATCGACATGGAAGACCTGAATGACAAGATCAACATGCATGACAGCGCGCTTGCAGTTGGGGAACTGATCGGGTCCCTTTCCGAACAGGGTGCAGCCGACCTTGGCCTGACGACTGATTGCGTCGTCGGGGCAGGTTTGATTGATGCCCATGCCGGGGCGCTGGGTACACTTGGTGAATATCTTGATGGCAACCTTGATCAGCATTTTGCGATGATCGCGGGGACATCGACCTGCCATATGGCGCTATCAAAGGAACCGCGCTTTATCAAGGGTGTCTGGGGTCCCTATTTCGGGGCGATTGCCCCGAACCTTTGGCTCAATGAAGGTGGGCAATCCGCGACCGGTGCGTTGCTGGATCACATCGTTGCCATGCATCCGTTTTCGCATGATATGGGCCGTGATGCCCACAAGCTTGCCGGTGAAAAACTGATGCCGATGATGGCGGAAAAGACTGACCTGGCGCCGCGCCTGCATGTCCTGCCCGATTTCCATGGCAACCGATCACCACTGGCCGATCCGGAGGCCCTTGGCGTGATTTCCGGCCTGACACTCGATCAAAGCGAGGAAAGCTTCCTGAAGCTTTATTGGGCGACTGCGTGCGCGATTGCCTATGGCACGCGCCATATCATCGATGCGATGAACGATACCGGCTATGACATCACCCACATCCACCTGAGCGGCGGACACACCGCCAGCAAGGTACTGGTGAAACTCTATGCCGATGTCACCGGCTGCACGGTTGTGATGTCTGATTGCGAAGAGCCGGTGCTGCTGGGATCGGCGATGCTGGCCGCCGGTGCCCTTGATGCAAAAGGCGGTCTTGCCCGGGCCGCACGCCAGATGGCTGGCAAGGAAACCGCCCACGCACCAGATCCTTCAGCCAAGGCCGATCATGATCGCCGATACGCCATTTTCCATCAGATGCATGCCCATCGCCAGTCCCTTGATGCGATGAGCAAATCCTGATTTTCATACTGTGAATTGGCCCTATCGCCCGGGTTAAGGCCCGTTTGACGGCCATTGACCCAACCAAAAGGCGCTTGACCTTATTGGGGGTTGCGGTCAAAACAAAAGGGCCGATGCAAACGCATCGGCCCTTTCTTTCGCACGCGCAACGGCGGGGTCGGGGGATCATGCAGATTTAATATTCTGCACCGTCACGGCGCGATGCCGTTTAAGGCCAGCCTTTTGATCAAGGCTGGCCTTAAATTTTATTCAGCCGGATGTTCGTGGGCCGCCTGGACTTCGTCCTTTTTCTTCCGGTTCTTGGCAAAGGTGCCAACAATCAGAACAAAGAACAGCGGCACGAAGAAGATCGCAAGCACGGTTGCGGCAATCATCCCGCCCATCACACCGGTACCCACGGCCACACGGGCCCCGGCACCGGCGCCAGTCGAAATCGCCAGCGGCACGACACCAAGGGTGAAGGCCATCGACGTCATGATGATCGGACGCAGACGCTGACGGGCGGCCTCGACTGTTGCCTCAAGAAGCCCCATGCCCTGGTCATAAAGTTCGCGGGCGAACTCGACAATCAGGATGGCGTTCTTGGCCGACAAACCAATCGTGGTCAGGATGGCCACCTGGAAATAGACGTCATCGGGCAGACCACGCAGCATCGCTGCGATCACCGCACCAAGGACCCCCAGCGGCACGACCATCATCACCGAAATCGGAATGGCCCAGCTTTCATAAAGCGCTGCCAGACACAGGAAGACGACGATCATCGACAGGGCATACAATGCCGGTCCCTGCTCGCCCGCTTCGCGTTCCTCATAGGAAAGCCCCTGCCATTCAAGGCCGATACCCCCCGGAAGCTTGTTTACCAGTTCCTGCATTGCGTTCATCGCGTCACCCGATGCCACACCCGGGGCGGCAGAGCCCTGAATGTTGAGCGAGGACAGACCGTTGAAGCGTTCCAGACGCGGAGAACCATATGTCCATTCACTTGTCGAGACAGCCGAAATCGGCACCATCTCGCCCATCTGGTTGCGGACATACCAGTAATCCATGTCTTCGGGCATCATGCGGTATTTGGCATCTGCCTGCATGTAGACGCGCTTGACCCGGCCGTTTTCGATGAAGTCGTTGACGTAGCTTGAACCCCAGGCTGCTGCCAATGTCTGGTTGATGTCAGCAATGCTCACGCCAAGGGCGCTTGCCTTTTCCTGATCAATATTGACGTTTAGCTGCGGGGTATCATTAAGGCCGTTCGGACGCACACCGACAAGACGCGGGTCCTGTGATGCCATGCCCAAAAGCTGGTTACGCGCGGCAATCAGGGCATCGTGACCAATGCCACCGCGGTCAACAAGCTGCAGGTCAAAGCCGTTTGCCGTACCAAGTTCGATAATCGCCGGCGGTGCAAAGGCAAAGACCATGGCTTCGCGGATACCAGCAAACGCGCCATAGGCACGGCCAATCACCGCATCAACCGATTGATCCGGACGGGTACGTTCCGACCAGTCTTTCAGGTTCACGAACGCAATACCGGCGTTCTGGCCACTCCCGGCGAACGAGAAGCCGGCAACCGTGAACAGACCATCGATGTTTTCCGCCTCGTTCTCCATGAAGTGTGTTTCAAGCTTCTTGAGAACATCAACGGTGCGTTCCTGTGACGCGCCAGCCGGAAGCTGAACCATGGCAAACATGATGCCCTGGTCTTCTTCTGGCAGGAACGATCCCGGCAGACGGCCAAACAGCGCAATCAGGGCCGCGACAAGAATGCCGTAGACGAACAGATAGCGCCATTTGCGGTTCACGACATGGCCAACACTGCCTTGATAGAAGTTGTTGGTCTTGTCGAACCCGCGGTTAAACCAGCCAAATGGACCTTTCTTCTTGCTTGGATCTTCGTGACCGGGCTTGAGCATGGTCGCGCAAAGTGCCGGGGTCAGAACAATCGCCACAACCACCGAAAGCGCCATGGCCGAAACGATCGTGACCGAGAACTGGCGATAAATCGCCCCGGTAGATCCGGCAAAGAACGCCATCGGCACAAACACGGCTGACAGCACCAGGGCAATACCAATCAGCGCGCCAGTAATCTGGCCCATGGATTTCCGCGTTGCTTCACGTGGCGGAAGACCGTCTTCGTGCATCACACGTTCGACGTTTTCAACCACAACAATCGCGTCATCGACCAGAAGGCCGATGGCCAGCACCATGGCAAACATGGTCAGCGTGTTGATCGAATAGCCAAAGGCCGCAAGGATCCCGAAGGTACCAAGCAAGACAACCGGCACGGCAATCGTCGGAATAAGCGTTGCCCGCCAGTTTTGCAGGAACAGGAACATCACCAGGAAGACGAGGACAATCGCCTCGAACAGGGTATGGACCACTTCCTCGATCGACACTTCGACGAACGGCGTCGTGTCATAGGGATAGACGATCTCGATGCCTTGCGGGAAGAACGGTTTCAGTTCTGCCAGACGGGCCTTGACCGCATCTGCGGTATCAAGCGCGTTGGCACCGGTGGCAAGGTTGATGCCGATACCGGTTGCCGACTGCGCATTGTACCGCCCGACGATGTTATAGCTTTCGCCGCCGATCTCAATGCGGGCAACATCGCCAAGACGCACCTGCGAGCCATCGGTTTCGACCCTTAGCAGGATGTTGGAGAATTCATCGACCGTCTGAAGTTTGCTTTGCGCGGTGATGGTTGCGTTGATCTGCTGACCATCAATCGACGGCGCGCCGCCAATCTGACCGGCGGTGACTTCGGTGTTTTGTGCCTCGATGGCATTGTTAACATCCATCACCGTCAGGTTATAGGACAGCATCTTGTTCGGATCGAGCCAGATACGCATTGCGTGCTGCGCACCAAACACCTGAACCGAACCAACACCATTCACACGGGCAATCGGGTCTTCCACCGACGAAACAACAAAGTCCGAAAGGTCTTCGGCATCCATCGATCCGTCTGCCGAGACAAAGCCGACAACCATCAGGAACGAGCCACTGGACTTGCTAACCGTCACACCCTGCTGCTGCACTTCGGTCGGAAGCGACGACATGGCAGCCTGCAGTTTGTTCTGCACCTGAACCTGGGCGATGTCCGGATTGGCTTCGGGTTCAAAGGTCAGGGTCACTGTTGCCTGACCGTTACCCGAAGACGTCGAGGACATATAACGCAGGTAATCAAGCCCGTTCATCTGTTGTTCGATCACCTGGGTGACCGTGTTTTCAACAGTTTGGGCCGACGCCCCCGGATAGGTTGCCTCGATCTCGACCGACGGCGGTGCAATCGACGGATACTGTTCGATTGGCAACTGCCAAAGCGAAAGTCCCCCCGCCAACATGATCACCAGGGCGACAACCCAGGCGAAGACGGGGCGATCAATAAAGAATTTTGCCATTGAATAAGTCCTTATTCGGCGGCTTTGGCGGTTTCAACGGGCTGTGGCGCAACCGGTGCACCCGGTCCGATACGCTGGAGGCCATCAACAATGACTTGCGCGCCATCTTCGATACCGGCCGTCACCAGCCAATCCTGTCCCTGCGACTGCTCAATCGTCAGATCCTTGGAGGCAACTTTGCCATCCTCGACGACATAGGCATAAGCCGAGCCATCCGGGCGGCGCATCACCGCTTTTTGCGGCACAAGGAATGCGTCCTCAAGATGCCCCTGACGGACCTGACCGCGAACAAACATGCCCGGAAGAAGCGTGCCATCCGGGTTCGGGAACACAACGCGCAACCGCACCGTGCCGGTGGTTTCATTCACCGTCACATCGGAAAACTGCAAGGTGCCCTTGTGCGGATATTCTTCACCGGTGGCATCAATGATCAGGGAAACCTCGATCTGGCCTTCCTCGATACCCTTGATGCGACCATTGCGGATGGCTTCCTTGATCTTCAGCAACCGGCCACCGGCCTGGGTCACATCGACATAGATCGGATCAAGCTGGGTGATCGTGGTCAGTTTTGCCGACTGATTGGCGGTCACAAGCGCACCTTCGGAATAATCCGACGAGCCGATCTGACCGGAAATCGGTGCGGTGACGGTAGTGTAGGCGAGATTAATGCGCGCCTGTTCAAGCTCGGCGCGTGCTGCAGCAACCGCTGCCTTGGCCTGTGCTTCGGCGGCAACTGCATCGTCATAGGTTTGCTGACTGACGGCCTGCGACTTGATCAGCGGGTCATAGCGCGACCGCGTCTTGGTCGTCTGATCAAGGGTGGCGCGCTGACGGGTCAGTTCGGCCTGTGCGGCGTCAACGCGCGCAAGGTAAACTTCCTGATCGATCATATAAAGCTGCTGACCGGCTTCAACAAACGCACCCTCGGTGAAGTTGCGTTCCTTGATAATGCCATCGACCTGCGGGCGGATGTCTGCCTGACGGAAGGCGACGGTACGACCGGGCATTTCCTCAATCAGGCCAACAGTCTGCGCATTCAGCGTCACGGTACCGACCGGGGTCGCCTGTGGCTGTTGCTGGGCGGCTGCCTGTTGGTCGCCTTCGCTCTGCTCGCTGCAGGCGGCTACAAGCACGACAAGCGCTGCCATACCAGCGAATTTCAAACAAGATCGCATGGACAAAATGCTTATTCCTTCTAAGTCCGCGCAAAGCCGTGTGGTGTGCGCTTTGCCATTGCTTTTATAAATACTGTACGGTACAGTACACATTGTGCGCTGCACGATCAAGAGCCAAAAACAGCAGAGCCAAGAAAGATGAGTGAAACGCCCGAAAAGCTTGAAAAACAACATTCTCGCGGTACTGCACGCCGTCGTGCAATGATGGATGCTGCATGGGCGTTGTTGCTTGAACGTGGCTTTGCTGGCGTGACCCTCAATGACGTGATTTCAAAATCTGGCGGGTCGCGCACAACCCTGTACGAAGCGTTTGGCGGAAAGGATGGTTTGCTGGCTGCGGTCATGACCGAGCAATGCAAAGAATTCTCAGCCGAACTGCATATTTCACTGGAAACCGATCTCCCTCCCCGTGATGCCCTTACGGACTTCGGTACGAAACTGGCCCAAAAGATTGTAACCGAGGAAGTCGCCCGCTTCACCCAGATTCTGTATTCCGAAGGCCAGCATTTTCTACCCTTGATCGAGAAATTCTTTGAAGTTGGCCCCGACAGCACGCGCAAGCACCTTGCCGATTACCTTTCAAGGCAACAAAAGCTTGGCAATATGATCATCGACGACCCGGAACATTCGGCGGAAATGTTTGAATCCATGGTCATCGGTGACTGGCTGTCACGCATCATGAAACACAATCCGCGCCCGCCAATGACCGATCAGCAGATTGCTGAACGCGTTTCGCGCGCAGTTGAAACCTTCCTGTGTGGTGTCGCAACACCACAAGCGCGTGAAAAGCTGGATTGCTAATAACCCAAACGCTTTAGTTATCTGGAGTTATCTGGCCGCGAAAACTTCGCAAATTCGCCCGCATACTCCTTAAGGCATGTAGCGTAAGAGCCCAGTTCTCCGTCCAAAACGAACATATTGAACGAGATGACCTCGCTTGCGTCGGCATGGATCACCCGTATTAAGCATGACAAATTGTCCCGAATTAATTCTCGCTCAATAAGACTGCTGTTGACGGCAAGCTTACTCTCCCGCCAGCGTTCGATTATTTCGTTTGTTGAAGTTATAGAAAATAGAACGGCGTATTTTCCACTCGCTGCAATGGGGTTAACGAAATTGAATTCATCCGCGAAAGGCTCATGAATTTTCATTATCGTCGCGATATCTGCCCCCTCATCAAGAATGGCTATTACGTCTACCGGCTGTTTATCCGTGACGTAGACCTGCTTCGCTTCAGAAACTTTTCCAGACTGGTCCATGTAAATGACTTCTGCCGAAGCACTTGTTCCAATCCACAATATGAAACAAGCCCCAATCACGGCCCACAGGTTTTGCATTTTCACCCCCGAAACAACATCGAGCTGCAATCCAATTGCCCACGCCCATCGATTGCAAAAATAACGCATTACTCGACTTAGTGATCGTTTATTTTCTTAAACTAAACGTCTCCTCCTGACAGCATCCTGTCAGGTGTGACCTGTCGTGGCGAAAATTGGCGAAAATTCCGGAAGGGTGACCTGCATCACACCTGAATTACTTTGCCCTAACATTACCAAATTTGGGGTAAACTCTGGCCTGCGTTACCAACAGAGGGCGTATTTCCCCCTTCTGGCAAGCAAAAGGATCCCGTCATGCAGTTGCGAAAGGCACTTACCGGCTTTGGCGTTCTGGCTATTTCGATTGCCGGCCTGACCACCCGTGCCGACGCTATTTCCGTTGAAGATGCCCGGACGGCCGTTGATGCGATCCTGATGCAATCGGGCATTTCCGCGACCGAGGTCGATGCCCGCCCCGTGGATGGCGATGCGGTCGAACTGGTTTATGACGCGGTTTCCCTTGATCTCAGCGGCTATTCCAGCCCACGCCAGCTGGCAATGGATGACGTTCTGGTCACGGTGCGCGATACTGATAGTGCCAATCAGGTTGATCTTGATGTCAAACTGCCCACACAGGCCAAAATGCTGGCCGAGGCAACCACGGATCAACGTGATCTGACGCTGCGCAATGCCGGGGGCTATCTGCGCTGGGATACCGCACGCAATGTGCCGGTTACCTTTGACGGCTTTGCCGATTTTCTGGTCGGGGACGAGCCGGTTTCGCGCAAGCACTGGCTGATCAATGGCCTGATCATTCAATGGCTGCCGGAAATGGCCAAGATCGCCTGGCAGGCGGCCGAGTGGACGGGCCCCAACCGCGAAAAGCGCGGCTCGATCAAATCGGCCAACTTCACGCTTTATCCTGATAAAGACGGCGCAACCCACCTTGATTATTCCCATGATGGTTTGTGGCTGCCAAGCCTGATCCAGCCGCGCACTGTACGGGTCAAAAGCAGCAGTACCGGTCTGCCCTGGACAGAAGCCCAGCCCATTATCGAAAAGGGTTTCCACGATATCCTGACCGGCACCGCCCCGCGCTTTGCCCGTCGCCAGATTGGCGATGCGCTGTGGAAAAAGGCCGCCCAGAACGGCGCCCCGGTCAAGGTTGACGAGTTCTATATTGAATCCCGCGGGCTTGAGGCGCTGGGCTCTGGCGAATTCCTGGCACAGGCCGCGGCACGTTATGGCTTCACCGGTGAGTTTGATTTCAGACTTCTGGGTCAGGAAAAGCTGGTCGATCTTTTGGGAACGCCAGACAACCCGACCATCCTTGGCGCGCTTGTACCCTTTGCAGTGAACGGCCTTGCCGCCGGACGCCCGGGCCCACAAGGCACGACAGAATATGATGGGCAACTGCTGCCCGATGGGCGGGTTGTGGTCAACGGCCTGACGGTCTATCGCACCGCCGATGGCAGCTAGGCGATGACGTCTGCCACTCGCTCTCCCAACCCAACGGGTCCGTGCAGCCGACTTGTAATTTATTGCCATGACATTGATGCCATGGTGGCGTTTTACAGCACCCATTTCGGCTATCAGGCCTTTACCCGGGACGGTGATCGCATCATCGAACTGTACCGTGCTGATGGCGGCCTGATCCTTATGCTGCATCCGGCGGGTAAAGGCCAGAAAGCAGGCCAGTCCTTGATCAAACTGGTCTTTGACGTCGAGGATGTCGAAAGCACCCGAAACGCCCTGATCAAAGCCGGTGTCGATGTCGGACCCATCCACCAGGCCAACAGCTACCAATTCGCGAACCTCAAGGACCCGGCAAAGAATTCGGTATCGATTTCGAGCCGGGCATTTGCCTGATCAACGTCCGGCAAACAGTCAAAAAAACGGCCGCCCTCAGCATGAGAGCCGGCCGTTTCTTTAAGCAGTAAAGTCTTTACCAGCTATATTTTAGTGTCGCCAGAACCGTGCGGCCTTCGCCGTAATAACGGCTGCCGAATGTGTTTGAAGAAACATATTCCCGATCAAACAGGTTGGTGGCGTTCACGGACAGACTGACGTCATCAGTCACGGCATAGTTGATGGCTGCATCAAACACGCTGTTTGACGGCAGGGTTTCGGTATTGCCATCATTGCGCTGACGTTCACCGACAAAACGCACACCACCGCCAAGGGTCAGATCGCCAAGCGCGCCCTGCCCCGGAATAGTGTAGTCAAGCCAGGCTGAAGCCTGATGCTTGGGCACGTTTGCGGGACGGTTGCCGATGTTGGCTGCCGTGGCATCATCCTTGATTTCAGCATCAAGGAAAGTATAGGCCACCGTCATGTTGGTCTGCTCACCCAGCGACATTTTACCTTCAAGCTCAAGTCCGCGCGAATTGATTTCGCCAATTTGCTTGTAGGTAGCGGACCCGGAATCGTACTGTGAGACGTTTTCCTGGGTCAGATCAAACACCGCCGCCGTAAACAGTGCATCGATTGCTTCTGGCTGGTATTTCACGCCAAGTTCGTATTGCGTTCCTTCCTGCGGCTTAACCCCATCCGGTCGCGACGCCAGGCTGGAATAAATTGGCTGGTAGGATTCCGAATAATTCCCATAAACCGACACTTCGTTGGTCGCCTTATAGGTCAGCCCGAAACGCGATGTGAATTTATGATCATCCCGTTCATCGGTCGTACCGCTGCTGATGGTGTCGGTGTCGCTTTGGACATAATCGAACCGTCCGCCAACGGTCGCGATCCAGTCATCGGCAATGGTTAGCTGTTCCTGGGCATAAAGACCGTAGGCCGCCTGGGTGATTTCGGTATCAGAGGTGAAGTTCAAGTTGATGCACGAAATGCCGCAATAGGACGGGTTGTACGGATCAATCGGACTGGCCGTGCCGTCAAAGCGGCGCTCACGGTTCTGATCGCGGTTGTAATCCAGCCCAATCAACGTCTTGCTGTCGAAGGTATCGTTGATCGCTGTGTCATACTGTAGCTGGTTATCAATGGCGAAACGATCAAGTTCACCGTAAATCGCAAAAGCATATCGATTGCCAAGCGGCGTAGTATCGTTGAGATAGACCGTTTCATACGTCAGATCGACATGGGTGTAGCGCGCATTCTGACGAAACTCGAGCTTATCATTGATCTGGTGCGACAGCTCGTAACCGATGTTGGTTTCTTCGGTATCGAAATTGTTGAAATCAGGCTCGCCAAAGAATGCATCACGGCTGGTTTCAATTCCGGCTGGGAAACCATAACCAAGGCCACTTTCCCGATCGCTGTAGCTGGTCAGGATGGTCAGTTTGGTATCCGTGTTCGGGGTATAGCTGAATGCCGGTGCGACATAGATGCGATCATCCTGTGAATAGTCCTGTCCGCGCTCGGCATCCTGCCAAAGCGCCGTCAGGCGATAGGACCAGTTGCTGTTTTCGCCAACCGGACCCGTCACATCGCCCGCGCCGCGCAGATGATTTTCACCAAACGTAGTCAGAACCTCACCACTGGCTTCATCCTGCGGGCGCTTGGTTGTCATATTGACCAAACCGCCCGGGCCATTCATGCCAAACAGGCTGGATGTCGAGCCCTTAAGCACATCAACTTGCTGCAAACCATAGGTCTCAGGCCGACTGGTGATAAAATTGTAGACACGCGAAGACAATCCATCGCGATAGGTGCCAAGGTTGGTCTGACTAAAGCCACGAACACGCACATAGTCATATCGATAGTCCGAACCATATTCAGCAGCCTGAACGCCCGCCGTGTAGGAAACCGCCTGCTGGATGTCCTGAACGTTACGGGTTTCCATTTCTTTCTGCGTCACAACCGAAACCGCCGATGAATCATCCAAAATGGGCGTATCGGTTTTCGAAGCCGTCCGCGAGCGCGATGCAACAAAACTGTCGGTGATGGCATTGGTCGGATCAGATGCCTCTGCCGCATTGGCCTCAACCCGAAGCGTATCGAGAACTTCTTCGCCGGCACTGCTGGTGACGGCTTCGATCACAACCGTGCCATCGCTGGTCACGTCATAATCAAGCCCCGACCCGCGCAGAAGCGCCTCCAGGGCTTTGCTGGCGCGCATCGTGCCATTGATGGTCGGCGCATCAATTCCGCGTACCAGTGCTCCGTCGACGGTGACCTGCACGCCGGCCTGCACACCAAACTGGGCCAAGGCACTGGTCAGTGACTGGGCCGGAATATCAAATGTGTGCTCGGCATTGATCCCGCCCGCACTGACCTGTGCATTTGCGTCAGGTGCAAACAACACGACCGGCGCCAAGGCGGTTGTCATCATCAAGGCGCTGGCTATTACCACAACACGACCACGTTTTTGCAGTCGAGCTGCACCCCCATTGTTCATTTTCTTCTATCTCCGTTTCATGTCCTATGCCTGAAACAAATTGAGAATGCAAACGCTTCTCAATTTCGCATAAAAGACAAAACGGATGCCGGTTCTGTTTTTTCAAAAAATATTTGAGGAAATTCATCGAGATGGCTTCAAACCCGCAAAATTCTGCGGATTTGAAAGGCATTATTTTTTTCTGGCAAGTGAGCATAAACGGGGCCGAAATCCAGCCCCCACCGCCATCAGGACTTTGAGACAACCAAAACCCACGGGGTGATTTCACGCACCGTTGCCTTTTGCGCCCGCGCCATACCGCGCAAGGCCGACACCGGATCATCAAGGCGATAAACGCCTGTGACCGTCTGGGCGGCCAGGACCTCATCGGTGATCAGGATGGTTCCATTGAAATAGCGCCTAAGCTGATCAACAACGTCGGATAGCGGTTGATCCTGTGCGATCAGTTGGTTCTTGCGCCAGGCACCGATCTGGCTTGTCGGGGAAGGATGACGGATCACCGTGCCGTCCTGCCCGACCCGGACATTCTGCCCGGCTTCAAGAATTTCAAAAACCGCCGGAACATTGGCAGCATTTTCGACCTGTACCCGACCGTGTTCCACACCGACCGTCGAAACTGCATTGCCTTGGGAAACATCAAAACCGGTGCCAAGCACCGTGACCGTCACCTGATCGGCCCCAACGCGAAACGGCTTTTGCGGGTCCGGGGTGACGTCAAAGAACGCCTCGCCATCGAGCAATTCGACAAAGCGTGTTGACCCGTCAAAATGCACCGTAATCGCACTTTCCGGCGCAAGGGTCACCGTGCTGTTGTCAGAAAGCGTGATGGTGCGCATCTCGCCCGTTGCGGTCACATGATCGGCCTGCATTCGGGTGGTGATATCCGGCCCGATGATGGCGGCCAAAAGGGATGCCGCCACCGCCACCCCGCCAAGCCCGATGCCGCGCCAGGACATATTGCCGCGCTTTTGAAACCGGGTTTGCGCCGAGATGACCTTGCCCTCGGCAACGGCCTTTTCGTAATCAATATTCAGCAGCGCCGCGACCGCGTCATTCTGTTGACCGTCGGGATCGCCTTCATGCTTGCCCGCGCGACGCGCCTCAAGAAACTGCTGCCAGTCTGCCTTGCCAGACGGTTCGGCCGCCGCCATCAGATCGGCGGTCTTTTGCGTGGCGTTCCAGGCATCAAGATGGGCCGGATCCTCGGCACACCAGTCGGCAAACCGTGCTTGCAGTTCCGGGTTTTCCGGATCTTCCTGCAGGCGGATCAACCATTCGGTCGCGGCCTTGCCCGCCTGTTTTTGAACTGGATCGGTTATCTCTGCCATCACCCTATTGCGCCCCTGTTGCACCGCTTGGTGCGATTAGGGCGATATAGCCGATATCACGCAACGCGTCACCATCTGTGCGGGTTATGGCGCAAATTTCTGCAAGGCCAGACTGTTTGATCGGGCAATCGGCGGTCCTCATGGCCAGCCACCCAGCCGTTCACGGCAATGATCAATGCCCTCAGATACAAGCTTATGAGCAAGCGGCACCGAGATATCGAGATAGTCGGCAATCTCGCGCAGTTTCGCCCCACCCACCCGATGCATCTCGCACGCAATGCGCGTGCGTTCGGGCAGTTCGGAAAGGGCTTGCATCAAAATTGCGTATTCATCCTTGTACACCGCAACGGTTTCCGGGTCCGGGCTATCGGATGCGCGCGTTTGCACGGCAACGTCATAGTCAGATGCACCAGTCAGGCTGCTTTCGCGGGCAATCTGGCGTTTGCTATCAAGGGCCAGATTGCGCACGATCCGGTATAGATAGCCGGTGGTATCATCCAAAAATCGCCCCTTGGTCGCCGCATCAAACCGCAACCATGCTTCCTGCACCAGATCTTCGGCCTGCACGCGGCTGCCGATGATGCTGCTGGCATAGTTCACAAGTGCGGATCGTTGGCGCATGAACAGCGCCAATGACGTCACATTTGATGTCGCGTTTGAAGCCAATCAGAATGTCCTTTGCACAATGCGGGCAAGCCCCGTGCCCACATGGGATGACACGCTTAGCGCAAATGATACTGATTATCAACAGCAATCAAACACCCTATCCATCAGACGATGATCGCATCATCGAACTGCGCCGTGCCGATGGGGGCCTGATCCTGATGCTGCATCCGGCAGGCAAAGGTCAGAAAGCGGGCCAGTCTTTGATCAAACTGGTCTTTGAAGTCGAGGATGTCGAAAGCACCCGAAACGCCCTGATCAAATCCGGGGTCGATGTCGGACCGATCCATCAGGCCGACAGCTACCAGTTCGCGAACCTCAAAGATCCGGTAAAGAATCCGGTTTCCATCTCAAGCCGCGCACTCGCCTGCCTCTAACGCACGTTCGACGTCTATTGTTCTAGGGTCCAGACTCATTCAAATGGTCGAGCCGGCACTAGAAACCGGGTGCGATATCCAGAAAGCGTCCAGAGTATCCCCAAAGCGCAGCAAACGTATGCCCGCACCAAATTGCATGTTTCTTTATCGGAAATGCAGCTTAATTTTTTGCGCGGGGATTGAGGCGTTTCTTGTTCACTTGAAAATTTAGCCGATCTTTTAGCCGATCTTGAGGTGTCTTTGCGTGATGGAAATTCATGCATCAGACAAAGACCTTTCTGGCGGATAACCGTTGAAGCATCTACCCGGGTAAAAAACCTGGCGTTTTGCAATCCGATGATGTGATCAGGCGCAAGCAGAGCAGACTTTCAGAGCCCTTCTCATCCCCGATGCAGTTCATAAGGCAAACCTTATGGCATGAACACGATGACCCTGTTTGCTGTGAGAGCAGCCAGAAGACAACAGTGGCGTAAAACGCATTGTCTGGGAGAACGATTGAGCTATGGAAAGCTATTTTAAGTCTGGCCACATATTGTGGCGGGCATTGCTTCTTATAACTAGGCTTACCAACAACACACTGAAAATAAATATAAAACGTGAAACAACACGGTACAAAAAAACAAAATCGACAATGCAGATAAAAACCAACTTCGCGCGGCTCTGCACTGGTGTACTATTTTTGCTTGTCGCGCCCAATAGCGCCTATGCCTACAGCGTAACAAACGCGGGTGGCAGTGCAGCGACACCGACACAGACGATTACAACCGAAGCCAGCAAAAGAGTGTCCGGCGACAGCTTGACCTTCTTCCAGGAGGCAAATCCGGCACCATCCGGATTTGCAGCGGGCGATACGCTGGAAATCTCGCTGAGTGGCGGGGCGACCTTTGCTGACGCCAACATTTCTCTCGAAGCGAGTGCGGGCGGCGCTGGCACTGGTGACCTGACTTGGGCAACCTTCTCGGGATCGCCCCAAGGAAGATCGTCGCTCACCGTCACCATCCAACAAGGAACGACGCCGGGATCATTTGCTAATTTCGACGGACTAATTCTGAGCGGTAACACCATTGCAGGACAATCCCTAACGATCAATCTTCCCCAGATTGCCGGGCGCGATATTTTCATTTCCTTTACCTTGCGCAACTCAGGCGGCACGGTGAAAGGAACAGCAAGCCTAAAGCTGTTTGACAACACACTTGCCCCCGCCGGGAACCTTGAAGAATCCCAGTCTGCGATCAAGACTGTACTTGCTACGCATATCAGAAACATGACGTCGCAAAGTGTTAGCCTTTCCGGATTGATTACCGGACGCGGATTTGGCCGTGGCGGCGGCAGCCTTGGCGGTTTGTTTGGCGACAGCGCCGCATTCGGAAATGCCTTGGCGGAATCCACAGGTTTGACTTTGCCGGTTGCACTGGAGTTGAACGAAGGAAGAGGCAACTTTGCAGCAAATCTCAATAGCGTGATGAACTGGACGGGAGAACTGGCTGCCGGAGAGCAAAATACAGGTGGTCTCCCGCCCAGCGCGTTTTCCAATTTTGAAAGCCCGATGAACCTGTGGGTGAAGGGCAGATGGGAAGGCATAAATGATAGTCGGGGTGGCACAGCAGGAGACAGCGATTTCGGCCTGTTTATGACGGGCATTGACTATCGTGTTGATAAAGACACGATGGTTGGCATCCTTGGCCAATATGACCTGTACAAATCGACTGCCACTGGCCAAGACAGCCAAGGTGAGGGAAAAGGCTGGATGGTCGGGCCCTATATGGTGTCTCGACTGGATGAAAACCTGATTTGGGATGGCCGCGTTGCCTGGGGTAAATCAAAAAACAAGATCAATCCGCTCGGCCGGGGTTGGGACAAATATGACGGTGAACGCTCACAGTTGGAAACCAATCTGACCGGCGATATCCGCTCAGAAAATTGGGAATTTTATCCGCAGATCGGCATCAACTACTTCCGTGAAGAACAAAAAGCATACACAAACTTTGGCGGGGAGCGGATCGAAGCCCAGACAATAACCTTCGGCAACCTTACGTTCGGCCCGGAAGTTGTTCGTGTTTTGCAAGTCGAAGATGGCCCAATATACCGGCCATTCGTTGCTCTTCGCGGCATTTGGGATTTCCGGGCACCACCGATTGCACATAGTAATGGAAGCCAAGTAGATACCGAAAAGCTGCGCGCCAGAGCGGAACTTGGCGGAGACATCACCTTTGAAGATGGCGGAAGTATCTACGCCAAATATGCCTATGACGGCATTGGCCTGGCGAACTATGAGTCCCATAGCTTTGAAATCATTGCCAACACGCCGGTAACTTTCGGTTTCCTGCCGGATAACAGCAAGTTCAAATCTTCATTTAATCAGGATGTAAGCTCAACCCAGGCAAGTACCTTCCGGATAGGGCTCGACATTCCGCTAAACTGATTTCACGCATATAAAGGGATGTCACAAAACCATCCCTTTATTCTCTCATGCCAGCACCGCTATCGCCCCAAACCGCTCATAACCCGACACAACAACCGCCAGAAAGCTTAGGAATTTCGTTACCTTGGCTTGCTATACAGGCGATTAGAACACATTCAAAATCGCCATCCGGGAGCCCGCCATGCAGAAAACCAGCCTTGTCATCCTGTTGACCGGTGTTGTGGCCTTGGGCATGTGGGGGATCAGCGATTACATGGCGCATAAGGGCGAGGCCTATGGCGATGTCGAACGCGGGCAATCGATTGCCGAGCAGACCTGCCTGCGCTGTCACACCAAATTCGAAGGCGATCCCCTGCCCGATCCGAACGTCACCACCGCCCCGGCCCTTGCCAGTTTCGGACAACGCTGGCCGCTGGAAAACCTTGAAGAAGCCCTGGCCGAAGGCATCACGGTATCGCATGACAACATGACCATGCCGGAATTTTCCTTCACCTCTCAAAGCATCGCCGATCTGCTGAGCTATATGGAAAGCCTGACGAACGAAGCCAACGCGAAGGTCGGCAAATAAGCCGTTTGAAGGTAATTAGGGCAGGAAGCAAAACTCCCCGCCCTTGATCATTCGCAGCCCGATAAACACCGCACAATCGTTTATACGTGACTGTGATTGACCAGTCTGGCAAAGGCGCCGCGCCAGGCCGGGTCCGGCTCGATGCCAAAGATGTCTTTAAGCGTCTGCGGAATATCCCCAACGCTGAGCGTATGTTGCTCTTCTTCGCCGGTGACCAGCCGGATGGTCAGGCGGTTATTAAGCAGGGTGAAGCGCGCAAACGGTGCAGAACGCGCGACCATCAGGGTCCTGCAAAATCCGCTTTCGGGGTGGTCGGATGCGTACCAGTTCATGACCTCGTAATCGATATCCGAAACCGGCGCGATATCGACCTCATGCACCGGCTTCCAAACGCCATCACGTTCCAGTTCAATCCGATAGCTGTGCGCCCCCTTGGTCACGCGGTATGTGTCATGCGGGGTTGCTTGTGGCGTTTCGATATCCAGCAACAACGGCCCGGTTGGCACACAGCCACCCAATCCAACATCGGCCAGCCAGGCTTCGCCATCAATCATCACCCGGTTGGCCATGTGGCAGCGCGGCCGGGGCATATCATTCGGGCCATAGCCCCATAAAACCCGCCCGGCCAGACCTTCGACCTCAAAGCCAAGGCTGCGCAACACCCGGCGAAACAGGCCGTTCTGCTCAAAACAATAACCACCCCGCCCGTCATGGATCAGCTTTTGATCGACGCGCTCCGGATCGATGCTGATGGGCGTGTCATTGAACACATCAATCGCTTCGAACGGGATGGTTGCCGGATGCATTGCATGCAGGGTTTGCAAAACTTCCAGTGTTGCTTCGCGTGGGCCGTCATAGCCGATCCGGGCAAAATAGGCGTCCAGATCGACTTCCTGCCTCGGGCGTTTGATCGGGGCGGCCCAACTGGCATTGATCCGGCTTTGCAAAGCGTCATGGTCTGGTGCGACCGGGGCGTTATGGGCGACGGGCTGGTGGCTATTCATCACAAGGCTCCATTCCTTTGACGATGTGTTTTCATCATCGTTTGATCTCATGAAGCAGGACGATAAAACCTCAACCTATGTTACGGTCAAACGCAAAAAATCGAAAAATTTTAAATCGAATAATCTTCGAATAATATCGGAAATCACGGCCCCATTCACAGCACACACCCCATGATCACGGCCCATTCAAGCAACAATTCACCTTTTACACGCACGATATAGAGCTTTTGCGCGACAGATTGCCTCCCCCTGTGATATTTGAGACTCTTGAAACGTTAAAACAGATGGTCGCCATGCATCAAAACAAGATCGCATCAAAAGGCCGACCGATGGAAACGTCGCTTTATCCACCCAAGACGGATCGCGAAGGGTCCGCTTGCCAGACAGGAAAGTTACGATGCGCACTGTTTATGTGAACGGCGAGTTTTTGCCGGAAACCGAAGCAAAGATTTCGATTTTTGACCGATCCTTCCTGTTCGCCGACGGCGTGTATGAAGTGACCTCGGTACTTGATGGCAAGCTGATTGACTTTACGGGTCACATGAAGCGCCTCGAACGCTCGCTTGCCGAGCTCAAATTCCAGTTCAAGCCCGATATCGATCAGCTTCTTGAAGCGCACCGTGAACTGGTGAAGCTTAACGACATCACCGAAGGCCTGATTTACCTGCAGGTGTCGCGTGGTTCGGCCGGTGATCGTGATTTCGCGATCGACCCGCAAACGCCGCCAACCATTGTGATGTTCACCCAAAGCAAATCCCTGATCAAATCGGCCCTCGCCGAACGCGGCCAGAAGATCGTCACCTTCCCCGACATCCGCTGGCGCCGGTCTGACATCAAGACCACCCAGCTTCTTTATGCATCGCTTCTCAAAACCGATGCGGCGGCCAAGGGCAAGGACGATGCCTGGATGGTGCTGGATGGCTATGTCACCGAAGGATCAAGCAACAACGCCTATATCGTCACCAAGGACGGCACGATCGTCACCCGTGAACTTTCGACCGACATCCTGCACGGCATCACCCGTGCCGCGGTTCTGAAATGCGCCGAGGAACTTCAGCTCAAGGTCGAAGAACGCCACTTCACCATCGAAGAAGCCCAGAATGCCGCCGAAGCGTTCTCAACCTCGGCCTCGGCCTTTGTCTGCCCGGTTGTCGAAATTGATGACAAGAAAATCGGCGATGGTGTTCCCGGCCCGGTCGCCAAGCGCCTGCGCGAGATTTATATCGACGCCAACCGCAAGATGGCGATCTGATCGGCTGCCAATACATCCATATGATCGTCTCCTCAAAGCCGATCAAACTGCGAAACGCCGCCCAATTTCGGGCGGCGTTTTTGCGTTGGGTATCTGCTAAAAAAGATCCTACATCGCGGCAAGTTCTTCCTCGGTAAAATCGGCGGAAATGGTGATGTCTTTTCCGGCCTCAAGCTTTGCCAGCCTCTCGGTCAGGGCCGCGTGTACGCCATCATAGGCATCTGATCCCAGCAACAAACGAAACGGCATTTTCGGTGCATCTGCCGCCGCAATCATCGCATTTATCATGCGATCCGGATCGCCCTTGATCACCCAGCCACCGCCAAAGGCAGCCTCCTTAAGGTCATGGGCCGGGGTGCCGTCATAATCACTGATCGGGTCCGGCTGAATGATGGAGCCGATAAACGCAGTGCGCGACGGACCGGGTTCCACCAGCATGAATTCAATGTCAAATGGCGCGACTTCCTTGGCCAGGGATTCAACAAAGCCCTCGATGCCCCATTTGGTCGCGTGATACAGGCTAAAGCCCGGATAGGCGATCTGACCGCCTTCGGACGATACCTGAATGACACGACCCGATCCTTGCGCACGCAGGTGTGGCAAGGCGGCCCTGATCACAACAATTGATCCCAAAAGGTTGGTATCAATAATCTGGCGCATCTGATCAATGCTGGTTTCTTCGGCCGCCCCCAGGATGCCAAAGCCGGCATTGCTGACGATGAAATCAATCCGTCCGAATTCGGCAAAGGCCTTGTCAACGGTCGCCTGCACCGCATCAGGTTGGCTTACATCAAGATAAGCAACACTGAGCCGTTCGCCATATTGCGCGACCAGATCGTCAAGCGACCCCGTGCGCCGCACGGTCGCGACCACACGATCACCGCGTGCCAATACCTTTTCCGCCAGTCCGCGACCAAACCCGGACGATGCACCGGTAATTAACCATGTCTTGTCCATGTCAGTTCCTTTCTGTCTTGCTCTGAACATGGGGGGACTATAGAAACCAATGATTGATGCGATAATCCCGCTTAATTCGGATGGGTTAGTGAAAATATGCCAGCAATCAATCAGCCGACCTTAAATGACATGCGGTTTTTCATCGCCGTTGCCGACCATCGCAGCTTCCGGAAGGCCGCAGATGCGCTGGGTGTCGCGCCCTCCACCCTCAGCCACGCGCTTCGCAACATGGAAAGCAATCTTGATATCCGTCTGCTTCACCGCACCACGCGCAGTGTGTCCCTGACAGAGGCGGGCGAACAGCTTCTTGATCGCTTGCGCCCGGCATTGCTCACCCTCGAAGAAGCCATGGGCACGGTCGAAAGCTTTCGCACCGGCGGGACGTCTGGCACGGTGCGCATCAATACATCCGATGGTGCCGCGCGCCTTTTGACCCGCCATGTGGTCCCGGAAATGCGCAAACGATATCCGGATGTGGCGATTGATCTGGTGACCGAAGGACGGCTTGTCGATATCGTCGCCGGTGGTTTTGATGCCGGGGCACGATTGGGCGAAACGGTGCCGCTTGATATGGTGGCGGTGCGCTTTGGTCCGCCATTTCGTTTCGTCGCGGTTGCGTCACCGGATTATTTCAAAAACCGTCCACGTCCCATCGTACCCGATGATTTGCATGGCCATGATTGCATCCGCCATCGCTTTCCCAGCGGCAAGATCTATCACTGGGATTTCGAAAAGCAGGGTCAGGAAATCTCGATTGATGTTTCCGGCCCGCTGACGCTCGATCGTCATGATCTGATGGTCGATGCCGCCCGACAGGGGCTTGGCATTGCCTACGTGTCCGAGATTTATGCCGCGCGCGCCATCGCCAGTGGTGATCTTGTGACGGTGCTCGATGACTGGCTGCCCGAAATTCCGGGGCTTTTCCTGTACTACCCGGATCACCGGCGCGTGCCCCCACCCTTACGCGCCTTTATCGATGTGATGAAATCGCTCGACCCTGCGTTGCGAACCGGATATCTGGAAAGGGATATCTGATTTTGAAAAATGATAAAAACCGGACCAAAACGCGGGGACAGGGACGATGACGTCCAGCAACACATCACGCCAGAACAACCTTGCCGGCATCATGACGATGTGTGGCGGGGTGGCAGCGCTGTGTATCAATGATGCGCTGGCCAAAAGCCTGATGGATCATTATTCCCCGATCCAGATCATCTTCCTGCGCAACATCATCGCCCTTCCCTTTGCCTTTTTGGTGGCGCTCAAAATGGGTGGTTCTCGCAGCTTGCGTTCAAGCCGGGTTCACGTGCATTTCATGCGTGGTGTCGTCTGGATTGCCGCCACTGTGATGTTCTTTACCAGCATCCATCACCTTGGCCTGGCCGAGGCAACAGCGCTGGCCTTTGTCGCCCCGCTGTTCATCACCGCCCTCTCGGCGATTTTCATTGCCCGGGTCGGCTGGCGGCGCTGGCTGGCGGTCAGTGTCGGCTTTCTTGGTGTGTTGGTGATAGTGCGGCCGGGGGCTGCGACGTTTGAGCTGATATCGCTCCTGCCGATTGCGACTGCGTTTACCTATGCGATCCTGATGCTGAGTGCCCGCTTTGTCGACACCCGCGAAAGCATGTGGACATTGTTGCTTTATCTCAGTCTGACCAGCGCGATCCTGACCAGCATTCCGGTGATCTTCGTCTGGAGCCCGGTGCGGGCGGAGGACATCTGGCTGTTTCTGGCGATTGCGCTCTGTGGCTCGCTCGGCATGGCCATGATCACCCAGGCCTTCCGCTTTGCCGAGGCCCCGACAGTCGCGCCCTTTGATTACACAGCCCTCATCTGGGCGACCGCGCTAGGCTGGATGTTTTGGGGTGAAACGCCCGATGTTCTGACCTTTGTCGGGGCGGCGATCATTACCGCAAGCGGCCTCTTCGTCATCTTCCGCGAAAGCAAGGTGGCGGCAGAGAGTTAAGAATCAACTCGAATACTGCGCGTATTGCCTGGCCAATTGCACGCAAAGATAGATTTTGATATTCAAGACTTTGATGCCATTTGGTTTTAAATTAGTCGGGCCCAGCGATGCACCATTCTCAGGACACACGAGGCAGAGTGAGCAGAGGAATGTTTGGCCGTTTGGCGAAAATGTTACTTCTTGTACTTTGTGCCTCTCCCGCCAGCTACGCTCAGTCACAGGAACTTTCAGCGCCGTATTCGATCTCAGAAGAGCTTTTCCCTGAGTATCAAGAGCCCCTATTCATTACCGATCACGTTAATCGAATACTCAAAGAGCACGCTGGCAATATCCTCTATCCGGAAGACGTAGCCAAAATCGATCTTTCTGATATTACGCCAAACTTTTCACGTGTTTACTTCTCGACGACTAGTGGGCGCACCGAAGTGAAATTCAACCGAATAGAAGACGGTTATCACTATTTTACAGTACGCAACGAAGTCTTTCCAAACCGGACAAGCGAGTTTCGGATCAAGGGTCGTATTTACGAATCAGAACTAGACAGCGGACGTTTTCTAAATTTGCGACGTGATTGCTTTTTTGAGCTAGGTCCCTGTGAGCTCAAAGCTAAGCCGGATCAAAAATACGGTGCATTTGATCGCAAGTTTCTCAACGGCGTCTGGGTAAACAAACGGAAAGTCATCGGCACACGCGGCTATGCTTACCAAAACATTATCTTAGATAAAAATGGAATTATACTCTATTCCTCAACAGCATTCGGCTTCGGAAGGGAGGGTTACGATTATGAAATCCTTGAAGAAACATCAAACTAGATGCATCCGACAGCTGCTAACTATGTTCATGCTAACAGTTGGCAACGCCGTTTTGTTGACTGGATGCTTCTCTTACAGCCTTACTAAAGGCCCGCAGAATTCTGCAAGCCATGATCAAAAGCTTGCAGAAGTTCTCACCACCAATAAAGGGAACATCTTGTCCCCACAGGACGCCAATGACATCTCGCTGAGCATTTCAGATGTTCCGAAGAATTACCGCCTCATGAAACATGACGGTAAATCATGGAAATATGATTTTCTCTATAAGCTTGGAGAATACTATTACTACAAAATAACCCCTTCATATGCTTCTAAAAAGCCGTATCGCATGCGAACTAACGGCAAGAGCACCTCACATTCCTATTCAGCAGATCCATTTCATCTGAGACCAGCCGAAGCCGATGCTTGCAAATTTGTACTCGGAGAATGCAAGTATATCGAAGATGACGGTGACATCACGACCATCACCAACAGCTATCAAAACGGTGTCTGGACAACCAAACGAGAGATCGGATTAAGAGGCATCGGTACTCGTGTTGATATGGAGGTCTACGACATGCAAGGCTTCAGCCTGTTTTCGTCGACAAGCTATACGTCCGATCCTGGCTCATATAGATATTATTTTATAGAACCAGCATCTTAAAAGATTGCGCGCGGTTCGACGCCATAGGTCAGCATCGCACTTTCGCGCATGTCAGCCTCATTCACGTCCTTTTTGAAACGGTAACTGGGTGCCAAGATTTCTTGCGCTTTAGTGACCGTCACGTCAAACAAGGTCGCTACCCTAAAGGCATCACCCGCCATTTCCTGCAGGATGACTTGACGATCCTCAAACCCTGCATCGCCTTTGCGCATCAGGGTCGCCGCGCCATAAAGCTGCCAGCCGCGTTGTGAAAACACATCAACGAAACTGACGCAAACCTGCGGATTTCGGGCGACATTCTGAACCGATCGTGGGGAGGCGATATTGGCGATGATGATGCGATCATCCCCAAAGCAGGCGAAGATTTCCTTGGGACTGACCGACGGCCCGGCCTCAGAACTTGTCGCCAGCCAGCACAAAACCGAACGATTGGCATAGTCGCGGATCTCATCGGTCAGCATGGCAATCTCCGCCAAAAATCAGGGCTGCTGCCTACCAGCAGAAATCCCCCATCGCATAGGTGATGTGTCGGCCTGTCGCGGCCAGAAGGGCATCAAGCTTTTCGCGTTCCGGAAGCGTGCCGCGCGGGGCGTCGAGTTCTTCGGCGTGGATGCCGCCGGTGACCAGCACGACGTCGAGACCGGCATTGTTGGATCCGGCAATGTCAGTCGAAATGCTGTCGCCGACGACCAGAAGTTTCGCATCCGGACCCGCATCGAACATCTGCAGGCAGAAGTCATAGGCGCTTGCCAGTGGCTTGCCTTCCCAGCGGACATTGCCGCCGAGTTCTTCATACCGCCCGGCAATGGCACCGGCACAGATGATGCGTTTGCCACCGCGGATCACTTCGCGGTCCGGGTTGGGGCACAGCACCGGCAGGTCGCGGGCCTTAAGCGCATGCAGAAGATCTTCGTATTTCGAAACCGGATCATGATCCTCGTTCGGGCCGGTGATCAGAACCCAGTCGGCGTCATCGACCTTGGTGACGATTTCGACATCCTGATTTTCAAACATCGACATATCGCGCACCGGACCGACCATCAGCACCTTGCGACCCAGCTTCGCGTACCAGGGATCAGAGCGCGCGACGAGCTGGGCATAGGCGACCTCGCCCGATGCCACCGCCGGACCATACAGATCACGCGAAATGCCCATATCCTCCATCCGGCCAACCACGACCGAGGATCGACGCGGCGCATTGGACAGAAGGGCGACGGGAATGCCGGCTTCCTTAAGGGCTGTCATCGCGGCGATCGAACTTGGATAGGGTGTCACCCCGTCATGCACCACGCCCCACAGATCAAGGATCACGGCATCATATTTGCCAATCACCTCGGACAGGCCATTGATCATTTCATAGGGGGCGGTCTTGCTCATGCCGTCCGGATCCTTGTGTTATTTCTTGTTTGATTTGGCGGCCCCAGCCTCGTGTGCAGCCTTGGCAGAACGGGCTTCATCGACCGGAATGCCCTTGCCCGAAATTTCCGGGAAGGCAGCACCGACCGCATCCGACACATTGGCAAATCCATCCTTGCGCAGGCGCCGTGCAAGGTCTTCCTTGATCTCGGTGACAAGCTCGACACCGTGATAAACCAGCGAGGAATAAAGCTGCACCAGCGATGCGCCATTGAGGATTTTCTCATAGGCATCCTTGCCTGATGTAATCCCGCCAACCCCGATCAGGGGCACCTTGCCCTCGGTCAGACGGTAAAAATCGGCCAGAACCTTGGTCGAGGGCTCCATAAGCGGCGGGCCGGAAAGACCACCCTTTTCATCCTGATCATAGGAATTAAGCCCGACCGGCCGGTCAATCGTGGTGTTCGATACGATCATGCCATCAAGTTTGACCTTGGTGACCACGGCGGCGATGTCGGATTTGTCTTCCTCGGTCAGGTCCGGGGCGACTTTCAGCAACACCGGCACACCCTTGGCAAAGGAATTCCGCGCCTTGATCACGGCCTTCAAAAGCTTTTCAAGCGGCGCACGGCCCTGCAAAGCGCGCAGGCCCGGCGTATTGGGCGAGGACACATTAACCACCAGATAATCGGCATAGGGACCAAGTGCCTCGACCCCCTTGGCATAATCATCGGCCGCGTCTTCGGAATATTTGTTCTTGCCAAGGTTGGCACCCAAAACGCCACGCCGTGCACGTTTACGCAGGCGGTTGGCGACGACCTCGGCCCCGTCATTATTGAACCCCATGCGGTTGATCACCGCCCGGTCGGAATAAAGCCGGAAAAGACGGGGTTTCGGGTTGCCGGGTTGCGGCAAAGGCGTCACCGAGCCGATTTCAACAAAGCCAAAGCCGTGCGACAGCATCTGGTTGGGGACTTCGGCGTTTTTATCAAAGCCCGCGGCAAGCCCGACCGGATTGGCAAATTTGCGCCCGAACACCTCGGTTTCCAGCATCGGGGTCGCGTCGGTTGCGTCATCCGCCCGCGGCACCAGATTGTTTTTCAGCGCCCAGATCGCCAGACCATGCGCGGTCTCGGCATCAATCCAGCGGACAATCGGCAAAACCAGTGACTTATACCACCCCACGCGAGACGCTCCGTGCTTGAAAGGACATGCCCTTTTCTTACGCGGCCAAGGGCTTTTGGGCAAGGATCAATGGCATTCAGTGGCGCCATGCGGCCGGTTATTTTCTTATGGCCGCTCCATCAACGAACTCAGGCGCTGTACTGCATAAAATCATGCACCGATGTTTTTATCGCGTGGCCACAGATTGACAGCCGCCATTTCCGGAATATCTAGGAGCGACCAAAACAGAAATTCCGATCAAAGGATATCCAATGTCAAAACCCGACATTCTCTTCACACCTTTCAAGCTGAAAACGCTTGATCTTCCCAACCGTATCGTCATGGCCCCGATGACGCGTAACAAGGCACCGGACGGTATTCCGGGTGCCGCCAATGCCGATTATTACAGCAAGCGCGCCGCAGGCGGTGTTGGTCTGATCCTGTCCGAGGGGACTGTGGTCGATCGCCCGGCATCGCGTAACCTGCCGCACATTCCGCTTTTCCATGGCGAGGCTGCCATGGCCGGCTGGAAGGCGGTTGCCGATGCCGTGCATGCGGCCGGTGGCAAGATGGGCCCGCAGATCTGGCATACCGGATCAACCCGCACACCGGATGGCTGGGAACCGGACGCACCGGTCGAAAGCCCGTCGGGTCTGGTCGGCCCGGATGATCCGCGCGGCAACGCCATGACGGAATCTGATATTGCCGATACGATTGCCGCCTTCGCCAAGGCGGCCCTTGATGCCAAGAATGCCGGTTTTGATACCTTTGAAATTCATGGCGCGCACGGCTATCTGATTGATCAGTTCTTCTGGTCGGGCACCAACCTGCGCACCGATCGCTTTGGCGGCAAGACAATCAAGGAACGTGCCACCCTTGCCCGCGAAGTGGTGGCCGCCATGCGCGCCGCTGTTGGCCCGGACTTCCCGATCATCCTGCGCGTCAGCCAGTGGAAACAGCAGGACTTTACCGCCCGCCTTGCTTACACGCCCGATGAAATGACCGATTGGCTCGGCCCGCTGGTCGAGGCCGGGGTCGATATCATCCACGCGTCCCAACGCCGTTTCTGGGAACCGGAATTCCCCGAGATTGATGGCGAAAAGGGTCTGAACTTTGCCGGTTGGGCGAAGAAGCTTACCGGGGCGCCGACGATTTCGGTCGGTTCTGTCGGCCTGTCATCCGACTTTATCGGTGCGTTTTCTGGCGAAGCATCGGAAAAGGCCGGCCTTGATGAGCTGATCAATCGCATGGAAAAGGGCGAGTTTGACCTGATCGCGGTTGGCCGCGCGCTTCTGAGCGACGCGCAGTGGGCCAACAAGGTCAAAAGCGGCGCCTATGATCAGCTGGAAGACTTCAACGCCTCTGCCCTGGCAGAACTCGCGTAAGTCAGCTCCGACCACAAACACAAAAAAACAGCCCGCCGAACCATCGGCGGGCTGTTTGCGTATCGGGCGGTTTAATTGGCTGAACGGGTCAGATGATCTGAAACATCAAAATCACGGTACCGAGGGTCATGGTAATGGCGGCGAGCATTAAAAGCCCGTCACTAACGAGGATTGCCAAGCCAAAGGCAGCAATGGCGCTCTGCGGCGCGACGGCGGCAAACGGAACAAGTTCAAACATCGGCATCGACAGCGACAGGATCAGGCACATAAGCGCCGCAATCCGCACAGCAACCCCGCTGATCAGGCTTTCAAACCGCCCACCGAACCAGCGATCCATGCGTTTGGCCACCGGATCAATCTTTTCCAGCCCGGCACGGACCTTGTCACCCCCGATTTCCCGCGCTGCCAAGACGTCGGGCAACCATAAATGTGTGCGCCCGATGATAATTTGCAGGGAAAATACGGCAACGAGTGCGGCCAGAAAGGTCGGCGCAAAGGGAATGCCACCAATCGGCGACACACCAATCAGGGCCGGCACCAGAAGAAACGGCCCCTGACTGCGTTGTCCAAGCTCGGCCACAATATCGCCGACCGAAACATGGCGGTCGCCTTCTGCGCGCTCGCCAATCCGCGCAACGATATCCGCGACCTTTGCATTTTTCGGCGCCGTCATGTCCGGGCCTTTTGGCTATGAATCTGAATGTTATGCATGAAACCACAACGCCTGACGGGCGCGCTTGTTTCCGCGCAATTTGCGCCAGAACAAGGCAAACCCGCCGCACCTGTGCTGAGATCCCCCCATGACACAGCTTGGTCTTGATAAACTCAAAGCAACCCTTGCCGCGCGAAATCCCGGCCCGTTTCATTTCCATGAAATCTATGGGCAAGGCTGGGACACGCTTTATATCGGCGACAAGGTCAAACTCGGCCATTCATTCCTGAATGCCTTGCGCGCCGGGAAGCTCCCCGGCGTGGTTGATACCGGCACCAAGAAAGGCGGCGGGCGATTATATCTTTGGAAACCGCGCGGGATTTAAATCCAGATAAAGATCGCATTTACAGAAAAAATGCGCTAAATTCGCATTTCAAAAGATGCGTTAAAGGTGCGAACATGGATATCACCAAGGACATTCGTCCACTGACCGAGTTCAAACGCGAAACGGCGCAATTCACCAAACGGCTCAAGGAAACGGGTAAACCCGCCTTTCTGACCGTCAATGGTAAGGTAAGCCTCGTTGTAATGGATGCGGGCGCGTGGCAGGAAATGCAAAACCGGCTTGAATACGCCGATAGCGTTGCTGGCATCCGCAAGGGATTGACCCAGATTGACCAGGGCGAAGGGGAAGACGCCAAGGACTTCTTTGCCACGCTTTCCGACCCGGCTGCATAAATCGGCATGAAGCATTACCGGGTGATCATCGCGCCCAACGCTGCGCAGGATATCCGCAAAGCATTTGAATGGCTTCGGATCGAAAACCCGGCTTACGCCAAGTCTTGGCGGAACGGCCTGCGCGATGCGATCACAGCTCTTGAAACCTTGCCGTTCAAAAATCCAATCGCCCCGGAAAGCAAGGAATTTGATGTTGAAATCCGCCAACTTTTATACGGGCGCGGAACGCCGTGGCGGATTTTCTATTGCGTAAACGATCAACAGGTTTCGATCCTGCACGTCCGTCACGGTCGGCAGGATTACTGGCACCCAACCGATACGGACATCTGATCACAGCACAAATATTTAACGCAAATCTTGCGGCAAGATGTGAACACCGTTTTCATCAAGGCGAATTTCATCGACCTTGGTCACGTGCTCCACCGACAGAACATCATACAAATGCGGGAACAGCGTGCCGCCGCGGGCTGGTTCCCATTTGATTTTCGCGGCAATCGGCGCGACCGGCACTCTCAGCAATTTCAAGTGATCGCGCCCGGCATAATGCAGCGCAAGCGTTGATGCCAGCGTATCCTGGGTCGAGAAATGGATAAAGCCATCGGCAATATCGTGCGGCGCACCGTCATATTGTCCGGCACTGAGGGCCTCGGCCCATTCATCCGAACCCAATACGCGATAGATCATGTCATCAGTTGTATTTGTCATGGCGGGAATTTAGGCAGACACAACCAAAACGGCAAGCCTATTTCATCTGATCCCTAAGCCAGCTCAGAAGTTTCGCATACCGTTCCGTCTTGGAAAATTCCGGACTGCAGACCAGCCAATAGGCCGATTTCATGGGAACCGCCGGACCAAACGGCGCGAGAAACCCTTGCGCGATATCGTCTTCAATCAGAAGGGTTCGGCCCAGCCCGATGCCCATGCCGTTGATTGCCGCCTGTAACACCAGATCAGCACGATCAAAGGCCAATGCCTTGCGATCCGTATCAAGGTTGACCCCGGCCTTCGCGCAATAATAGCCCCAGCTGAAATCCGTGCCATCGCGTTCGCCGACCGCATCCTTAAGCAAGGTGACATCACTGTCGCCAAGAACCTCTTCAAGCCCCCTGTCCCCGGCGACATAGCCCGGACGGGCGACCGGCACGATCGCTGCCTTTTTAAGCAAGCTGGAATGCAAACCGGGATAGGGCCCGGAGCCAAAGCGAATGGCGGCATCCATCGTGCCAGTGCTGAAATCCACTGGCCGGTCATTGACGTCCAAGGCAATCTCAAGCCCGGCTTGCTGGGCGCTCGCCAGATTGGGCAACACCCATTTCATCGCCAGTGCGGATGCCACCGACAGGCGCACCGTGCCCTCGGTCCGGAATTTTTCCAGCCGGTCAAACGCCGTATCCCAGACATCCACCGTTTCAAGCGCGGCCGCACACAGTACCCGGCCATATTCGGTCGGCGTGATCTGGCGCGTCGTGCGCTCAAACAGCGCAAAGCCAAGCGCCTCTTCAAGCTGGGTAATCCGGTGACTGATGGCCGATTGATGCACACCCAGCTTTTCGGCCGCCTTGCTGAAACTGTTTTCACGCGCAATCGCCGCCAACACCGGGGCCAGGGGGCTCACCCGTCCGATCAGATCGGTTCGCGACATTTCATGAAGTTTCTTCATCTATATATGAGTCCAGAATCCCTGTGAGATTTATTAAAACAGCCTCAACAGAGATTTTAGCAGGAATAGAGTCATGAGTACATCTCAACAAAATACCCAAACCGTCGCGGTGCAGATCGTAAATGCGTTTGTGAAAAATGGTCAGGGCGGCAACCCGGCCGGTGTCGTGCTGGATGCCGATCAATACAGCGACGCGCAAAAGCTTTTGATCGCCCAGAAAGTCGGGCTTTCTGAAACCGCCTTTGTCTCGAAGTCCGAGACGTGTGGCATCAAGCTTGATTTCTTTACACCCACCAAACGCATCGCCCATTGCGGCCATGCGACCATTGCGACCTTTTCCTATCTTGCCGAACTGGAACGCTTTGGCGATGGCGAGACGTCGAAGGAAACCGTCGATGGCCCGCGCAAGATCATCCTCGATGCCGGCATGGCCTATATGGAGCAACTGGCCCCGACCTACACCCCGGCCGCCCGCTGGATTGACCAGAGTGTAACACTTGATGATGTGCTGAAATCACTTGCGATCACTAGCGCTGACCTCGATGACCGCGCCCGTCCGGTTCTGGTCAATACCGGCAACAACTTCATCGTCATTGCCGTGAAAGATCAGGCGACACTCGCCAACATCACGCCCGATCAGGACGCCATCAACGCGATTAGCGAGAAGCTGGACCTGATCGGCTATTACATCTTCACCACCGACACCGGTGACGCAGATGATACGAACATCGACGCCACCACCCGCATGTTCGCCCCGCGCTATGGTATTGCCGAGGAAGCCGCCACCGGCATGGCCGCCGGGCCGCTGGCCTGCGTGCTTCATGACCTGCTGGACATCAAAAAGGACAGCTTCCTGATCGCCCAGGGCGCATTCATGACTGAACCGTCGCCAAGCGAAATCAAGGTCACACTGGACCTTAAAGATGACCGCATCACCGGCCTTCTGGCAGGTGGTCAGGGCAAGGTGATGAAAAACCTTGAGATTGCGCTTTAAGCACGGAGTGGTGTCAGGACCAAAGCTTGGCGCTTCTGCAAGTTCGCAGGAGCGCCATATTTTACCTATAAGTAAAATCTCGCTAAAAATCGGGCTACAATCACAGAATTTTACTTACAGGTAAACTTCACTTTACATTCACAGCAAAACCCCATAAATTTACCCATGGGTAAATTTGGAGGATGCCGTGCACATCACCCGCATGGACCAGCTTGGCCCGGAAATCCGCAAGGCCCGCAAGGCGCTTGGCCTGTCGCAGACCGATCTGGCGCTTGCCACGGGCTTGAGCGTCAAGTTCCTCAGCCAACTTGAAACCGGCAAGGCCGACAATCCGGGCTTTGCCAATATCCTGGATATCACCCGTGCCCTTGGCGGTCAGGTGATGCTGGACTGGTCGGATATGTCATCCGAACCCGATCCCGGCCAAACGGACGGAGACCGGGCATGACCAAAACCCTTCTGGTCCTTGCCAATGGCCGCGACCGGGTTGGCGTTTTGCGCGCCGATGCGCGCGGCTATATGTCGTTTGCCTACGACCCGGAATGGCTTGCAAGCCCTGCGGCCTATCCGGTTTCGCAAAGCATTCCGCTGCGGGATGGTGCGTTTGACCATCAGGCCATTGAACCATTCTTTGACGGGCTTCTGCCCGATAAAAAGGATGTCCGCCGCCAGATCGCGGCATTGTTTGATGTCGCCCCGACGGACGAGTTTGGCATTCTGGAACATATCGGGCGCGATTGCGCCGGGGCCTTGATGCTGATCCATCCCGATCAGGCGGAAAGCCCCCTGCAATCCGATGCCCATCTTTCGGCGATCTCGACCGATGATCTTGCCAAACGCATTGCCGAGCTGCCGCAAAGACCGCTTTTCATCGAAGAGGATGAAGTTGTGCTGTCACTGGCCGGGGTGAATGACAAGGCCGCGGTTTATATCGATCCAGCCACACAGGAAATCTCCCTGCCGTTTGGCGGATATCCAAGTACCCATATCCTTAAAGTTGATATCGAACGCCTGCCGGACTCTACCCGGACCGAGCATTTCTGCATGAAACTTGCGCGCAAGATCGGCCTTGATGCCGCGCACACCAAAATCAGCCTGTTTAACGATCGCCCGGTCCTGTTCGTCACCCGCTTTGACCGCGCCTATGCCCAGACATCAAACGGCGTCCGCGTTACCCGCCTGCATCAGGAAGATTTCTGTCAGGCACTTGGGGTAAACCCGGATGTCAAATATGAACGTCAGGGCGGACCGGACCTTGCCGCGATGTTTACGCTGACCAAACAGGCATCCACCATCCCGGCGCGCGATATCCCCAAATTGCTTGGCTTTGTGATTTTCAATTTCCTGATCGGCAACCCGGATGCGCACGCCAAGAACTATTCCGTGATCTACCGGCAACGCCCGACAAATGCCAATGCGACAAATGTCCACACCGCGATCAGCCCGCTTTATGACGTCAACAATGGTGCGGCGTTTCGCGATTGCTTCAAAAGCCAGCGCCCCCGCCTCGCCCAATCCATCGGCGGATGCTATGACCCGACCGAACTGGACTGGTCACACTGGGAAGCCCAGGCCCGCATGATCGGAAGCTCCCCCACCGCGCTCCGCAAGGCGTTGCTCACCATGGCAAAGAAACTGCGCGAAACCATCACCCCGCTGCGCAATGAATTGCGCGATACGGATGCCGACAGTCCAAGGCTTGACCATATCGTTGACGATGTCTCAAACCGGTGTGAAGCTTGGATCAGAAAACTCGGGTGATCCCATGGATGATGATGTCGACCTCCCGCCGGGCATCGGCCCGCACAATGACCGCGAACTGGAATTGATGCTGGCCGGAACAAAGCCGATGGCAATGTTCTCGGACGCCGTTCATGTCAGCGACTATTTCCCGGAAGCCGACTTTGCCCCGCATGTAGAGGTAGGCCGGATCATTCGCGCCCAAGAAATCATCCCCCGCCCACCCTTTGAGATGCGCTACCTGTTCTATGCCCTGCCCGGCGAAGAATGGCGGATCGAGGAAGCGTTGGTTATGTGTCGCAATCTGTGCGCCGGAACGGTCAAAGACCATGACGCAGATTCTGTGCGGATGGGGGAGTTGTTGGGGTATTCGGCACAGGATATCACGGCGTTCCTTGAACACCTCCAAAGAGGCAGAACTCAAGAATGACCTCAGATTCTCAAAAGCGTGATGAGCGTAACTTTGTGCTCAAAGCATCTCAGCTACTAAATACCTCGTGGGAAATTTTAGAACAGCGCGAGAAACCAGATTTTATCATAAAAGAGGACGCACTCACTTTTGGTCTGGAGGTAAGGGAAATTTTTCTTAATGAAAATCAGAACAAAGGGGGATCGCCCGTAAAACAGACTGAACAACATCGAAGCAAAGAATTAGAAAAATTTGCTCAAGGTTTTGAGAAAACATCTGATTTGGCATTGCATGTTCGGCTTCTTAGGAAGCCAGACGCCGGAAATATCTCTCAATGCGAGTTAAAAGAACTGCATCAAGCCTTAATGGCAGAAAACCTTGAAAGCAGAGAAACCGGCTACCAAACTCAATTTTTGCTCCGTTGCGGCACCAAGGTTTGGGTCACCAAAGAATTTCATTCTCGCTGGTACGTTGTAAACGACAGAGTCGGATGGGTAAGCCAAGACCCCATTGAGCTCATTCAAGCCGCAATCGATACAAAATGCAAAAAGCTGAATACTTATCGTAAGAATGCAGGACCAGATATACGCTTACTTTTGGTCGCCAACCACCTGAATAACAGTGGGAAAATCACGCTCTCACCAACGACCAGCAGGTCTTTTGATCTGCAAGGCTTTACGAAAGTCTACTTCTTATCTCATCCATCAGAAGCGTTGGTGCTCTGAGGCCAGCTCCCTTCACCAATACTGCTCGTATTCTTTAAGCAAGAGCGCAGTTTTCAACAAACCCTGACTTTCCGCTGTTTGAATAATCACGCTGGTTGACAAGGCTGGTCTTTTGAAACGCTGCCGCATTTTCTTAAGCGCTGAGAAAGCTGTATGCTCATGCAGAGTAATCGTATCTGCAAGGAAATCATCAAGTGATTTCGGCTCGATTGAGAACCTGCCAAGCTCTTCTGCCGGGAAGTCTTTTAGATTATCTGTCACCAGAACTTGAGCATGTGTGGCGACCGCAGCCGCCAGAACATGACGGTCATCCGGGTCTGGCAGGTTTATCGCCGGAATGAACTGCTCAAAGTCAGTGACGCAAGCTTCCTCGAAGGCAGTTTCCACGCTCTCTCGTTCTTGCGCAGCATCAATTTCGCCATTTGTAATTTTCGTGATTGCCCGTTCCATCTCATCAAGGATCACAGGACTCCAACGCGGGCGAAAAAGCTCTGCTTCCGCAAGACTCAGCAACAAGTTTCGCTTGAACACACCAGCCAGAACACATGCATCCAATAGCGCTGTAAAATGGTCTGACCGGTATGTCATGGCGAATTAATATCCCTTGAGGATCAAATCCGCGTCCCTCTCCGCCATCTCGGACAGAGCAGCGGCGCGACGGGCATCCCGGACTTCTTTATAGGCAAACAAATCCTCGGCCTTGATCCGGCGATGCCGTCCGACGGTGGCGTATGGGATTTCATCGGCCTCCAGCAACTTGATCAGGTAGGGCCGCGACACATTCAGCAAATCCGCCGCCTGTTGCGTCGTCAACTCCGCCGAAAGCGGGATCATCTGAAAGCCCTGACGGCTGGACACCAGACGCAACAAAGTCATCAGGCTTTCGGTCAAAGCCGGGCTGAGCGTGATCGTTTTCGGCTCCCCGTCACCGGGCATGACGGTCAGCTTGGTATCTTCACCTTCCTTGGTCTGCGATGCGATAATCTGGCGGAGCTGGTCTGCTGTCGCGCTTTCAATTTGCGTGGGCAATCTACCGCCAAAATCGTCTTTGCGAATTGCGGACATATTGCAATCTCCATTTCACTTTCCGGCGCACGGCTACAAGTTTTCTACAAATTTTCTACAATTTTTCTTGTAGCTTTCTTACTTATACACACGCGCCCATCTATTCGCAATATTCGAAACATTCGCAATAAACGAATTCACTGGATCTTCTTATCCGAACTCCGCTTAACCACACTCACCCCCAAGACCCCCAGCGCAATGCCCCAGATCGGGCTGGTATTGACGAGCGCTGCGATGATCGCCGGGGCCTGAAGCGGGGTGAGGACGATGGCATAAGCGATGGCGCCCATGGTCATGATCCAGGTCAGTGCGACGGCGTAGCCGAAGCTGGGGCGCCAGCGCCTAACAAACGCATCTTCGCTGGCGACCTCGGCGCGGATGGTGCGGTTGACGGATTTGAGGGTTTCGGTATCGCGGGCCAGTTCGATTTCGGCCATCCGTTCGGTGTGGCGGTTGGCCGCACTTATTTGCTCGGGCGTGACGTCGCCCTTGGTGACGGCGGCCTCCACCTGTTTAAGGCCCTCGGCCGCGGTTTTGGCGATCGGGTTGTCGATATGATCAAGCCCCGCACCCACCGCCTTCATCAAAAGAGGCAGGCCGATCTGGGCGAGCAATGCAGGAATCATTTTGCACCTCTGGCAATTTTTGAAGCCTTCACGATGGTTGGGATTGTCGGTAAGACGTGGCGAAAAGAAGTAGTGGTGAGAACCGGCGCGCAGCGTACGTGTCAGTACGTGAGCACCGGAAGCGCAGCCAATGCTTCTTTGCAGTCCGTCTTGGCGGCAAGAGCGGCCATCGGATTAGCCGATGTTCTTGTAGAACAGGTGGTTACCGATTTCTGCGACCGGCACATGGCCGCGCGCCCAGAACGGATCGACCGCATGGGTGTGATAATGGGTGGCGCCGTCGGTTTGATCGGGAAGCTCGCCCGCCACCGCGCGTTTGGCGATGCGTTTGCACAGACGATAGGCCGGGTCACGCGGGCTGAGTGCCAGAAGCTTCTTGCGGTTGGGATCGTTGGCGTTCCAGCAGGAAAACTGTGCCGGTTTCAGGCACACCGATTTCACGTCATTGCCCCACCAATAGCGCCCGCGCCGCTTGGCATACGCCACCCGGTTGAGGATGACCGATGCCACGGCCTCAATCCCGCGAAGTTCTTCGCCGCGCGCCTCGCCATAAAGCGTGCGCGCCAGCACCTCGACCGCGGGCAGCGCATCGGGATCGGTGACCGGCTGGGATGTCGAATTTGATACCGATCTGGTCAGGGTTTGGGGGTCGGTCATAGGCTCAGATCCTTTTTGCTCGGGATGGGCGGCATGTCGAGCTTGGCCTCGATCCGGAGCAAATGGCCGGTCAGGCGTTTTTCGACATCCTTGAGATAGGGGATAGAGACATAGTTGCGCGCGACATCGAGCTTGAAGGCGGCCAAGGCATCGCGCAGGTCGCTGGCATCTGATTCCTCGCGGGTGCGCAGTTGCTCCACCCGGCCAAGCAGTTCGGAACGCATCCGCCAATGCAGCCAGAACAGGCTGGCGACAGCAGGGATTTCAACAGCCGTGATCCACCAGATCACATCAACCGTCTGGGTCACAGGCAGGGTCATGGGGGCCTCGATTTTCAGACAAAGAAAAACCCGCAAACCGATGGTTTGCGGGTCAGGTCGACCTCTCCTCCACCCGGGGCAACATCCCGCGGGCTGGATAAGCGATCAAAGCAGTCAGGAGGCGAACGGCATCAAGTCTAGGCCGCCGGGCCCTTCAGCTTTTCTTCCAGGTCCTGCCAGGCCTCGCCAGAGGCGACAAGGCAGCTTGGGCCGGACGGATAGGTAAACAGGATGGTCCAGGTCTGGCCATCGGGGGCTTTAAGCACCTCGATCACGCCACCATTGGATGTCACGCCGACCGCGACCGGTTCTTCGGAATATTTTGCGCTCAGGCTGTCGATCACCTTGGATCGATCCCCGCAGACGGGGGATGCCGAGGCTGGGGTATGTGTTACTGCAACGGCACCTGCCACCACAGCAATCAAGCTCAGTGTTTTCAACATGGTCAGGCCTCCTGGCAGTCAGGTGCGCCCACATGGACGTCTTGTTTTCCTGTACTGCAAAATCAATCAACAAATGATCTTTGGCCGCTTCCTTGTGCCGACTTCATGGGCCGGGACCCGTCTTTTTCTGGCTTCGAAAACTCACTTTAGTATAGGAAGAAAAATTACTTACTATGCTTTCATATAATAAACGTAGGGACCAAAGCTGAATTTTCCATGAATATTTCACAAATGTGATACAGACCTGCGCTAACCATTTGGCATTGTGAGAAAGTTTTTTCCTCTCTCACGGATTGAAATGGCTATCGGCCCGGAAAATCCCGCTTTGTGCCCGCCAGTCAGCGCGTTTGATCGGCATATCGACCCGTGGCAAGCGCACCGGATCATGCAAAATACAACCCGCCACCGCATCAAGCCCGTCATCGGCACCTTTGTTGGCATTGCTGTTATCGGGATGCCAATCGCGCATCTGGCGCAGAAACGGTGTCTGACAAATATCGCGATGGACATGCAGCAATCCTGCCCCCATCACCGCACCAAAGGCATCCTCGATCCGGGTGGCCTTGTTGGTACTCTCATAATGCTCTACGACGCTTGCCGCCCATCCGATTGATTTCAGTTCACGCCGAAGGATATTGGGCAGGAACCGGCCAATGCCATTGGTCTCGACCCGGACCGACGGCAAATGATGGCGCGCCATAAATTCCGCGACCTGGCCACAAAGCTGGCTGGCCTCATCGCGCCAGGGCATATCGCCATTTGTCTCCGACGCACTCGGATCAGACGCCCGCAACCACGCGATATCCTGCAGCCAATATTCCCCCTGATCGCAGATATAAACGCAGGCCACCACCGCCCCATCGCCCCGCATGGAACCAAAACTCGGATCAAAATGGCAGGCACTCGCGACCATGGTGCGCCCGCCAATCCGAAGGCTCATGCGGCCATTGCCATGGGTGATCTCGGCCGCATCGTCGTAAAACCGAAGTGACGCCGGATCGAGCATGCCTGCCACCGGGGCCATCATTTCAAGCATCATCTGGCTTTGGAACTTGCGCACGGGTGTTCGCGCTCGCATGGCCTCAATCGCCTCGATATCAAACCGTTCCGGCCAGTTTGATGTCCCGTCCTTATTGACGATGGGAAGCTCAAAGCGTGAAAAACCGGCCAGGAACGGGGCAACTTCACCGACCTCGGATCGTGCTTCACCGGCATAGATCGAGTAATAGCTGTGCGGGGTTCCGACATAAAGCTGCGCACCGGTTGGCCCCAACACATAGGCAATCTCGCCAAGCTTTTCGCGCAGTTCTGCTCGTTTATGGGCGGTGTCGCTGTTTTTCGGCACCTCGACATCATCGCAAATCACCAGATCGGCACGCGATCCGGTGATATTGCCGCCAATGCCGACGGCCTGCATGGATGGATCACGCAACACAGCCGTTCGCGCCACGGTAAAGCGCTCACTCCCCCAATCGATCAGCTTTTCGGGCAACAGTGCCCCCATCAGCGGATGACGCTCAATCACGCGCTTGACGTTGCGCACCATTTTTTTTGCCAGATCAAGATCGGCGGCCAGCACCAGAATACGCAAGTCACCATCACGATAAAGCAACCATGCACAAAACAACCCGACCAGTGTCGATTTCCCAGAATTGCGAAACGCCATCAACAGCATTTCCCGCTTGCCCGACTGCCAGCAGTCTTCAAGCCAATCGGCCATCTTGCGGTGATGGGCCGGCAGGCTGAGCCCCAACATCTGATCCCAGATCCAGACGAATTCGGCGAAGCTTGCCATTTGCTCGATCCTCGAAATGATCAGATTTCTTTATCTTGAATACAAAAAGGCATTCGGCGACGCATGCCGCCGAATGCCCTTCACATCACGATGAGAATTGCGGGTCAGAGGTTTGTACAAACCCCAAATTTGCTTTCCCAGGACTTGCCCTTGGATTTGTCCTTGCAGTTATGGGCATCACGGTTACTCAGAACCTTGCCTGTGCAATTTTTAGCAGACCAGCATTTCTGCTTTTGGGTCGCACCCTGCACCTGTTCAATCAGGCTGTCTTCCGAGCTCGAACTTGCCGATTCCTCGTCACCACCATTGGCAAATGAAGGGCTTGCCATAAACATCAGGCTGGCAAAAACAATCATCGCATTTTTCATGGTCTGTCCTTTCTAAAGTTAGGCATTTATCGCTGCGCGACCTATGCCGACAGCTTTCAAGGACGTCTCGACAATCACGGATGTGATACCATCACACAAAGATCACAATGCTTTACGCCAATCCCTCAGCTGGCACCTTCAAGCGCCTCCTTCGCTTTGGCGATCAAATCGCTGGTGTTCATTGCATCGTCCGCACCTGCGTTATTAACCGTTTCGCCGTCCCCCTCACTCGCCCACCGCAACAATTTGATCAAACCATCAAGATGCCCAAGGGCGGTTTTGCACGCCGCCTGATGCGCATTGAAATCCTTGGCATCCCGCAAAAGCGCCGCCTGCTGCGCCGCCCGGCGATAGGCATTGCGCACCCGTTTGATATCATCGGGCAAATCACGCAGCAGTTCCGCCTGTAAGGCGGCGATTGCATCAGTATTTTCCGCTTCGCTCATGCGCCTTCCTTACAGTGTCGAAAGTTCGGACAGCCGCGCATTGGAAAGCTTTTCCGGCCAATAGGCGAGATTACGGACATGGCCGTTCAGTGCCTTGTCGGTTCCGCCAAATGATCCGAGTACGATATTGGAAAAATTGCGCGGCATGGCGAAACCGTCCGGTGAAGACAGCACCACACCATCCAGCCCGACCGAAATCACATCATCATCCCAGGCAAGTGCGATGCGATGACGGGCATCCTTGGCAAGCGTGCCATAAAGCGACTGGGTGACGAGCGGCACGCCCCCCTTGCGCAGCGAAATGCGCAACTGATCGGCGGCACTGTCATAGCCAAGATCAAGATGATCATCATTAAGGCTAAGCGAATAAAGCTGCACGATCCGCCAGATGCCAACCCAATCGGATGCAGTGTGCAGATCAAACACCATTGTGCCGCGCCCCTGCGCGAACCAGTCGCCCGGATCAAGCCGCACATCATCGCACGCCCGCGCGGCCGGGATGCCGTTGCTGATGATGTCACTGGTGGGCACGGGGCTGGCTTCAAGCTGGGCATTCCAGATCAGGATTGAGGCCGGAAGCGCAGTTATGGCGGTGCTGATTTTCGGATAACGCGTGGTGCCTGATGCCGGTTCCGCGATCCACACCCGCTGCCAGTTTTCATCCAAGGCAAAACCATGTGTGGAAGCCCCGTCAATCCCGCCAAGCGTGATGTCGGCCGTGCCCGAAACTGCGCGCATCCAGACCGCAAAGCTATAGGTATCGTTGGCCACAAGCCCGCCGACATTCTGATAAAGTCCGTCCGCACCTGCCGCACTTCCAGGCAGATCAAGCTGCATCGCGGTTTGGCTGCCATCCGGGGCGGGGATGGTGCTGGCACTTACCACCACACCGCTGTTCTTTTCCCAAAGCGCATTGTCAAAGGCGATTGAGTAGCGCAGCAAATTGGTCGCCGCCCCCTCGATCAAAAGGCCCAAGCGACGGCCAAGTCGATCATGGTCATAAGCCGGTTCATCAATCGCGCGGGTTTCAAGCAAACCATTTGGGCCACGGACCAGCTTGGTGCTGGCGCGCGAAACATTCATACAGGCCGCAAGCGGCTGATAACGCAATCCCATTGGATGCATCTCCGTTTAATTGGCATGTGATGGATGGTGGCGTTGCGTCAGCCCCCAATGCGATGGATGTGACACCAGGTCAAAAGACCGCTTGCGCCAATGTCGCGTGTTTGCACATCGCTATGCGACAGCCGCAAACGCAATCCGGTGCCGGGCGTTGGATTAATCCGGGCAATACCATTCAGGCGCAAACTGTGCGCCGCCCCGCTGCCCATGGCGGTAATGTCGTTGGCCTGCAGGTGGCTCGACCAATCGGTGCCGTCAAAGCGTTCGAGCGACAATGTGGTAAAGACCGACTGGTCGGTAATCGGGAAACGCACCCCGATATCAACATGATAAAAGCCCGGCGGCAGGCCGGTGACACCATGCACAGCACTGTCATAAAGCCCGTGGCTGTCTTCAATCACCTGATCCCATTCGACCAGAAACGCCCCGCCGGCCGGAATGGATTGCGATGCCGTGCGCAAAAGCTTCACCACCGGGCCGCTTTCATGGATCGGGGCGGCAAACCAGCGCGTGCCATCACAGATCAGATCGACCATGTCACCGCGGGTTGGCAACGGATAGATGGTTACCTCCGCCCCGCCGTTGGTAGGGCGGATCACATTCCCCGCCGCCGTTGTAATATCGACCATCGTGCCATCACCGTTAAACACCCGGAAGCGCACGCCATTGCGCGCAATGGACGCCACCGGCAAAGTTAGCTGAGCCCCGCTTGAAAGCCTGACCAGCGATCCGGTTTCGCGGATATCCATGATCCGGCTGACCGGCGCATCAATCACCGGCATGCGGCGCTCATCCTCCCACGCCAGGACATCGCCACTGCGAAAATCAAGATCAAGCATCGCCGAGGCGGTTGATCTTTCAAACGACGCGACCGCGATTTCAGATCGGCTTTCGGCGGCCTCTGCCCGGTTGGCGGCATCCTGTGCCTGTGCTGCCTTGGTGCTGGCCTGCGCGATCTCCGCCCCGCTGGGTCCGTTGGCAAGCCCCGTGCCCGCCGCGTTCCAGATCAGCGCCCGACCGGACTTGATCATCGGCAATTCGGCCGACGCGCCCTCCCCCTGATCCGCGCCAAAGCGCAAAGCCCCGGAAAGCGCGCGATCGACATCGCCAAGCGCGGCCGTCATGAAATCAAGATCTCGCTCCAGCGCATCACCGCGCGGGATCGACATGGCGTCAAAGCTGCTCAGTCGGCGCAAATGCAACTGCCGGGCAATATGGATCGTGCTGCCATTTTGGGGCGGCGTTTCAAACCGCACCACACCACCCCCGCCCTGATCGGTGGGCGTGAGTGCGATGTGAAAGCCGGTATCGGTTTCACTGCCATCAATGGCGACCCGGACATCACCGACGTCAAAGACATCAAAATCAAACGGAAAACTCGTGCGCGCACCGTCGCCGACAAAAGCAATGGCGGCCCGGATCTGATTGGCAAAAACAGCGCCCATAGTTTCTTCCCCCGAATAAAAATCAGCCCCAGAATTTCAGCCCCAGCCATCACGCTTCGAAAACCAGGCATTGAGCCGTGCGACTGTGTCATCCTGCGAAGATCGCAACAGCGACTTTTCGCGCCAGGCGGCCTGCTGGTTGATGCGATTGCGGTTTCTCGCGGCGGCATCGGCACTCTGGTCCGCATCCTGCCTTGCGGCTTTTGCGTAACCTGCCAAAACCGCACTGGCCGATCCCGATCCCCCCGCCATCAGGCCCGATGCCCCTTGCCGGGCGCGCGCGGTTGCCTGACGCCGCCGGAGCTCGTCTTCGCGATTGGTGGCGTCTTCGCGCTCGCGTGCTGCGATCTCTGCCAGCTCCGCCTGACGGGCGGCTTCGGTTTGATCAATCCGGCTTTGTGCATTGGTCTGGTTGGCGCTAATCCGTTGTCCGGTTTGCAGCACCGATGCCGCCATCGGCACGATTGATGTAAATCCACCCATCAGTCATTCACCCCCATTTCACTGGCCGCACCGAGCAATAAAAAAGGCCGGGGCAATGCCCCGGCGATGCGCCATAATCCACTTTTAACTGTCCCGCCACTGCCCCGCCGCCAGCCGAGCGCACGGAGCGTGATATCCCCGCTATAAAGCGCATCTTTGTCATCGGTGGAAACCGGAAGTGCCACATCACGCAATCCCCGACCGGTATCGACGCGAAGCTGCCCGGTTTCCTGCAAACGCAAGGTCACCGAGACCAGCCGAACGGCATTGCCGCCATGCGGGCGACTGCCATCCGATGCGGCCGGCGGCAGGGCATAAATTTCATGGGTAAAGGGCAAGCCGACCTCGATCTCCGATACCGCCCCAATACTCTCAGGTAAGGTGATCGTGCCCCCGGCAACCGGGATGTCATCGGCAACAACGCCATCGTGCCAGACACTGACATCAAGGCCATCCAGTGCATCAAGATTGCCCCAATGTCGGCGTGGCGGTTCGCCCTCTGCCAGCGCTTGACGGCGATAAAGGTCGAAACCGCATGCCGGGTCAAAAACGCCAAGGAAATACCGACCATCGCGCTCCAGCACGACATAGACATCCCCGCCCGACACCGAAACGGATGCAAAGGCACATCCCGCAACCGATTGCACCGACCAGGCGGTAATCGCCTCAGACCGATACAGCGTCAGGGTGGCAAGCGATCCGTCGCGCATCACCACATGCAAAAGCCGCCGATCCGGGTCAAAGGCCTGATCAATCGGATGATGGATCAGATGGCGCGACAGCAACGCCAGATCGGCCGATCCATAGGCCTGTTCGACATCGGTAAACAGGAATTCGCGAATTTCGCGCCCGCTCCGCCCGGCAAAAAGCGTTGCCCCATCAACATTGACCAGCGGCACGGTGCGATCACTTTGGCTGCCGATCCGGGTTTGGCGCGTGACCTGCACATTGGCTGGTGTCAACGGATCGCCCGTCACCATCCATTCCGATCCGCTGGTAAAGACCTGCAAATGACGCCCGGCGAAAATGCCGGTGATCGCATTGACCTGATCAGCCAGCAGGGCAAATTCAATCGCCTCGTCATCAAGGCCTTCGCCCAGTTCGAAATTAAACAGATCGCCCGATTTTGACATCCACAACCGGTTGGGTAGATCGCGCGATCCGCCGATGATCAATCGATCCTGATGAAAGGTCACGCTGCGCGGCCAACCCCGCACCTCGGAAAAGGCCTGCTCAACAAAATCGACGGTGGCATTGGTATTTGGCAATGCCTGCTTCAGCGCGATGGTGGCGGACCGAGCATTGGCAACGCTTTTAATCTCGCCCTCAATCCCCTGAATCCGCCACAGAGTCCCGACATGTTCTGGCACGAACACATCCATATTGGCCGTGAGCGTGACCGTTCCGCTGGTGCCCGACGGGCTAAGGGTCGCAGCCGGTTCAACGAACTTGTAATAAGGCTGGCTGGTTCTGAAATTGGTTTCGCGCCAGGCCCAAAGGCTGGTTTGCCAGCTGCCATCGCCGGTGCGTGTGATCCGGACCGGCTTGGCATCCGGATGCACGACCAACAGCGTATCCGCACTCTGCGTCCAGTTCAAAAGATCATGGTGTTCAACCCCAAACGTGGTTTCAAACCAGATCGTCTCGACCCCGTCCTCAAACACCAGCGCGCGGTTATCGCCAAAGGCCAACAGATAGGTCTGCTCGGTATTAAACTCGAACTGGATCAGGCGCGCAGGTCCCGGCAATTCATCAATCAATCGAATACCGGGACGGCGACGCACGCCGCCCGATGGCTCGATAAACACATTGCGCAGGCGGGCCGCGCCATTGGCATAGGCGCTTAAGTCCGATCGCCCCCACAATTCCGGGGCCAGTTCGCCGGTCGAAAAGGTGTTTTTCTCCAGAACGCGGCGTGCCATGGGGTGCTCCCTCGTTGAATAACGGTGATACGCTTTCGGATCGGGATTCCCGCCTTCGCGGGGATGACGATGGTTCCTTGCATTTTTTTCGGCTCCGTCATCCCCGCGCCGAAATCAGGGAAAAATCATCAATCGCGTGCGGGGTCGATTGCTGCGCATCGGCAAGTCTTGCTTCGCGCAACTGGTCCTCGGCCCGCTTGAAAAGGTACTCTGCGCGCGTGCTGCTCTCGGTCAGCGGCAGGCAAAACTCGGCCGCCAGTCGCGCCATCAATGCCATATCAAACCACGCCGGAAAGCTGCCTTCTGGCAAGCGTGCGACATAGCTAAGATACGCACTGTCACTTGCGACCAGAACCGCCTGATCGCGCAACTCAAACCGGGCAATTTTTCCCCCGTCATTTTCCAGCGACAGCAACCTGATAAAGTCGCGTGGCAAGGCAAACAGGTGGCTTCCATCCTTGGGTGATCTCGCCGCATCCTCACCGGCCAGTCGCGACAACCAGCAACCCCGCCCGGCAAACCGCCACGGATAGCCCGCCAACAAGCCATCGCGCACAGCGGGATAAAGCATCCGGGCAATCTCGGCCTCGGCGACGTCCTCCTCAAACGATGAAATCGGCGCCGCCCCGATCATCACCAACGCCCGCGCACAGATCGCCACATCACTTAACGCCATCACATCCCCCCAACAAAAACGGGGCCCGGAAACCCGGACCCCGCCAATTAAAGTCAACCGCCAGCCTTACGACGCCGACGGATAAAACGCCTTGATCGCGTAAGTCATGGCGATGTTGCGTGGGCGGGTTTCAACACCACCCTCGTACTCACTGTATCGGGTTGAATTGGTACCGCCAGAGGAGTTCCATTCTGAAATCGCCCCATAACTAGAAGTCCTTACAGCTGTCGGAATTTCGTGACGATGGCTCTTCAACTCATCACTCTGAGCCGAAGCAAACGCCCGCCCGTCATCCACGCCACGGCCAGCATCGAAGCCGCGCACGAACTCACCGCGCAGATCCGGGAGGTTGAAGGTCGTCACCTCATCACCATGGCCCCAAAGCGTGCCAATGGTCGCAAACAGATCAGCATATTCGGTGCGTGAAACGGTCGAGCCATCACAGACCAGCCAACCAGTCGGCGGGGTTGGCATGGCAAACGCCGAAACCGCTCCGATTTCACTGCCAGCGATAACACCACCACCGCCAGAACCACCGCCAGCAATCAGCGTTTCGATGGCTTGAAGCAGCTGGGTGTCATCCATGCGGTCAGGTGCAATATCAGCCGCCAGAACAACATTCAGAACTTCACTTTCAACCGGACTAAGACACTGCATATAATATCTCCTACATTCGCCCAAAAAAGAACCCCGGCAAGGAAGCCCTGCCGGGGACAATTCAATCAAACCCACTCGACGATCACATAACCATCGACGCCAAAATTACCTGAGTAATCTGACGCCGGATCAGCATTGCTGGTGCCGCCCGCACCGACAACAACCTGCAACGTCTCCCCCGGCAGCACAGCGAATTCCTTTATCGCCATTCCGCCATTTCCGCCTGCACCACCGGTCAGACCATCTTGGGAAGTCGTACCGTTGCCACCTGGGGACCCTTGGCCGACAAGATTCACATCACCGTTGACTGCACCCCCATGCGGCGCAGCAATAGCTGTCGTTTTTGCCGACCAACCGCCCTTACCGCCCTCTGCAACAATTACGTCCTGATGATAGGTAACACTGGACGCTTGACCGTCTTCGGACTGCTCACTGACTCTGTTGCCGTTCAGGCCGCCACCACCGCCCGCACCGGCGACTGTTACGCGGAGTTTCGTCACACCTTCAGGCACGACAAATGATCCGTCTTCGGTGAAATACTGACGGGTCGGAAGTGAGGCAGCTGAGAGCTTCTGAATTGCCTGAAGCAGCTGGGTCTTGTCATCACAATCGGGCCAGATACCGGCCCCCTGAATAACGTTGAGAACTTCACATTCCACTGGGGTTGAACCCTGCATGGGATGTCTCCTTGGTTGGATCAAAAGAAACCCCGACAACATTCGTTGCCGGGGCGAGGGAAGAGGTGTTGATTGGTTACTGGTCTTACTCAGTTGCTCGCGGGCTGGGCTGCCTTGATCGCGTAGGTCACCGCCACGTTGCGTGGGCGGGTTTCTTCACCGACACGAGCATTCGGGGAGTTGGCGCTGTCAAACAACAGCCTGTTTTGGTCGTTGATGCCGGAAGTCGCATCGGTGCTACCGGGCTGGTGGGAGTAGCTAAACACACCCTCGGGAGAGTTAAAGCGGCTCACGACACCAATACTGCCCGTGATCTGTTGCATCTGATCACCCTGATCAGATGCGAACACACGCCCCGCATCCACACCGCGGCCAGCATCAAAGCCGCGCAGGAACTCACCGCGCAAATCAGGGATATTGAAGGTCGTGGTGCCATCGCCTTCGCCCCAAACTGTGCCAAGTGCAGCGAAAAGCTCGGCATACTCTGCGCGGGAAACAGCCGAACCATCACAGATCAGATAATCGGCCGGCACGGTCTGGGTGGCAAAGGCATGAATTGAGGCAATCGGCACCTGAAGACCGGCGATCTGAGCGGCATCAAACTCGGTGCAGATGGTAATCTTGTTGCAGTTACACATAAACAATCCTTGTTCTGGTCAAAAGAAACCCCGGCAACATCAGTCACCGGGGCGAGGTTGAGGGAGGATGAAAAGGGTGGATCGGGGGTGTGCGATCAGTCGGTGTTTGAGGTGCCGATTGCCGTCATGTCGCGGACATCGACGCCGTTTGCACCGGAGCTTGCGACGACGAACAGGCCGCCGGACATTGTCGCGTCGCGGTTGGTGTTGGCGATGATGAAATCGCCGACGCGCAGCATGTCGCGGGCCTCAAGGAAGTAGTCGGCGGTGTCGACGTCGGCGGCGACGTCCGGGGTGATGTAGTGCCACAGCGTAAAGCCGTTGGCGTATGCCAGAACACTTAGGTTTCTGGCTTTGAAACCTTCTGCCATTTGGGTCTCCTTGGTTCGGGGAAAGTCGGGTGTGGGAGTTATTCTTGCGCCTTGATGCAGGTGACACCATCGCCATCAATCAGCGTCGCACCCTGGCTCATGGAGTTGTTGACAAAGTGGGCGGCGTGATCGCCATGCCAGGTGATGTCGGACTGAACGTCCGAGCCGATGGCATGGCCAATCGCGGTGCGGTGATACCAGAAGCAGGATCGAATGCCGCTTGCCACCGGAAGGCCGGAATGGGGCATCCAGAGGGTTCCGAGCCAGCGTTTGGCCTGTGTGCCCTTCCACGGCAAATCTTCATCGCCGATATAGTCAGAGCGTGAAAATTCATCGATCAGGAGCAGTTCCGACCACTGTTTCCAGCCGACAATCGCATAGCGCTGCCCGTCATCGGGCACATCGCGATCGCCAAGACCTTCGAACGCCATCATCACCTTATCAAGCGTCATCCCTTCGGTATTGTCAGGCACGACATCATCGGCCCCGACCAGCGCATTAATGATCAGCTCGTCGGTCTTGCGGCCCAGCGCATAGGCCCCGGCATTGGCCAGAACCATCTTTTCGTCATGGTTGATCTTGAGTTCATCAAGCGCGTCAACCCAGTCGCCGGCATAGTAATCGCGCAGGTCACAGCGGACTGCCTCGTGATCGACATTCATCACCGGCACCTTGCCGTGGCGGGCCTTGGTGGTGGCCGTGCCCTTGCCGACTTTCTGGAAAACCGTGGTCGCGCCCTTGATGGCGTTTTTGACCCGCACCGTGTTGCGCAGTTTTGATCCCATGCGTTGATAGGCCTGATGAACATCGGCCTGAAAATGGTCGATGAAGCTTTGATCAATCGTGGTTGTCATCGCCTTTTATCCCCTTGTTTCAGATATGGTTTTGTCGTGATTGCAGGCAGCCGCCGGGGTTCAATTGCGCTGCCCGTAAAGGCCAGTGCCACAATTGCCCCAAAACCGGTCATTTTCCGGCCAAGGTTTGGTGTTCTAAGAGCGCTGTTACAGGAAACCTCATCCATCGAGGTTCCGTAGGACACGCGCTTGATTTGCCCCGACCTGTTGCACCCGAAGGGCTTTTCTGCGCGGTCCGGTCCAAGACAAACAAGAAAACAAAGAAAAAGAGTATCTGCCGTGAAGAAGTCGGTTTTGCTTGTGTTCAGCCTGATCGGGCTGGGGATTGCGGGCTATTTCCTTTTGCCGCTGACCCCGATCCCGGACTATGTCAACGCGGTCATCGACCGTGCCGACAAGCTGTTCTAGGTCAAGCTACCCACCGGAAAGACGGGCAAAATCCGCTTGCACCTCGGCGACCAGCGTTGGATCACGATCCCGCCAATAGCGCGGATCATTCATCTTGCGCCGGATTTCGGAGCGAAGACCTGTCTCCCCCGCCCCGCCATCAGCTTTGCCAAGGGCTGCCTCGTCGCCATGGGTCATCATGCGATGCATGGCACGCACGCCATCGGCACTTTGACACAGGGTCTCAAAGGCGGCCTCGGGCAAGTTGGCCTTGCCCCAGCTTTCGATTTTCGGGGCCAGCTTTTTCCAGCTTTCCGCCCCGCCAAACTCGGCCGCCAACGCCGCACGGTCGGTCGCGCGCTGTGCTGCCTGATCAAGATCGCCCATAAGCGGTGAAAGAACCTCCCACGCCAGATCATAAACCAGCTGTGCCTGTGCGTTGCTGAACCCTGCTTCATGCAGGCGCTGGTTCAGATCGGCATCGATCTCTTCCATGCCCTCAGAAAGCGTGATTGCGTAGGCGTCCGGTGTTTCGGGCACCAAATCGGCGAGGGCTGCGGCGTCCAGTTGGGTTTCTGGCACTTCGCTTTCGATATCAGTCCGCTCGGGTGTTTCTGCAGCTTCCGGTGCTTCCGGCGTCTCGGTTTCCGGTGCGAGAAGGTCGGGTTCGGTTGTCATGCGAACACTCCGCTTATTGGGGTCAAACTTGGGTTTGGTAGATGTGGCTCGGGATCCCCGCCTTCGCGGGGAAGACGGTGGACAGAACAGGTGCAAGGAACGAACGTCATCCCCGCGAAGGCGGGGACCTCGAGCAGCAAGCTCATTGCTCTTTCGCGCCAGCCGCCAGCCGTTTGATCTGCAACACCAACGCGCGCTTCCCTTCGCGCATCCAGATCGCCGCAGTGCTGGCATCCGGGCCAAGGGCTGTGTGCAGGAAATAGCGTTCAAGATCGGCGATGACCTTTGCCCCGGCGTCGCTATCAAAACAGGCCTGCCAATGGTCACTGCCGTTTTCCGAAAGCGTCTCGTTCTCGGCCTCGAACCAGTCCCATCCGTTCTCAACCATCACACGGCCTCCGTGATTTCGGGCGGCAGGCTTGGCCGCAATAGGTTGTCCGGCACACCAAACTGATCGGCAAGCCAGCGGACCATGACGGGCAAATCAACCTCCGCCAGGGCATCCGGCCCAAGGGCGGCAATCCGCGACAGCCAATCAAGCGCTTGGCCCGCCTGTACGCGTTTTGGCAGTTGTGCGAGCGGGGCCGCATGACGCAGCACCACAACATCACCATCCAGCGGGATGTCGGGAAGTTCACCTGTTTGGGTCAGGATATAAAGCGCCCGCCTAATCAGCGGATAGAGCAATTCCGCCTGCAACCGGCCATAGGTTGCGCCCAGAAGCCGGGCGTTTTCGGACGCGCGTTCCAGCACCTCGGTCGCGGTCATGCCCGGTTGATCGGTCTGGCCCAAGCGATCGGCCAGCAAGCAGCGCCGAATGCGATCGCGCAAATCAGAAAGAACAAGATCTGACACATCAAACCGACCGGGGGCCTCAAGCGGCTTGAGCCCCGCCGATCCAACGGCCTTGGGGATGATGCTGCCCGGCACCAGCCGGATGGTTGCCGGGTTCAGAACGCCATCATCATCGGCCTGCCAGATGCCGGTAACGGCGATCGAGGCATTTTTCAAAACCAGCTCAACCACCTTATTCGCGGTCTTGATATCGGGCAGTGCCTTCATCACCGGGGAGCGGCCATAAATCTCGCCCGGTGCCTTCATCCAGCGAAAGGCAATATAGGGCGAGACATCAAACCGGTCGCGATAGATCAGATCAGTGGAATTGGCATCGCCGTCTTCGCGAAACACACAGAGTTCATAGCCGGTTTTGTCCTCCGTTGCGGGCAGGACGGCCTCGATCACGGTGAAGCGTTTCGGGGCGTCCTTGTCATCGCGATCATCATCGGCAAAGCCCTTTGCCCCCGGCCAGGTTGCAAGGATTTCCGCGCGGGTAAGCGCCAGTTTGCGAAACACCGCATCCATCTTGCCATCCGATCGTTCTTCAAATGCCAGATCGCGCAACGGCACGGCGGTAAAGCGCAAAGCAGACGGGCTGTGCAGATCGGCCTTTTCAAGACGCAAGCACGCGGTTCCGGCGGTGACCAGATCCAGAAACGCCTGATGCATTTCGACCGCAAAGTTGGAGCGATCAAAATGCCCCTGCAAAATCCGAACGGCCCGGCCAAGCTGCTCGGTCAGGGCCTGCCGATCCGCATTGGCGACATTGCCGCCGGGTTCCAACTCAAACCAGCCACCACCCGGCGGGGTGATTTCGGCCATCAGGCTGGCGGCAAGCTGTTCGACCGCGTCCGATGCGGTTGCGTCAAACACCCGATCAAGGCGCTTGCCGCCATTGGTCTGGTTGCTGGCTGCCGCATTGCGCTGTGGCAAGGCGAATTCATAGCAATCCTGCCAATGCGACAGCCAATTGCGCCGGCGTTCCATCGCCTTTTGAAAACGGGCGCGCAACTGGGTGATATCTGCCCCGTCGGTTGCCTTGTCCTCAGTCACTGCCTTTTGCGATTTCACCATGCCTATTCCCCCAACAGGTTCTTGCCACCGCCCGCCTTGGCGATGCGGTCCGTCAAAAGCCCGCGATAACTTGTCCCGATCAGGCTGGCACGGCCATACCGGCGGCGTTCAAGCGCCTCGGTCCGGGCGGTGCGTGCGGCATCTTCAGCACTGGTGTCGTCTTCGGGTTTAACAGCAGCGGGCTTTGAGACCGGCGGCGCGGCACGTGCTGGTTTCGGCGTGGAAAACAGACTTCCCATCGGGGCCTCCGGGTTGTGACGATCAATGTATGTTTTGAGCTTGCGGTTCGGGGTTCCCGCCTGCGCGGGAATGACGTTCGTTCCATGCACTGTTTTGGGCACCGTCATCCCCGCGAAGGCGGGGATCTGGAGCGGCGCGCTCCATCACCCCAAACGCAAAAACGCCCGCAAGGGTCGGAACCCTGCGGGCGCATCTGTGGCGTTGATTTGTCTCTTATGCCACATGAAAAAGAACAAATCAAGAACATTTTTCAGAAAAAAACACATCCCCGATGTGATCGCACTCGATCCCCTGTTGCAGATGACGATACAGCTGCCAGGGGGTGATGATCCAGAAGGCCGAAATACCCAAAAAACGTTTGATAAGCTCCACACAGCTCATCGGGCCGAAGCGAACCTTGCGCGCAATCGAGGTCGGATACCGCGCCCAGATGCAGTGATAGCCAAGGCCGCGATAATAGGCCGCCGGATCAAAGATCGGCGAATAGCACCAGCTTTCGCAGCGCACCCGATGGCTTTGCGGATCAAGGCAGATCCACTCCCCGGCCCGGACACCAGACACCAGCAAAAAACAATGGCGAAAGCCCGGTTTCAGGATGCGCAACAATCGCTTTTCCGGCGCATCGGCAAAGACGACAAGCACTGAAACCTCGTGCCCCGAGGCAGATTGATCGGCCCAGTGATCCATCCATGGACCGGCGGAGTCCTGTGCTGTTTCAGCGGTTTGGGCTTGTGTGAGCACGTTGGTTACATCCCGCATGGCGACAGATCCCCACCCAGTTCAACAGCGACATCTTCGTGATGGAAACTTTCGTCTTCCCCGCGTTTGACGATGCCGCGCGTCACCAGAACATTTTCCAGCGCATCAAGGGCCTGTTGCCATAATTCCCCCTTGTCCTTTTCGCGTGGATCGCGGGAATCGGGTTCACGTTCAACCAGCCCGAAATATTCCAGTACCTGCAAATGTCGGTCGCCCAGAATGCCCGCCTTTTTAAGGCGCATCACCGCGTTATAGACATCATCAGGGTCACAGGGTCGGACCACCTCGCCCGCGTCGGCCACCACACGCGCACCCTCGATCCGCGCAGTCTGACAGCGCACGAACCAGAACCACGCCTGCCTCGCACTGGAAAAAGGGGTGATGTTGCGCGCAGAATGCGGTTTGGGAAAAAGTCGTTGTTCGGTCACGTCGCCCTCCTGCTGGATAAAACCTGTTCATTCCACCGGACCTGCAACCAACCCTTCACCGCGTCAAACCTTTGAAAAAGATAAAACTTTCCCGTTCGCGCATCTTGCGATGCACGCTGGTTTGATGAATGGTTTGTGATGTCCCCAAGGGCGGCTTTCCGCCCGCGCATATCGACGGTTCTCGCCGTCTTTTCAGTCGATCCCCGGAAGGCCCGACTTATTTCCAGATGCAATTCCGGTGTTGATATGCAAGCTATAATCCCTTTTTGTTCTCATTGTAAAGGATTAATTTCCTATTCCAAAGATGAGGAACATGCCTTCAATCCGATCAAAGCCCCTGCCAGTTGGTCATCAAGGCCCTGAAATGGAAGGGTAAAGCTGCAATCAAGGTCGATGGAAATGCGGTATACTTTTTGTTTTGCCCAAGGTGATTAGAACGGCCCGGTTTGCAGGACTTTCGGCGCCTGAACCGTGCAGGATTGTTGTGTGATGCCGATTCCAGCCTCAACGAAGGAATTAATTCCTTCTTTCTGATCTTGCCTGCTGCTAGAATGCGGCATGATCAGACATCAACAAATATGGGCCGCCCTCGATCAAATCGCCGAAGATCACGGTTTGACGCCCTCGGGACTGGCGCGCCTGGCACAACTTGATCCGACCACGTTCAACCGGTCCAAACGCACGACCGCGCAGGGCAAGGCGCGCTGGCCGTCGACCGAAAGCATTTCCAAGGTGCTTTCCGTCACCGATGTCAGTTTCCGTGAATTTTCCGAACTGGTGGATGGCAATGGCGCCGGGCGTATCCCCGTGATCGGCTTTGCCCAGGCAGGCAATCGCGGCTTTTTTGATGATGCCGGATATCCTGTTGGTGGATCATGGGAAGACATCACCTTTCCGGCCCTGCACGATCCAACCGCCTATGGGTTGCGCATATCAGGGGAGTCCATGGCGCCAGTATTTCGCGATGGTGACCTGATTATTGTCAGCCCGGCGTCAAACATCCGCCCCAAAGACCGCGTGGTGGTCAAAACCCATGAAGGCGAAGTCATGGCCAAGGAACTGGTCCGGCGCGGCGCGCTTGGTGTGGAATTGAAATCCCTGAATCCCGAATTCGAAGACCGCTTTATTCCGGCAGAGGAAATCGACTGGGTCGCCCGTATTCTGTGGTGCAGCCAATAAACATTCGAATAAGCCTTTGGCCTTTCGCGCACATTCGTTGATTGATCTATTCAAATCCGCCCGGCGACACATTACATTTGGTCTTAGCAAAAGAACCGGCTGATGCCAGAGGGGAAGGGGAACAATCGTTTGAAGCTGCAACGCCATCACATTGTGCGTTCTCTGGTGGTTATCCTTGCCTATTTCGCAACGGGCTATGCCGGACTGCAACTTCCGTTCTTTGGCACAAGTGTCACCCTTGTCTGGCCGCCATCGGGCATCGCAATTGCCGCGATGGTGTTTTGGGGCTGGCGATATTTCCCGGCAGTGTTCATCGGTGCCCTTCTGGTTAATCTGGCGACGTCGCCGTCGGTGCCAGCGGCCCTTATGATTGCGGCGGGCAATACCCTTGCCGCCGTGTTGCCCGCCCTCTTGATCACGCGCCTTGCCGGGAATTATCCACTGGCGCAATTCCGCAGCATGCTGGTTTTCCTTGCGCTGGGCGCGGTATGTAGCCCTGCCATAGCAGCCCTTTTGGGCAGCACCACACTCAGCATGATTGTTATCGGCAACTTTGATCAGTTCGGCGAAATCTGGCAGGGCTGGTTCCTCGGCGATCTCGTTGGTGCGATTGTGGTCGGACCACTGACCTTGCGCCTGATGAACCGGCAGCCGGTATCCCGTTCGCTCCAACACTATGGCGAGCTTGCCTTCATCGTCATAGCAGCCGTCGTTCTGGCCTCCGCCGTTCAGACAACGCCGCTGATCTCAAAGCCCGAATATCTGTTTATCTTTGTCTCCGTACCGCTGGTGATCTGGGGGGCGGTGCGCTATGGGCTGCTGGGCGCGGTTCTGATCAACGCCGTCATCGTTGCCGACATCATCGTCTTTGCCGCCCTTGGCAATAAAACCTTTGTCGGTGTGGGGCTGAATACAGGCCTTCGCAACCTTTATGGCTATGTCATTGCCATTTCGGTCGGCACCCTGTTTTTGGCTGCGGGCATGGAACGGATTGCCGCGATCACAACGCGAACCCTTGACGGGCGGCAATCCGAAGATGTCCATCGGTTGCGCCGAACCCTGTCAATTATCATTGGCGTGATCGGGTTTGGCGTCTCGGGGCTGGCATCCTGGTACACCTATACCCAGCTCGTTGCCGCCGACCGATCATCGACCGACCAGTATCGTCTGGCGTTTGAAGCGTCGCTTCGCGAAGAACTTGGCGGGGCCACCGATGCGCTGGTTGCGGTCAGAACGCTGTTTGATGTGCATGGCAGCATTTCGGCCAATACCTTTGATGCGATGATTGCCCCATGGGTCAACCGTCGGCCCGGTGTTGCCGCCCTTGAATGGGCGCCGCATGTTGAACGCCGGGCGCGCGGCCTGATTGAAGAAAATGCCGAGCTGCGCGGGGTGACCAATTTCGCCATCCGCGCCCTTGTCGATGGCGAACTGCAAACGTCAAGCGAACAGGATACCTATTATCCGGTCTTCTTTGTCTTCCCGCGGTCGGGGAATGAAAAAGTCATCGGCTTTGACATGATGAGCGAACCTTCGCGCCGACGCGCGCTTGAAACCGCCCTTCAGACCAGCAATGTCACCCTGACAGAACCGCTCGAACTTGTTCAGGCGAATTCGGCGGTCGTGACCTCGCTTGCGTTTCTGGCGGTTGAAAATCGTCGGGACCGCACCGGACCACCACTTGGTGTCGCCATCGGGGTGTTGCGCCTGACCGACATGATCAGCCGGGCGGCACGGGTGGCACGAATTCCGCTGGATTTTGAAATCCATCTTGCCGACCTGAAATCCGAATCTGACAAAAAACTTATCTATTCCAACCGGTTAGCCAACTATGCGATAGAGCACATTCGAGAGGAACTGGAAAAGCCGTTCAACCCGAATGTTTCGAACTTCACGTTTGGCTATCGCGACTGGACGATTGTCCTGCATCCGTCAGAGCCCGGCTTTGGCACGCTGCTTTATTGGCAGCCATGGGCGATCTTTGTATTTGGCAGCACAGTCAGCATTCTGCTTTTGATCTATCTGCGGTCGCTGAACCGCACCGAAAAATACATCGTTAATCTGGTCGAGACCCGGACCCGTGAACTTGAAGACGCCCGCGCATCTGCCGAAAACGCCATGAACCAGGCCCAGCAGGCCGATCGGGCCAAATCGGAATTCATCGCCCATATGAGCCATGAATTCCGCTCGCCGATGACATCCATTTTGGGCTATGCCCAGCTTGCCAGTGACAGTCTGGAAAAAGATGCCAATACCGAAACGCTGCGCAGCTACCTGTCGACCATTCGCGGGGCCGGTCGCCACGTTCTGTCGCTGATTGGCGATATTCTTGATATTTCCAAGATCGAGGCCGGCAAACTTGTGCTGGAAGAAAACCCGTTTGACCTTCATCACATCTGCGAAGAAGTTGTTTCGATGATGCTGGTCCCGGCACGCGCGCAGGAAAGCACGCTTGAACTTGATATCGATCCGAAACTGCCGCGCCATGTGATTGGCGACCCTGTACGCCTCAAGCAGGTGCTGACCAACCTTGTTTCCAATGCCATCAAGTTTACCAAACAGGGCAAGGTTCTGGTTGTGGTGCAGGCACTCGACATCAACGAAGATGCTGTTTCATTTCGCATTTCGGTGCGCGATGAGGGGATCGGCATTGCGCAAAACAAACTCGAAGCCATCTTTGATGCCTTCACCCAAGCCGATACCACCACGACGCGTCGTTATGGTGGCACCGGACTCGGCCTGACAATTTGCCAGCGCATGGTTCAGGCCATGGGCGGCCGGGTGCAAGTCGAAAGCCAGGAAGGCAAAGGCAGCCGTTTCTGGTTTGACCTGACCCTGCCACGCAGCAGCGAAACCGACGTTGCCCGGCAGGAAGGACAAACCGCAAACCCGGGCGACGACGGGTCTGAAAAGGCCGAGGCAGCTGATCCGGGCGCATGGAACCTGCTTTTGGTCGAGGACATCGAAATCAACCGTATCCTTGCCCAGAAACTGCTGGAAGCGCAGGGGCATACGATTACCACGGCTGCTGATGGGCAGATCGCGCTTGATATTCTTGCCGGTGCCGATTTCGACGCGGTTCTGATGGATCTTCACATGCCGGTTCTTGATGGCATCGAGGCCACCCGGCGTATCCGCGCCTTTGACGATCCGGTCAAGGCGACCATTCCGGTGCTTGCCCTGACCGCGGACATTTCAAACGACAATCTCGAAAACTTTCACGAAACCGGCTTTGATGCCTATTGCACCAAGCCGCTGGATATCGCGATGATTGACGCTGAACTGGCCCGCCTTATTCACCGCAAATTTGACGCCCGTCTGGCGCGAAATGACACACCCGCAACCTGATGCGCAGACAACCTAACGGGTGATACCGGTCATGGACTTAAGTTCTTCGGCGACATTGGGACCCGCAGTCAGGATCGGTGCGCCATTTTCAAGCGCATCGGGTGCGCCCAGATAATCAGTGGCCCAACCGCCCGCTTCCTGCATCAACAGGATCCCGGCCAGACAGTCCCACGGATTGATGTGCGGTTCGTAATAGCCGATCATCCGCCCGGCCGCGGCATAGGCCATCGAAAGTGCGCCTGATCCGTTCCGCATAAAGATGCCCTTGCGATCCAACAAGTCCTTGATAAAGGGCATAATCGCGTCACTTGTCGTGCGATGGGACATGCCAAGCCCCATTACGCCGTCACCGACGGTTTTGGCGTCACTCGCCTTGATCGGCTCGCCATTGGCAAGCGCCCCCTGACCGCGACGGGCACTGAACAATTCCTTGCCACACGGCTGATAAATCAGGGCGATCTCGATCTTCCCCTTGACGACAAGGGCGATGGAAATGCACCAGCTTGGCATCTGATTGACAAAGCACGCCGTGCCATCAATCGGGTCGATCACCCACAGGCAATCATTATCGCCCTTCTCTATGCCCATTTCCTCGCCCAGAAAGCCATCCTCGGGAAAGGTGTCGGCGATTTGATCACGAATGATCGCCTCGACATTCTTGTCGGCGATACTGACCATATCGAGCGGATTTTCCTTGGCCTCGACCTCAAGATCGCCGGCACTGCCGTCGAAATACTCCATCGCCCGCTTTCCGGCAGTGCGGATGACGTCACGGGCATGTTCGAACCGCGCGTCGAGATCAAGTTTGACGTCATCACCCATCCTGTTTTCCTTTCAAAGCGGAAAGCGTCTCAAAATCAACTATCTATAGAAAAACCTATCGCATAACTGCTTGCAAGGTTTCATGACATTTCAAAGGCACTAATTCGGTGATGTTTTCTTTGACCATTTGCTTGCAAAAATCCTATGCTAGGCAGCGCTAATGAACCGCCCCACAGGCGCATTCCCCACAATCAGGAGCATAAAAAATGGGTCACGCCGCCACCGATAGCACTGTCACCACCTGGACCTGGTATCAGGGCCAATGGCACGAAGGGAACCCAAACATCATGGGGCCGCAAACCCATGGTTTCTGGATGGCCTCGACCGTGTTTGATGGTGCACGCCGCATGAATGGCAAAATGCCGGACCTCTATCCGCATTGTGCGCGTGTGATCCGCTCGGCCGAACTGATGGGCCTGAAACCGACGATCACCACCGAGGAAATCGTCGCACTGGTCAAGGAAGGCGTTCAAAAGTTCGATCCGGAGCTGGCGCTTTACATCAAACCGCTGGTGTTTGGCGGCGAAGGCTTTATCGCGCCCACGCCCGAAAGTGCGCAATTCGTGCTGTGCATTTCTGTCAGTGAAATGCCAGAAGCCATCCAGACCGGCTTTAGTGCCCGCAAATCAAGCTTCCGCCGCCCGTCACCGGAAAGTGCGCCGACCGAGGCCAAGGCATCCTGCCTGTATCCCAATGTCGGTCGTGCGGTGACCGAGGCCACCAGTTCGGGCTTTGACACCGGCGTGATGCTTGATCCGATTGGCAATGTTGCCGAGTTTTCCTATGCCAACCTGTTTTTTGCCAAGGACGGCACGGTCTTTACCCCGGCGATCAATGGCACGTTCCTCAATGGCCTGACCCGTCAGCGCGTGATCAAGCTTCTGCGCGAAGACGGCGTTGATGTGGTTGAAAAGACCTGCAAATACGAAGAGCTCGAAACCGCTGACGAGATCTTTGGCACCGGCAACTATTACAAGGTCGCCCCGTGCGTCAAACTGGATGACCGCAACCTGCAGCCCGGCCCGATCACGCGCCGTGCGCAGGACCTTTACACGGCCTTTGTCGCCGCCAGCGAAGACTGAGCGCAGTCAGCAGTTAGCACATGATCGACAGACAAACGGCCCGGATATCCGGGCCGTTTTTTATTCCGTCTGAACGCTTTCTTACTGCGTCAACGCTCTGGGCGCACTATTGCCCGCCACATAAGGGTATTGCGCAAAGATCGACGCCACCGCCGCCCGCACCGTTTCATTCGGCGCTTCGCGCAGCGAACTGGTCACCCGCGAAACGGCCGTGCCTTCCCAGACCATCTGACGGGTCTGGCGGTCGACAAGATCGATGCTCAGCGTGCCTTCGGTATAGCTATCGACATAACCCGGTTCGACATAGCCCGGCCAGCCAACATACATGCCGCTGCGATAGCCATAATAGCCGCCCATATAGACCGGCGGAGAGGAGCGTGTCTTTTCCTCGGTCTTGAGATGGAAATTGATCAAAAGGTCGGGGTTGTGAATATCAAGCTGATATCCGCGCGACACCATTGCGGTATTGATCGCATCCTCGATCCGCTGACCCGACAGGGTCTGATATTGCGCCTCGGCATTCTTGCCGGCCCCTTCGACAAAGGCGAATGTCTGATACTGTCCGAAATCGGCCGCCGGATCGGCATCGGTATAGATGCGCGGTCCCGTGGCACAGGCTGCCAGGACCGTTGCCATCATCGCGACCAGCACAAGTTTCATCTTCGTCATTGCCCGTGTCCTTTGGTTTGAAATGTTTGCCGGACCAAGTGCGACACGCATCGGGTAAATGCGCCAAACCCCTAATGCATCATCAGAAAATGCGTAAATAATGGCAATCAACTTTTGAGGGAAAAACAACCGGCGTTTAGCCAGGCAGATCTTTGGCCAGTGCGCGCAATTCATTGATCTCATCATCAAGGATGGCCCGATCCCCCATGCTATGGGCCAGAATAATCGCGCCCTGCCAGCGCAGGATGATCTGACGGCCGGTCTTTGCGGCTGCTTTGCGATCAAGCCCGCCTTCTTCAAGCTGACCGGCAACCCAATTGATCAGGGCGTAAAACACCGCCTGCCCGGTTCTGCGCGACGGGGCAAAGTCATCATCACCGGGCATATCCAGCATCAACCTTGCCAACGGACAGCCATGACTGACCCGACGCGGGGTCATGGCATCAAGATAATCAAAGAACTTTGCCAACCGATCCGCGACCGAACGCGACGTCGAGATACTTTCAAGAAGCGGAACAAACTCCCCTTCCATGGTTTCCAGTGCCGCCAGGGCAAGGTCATGTTTCTTGGGAAAGCGGTAAAACACACCACCGGCGGGCAATCCGGCCTCGGTCGCGACTGCCTGAATGGTGGCGGCGTGATAGCCATCGCGCCAGATCACATTCATCGCCGCGCGGGCAAGCTTTTGACGCTTTTGCTCGGAACTCAGCTTGGTGGCCATGGATACCTCAACACATATAAGTCAGTTCACTAACTTATATCTTAAACATTATGTTCCTGTTAACTGCACGAATTAGGTGTCCTTTCGATGCCTTAGTCTGCCTTTAGGCATACCGAGAAATTTGAAAGCATTGCACAGGGCGTGTATCACTGACCCATCGGACACACGCCAAAACGGCACAAGAGCAACAACACACTCCGGAGCCACCGTGAAAAACAATCAATTCTCCCTTGCCGATATCCGAAATGCGGTATCGGCCGGCGTGCTCAGCGAAGAGGCCTTTGCAAGGCTTGAAGGTTATCTTGCCGAACAATCGCAAGAGTCGCCTGAAACAGAAAAATTCACGCTGTTTCGCGGCATGAATGACATCTTCATCGCCCTTGGCATATGCGCACTGACCATCGGCTGGTTCGTTTTGTGGGGCCTGCTTGCCAATGGCCCGGCATTCTGGATCGCGCCACCGCTTGCCATGATCGCCTATGTCGCGCTGGCGGAATATATTGCGGGCAAGCTCAAGGCATCCCTGCCCTCGATCGCGATTATGGCCGCCCTTGGCGCGACATTGATGATCTATGCGGTGGCGATTTACATGTCGCTTGCCGGGCCTGCCGGGCAGTTGTCCGATCTTGATACGGTGATAGATTTCGGGCAGCGGTCGATGAATGTGCTGGTGTTTGTCGCCATCATCGGCTTTGCCTTCCAGCTGGGCTTCTTCCTGCGCTATCGCCTGCCGGTATCCTTTGCACTGATTGCTGCTGGCCTTGTTGGCGTTTTCTGGTCTGCCTTGATGGCGACCTTCGGCCCGGCGGCAGAGCCCTATATCCCCTATCTGATCACGGCGACGGGCATCTTTTTGCTCGTCCTTGCGATCTTTATCGACAGCCGCGATCCCAAGCGGATCAATGGTTGGGCGGAATGTGCGTTCTGGCTTTATGTCTTTGGCGCACCGCTGACCATCCATTCGATTGCCGCAACGTTTGAGGCCGCCGCCCTTGCGATGATCCCGGTGATTATCATTGCCATGGTGCTGTCCCTGATCCTGGATCGCAGATCGCCGATCATCAGTGGCCTGATCTATGTCGGCTATCTGTTGCAATCCGGGTTCGAGGGGGCGGCGATTGATCCGTCCATGACCATCGTTCTCGTCTGCTTCATCGTTGGCGGACTGGTGATGGCGTTTGGTGTGGGTTGGCAACGTGCCCGCCATGTGCTTCTGGCACCATTTGAAGATCATCCGCTGCGGCGTTACCTGCCGCCAAGCTGATTTAAAACTTTGAGGCCAGCACATATTCATGCTGGCCTCATTCGTTCTTATTATCGGTTAAGTCCCGACTTCATTAAAAGCGACAGGTTGCGCGGGTTCTCTCCCACCCGGCGCCAGGCGTAGGCCCACCAGTCCTTGCCAAACGGCGCATAAAGCCGCAGGCGATACCCCGCCGCAAGCAGTTCACGTTGCAACGGCTGATTAACGCCATACAGCATCTCGAACTCGAACTGATCGCGCGCCCAGCCATTGTCATCGGCAAGCGTCGCGATCTTGAGCACCAAGTCACGATGGTGACTGCCAAAGACCGGGAAAAAACCGCTTTGTTTGGCGGTTTCCGATAACATCATGCCGGCCAGTTTCAGATAATTGGCATCAATCTGGTCACGCCTGGGAAAGGATACGCTTGCCGGTGGGGCCATTGCCCCCTTGACCAGCCGCACCATCGCCCCGCGTGCGATCATGGCGTTAATATCAGATTCAGTCCGATGCAAACGGGCCTGAAGGGTTTGGGCAACCGGCACACCAGCCGTCGCCAACCGATGATGCAGTGCCAGCGTATCATCGACCATGTCAAAATCTTCCATATCGATCATCAGCCGGACGGTCTGCGATGGTGCCGCCTTTGCGGAGATATCGCGGATTTGATCGGCAATTTCATCAACATGCTTGGCCAGCACCGCCGCACCCTGCATATAGCCCAGCTGGGATGGATCAATCGAAACATGCACATCAAGCCCTACCTGATGAAGGTTTGGCATCACAGCACACACCTGATCGACGGTTTCACGCACCTGCGCGATATCCGTGACATACTCGCCAAGATAAAAACTGGAAATCCGGATACCGTTTTCTGAAAGCGCCTTGGCCCGCGCAACGTGCGCGGCGCCATCTTTAGCGCTGACAAACTGTGCGGCCAACCCCGTCTTGCGTCCAACCGCCTCGCCCACGGCCCGCAGCGGTTTGGAACACGCGACCGCTATCATCGATTTTTGCCAGAAGCCCATATCATTCAATTCCCTGCTGGTGACGCAAAGGCCCGCCATATCCGATCAAACACCCCCCAGTATTGAACGATATGCGCCTCGAAAACACGTCGTAAAGCCCGGACACCCGAATCCGAACTGGATCGTCACACCGCTCCCGCCAAGCTTGTAACAGGACACAAACAACCATGATCATCAACTTTTAGTTGACGTCATCTTCAAAAGAGTTCGAAAATTCAAGTGGAAGTGGATTGAGCGCGTTTTTGGGGCCTTCAACAAAGGAGGATGAATTGCTTACAGTTTCACGACGTGCAGTACAGGTCGTTATGGGGGCATCGGTTCTGCTGATCGGTGCATGCAGCAATGGCGTTAATGATCAGGTTGTTGGTGGCAGTGCATTATTGGGCGAACCACAAGTTGGGGCGCTTTCGACCACCGCGTCCTATCGAACCGTTATCGCCAAGTTCAAATCTGATGCGGTTGTATGCCCAGAACCACCGCCCGATGTTGCTGTTGCTGTCACCGCTGCCCTGACTGCAAGCCTGAGTGCGGAAAGCAAAAGCCTTGATGCCGAAGGAACGGCCGCATTATCACGTGCCGTCGCAGAAAGCATTACACCGCTTTTACGTAGAACATCCGCCGTACAGTTTTACCGGGATGCCCGGTCTTATAACTGCTTTGCGCACATGAATGGCGCACTGACGGCAGAGCAATATGCCGCAGCAAACACTGCCGTCATGCTGGCGGCAAAAGAGCTGCTTCATGCAGAGATCGCAAAGGGGTTTGACCCCATTGACCCAGAAGCCTTGCAAAACAGTATCGACGAGGCGACCAAGGCCCTCAAAGATATGGAAAAGCCCCAAACCGAAAACTGATAACGCCGTCCAAAAGAAAAGCCCCGCGTCACACAATGCGGGGCTTTTTGATCATCACCAATCTGATATCAGGAAGAAAGGTCTTCACCCGCCAGCGCACGGTCGATCAGGGCAACACTTTCATCAAGGCCATAAAGGGCGATGAAGGAGCCCATACGCGGGCCCTGTTCCTGCCCCAGAAGCACTTCATAAAGCGTCTTGAACCAGTCGCGCAGGTTTTCGTAATTGTGGTTTTTGCCCACGGTGAAAACTTCGGTCTGGATGTCGGACGGATCGGTGCCCGGTGCAATTTTAGCCAGCGTATCGCGCAGATCCTGAAGGGCTGCTTTTTCCGCTTCGGTCGGGGCGCGGTACGACTTGGTCGGTTTGACGAAGTCGCTGTAATAGTTGATCGCATAACCGACCAGCTTATCAAGATACGGCGAGGTTTCCGGGGTTGCACCGGTGGCGTAACGCGAAATGAACTTCCACAGCAGATCGCGATCATCCGTATTGCAGACCGAAACAAGGTTCAGAAGAATGCCGAACGATAACGGAATTTCGCGATCCGGTGCGGTCCCGGCATGAATGTGCCAGGCCGGGTTCTGCAGGATCTTTTCCGGATCGGTTTCGGTTTTAAGCTTTTCGGCAAAGGTCAGGTACTCATCCACGGTTTTCGGGATGACGTCGAAATACAGACGCTTTGCGGTTTTCGGCTTCTGGAACATGAACAGCGACAGGCTGTCTTCCGGCGCATATTTCAGCCAGTCTTCCATCGAAAGACCATTACCCTTGGATTTGGAAATCTTCTGGGCGTTCTCATCAAGGAACAGCTCGTAGTTGAAGCCTTCCGGCGGGGTGCCGCCAAGTGCCTTGACGATCTTGTTGCCAAGCTCGACCGACGGAATAAGGTCTTTACCGGCCATTTCATAATCGACGCCCAGCGCATACCAGCGCATCGCCCAGTCCGGCTTCCATTGCAGTTTGCAATTGCCGCCCGTCACCAGCGTTTCGACCAGATCACCGGTTTCCGGATGTTCGTAAACGATGCTGCCGCTCTCAGGCTTAAGCTCGGTCACCTTGGCCATCAGGACCTTGTTGGTGCCCGGCTCGACCGGCATGAACGGGCTATAGGTCGCACGGCGTTCTTCACCAAGGGTCGGCAACATGATTTTCTGGATCGCGTCATAACGTTCCAGAAGACGCAGAAGGGCCTCGTCAAACATGCCGGAACGATAACATTCGGTCGATGATTTGAATTCATACTCGAACCCGAAACCATCAAGGAATTCACGCAGCTTGGCATTGTTGTGATGGGCAAAGCTTTCATGGGTGCCAAACGGGTCCGGAACGCTGGTCAGGGCCTTGCCAAGATGCTGGGCAACCATATCCTTGTTCGGGATGTTGTCGGGCACCTTGCGAAGCCCGTCCATGTCATCGGAGAAGCAGAACAGTTTGGTCGGGATATCGCACATGGTTTCGAACGCGCGACGGACATAGGTCGTACGCGCAACTTCGCCAAAGGTGCCGATATGCGGCAGACCCGACGGACCATAACCGGTTTCAAAAAGGACATAGCCCTTTTCAGGCGCCTTCTGTTTATACCGCTTGACCAGCTTGCTGGCTTCCTGAAAAGCCCAGACGTTGCTGTTAAGTGCGGCATCTCGAAGATCGGCTGTCATTTTTGAAACCTTGTTTGTCAGTTGGATCGTTAAATTCTCGGGAAATATACGTATCACGCTGATCGCATGTTTGCGCGAAGCTATACCCCACTTCGGGCCAAGATCAAGCACCTGTTGCGCATGGCTGCCAAATAATCGCGGAATTACCGGGCCAATCGCCGATATTTATCTGCAGGCGGTTGCTTGTAAAGCCACCTTAGCGGCTACACCTAAGTGTAGTTGACTTTAGCCACCTGCCGACAAATATCCGACAGACGGGAAGCACGCTTAACTTGCGATGATCTTTCATTGCAAATCCATATGTTTATGCTGCGATACACTATTAGTTTAATTTAATACTATTGATCGTCCGCAAGCGAAGGCAAACCCGATCGACGAAACAAACACGATGATTGGAGTGTGTTGATGTCGTTTGGAGAGACCGGTGAGCACATCACCGAAAACGCCTTTCCGACGAAAAGTCCGGATCAAAGATTTGAACGCGTTGTTGAATACGCGCCAAATGCCATGATCCTGATCAGTGCGGATGGCACCATGGAAATGGTGAACGCCCAGACCGAAATCATTTTCGGCTATGCGCGCGATGAACTGCTGGGCCAGCCGATTGAAATGCTGGTCCCCGAACGTTTCCGTACCGGACACCCGCGTTTGCGCCGATCCTATTCCGAGAAGCCCAATCCCCGCCCGATGGGGGCTGGCCGCGATCTTTATGCCTTGCGCAAGGATGGCAGCGAGTTCCCGGTTGAAATCGGCCTGAACCCGATCTCTGACGGTGAAAAGCATCAGATCCTTGCGGCCATTTCCGACATTTCCGAACGCAAACATCGCGAAGAACAGATCGCACGATCGCTTCGTGAAAAGGAAACCCTGCTTTCCGAAGTCCATCACCGGGTGAAAAACAATCTGCAGATCATTCATAGTTTGCTCGATATGCAGACATCCTCGGTCATTGACATACAGGCACGCGAAGCCCTGATCGACAGCTGCAATCGCGTCCGGTCGATGGCGCAAATTCACCAGTCGCTGTATCAAAGCGAAGACATCGCCAAGGTGAATTTCGCCGATTTCTGCGAAAGCCTTATTTCGTCGCTTCTGGCGACATTCAATGTCGATATCAGCCGGGTACAGGTCAAAAGCAATCTGGCCCATGTCGAACTCACCATCGATCAGGCCGTGCCCTACGGACTGATTGCCAACGAACTGATCACCAATGCGCTGAAACACGGTTTCCCCGACGGTGCAAAAGGTCAGATTACGGTATCGACCCAGATGAATGACCAGGAAGTTGTGACCTTGCGGGTATCTGATAACGGGCGTGGCATGCCCGATGACTTTACCCCGGGCACGAGTGACGGGCTTGGCCTACAACTGATTGAACTGCTGGCCGACCAGATTGGTGGCACGCTTGATATCACGACCAATGGCGAAACCACCTTTGTCATCAACTTCAAAATAGGGAAGTGATCGGGATGCCACATTCAGTCCATGTCATGATTGTCGAGGACGAACGTGTTATCGCCCTTCATTTGCGCAAGCAGCTTGAAAAGCTGGGTTACCAGCGCACCAGCGCACATACGCGCGGCAGTGACGCCCTTGCTGCCATCAATGAAGATCCACCTGACATCATCCTGATGGATATCCGCATCGAAGGCGATATTGACGGCATTGAAACGGCGGCCGGCATCCCGCCGCACCTGATGATCCCGGTCATCTATCTTTCGGCCCACTCAGAAGACGCGACACTGGCGCGTGCGCAAAAAACCCGTCCCTATGGCTATCTGATCAAACCGTTTTCAGACCGTGAACTGCATGCCACGATCCAGATGGCGCTGGAACGCCGCACAGCCGAACTGGCCCTGTCGGAAAGCCAGCACCGCCTGTCGCTTGCCATGACGGCGGCACAGATGAGTTGCTGGGAAATTGATGTCCTGACCCGGCAAATGCACTCCACCGGGCTTGGCAATGCCGATCTTAATCAGAATGCCGAAATCGTCACCGAAAGCTGGGATGCCTTTCTTGAACGGGTCGCAACAGAAGACCGTGACATGGTGCGCAAGGCCTTTGCCTATGCGGTTGCCCATGGCGATTTTTATGACGTTGTCTTTCGCAGTCTGGACAAGGATCAGAACTATCGCTGGCTGCGGGCCCGCGGCAAGTCCTTTGGCGATGATCGCAAAGGGTCACAACGCATCATCGGCATGATGCAGGACATCACCGATCAACGCCTGACGCAGGACAAGCTGCGCGAAGCCATGACGGTGTTTGAAACCACCCAGGACGGCATTCTTATTCTTGATCCGGACCTCAATGTTACCAACGCCAACAACGCCTATTACCGGATCACGGGCGAGACCGAAGAAAACACGCTGCAAAAGCCGCCCTATTTTCTTTCTGCCAACGAACATCCCGCCGAATTCTTTCAGGAACTGTTTTCCGGGCCGGGGGCCCGCCGCCAATGGCATCGCGATCTTGATACCCACAACGCCAGTCGTGGCCCGATATCGCTGTCCCTGCAGGTTATTGCCGTCGAAAACGAAGAGCACGAGCTCACCCACTATGTGATGATTGTCTCTGACCGGACTGCAATCCGGCAGGCCGAACAGGAATTGCATTACCTTGCCCAATATGACGGACTAACCAGCCTGCCCAACCGGCTGCTTGCAACTGACCGCCTGAACCGCGCGATCGAACGTTGCGAACCCAGCGGCATGATGGTCGCCTGCCTGTTTCTTGATATCGATGATTTCAAGACGATCAATGACACACTTGGCCATGCCGCCGGCGATCAGGTCATTCTGATTGCCGCAACCCGGATCAAGGGCATTACCGAACGCACTGACACCATATCGCGTCTGGGCGGCGATGAATTCCTGATCATTCGCGAAAACATCCCCAACGAAACAGCCGCCGCAAATCTGGCGCAAAAGATCATTCAGGAACTGCAACGCCCGTTCTATATCCGTGGCCACGAAATGAATATCGGGGCGAGTTTGGGCATTTCACTCTATCCGGTGCATGGCCGATCGTCGCATGATCTGATCCGGCTTGCCGATACCGCGATGTATGCCGCCAAGGATCGCGGCCGCAGGACCTTTGCCCTCTATGAGCCGGAAATGACGGCCAATGCCGCCCATTACATGACGCGCTCCCTTGAATTGCGCCGCGGGCTTGAAAACGAAGAACTGGTCCTGCATTACCAGCCACAGATTGATGGCAAAACCGGTGACATGGTCGGTGTCGAAGCGTTGCTGCGCTGGAAACACCCGGTCCACGGGCTTGTCGGGCCACATGAAATCATCCCGATTGCCGAGAAAAGCGGGCTTATCCTTGAAATTGGCAGCTGGGTGATCCGCGAAGCGTGCCATCAGGCCCGTCGCTGGCAGGATGAATATGGCCAGAAACTTCGCATGGCCGTCAATGTGTCGGTCCGCCAGATGCAACAGCCCGGTTTCGCCGACAGCATCGCCCATGAACTGGCGATTTCCGGCCTCCCGGCCGAAGATCTTGAAATCGAAGTCACCGAAAGCATGATCCAGGACGAAGTCAGCATGATCCAGACCCTGCACGACCTGCGGGAAGTGGGTGTTTCACTGGCGATTGACGATTTCGGCACCGGCTATTCATGCCTGCGGTCGATCAAAAGCCTGCCGATCAGCCGCATCAAGATCGACCGTGCCTTTGTAAGCGGAGTACCGGGCAACAGTGATGACGTGGCCCTGATCAACGCAATGCTGGCAATGGCTGGTGCGTTGGGCCTGTCGGTCACAGCGGAAGGCGTTGAAACCAAGGCGCAGTATGACTTCCTGCGCGATGTGCCGGGCATCAAGCTGCAAGGATTCCTTTTTGGCAAACCTGTCCCCGCCGAAGAAGTGTTTGCGCCGACAATCGGAAAAACCAAACGATTTTAATAACAAAAACTACATATTCAGACAGCTTCCCTTTCCAAGTATTATACCTTAGAGTAATCGCCTAATATGCCGTGCCTTATTGCACTGCCAAGCCATTGACTTGGCTGGCCTATTACTCAATTGCGATCTTTCAAACGAAAGCATAGGTCGGAAGGATGACTGTATGAACTTTTCGTCCCTGTCCCTTGGCGCGAAGCTGACTCTTGTCAGTGCAGTAACCATCGCGCTCTGCCTGATTGCAGGCATATCTCTTCAAACCGTTCAAACAAGCCAGACCACCGAGGAACTGACCGTCGGCGAAGCACGTGGCGTTGCAAACCATCACGCAGAGCAGGCTGGTAGTGTTCTGAATGGCGGGATGTTGGTCGCAAAAAATCTGGCCGGGGCCTTTCGCGCGATCCGCGAAAAAGGCGGCGTTGATCGCGCGGCATATAACGAAATTCTCAGTCGGACACTGATCGACAATCCGACACTTGCCGGCGCATGGGCGGGCTTTGAAACCGATGCCCTTGATGGCAAGGATGCCGACTACGTAAACGAGGGTGAGCCATTCGGCGATGGCAGCGGCAAATACGTCACTTATTATTATAATTTCGGTGACGGCATTACCCCCTATCACCTGACTGGCCTCGACAATCCCGAGGTCAATGAGTATTACACCACCCCGCGTGACACCAATCAGCCCTATGTTACTGATGCCATCACCTATGACATTCAGGGCCGCGACGTTGTTCTGACATCCTTTGTCTATCCGGTGCAAAACCCGAACGGTGATTTTCTGGGTGTGCTGGGCGTTGATCTTGAACTCAATGCCCTGTCAGAACGCTTTGCCGAATTGACACCGTTTGGCACCGGCACGGTCAATCTTGTCTCCGCCCAAGGAACCTGGGTTGCCCACGAAGATCCGGAAATCCGTGGCACCACCCTTGATGGCAACAACCCGATCCATGCGGCCATCCTCAAAACCATGCAATCGGGCGATCCGATGCGGATTGATGATGACACAACCATGCACATGATTGTCCCGGTCGAGATTGCCGGATACCCCAACAAATGGGGCGTTGTCGTCAATGTGCCGCTGGCGACCGTCTTTGCCCCGGCAGACAATCTGCGCAATATCACCCTGATCGGGGGTGTCATCCTGTTGGCCATTGTCATTGCCGTGGTTCTTTTGTCGACCAGAACACTGGTCGCGCGCCCGATGACGCGGGTGACCAGTGTGATTGATCACCTTCAGAAGGGTGAGTTTGACATTACGGTGCCCTACCTCAAACGCGATGACGAGATCGGGGCAATTGCCAAGGCGCTTGAAGCTTTCAAGGAGGCCTCCGCGCGCATGCAGATGGCCGAACGTGAAAAGCTTCAAGCCGAACAGCGCGCCAGCGACGAACGCAATCGTACACGCTTGCAGATGGCCGACGAGTTTGAAAAATCAGTCGGCTCGATCGTTGTCAATGTGTCTGACAAGGCCGGAAACATGGAACAAGTGTCCCGGCAAATGCGGCGTGCTGCGGATGAAAGCTCCGAACAGGCTGTTGTTGTTGCCGCTGCCGCGGACGAGGCAAGTGCCAACGTTCAGACCGTGGCGTCTGCGACCGAGGAACTGTCTGCCTCCATTCAGGAAATCAGCTCCCAGGTGGCAAAGTCATCTGACATCTCCAACACTGCTGTCGAAGAAGCTTCACGTGCCAACGCCATGGTTACCGGCCTGGCCGAGGCGGCAGACCGCATTGGCGAAGTGGTTAACCTGATCAATGACATTGCCGCCCAGACCAACCTTCTCGCATTGAATGCCACCATCGAGGCAGCCCGTGCTGGCGAGGCTGGCAAAGGCTTTGCCGTGGTCGCACAGGAAGTTAAAAACCTTGCCAACCAGACCGCCAAGGCGACCGAAGACATCGCCCAACAGATTGGCTCCATCCAGTCCGAAACGCAAAATACCGTTGGTGCGATTGAACGGGTGACCGAAACCATTTCCAACATCAACGAAATCGCCACCGCCATTGCATCCGCAGTCGAGGAACAAGGGGCTGCCACCGCCGAAATTTCAAGTAACGTTCAACAGGCGGCGGCGGGCACCAACGAAGTTTCGTCCTCTATCGGGATTGTTCGCAACACGTCCCAGGAAACCGGCGAAGCAGCCTCGAACGTGCAGGCCGGCGCAACCCAACTGGCCGAAGAAGCCCGCAATCTTGACGCACAGGTCAAAAACTTCCTTGATCGACTGCGTAACATCTAGGACGTGAATGCACCTTTCGGCACATGACACATCGGACGGCACCATGATTGGTGTCGTCCTTTTGTTTGATCCAAACTGCGTTCAGTGATTGAATTCGAACATAGTTTCACAATCCCCTTCACAAGCCGGGAATATTGACATGCTGCCGCTGCCCGTAACCATCTTTATCACCGCTGTATTTGTTTTGATGCTGACCGTGCTCAGCCTGATGGTTTCGATCCGGCGCGCCCAGCTTAATGTGCTGAGCGGGGATGGCGATGACAACACCCTGCGCCGGCGCATTCGCGCGCATGGCAATTTCGTTGAAAATGCCCCGCTTTGCATTCTGCTGATCCTTGCCATCGAGGCGATCCTGGCAACATCGACCATCATCTGGGTGGTGGCTGCCATTCTGATCGCAAGCCGGATTTTACATGCCATCGGCACCCTGACCCGATCCAAACGCATCATCGCACCGGCCATGGTCATGCAGCACATCACTCTTGCGATCTGTGGTGTCTGGCTTCTGATCCAGTCCCTTGGCAATCTGAGCGCTGCGGGCATGTGATGGGGTCTGGCGATTTCGCAAGCACGGATGTTGCGGCAAAATTCAATGCCTGCCCGGCGCACGCCCGGCGGGCATTGATGTCGATCCGCGACTGGATCCTTGAACTGGCGGGCGAAATTGACGGGGTTGGCGCGATCACCGAAAGCCTGAAGTGGGGCGAACCGGCCTGGCGGCCCAAATCCGGATCGGGCATCACCATTCGTGCCGACTGGAAAGCCAAAACACCTGATCAGGTCATGATCTTTTTCGATTGCAAGACCGACCTGATAGACCGCACGCGCAGCCTGCTCTCGGCCGATCTGGCGACCGAAGGCAATCGCGCCATTATCCTGCCGCTGGATCGACCCTTGCCTGAACCGGCGATCAAAACCGCGCTTGGCTGGGCGCTGACCTATCACCGGGATCGCAAACAGCAGGTGAACTAACCGCGATCAAACCTTCTGACCGCCGGCCTCCATCTGATCGCGCATGGTCCGCAAATCGCGGTTCAGGCGTTTGGCGGTCTCGATATCAAGTCCGGTGGCGTCAAGAATGCAGGGCGGAACTTCTTCTGCCTTGTTGCGCAGATCTTTTCCGGCCTCGGTCAGGCTGACGCGCACAGATCGCTCGTCCTCAGGGTCGCGCTTGCGGCTGACAAGCCCGTTGGCTTCAAGACGTTTGAGCAACGGTGTCAGCGTACTTGATTCCAGATACAGCTTCGAGCCAATGCTCCGCACAGACTGGTTATCTTCCTGCCACAGGGTCACCATCACCAGATATTGCGGATAGGTCAGCCCCAGATTATCCAGCAGCGGCTTATAGACCCGGTTAAAGGCATGACCGGCTGAATAGATCGAAAAGCACAGAAACTTTTCAAGCTGAAGCAGGTCATCTTTGGATGAGTTGTCCATTGGTCTGGTCCTTTAATATGGGGCAAAGAGACATCGCATTGTGCAGAATTCTGCGACTTCCATACCCACCGGCGATGTCCGTCTTCTCAAAACACCTTGGGCCTGAAATTTTCGAAGCCAAGTAAATTAAATCGCACGCGATTAAATAACAAGCGATTTTATTGCATGACTGGGTTTCTCATTTTTATATCGCGCACGATTTAATTGTGTGCGATACATAACTCAACAAAACGCAACGCCGCCCATCAAACATCACGGACGGCCCACTTAAAGGATCAGACCCATGAGCCCATTCAATTCAAAAGTTGCTGCTGCTGTCTTCTCTGGCGCACTCTTCACTGGCGCACTGGCAATGTCGACCTCCCTGACCAGCACCGCAGCCTTCGCAGAGCCGGTTCTTGAAAACACCACACAGGAATTCATTGATGTCCTTTCCGCATCCGGCGGCCCGGCGATCTACACCCTGACCCCGGCTGAGGCCCGCAACGTTCTGGCTGGCGCACAGTCCGGCGACGTTGCCAAACCGGCCGTTGATATCACTGACACCGTCTTTGGTGTTGGCCCGACGGGTGCCTCCAAGGTCCGCATCATCCGCCCGGCGGGCAATACTGATCGCCTTCCTGTGATTGTTTATTTCCATGGCGCAGGCTGGGTGATGGGCGATACCGGCACCCATGATCGTCTGGTCCGTGAACTCTCTGTTCGTGCCAATGCGGCCCTGGTGTTTGTCGATTACGAACGCTCCCCCGAGGCGCGCTACCCGATCGCGATTGAGCAGGATTACGCAGTGACCAAATATGTGGCTGAACATGCTGAACAGCTCAATATTGATCCGACCCGTCTGGCAATTGCCGGTGACAGTGTCGGGGGCAACATGACCGCTGTGGTCTCGCTTCTGGCCCAGGAACGCAAAGGTCCGGAAATCACCGCACAGGTCTTGTTCTATCCAGTGACGGATGCCGATTTTGACAACGGATCATATACCGAATTTGCCAATGGCCCGTGGTTGACCGAGCCTGCGATGGAATGGTTCTGGAACCAGTACCTGCCCGAAGGCGTTGATCGTACTGACCCGAAAATCACACCGATCCATGCAAGTGCCGATCAGCTTGCCGGTCAGGCCCCGGCACTTGTGATTACTGCGGAAAACGACGTGCTGCGGGATGAAGGCGAAGCATATGCCCGCAAACTGAGCCAGGCTGGCGTTGATGTCACCGTCACGCGTTACAACGGCACGATCCATGACTTTGTCATGCTCAATGCCCTTGCCGATACCCCGGCTGCCAAAGGTGCAATTGCCCAGGCCGGTCAGTATCTCCGCACCGCCCTGCACGGCGAATAACACGACGAATACAGGGGAATTGTCCCCAAACTTTAACACTCTTTCGGGTAGGTGCGGTTGCACCTGCCCGCCCCCGGCGACATATGAAGGATCTTGGTCCGTAACAGCCGGGTAATCACCAACCGAACCAATGTTCAAACAAAGGATGAAAACCATGTCTGTTGATGTCAAATACACCGCACTCGCTTCTGCAACCGGTGGCCGCGATGGCCGCGCTTCGACTGACGATGGATCGCTTGATGTAAAGCTGTCCACGCCAAAGGAACTCGGCGGTGCTGGCGGTGACGGTCATAACCCGGAACAGCTTTTTGCCATGGGCTACTCGGCCTGCTTTATCGGCGCCATGAAGGCTGCCAGCGGCCAGACCAAGATCAAGGTGCCAAATGACGTCGGGGTTTCGGCTGAAGTCGGTATCGGTCCGCGCGAAGCAGGCGGCTTTGGCATCGCCGTCGAACTCACGGTATCGCTGCCGGGTCTCGACAAGGCCGATGCAGAGAAGCTTGTTGAAACGGCGCACACCATTTGCCCCTATTCCAACGCAATTCGCGGCAATGTCGATGTCACCACGACCATCGCCTAATTTTCGTCTCCCCCCTGCTGGTCAGCTCCCCCCAAACTGCTGACCAGCAATTCCAGGCCCGGTGTCCCCCGCACCGGGCCTTTTTCTGTTCTCTGCCTGCTTGTGAAACAAAGATTTGTCCTGCACTGTGGTTGGTGATGATCTAGGCTCAGGACCTATTAATTTGATTTGAATGGCAGAGGTTATATTTGTGAAATCCAAGGAAAAGCCCGCAGGTCGGGCTGGCATCCCGGCCAAGGGATTTGACGCGAGAGTTTGCAAATATAACCTCTGTCCTTCGGATTAACCGGATTTGCACGGGCTACTTTGTCGTAAAACCTTGAAAGATGTATATCTTCCCGCGGTTTTACTTCGCGTATCCGCACAAATCCGGTTAACCATTCGAACCAAATTAATAGGTCCTGAGCCTAGCCAAAAGCCAAACAATCAAAATGACAGGAAACCGAAATGTCCAAGCAGCTTACCGTTGTTGCCACCGCACGCGCCAAACCCGGCATGGAAGAAGAACTTGGCAAACGGCTTTTGGCATTGGTGGAACCATCGCGGGCCGAGGAAGGCTGCATCAGCTATGACATGCACCAGTCCAATGACGATCCCGCCCTCTGGTTGGCGTATGAGAACTGGCGCTCGGAAGAAGACCTCGCCCGGCATTTCGAGATGCCCTACCTACAGGCCTTTGGCGAGAGTAAGGATGAAGTGCTTGCACAGCCGCTCGATGTCCGTAAATTCAGCCTCAAATCATAACGCCTGACTTGATCTGACTGGCTTTCAAACGTGCTTTTCGCCCTTTTCCTTTCCGCCCTGACTTCGGCAACGATCCTGCCCGGCACGTCCGAGGCGGCGTTGGCAGCCCTCATTGCGTCCGGCGATCATGCCATATGGTTGTTGGTGCTGGTTGCCACGGTGGGGAATGTTCTGGGGTCGCTGATCAACTGGTGGCTTGGCCTTTATGCCGAGCATTTCAAGCACAAGCGCTGGTTCCCCGTCTCCGCCGAGGCACTGGATCGTGCATCGCGCTGGTTCGGCAAATACGGGCTGTGGTCATTACTGCTTTCATGGCTTCCGATTATTGGTGATCCGCTCACGCTGTTTGCCGGGGTCATGCGGGTGCGCCTTCTGCCCTTCATCATTCTGGTGACAATTGGCAAGGCGGCGCGCTATGCCATGATTGCCGGTGGGGCAACTGGTTTGTCGAACATGTTTTCCGGTTGAAGCACGAAATAATTCTTCGAAATATCGAAAAATAAAACCGCTCCCCTTCAGAAAATCCACCTTTGATTTAAATATTTAAAAATAAATCAATTGTAATATTACATCATCAATGTTTTCCTTTGATCCAACAGAGCCGCGAAAAATACTTTTCACGGCCTGATTAAAAGGAATTTTATTTATGGCTATCGAAATCCCTGCATGGACAAAGCCCGGAATTTGGGGCGGCATTATCGGCGCCGCACTGATCACCATTGTCGGTTTTAGCACCGGCTCGGTGGTGTCTGGAGGCACTGCGCAGGAAATGGCCGATGCAAGCGGCAAGGAAGCAACGATCTCGGCAATGGCACCGGTATGTGTCGCCCAGTTCAAAATGCTTTCGCCCAACAATCAGACGGCGGAACTTACGGCCCTTAAGGCTGAAAGCTCTTACAAGCGCGACGATTTCGTGATTGCAAAAGGCTGGGCAACCATGCCGGGCAGTGACGAACCCAACAACGAGATCGCTCAGCGCTGTGCATCGCTTCTGATGGATCTGACGGCAAGCTGATCTGACACCGGTTCCGGCACACCAACCGGGACACGGATATCGACAGCACGCAACGCAACCGGCTCCACATCCGGTTGCGTTTTTTTTATGCCCAAAGCCGCAATCACCTTCGCGCAGGTCAATTTTGTTCAATAAACGCGCCGCCAGACAGCGCATGTTGATCAACAACAAAAAACACACCGTGCGAGGAACACCAAGATGTCCGGCTTTAGCGCAACACTCAGCCTGTATCTTTCCATGGCCGCCTTTGCCTTGGCGGCCTCCATCACACCGGGACCGGTCAATATTCTGGTGCTGAGTTCTGGGGTGCAATATGGCTTTCGCCCGTCCCTTCGCCTTGTCTTTGGCGCGACCGCGGGATTTTGCCTTTTGCTGCTTTTGATCGGGCTTGGCCTGCATGAAATGCTTGAAGCCTTCCCGCAACTGACCACTGTCATTCAGTGGGCCGGGGTGGCGTTCTTGCTGTTCATGGCCTGGAAACTGGCAACGTCAAACGGCGAACTTGGCAAGGGCGATGCCGCATCCGGTCCCAAAGCCATCACCGGGGCCGTCATGCAATGGCTCAACCCAAAGGCCTGGCTGGCATCCATCGCCGGGATGGGCGCCTATGCCGCCTCCGGCGCGCCAACCCTGATCTGGGAATTCACCGCCATCTACTTTGTTGTCTGTTTTGCCTCGGTCGCGTGCTGGGCCTATGCCGGCGCGTTCCTGTCGCGTTTTCTGGGCGAACCATCCCGCATCCGCGCATTCAACCGGGCGATGGCGGTGTTGCTGATCGCCAGTGCCGCTTATCTGGTTTTGGGTTAAGTGCGCCGAACCACTTTCGGATCTGGCGGCACGAGATCCCCGCCTTCACGGGGATGACGTACCTTAATTGTCGTCATGCCCGCGACGGCGGGCATCCACAGCTCTCAACCTACGCCGCCTGCGCCCGGGCATATTGCCGTGGCGTTGCCGCCATCAGACGTTTGAAAATCCGCTGGAAATGCGCCTGATCGGCAAAGCCGGTTTCAAGCGCGACATCAACGATCTTTTCCCCACGCCTAAGCGCATGGCGCGCGCGCTGCACCCGGCAATTGATCAGATAAGCATAAGGCGTCATGCCAAAAGTCTTTTTAAACGCCCGCACCAGATAGGACCGGGAATAGCCAACCAGTACCGCCAGATCATCCAGACTGATATTTTCGGCATAATGGGCCCGGATATACTCGCCCACCCGGGCCATCTTGCGATCATGGACCGCACCGTTGGTGCGCAATTCGCAGCCTCCCAGCACACCGCGCCGGTCAAGCTGCACATGCAGATCACCAAAGAACGACACCAGTGCCGTTTCCTTGCCAAGAATATCGACATCCGGATTGGCCAGCATATCGGCAAGATCAATCAAGCCGTCATACAGATGCGGATCGTGGCTGAGCGTGTCGGAAAACATCGCGAACTTTCCGGCCGCATCGGCATCCATTTCAATCTGCAAATCCAGAAGCCAGTCCGGGTCGACAAACAGCATGTCATAGACCCAGTCCGCCCCCTTGACCGGGTTGCAACCATGAACGTCCTCAGGATTGAGGATCACCACTGACCCGGCCTGCGTTTCATGGATTTTTCCGCGGTTCCAATAGGTGCTGTGACCGCCCTTCACCGTGCCGATGGAAAAGGTATCGTGGCTGTGACGTTCGTAACAAACAGCATGCCCGTCCGCCACGCGCCGCAATTCGACAAACGGCATCGCGTCATCGCGCCAGAAATGCTGATTGCGGGTATTGGGGACTGCCATTGTGGTCCGTCTTCTTGTGTTTGGGTGTTTGCTTTATAAATTCGAAGATAGGTCAATTTCCCCGGTGGCGCCACTGTCACTGTCTGCTTATAGTGCCCCAAATGTTCGATGATCGTTCCGAAGAGTCCCAACCGCGTTTCATGCCGCCCAACGCACCTGTCATGGTCGTTGGATTGCGTCATGCCGTGTTTTTATCGCCCGATGGCGAGATCGAGGAACTCCCGCACGGGGCCGCGGCCAAGCGCGCGCGATCATCACGCCCCATTCTGGTCCATACCCCGGCCTGTGCAAGGCGGCTGAAATCCGATCCGTTTCCGGCCCATGACCTGCTGGAGCTTTTTGCCTTTGTCCGCCCGGCACAATTTTGCGTACCGACCCCGCGCGGCATAGCGCTTGCCACCGGCCAGAAACCGGCCGATGACCTGATTGGTCAGGCAGAGGCATTGGCAGAAGCCATGAAACGGCTTTTGCAGGAACTGGCCACCCTTCATCGCAACAAACGTGGGCCAGCACTTTCGGTTGCATGGCCGATGGCGCGCGGCCACTGGCCGTGGGGTGTTTCGGTTCTGGCGGCCCTTGGGGCGGATGGCGATGGCCCGCATCGTTATGCGGTATATGAAGGCCTGAAAGTCTGGAAAAAGCTTGGCGAATGGGCCGAACATGCCCCGCCGCCGCCGCCTGCCAACTACCCGGTTGATCCCAAGGATGCCCGTAAACGCCTCAAGGAACTTCTGGGCGAAGGCGCGGAAGAACGCCCGCAACAGGCCGATTATGCGTCATCGGTTTGCTCCGCCTTTGGCCCGCGTTTGCATGACGGTGCGCCAAACATTGTTTTGGCCGAGGCCGGAACGGGGACCGGCAAGACACTGGGGTATGTCGCCCCGGCCTCGCTTTGGGCCCAGAAGAATGACGGTGCGGTGTGGATTTCGACCTATACCCGTAACCTGCAACGCCAGATCGATCAGGAACTTGATCGCCTGTATAACGACCCCAAGGACAAGCGCCTGAAGGCCGTGGTGCGCAAGGGACGGGAAAACTATTTCTGCCTGCTGAATTTCGAGGAAGCCCAACGCCCGCTTAATCAACAACCGCATCAGGCAACGCCACTTGGCCTGATTGCGCGGTGGGCGTCGCATACCCGTGATGGAGATATGGTCGGCGGTGATTTCCCGGCCTGGCTGACCGAATTGCTCGGCAACCGGTTCACCGGCGCATTGGCCGATCAGCGCGGCGAATGCATCTATGCCGCCTGCCCGCATTATTCGAAATGCTTTGTCGAAAAGACCGTGCGGCGCGCCCGCTCGGCCGAGATCGTGGTGGCCAACCATGCGCTTGTCATGGTGCAGGCGGCCCTGGGCGGTCTTGATGATGCCTCCATGCCGACACGTTATGTGTTTGACGAAGGCCATCATCTTTTTGATGCGGCTGATAAGGCATTTTCATCGCACCTGACCGGGATGGAGGGGCAGGAACTCCGTCGTTGGCTTCTGGGCGCAGAGCAAAAGGGATCATCGCGCGCACGCGGCCTGAAACAGCGCCTTGAAACGCTTATTCTGGACCGCGACGAACTGCGTGATGCCGTCAATGCCGTGATTGTCGCGGCCCAATGCCTGCCCGAACAGGGTTGGCTATCGCGCATTCATGATGGATCACAACATGCCAAGGGCCCGGCGGAGGTCTTTTTGGCCCATGTCCGGGCACAGGTGATGGCACGCTCCGCCGAGGGGGATCGGGGATATTCGATCGAAACCGATTGCAAACCGGCCTTGAACGAGGTTCTGGCCAGTGCCGCCGATCTCGATCGCGCGCTGGAGGCCATGGAAAAACCGGCCAAATCGCTGATCAAGATCATCGCCCATATGTTGGACGAAAAGGCTGACGAGCTCGACAGTGCCGAACGCCAGCGCCTTGATGCCGCCATCAGATCGCTTGAACGCCGTGCGATCATGCAGGTTGGTGCGTGGCGTGAAATGCTGGCGTCATTGGTCGAGGAAACACCGAAAACCTTTGTCGACTGGTTTGCGATTGAACGCCAGTTTGGCCGCGATTTTGATGTCGGCATGCATCGCCATTACCTTGACCCGACCATCCCACTGACCACATCGCTTGCCCCCACCGCGCACGGCATGGTGGTGACATCCGCGACCCTGCGGGATGGCACAGGCGACGAAGAATTCGACTGGGCCGTGGCCGAGGATCGTACGGGGGCCGCGCACATGCCGCTTCCAGCCATCCGGGCGGCAATGAAAAGCCCGTATAACTACCGCGAACAAACCCGCGTCTTTATCGTCAATGACCTTGGCCGGGATAACCCGGACCATGTTGCCGCGGCCTATCGCGAACTGTTTTTGGCATCCGGCGGTGGCGCACTTGGCCTGTTTACCGCGATCAACCGGCTGCGGGCGGTGTATGAGCGCCTGACCGGGCCGATGGATGAAGCGGGTCTGCAACTTCTGGCCCAGCATATTGATGGCATGGATGTCTCGACGCTGATTGACATTTTCCGGGTGGAGCGCGATGCCTGCCTGCTCGGCACCGATGCGGTGCGTGACGGGGTGGATGTGCCGGGTGATTCCTTGCGCCTGATCGTCTTTGACCGCGTGCCATGGCCCCGGCCCGATATCCTGCATCGCGCACGAAAATCGGCGTTCCACGGTGCGCGCTATGACGACATGCTGACACGATTGCGCATGAAGCAGGCCTTTGGCCGCCTGGTGCGGCGCGCCGAAGATCGCGGTGTGTTTGTGTTGCTTGATAACCGCATGCCATCAAGGCTTCTCGGTGCCTTCCCCGAAGATGTCGAGGTCCAGCGTGTTGGTCTCCGCGAAGCGATTGAACAGACACGAAGCTTCCTTGGCAACGACCGGGATAGCAAAGAAGGTTAATCGGTTTCTTTGGCCTCAATTGTGACGGCGGAAAGGACATACCATGCATGTCATGCTGATGACCTATGGGACACGCGGCGATGTGCAGCCCTTTGTCGCGCTTGGCCGTGGGCTGATCCAAAAGGGGCATCGGGTCACCGTTGCCGCGCCGGAACGCTTTGCAGGTTTTGTCACCGATCATGATCTTGAATTTGCAGCCCTTACCGATGCGCTGATTGCGCTTATGGATGATCCGCAATTTGCCCATGCGTTTGATCCGAAGGTATCGGCCTTGGGAAAACTGAGGTCGTTGTTTGCCATCAGCAAAAAGGCACGCAGTCTTCAGGAAACGCTGCTTGATGATATTTTCCGCGCCATTGATCAGGCCAAGCCCGACGTCATTGTGTTTCACCCGAAAACCTTTGGCGCACTGCCAATTGGCAGGCATTTCGGCATCCCGGTTGTGATGGCACAACTGATCCCGTCCTTCATCCCGACCGGCGATTATCCGCATATGGGCGTTCCCGATCTTGGCCCAAGCGGGCCCTTGGGTAGCTGGTATAATCGCGTGACCGGCAAGTTGATCTATAGGCTGTTGAACGCAACGCTGCGTCGCCAAGTTCAAAGATGGGCTGCACGACGTCAAAACGGGATCAATACCAAGGGACTGGATATCCTTCAGTCTTGTAAATCCGGCACGCTGCCCATCATCCACGCCTTTAGCAATGCCGTGATCAATCGCCCCAAAGACTGGCCGAAGCACGCAACTGTCACCGGATACTGGTTCCTTGATACGGCTTCGCAAACAAACCCACCCGATCCGGCATTACAAAACTTCGTCGAAAGTCACAAAAATCTGATCTATATCGGGTTTGGATCAATGCACGGCAATGACCCGACCACGATGGCAGAGATGATTGCCGAGGCGGGATCGCAGGCCGATGTTAGCGCTATCGTTGCCACCGGCTGGGGTGGCATGGATAACATTGACTGGCCCGCCAACATCCTTGCGGTGCGCGAGGTTCCCCATGACTGGCTGTTCCCCAAGGTCGATATCGCCATTCATCATGGCGGGGCTGGCACCTGTGCGGCAGCCCTGCGCGCCGGTCGTCCATCCATCATCATTCCGTTTTTCGGTGATCAGCCTTTCTGGGCAAAATGCCTGCACAGGCTTGGCGTTGCGCCACGCCCGATCAAGCCCGCGAAACTTGATACCGCGATGCTGGCCAGTCGGATCAAAACGGTTCTTGAAACGCCATCCTATCGCAATAACGCCGAACGCGTCGCAAGCAAGATCGCCGCTGAAGACGGCATCGCGAATGCCATTGCCGAAATCACGCGCGCGACTGAGCAATCTGACCTTCCCAAAACTGGAAGCCTTTGACACATCCCGGTGAAGGGCATAAACACGATCCAGACAAAGCTTGATGGATCGCAACACGTGCAACGCAAACACCAGATCAGTCTGATGTTCAGACAGGGCCTTTCGGCACTGGTGGCTGTGGTGTTCCTTGCCAATACCATCATGTTCGGCTTCATGCATATTCCCATGGCAAAGGCCAACGGGGCATCGCTGGCCTCTGTGATGGATGGGGTGGTGCGCATTCCGATTGTCATTTGCACCGGATCCACTTTCAAAACCGTTCTGGTGCGGGCCGATGGGTTGCCCGATGAACCGGGCCAGAACGCAGACGCGCCGGATGGCTTTGAATGTGCGCTGTGCGGTTTGGGTAATTATGCCTTTGGCATGCCGGTTACGCCAGAGCTCCCCAAACTTGAAGCAATCGAACTAAGCAACGCAGTTGCTGCCCTTCACATTACCGCGCGCAAGCATGTTTTCTGTGCGCTTGCGCCATCGCCGCGCGCCCCGCCTGCTGTTTCTTGACCATTTGCCTTAGCACGCCTGAAAACCCGCAAGTTCCATGACAGGATAATTGCGTGTTCAGGTCTGCTTTTCCCCAAAACTACCTGTGCCCTTGTCGTGCCAACACACCGTCGCACGCCTTGCGCACATGCATGGACAAGAAACATGACTGAAACTTCCAAAACCCCGGCATCACAGGGCAATACAAGCCTGTATCGCGCTGTCTGGCGCTGGCATTTTTATGCGGGCCTTCTGATCCTGCCCTTCATGATCCTGATGGCGATCACAGGGGCGGCTTACGTCTATCGCGATGAAATCGATGACTGGTATCACGCCGACCTTAAATTTATTGAGGCATCGGGCCAAGCGCCCCTGCCGATAAGCCAACAGATTGACGCGGCCGTTCTTGCCGTTCCGGGCAGTGCGGCCAAGGTGATGCCCCCGGCAAGTTCGGACCGCAGCAGCGAAATCGTGATTGCCACTGAGGCCGGCGGGCGCGAGGCGGTTTACGTTAATCCTTATACCGGTGACGTTCTGGGTCATATGCCAGACGGCACCACGATCATGTGGGTGGTCCGTCGCATTCACAGCCTTGCCGAATTTGGCACCATCCCGAATTACATCATTGAAATTGCATCGGGCTGGGCGATCCTTCTGGTTCTGACCGGGATGTATTTGTGGTGGCCGCGCGGCAGTCAGAAAGGCGGAATTGTCAGCCTGCGCGAAACACCCAAACGCCGCATCTGGTGGCGTGATGCCCATTCAGTCACCGGCATCTTCATTGGTGTTTTCATTATCTTCATGGCCGGAACCGGTATGTTCTGGTCAGTGTTCTGGGGCAAATATGCCAACCAGTTTGCCAATGGCACGCCCAATGGATATCCCTCCGGCGTGCGGGTCGATGTGCCGCTTTCGACCATTCCGATGATCAATGCCTTTGGCGACGTAAGTTGGACCAATGAAAACATCCCCCTGCCGCAATCGGTGGATGGTGGAACCCATCCGGCCACAACGCCGAACCCCATCGGCATTGATCAGGCCGTCGCAAACTTTAACGAGATGGGTCTGACACCGGGATATGTCGTGGCCCTGCCGCGAACTGAGACCGGGGTTTATTCGGCGTCGATCTATCCCGATGACCTGTCGCTGCAACGGGTCATTCACCTTGATCAATATTCCGGAAGACCCCTGATTGATATGGGCTATGCCGATTACGGGCCGTTCGGCAAGGTCATGGAATTTGGCATCAACGTTCACATGGGCCAGGAATTTGGTATCGCCAATCAGATCATGCTGTTGGTGATCTGTGCCCTGATCATTTTCATGTCGGTATCGGCTGGTGTGATGTGGTGGAAACGCCGCCCAGCCGGTGCCCTTGGCGTCCCGCCCATGCCGCGTGACACAAGCAAGCTGAAATTGGTCACCGCCATCCTTGCCATCGGCGGCATCATTTATCCTACTGTCGGCGCATCGATGATCGTGATCTTGCTTCTGGATTATTTGCTAGTCGCCCGCCCACAACGCAAATTGCGCACGGCATAACCCCTGTCATCTCATCGCGGTCCGGATTATGTTCGGGCCGCGACTGGCCTAACTTCTATTCCTCGACAATATCCGCATCAATTTCATGCCTGATCGCCAGTCTGAGCGCATTGAGGATGGCGATGATATCAATGCCTTCCTGCAACAGCGCGCCCGCCACCGGGGTGATATAGCCCGCTGCGGCAAACCCCATGGCGACGATGGACAACACCATTCCGCCAATCACACTTTGCAAAAGGATGCGACGCATCGCCATGCTGATGTGAAGAAGCTCGTCGACGGTCACCAACGACGCCTCGGGGATCACGGCCCCGGCGGCATCGGCTGTCACCGCACTTTCCTTGCCAAAGGCGATACCAACGGTGGCAACGGCCAGTGCCGGGGCATCGTTGATGCCATCGCCCATGAACAATGTCGGGGCCTTGGCTGTTTCTGCGCGAACGATCGCGACTTTCTGTTCCGGGCTTTGCGATGCCAAACTTTCGGAAATACCCAGCAGTTCGGAAAGGTAGCTGACCTCGCTTTCGCGGTCGCCTGACAGCAACATCACCTTTTTGAAATGATGGATATCACCCAGATGACCGACGAAGCTTTCGCCTTCGGCGCGCGGCGTATCGCGGAAGCGGAACGTCGCGCCATATTTACCATCAACCAGCACCACGCATTCAAGCCCGGCGGCGGTATCGGGCAGAAGGGCTGCGATCTCGGGGTCGGATTTCATCAGCTTGTTGCGGTGGGTCACCGCAACTTCATGGCCATCGACCTGCCCGCTTAAGCCCTGCCCCGGTTTTTCCGAGGCATGATTAACTTCATCAAGCGGCAGCTTGCGATCCCGCGCGGCGTTCAAAACCGCCGAGGCCAGCGGATGCTTGGAATAACGTTCAAGGCTGGCCGCCAGTCGCAAGACAAGATTGCCGTCCATGTCTGGCCCGGCCAGCACCTCCACCAGTTCGGGTCGGCCATAGGTCAGCGTACCGGTCTTATCGAAAATCGCGGTTTGGCAGGTTGGCAAGCGTTCCAGAACGGTCGGGTCGCGGATGACAATGCCGCGCCGGGCGGCAATTGAAATCGCACTCATCACCGTGATCGGAATGGCAATCAAAAGCGGACAGGGTGTCGCCACCACAAGGACGGCCAGAAAGCGCGATGAATCGTTGCTCAGATACCCGACCAAGATAGCAAACAAAAGTGCTGCCGGGGCAAACCACGCACCGATCTGATCACCAAGACGGCGAATGCGCGGACGTTTTTGTTCGGCCTCGGCCATGACATCCATGATCTGGGCATAACGGGAATCCCGCGCGCGCTTTTCCGCCCGGATGATCAGCACCGCCTCGCCATTGATCGCACCCGACAGCACATTGGTGCCCGGTGCCTTGGCAACGACATAGGGCTCCCCGGTCAGGTAGCTTTCATCCATGCTGCCATGGCCATCAACAACGATGCCATCGGCGGGGGCAGTTTCATGCGGGAAGACCGCGATCAGATCGCCAATGTCGATTTCATCAATTGCGATATCAGTGATCTCGCCATCGGAGGATTTGCGATGCGCGACACTTGGCATGCGCTTGGCCAGGGCATTAAGGGCCGAGGACGCCTTGCGCATGGCAAAGCCTTCAAGAACCTGCCCGCCGGTCAGCATCAATATGATCAGGCTGGCTGCAAGATATTCCGCCAGCACCACGCCGGTAACAAAGGCAATGGCAGCCAGGAAATCAGCCCCCATTTCACGCCGCAAAAGCTTGATTGCAAGCTGCGCCAAAATGGGGATGCCACCCACCACAAACAAAACCAAAAGCGGCAGGTCTGCGGTGCGTTGCCCAAGCATCCTCTCGGGCAGACCAAACGCCGCGGGAAACATCAGGATAAAATGCCCAGCCATGGCAAGCAGGGTAATAATCAGAATGGCGCGGTTAAGGGACGGGGCGGACAAGGCATCATCACACCGTTCAAGAACACCAACTGGTGCCGTGTTTGCCATGCCTTACCCCTTATATGTTTATGGTTTTCAAGCCTGCGAAACCTTGCCCATCGCCATCGATACCATCAGATAACTGAAACCCGACGACAACAGATTGATGCCAATCAACAAACCAATCGCCCAGGTCGCGGAGCTTGGCAGTTCGGCAAAGATCAGGACACCGGCCAGAACCGAAATCCCGCCAGAAACCAGCATCCATTTCCAACCGGGAAACTGTTTGAGCCACAACGCCATCAGGGTTTCAAAAATCCCGTGCAGCAAAAAGGCAATCGCCAGCAACACGGTCAATGTCACAATGCCGCCTTCTGGCATGAAGGCCAGCCAGCCGCCAATCAGGGCAAAGACAATCCCCTGCACGACATCAAGGCTGCGCCGTGTCGGGGTATCGGCATTCCAGGCCCCGTAAAAATGACCAAGCGCCCCAAACAGGAACAGCCAGCCAATCACGGTCTTGAAGGCAATTGTCGTGACAAAGGGAAAGGCCACCGCCAGTACGCCAAGGATCAGCATCACCACGCCGACGTTGCGCAGCCGTTTGCGCCCCTTTTCCAAAAGGCCACGCATTTCCGGCGTTCCGTCATTAACGATCAAGGTCATGGTAGGGTGCTCCTGACTGCTGTGGATCGCGGCAATATCAACCTGAAATTGCTGCAAATTATAGCCCATCTAACGCCTGTCGAATAGGACAAGTTCCCAAGGCGCTGATCTTAGTCGCAGGCCTTCGCCGCCGTGATCAAGCGTTCTGCGACCGCACGCACCGCCGGGCGCTGGTCATAGGCCGGCTGCACCAAAAACGTCGCAAGCGGGCTTCGAACCGGTGCGAAAGGCAGCATGATCAGGTCGTGATTTCCAGTTGCCATGCGCGCAAACGGCAAGCGCGCCAAAATCACACCAAGCCCGGCATCCGCCGCAGACAGCCCGACACTGTAATCCTCGAAGCGGCGATCCGACGGCTTGGGCTTATACTTGACCCCATGCTCGGCCAACCAATGCCGCCAGCCGGTGGCGTCGCTGTCATTTAAAAGCGGTAAACTTGCAATCGCCTCCGCATCAAGGCTGTGCGGATCGCGCCCATCCAGAAGCTTGGGCGAAATCAGCGGCACCAGATCGTCGGAAAACAACAAGCTTGATTTGGTGCCCGGCCATTGTCCCTTGCCACAGCGAATGGCGATGTCGGTCTGCCCGCCATCGAAATCGGCCAGCCGTTCGGTAATTTCAAGTTCAAGCCGCACATTCAGATCACGCTCGATCTCGGGCACAAGCTTAAGAAACCAGATCCGGGCATAGGATGGCAGCAAACTTATTTTGATGACATCCAGTCCACGGCGTTGCCGCCATGGCTGCGCGCCTTGTGACAAAAGATCAATCGCCGCCTGTGTTTCGCGCAAAAACCGTTGCCCATCAGGCGTCGGGCGCACCCCGCGGCCATAACGTTCAAACAAATCATAGCCAAGCCATTGTTCGACCTGTGCAACATGGCGACTGATCACACTATGTGTCACACCCATTTCACTGGCGGCGGCCGAAAAGGACCCGTTGCGCGCCGCGGCCATCACGGCGGGTAACAGCGCAAGAGGCGGAAGGGAAAGGTCATTGCTGTGCACCATATGCACATCTGATCCCCAAGCTATGTTCTATGTCAACACTCATGATCGCGATATCAGCAAGACAGAAGACAAATTCATTCGCACAGAACGAGGGGAATGCTGATGTTCTCACAAGCCACTTTGGGCCTTGCCTGCGCCCTGATTACGGTTCTGTCCTGGGCGGCGGCCTTTCCGTTGATCGGGGTTGCGCTTTCGGGGCTTGATCCCCTGCCCCTTGCTGCGGTGCGTTTCACACTGGCGGCCTGCCCGGCTGTGATCTGGCTTGCGATCAAACGCCCGGACATGCCCACGCTGGTTGATCTTGCACGGCTTGGATTGGGCGGCGCACTTGGCATCAGCATCTATAACTGGTTGCTTAATACCGGGCAGCAAACGGTATCACCGGGGGCGGCAAGCTTTATCATCAACACATTGCCGATCTGGACGGCGATGCTGGCCACTGTCTTTTTGCGCGACCGGTTCGGGATTGGTGCCTGGATTGCCACGGCGGTGAGTTTTTCCGGTGTGGTCCTGATCGCTGTTGGTCAGCCGGGCCCGATGCGTTTTGGCAATGGCAGTTCGCTGATCCTTCTGGCATCCATGTTATCGGCCACCTATTTCGTTCTGGTGCGTGGGGTGATCGCGCGATATGGCCCGGCCACCTGCACCTGCTGGACGCTGATCACGGGCGCGCTGTGGCTAACCCCGTGGTTGCCCGACGGGGTGGCGCAAATCAGTGTGGCTTCGGTTTCGGTGATTTCGGCGGTGTTGTTCCTTGGTCTTGTTTCCGCATCCCTTGGCTATGCCACCTGGAGCATCGCAATCGGCCATTTTGGCCCGGCATCAGCGGCGAACTTTTTGTATCTGGTGCCACCCATCGCCGTGGTGCTGGCATGGACTCTAAGCGGTATTACACCCGATATCCTGACCCTGATTGGCGGCGCGGTCGCGATAACCGGTGTGGTTATGTTGCGCATTTCCATGGCAAGATCGGGCCGCAGGGCAACAGCGTAACCAAGGGTGTGCCGGGCCTGGCCCGGCATATCAGAACGATTATAAAGAAAAACTGATAACTGGTTCACAATTCGATGCTTTGACATGGGGGTTTCAAGGGTCTATCAAATTCCTGACCTTATCCAATCTGGATGGAAACCCGTGTATTTCACACCGCTCAACAGCTTGGTTGCACGACGCACCCTGTCACTTTGTGTGGCGTGGCTGTTGCTGGTCAACGCGCTGTTTTTCGGGTTCATGCACGCGCCTGTCGCCCTTGAAACAGTGCCGACGTCGAACACGGAAGTTTCCCAGACCTATGTCCCGCTGATTATCTGTACCGCAAATGGCATCAAAACCATTTCGGTGCCGGCCGACCTTGCCGCAGATCGCACTGCCAATCCGCACAGTTCCGACGCCTTTGATGGCTTCCAGTGCGCCAGTTGCGGCCTTGGCAACCATGTGGTCGGCATGCCGGTTGAACCTGAATTGCCACTGATCCATCGGATCCGACTGTCTAATCAGGTCACCGCCCTTCACATTACGGCACGTCTGCACGATTTCTGCCCGATTGCCGCATCTCCGCGCGCACCGCCGGTCGCCATCTGACCGGATTTCCAAGCACTGTCTTTCAGGGCCTTGTTGGCGGTTTTACGCCACAACTGTATCTGACGGACGTGGTTCTATCCGATCAACATCCCATACCAGCCGGTAAAACCGGCAACTTCCGGGACATCCCGGTTCACAGACTGGTGTCGATACGCGACGGCATTGCCGCGTATCCGTAAGTTTGCCAATGGGAGAACCCCATGAACAAAGACGACGCCTTGCTTGTATTGGAAAAACTTGCCGAACCCGCCGTTTTGACTTTGCCATCCGATGCCAGCATCGGACATCACAGCCAGGACCACACTTATGTCTACATTGTGCAGTCCGGACTGGCGCTGCGCTGCAAATACACCGAACAGGGGGAAAGACAGGTCTGCCGGGTTTATCGCCCCGGCGATCCGATCGGCCTTGAAATGCTGGCGGTGACCGACCCGTCGCTGGTGATTGAAACCATCGCACCGTCGGTGATTAAACGCATCCCGATCCAGCGGATCCGTCTTGCCCAGCAAAATGACACCCGCACGCAATCGGCTGTAACATCGCTTCTGGCAAGTGAGGTCATGGATGGTCAGCAGCTTAAGATCAGTTTTGGCACCGGTTCGGCCATGCGCCGCATTTGCCGGTTCCTGTTGTGGTCTGCCCATAATGATCTGGTTTCACTGCCCAACCGGGAAAAGCTTGGCAATATCGTTGCGACCACGACCGAAACCGCCAGTCGCATGATCGCCAATCTGAGGCGTGAGGGCGCAATCATCCGCAACCCGCGCATGCCATCAACCATGCGGATTGATCGCGACAAGCTGTGCAAGGTCGCAGGCGACCCGCAACAACAATCCGCGGCATAATTGGCCGTCACGATCATCAAACAACAAACGCACCGGGCTACCGTTCCGGTGCGTTTTCTTTTGGATCAACACTAATGCTGATTATGAACCAGGCTGGGCAACCGGGAAACGCGCGGGCGAGGTCAGGTTGGCCTTAAGCAGGCTTTCCATATCGCTGGCACTGATCGGCTTGCTGAAATAGAAGCCCTGAACTTCATCGACACCTTCGGACGCGATATGTTCAAGCTGGGTTTCGGTTTCAATGCCTTCAACATTGACCGCCATGCCAAAGGATCGCGCCAGGAACACGACTGCACGCACGATCGCGGCATTGCCATCGGAACTGTCGATATCAATGATGAAGGACCGGTCGATCTTGATCTTGTCCACCGGGAAGCGTTTGAGATAGGCCAGTGACGAATACCCCGTGCCGAAATCATCAATCGCAATACGAATGCCCTGATTTCGCAGGATGCCAAGCGTGATGGCGGCTTCGCGCGGATTGTCCATCACGGCCCCCTCGGTCACCTCGAACTGCAACTGATGGGGATCAAGTTCAGTGCGCGAAAGCACTTCACCGACACTTTCAATCAGGTCTTCGTGGCGGGCCAGTTCAAGCGGCGAAAGATTGACCGATATGGTCAATTGGCCATAGCCCGCATCGCGCCATGCCTTGGTCTGATGGCAGGCCCGGTTCAGTACCCATTTGCCAATATCGGCAATGATGCCCATGCGTTCAGCCACCGGGATAAAATCAACCGGGCTGACCTGCCCACGTGACGGGCTGAACCAGCGGACCAGCGCTTCCATGCCGATGATGCGATGACCGACGATATCAATGATCGGCTGATAGAACAGCTCCAGCTCGTCATTTTCAATCGCGTGACTCAGATCGCGTTCCATAGCCTTGCGTTCCTGAACCTCGACCTGAAGTTTCGGTTCAAAGAAGTGATAGCGATTGCGTCCCTCGGCCTTGGAACAATAAAGCGCCAAGTCTGCATTGCGCAGCAGGTCCTTTTCATCGCGACCATCTTGCGGATACATACAAATCCCGACCGAGGTCGAGGCCTGCACTTCATTGCCATCCAGCATGAAACGTTCTGAAATGCGTTCGATCAGACGCTGGGCGACAAAGGTCACTTCCTCGACCGAGCCCGGCTCGTGGATCAGAACCGCGAATTCGTCACCGCCAAGACGCGCGACCACATCCTCGTTGCGCAGGCAAACCCGCATACGTTCGCCAACCCCCTGCAAAAGCAGATCGCCAATCGGATGGCCAAGCGTGTCGTTGATGTCCTTGAAGTTATCAAGATCAAACATCATCAGGACAAAGTGGCAGCGTTCGCGTTTGCTGCGCGCAACTGCCGCCGCCAACCGTTCCTGGAACAGGGTCCGGTTCGGAAGCCCGGTCAGCCCGTCATGATGGGCAAGGAACTGAATGCGCGCTTCGCTGCGTTTGCGATCGGTGATATCGGTGATTGATCCGTCAATCAGGGTCGGACGGCCCTTCTCATCGCGGACAAGACGGGCATTTTCCTCGACCCAGATGATTTTGCCGTCTTCACGGCGCATCTCGGTTTCAAATCCCTGCACAATCCCGTCGCGCAGCAACCGGCCGATAAACCGCAACCGATTGACCGGGTTCAGATAATGAAACGCCCAGTCATGTTCCTTTGCAATCAGGCTTTCGACCGCGTCATAGCCCAGAATGGACGCAAAGGCCGGGTTGGCCGACAGGATCGGGCCAAGCGGAATGCTTTGAAACAGCCCTTCTGCCGAGTTTTCGAAAATGCCGCGGAATTTTTCCTCGGCATGGCGGAGTGCGCGTTCGACCGACAGTTTTTCTGTCACGTCCTGACCGATACAGATCACACCGGCAACGTCGCCATCCTCGCCGAAATGCGCGCGTGCATTCCACTGCAACAGGCGGGTTTCACCGTCGCGGCGCTTGAATGAAAGGACCTCATCCTTGATGATTTCGCCCGACAGCAAGCGGCGCACTGCCGTCCGAACACGCGCGCGGTCTTCTTCAACCAGCAAAAAGTCAAAGAAGTTCTGGCCTGCGGCCTCCATCCAGGAATAGCCGAACGTCCATTCGCATTCGCGGTTGTATTCCAGAATGCGTCCCTCGGCATCGAGGAACAGAATGACGCTGCCCGCCGTCTGAACCAAGGCGCGATAGCGTTCCTGACGCCGACGCAGGTCATATTCCGCCTGACGGTTCTTGGTAATATCGGTGATGGTAACGCTATAGCCTAGCAGCATACCGCCTTCGCCACGAATTTCGGTGGCATTGACCCGCACCCAGATCTGGCTGCCATCGGCCCGGCGCATTTCAATATCGCGGGCCTGGACACCCTTGCCGGATGCAAGATCACGACGCAGCTGAATGCGGTCGCTGTCGCTGGCATAAAAGGTTTCGGGATGGCGAAAATAGGCCTGGGTCACTTCGCGCACGGAATCATAATTGAACAGTGACGCGGTTTCTTCGTTCACATTGGTGATCGTGCCTTCGGCATTCAGCTCGATAATACCGTGGACAGCATGTTCAAGGGCGCGGCGATAGCTTTCCTCGCGCGTGCGTTCCTGACCAAACAGCACCAGACAACCCGAATTTTCCAGCGTGATATACTGCCACTGGAAGAACCGCTGCCCGTAATGGACGGTGCGCGGACTTTCGGTGTCAAATTGCGGACCTTCGTCACTGACCAGCGGGCGCTGGTCGCCTGGATGCATCAGATCAAGCGGCGATGCCATGCCCATTTCAAGGGCAAGCTGCTCTGCCGCGCAATTGGTGCTGCGCAGGCGACCGTTGGTTTCCACCAGCAAAACCGGTTGCGGTGAAATCAGCGATCCGATGCCCGATGAAACGGTGGCTTCAATGGTTGTAAAGCGGATATAGGTGCGCCGACCGATGCTCAGCTTCCAGCCGAACAACACACATGCAGAGTCCCGGAACCCACATTCGATATAATGGTAGCCGCCAATATCAAGAAGCCGCCCCGAAAGCTCGGCAAGCGGTTTCGACAGACCTTCAACTGCGTCCGGAGAAACCCATGCGCCGACCTGGACACTCTCGTCATAGGCTTCGCGCCATGCTGAATTTACGAGCAATCGTCCTTCGTCTGGATCATATGCTCCAGACGGCAAACACAGGTGGCTGATCAACGCCGTCAACATACCGACGGAATCGATTGCGTTGATGTCTCCCATAGCGGCTTTATTCGTCATGTTTGTTGTCGCTGCGCGACCATAACTGCTACCCCATGCAGTGCAAAGCCAAATTTTCCCCGACGAGAGCCACCAACCCCAATCATTTTGCTTGTATTTTTGTAGCGGCTTCATTTTTTGTTCTTTTGGTCGCGCATGCCGCCTTTTTCACGGCTTTCAACGCCCGCGCGACCGGTGCCGACAGAATGAACGCGATTTCACTACGTAATCCTTAAAATCCTTGAAAATTCATCGGTTAACTGTTGCCCGTGGAAGTTTATCGGCATACCATCGCTCGGCTCGGTGGTTTTCACACTGTCCGGATCTCAACGTCAAAGTCCGGATAAAAGCGTTTCAGGGAACCATCCTCGATAAGGAGTAACCAACGTGATTTCGCATCAGGACGCCTTGATCTACACAATGGTTATGGTATCGGCCGCCGATAACGATATCACCGACGCCGAACTTTCCGCGATGGGCCGCCGGGTCCGTTATCTTCCGATTTTTGCCGGATTTGACAATGATGGCGTCACCAGTGTTGCGCGCGATTGCGCCAAGCTGCTGGGCGAAGAAGACGGCATGGACCGCACGCTGGATATGATCCGCGATGCCCTGCCGCGCAAACTGCGCGAAACCGCGTATGTCTTCGCCTGTGAAATCGTCCTGTCCGACAGTGAAATCAGCCAGGAAGAACTCCGCATTCTTGAATTGCTTCGCCACCGGCTTGATATTGACCGGTTGGTCGGATCGGCCATCGAACGCGCCATGGCGGCGCGCTATGTCCGGCCCGGTGATTTTTGATGTTTGCAACGACGGCCGCGGCACCTTGCCAGCACGGCCTCGTTGATTGAAAAACGGTTAATTCAGCATTCCAACTTTGTGTTGGGCCTGTCTGATCGAATTTGTGGAACCCAAAGCGCATTTTGGGCGTTACGCCCTGAAACTGCTGCTCTTGGTCATCCAGAATGGGTCAGGAGCCAGCCAACAAAACTTTCCGGTTTCGGGCCAATGGGCGCGGACCGTTTTTGCGTCGCCAATTCAGATATAGCTACCGTCACACAAAGGGATCGCCGTCATGACCGCTCTTTCCGGGGAAAACATCGCCTTTATCGGACTTGGATTGATGGGGCGTCCGATGGCGCTCAATCTTGAAAAGGCCGGTGCAGTCCTGACCGTCAATACCCGTAATCCCGAAACACTCAATGCCTTCGAAGATCTTGGCATTGCAACGGCCGGCACCCCGGCCGATGCCGCGGCCGAGGCAGACATCGTCATTATCTGTGTTGCCAACACGCCCGCACTTGAAAATGTGCTTCTGGGCGAAGAAGGCATTATTGACGGCCTGGAAGAAGGCACCATCGTCATCGACATGGGCACAACATCGGTCGAAGCCACACGGCGCTTTGCCGATGTGGTCGAAGAAGCCGGCGGCACATGGATTGATGCCCCGGTTTCCGGTGGCACCCACGGGGCTGAGAACGGCACCCTTTCCATCATGGTCGGCGCATCACCCGAAGATTTCGAACGTGCCCATCGGGTGTTTGACGTCCTTGGGTCGCGCGTCACCCATGTCGGCGATGTCAGTTCCGGCCAGATTGCCAAGGCGGCCAATCAGATGATTGTCGGCATCACCATCGGTGCCGTTGCCGAAGCCTTTTCCATGGCCGATGAAGCCGGTGTCGATCTTGATAAGCTGCGATCTGCGCTGACCGGTGGCTTTGCCGATTCTGCGATCTTGCAAAAGCACGGCGAACGCATGATCGAACGTAATTTCGAACCGGGCGGCAAGGTCGTCACCCAGCGCAAGGACCTGTTCCAGGCGCTTGAATTTTCCGAAGGCGAACTGGGGGTCGAACTGCCCATCACCCGTCTTGCCATGGAACTTTATGACGAATTGATCGACATGGGCCATGGCGATCTCGATCATTCAGCATTGATCAAAGTCTATGAAGAAGACTGATGCCGATCATGTCGAACTGGTCTCGGTTCTGACCTGCCCCGAATGCGGGCATGTCGAAACCGAAACCATGCCGACGGATGCCTGCCAGTATTTTTATGACTGCAAGGGATGCGGTGCAGTGCTGCGACCCAAGGCCGGCGATTGCTGCGTTTTCTGTTCATACGGCACCGTCCCCTGCCCGCCGATCCAGTTACATGGGCGCGGGGAAGACGGTGGCTGTTGCGGGCATGGCAACTGAGCTGCGCACGCCAGATTAGGCAACACAGATCAGGCAACAATGCCCGGCTTGTGGCTGCCGATCCGATACAGATAAAGGTGGTCCGATCCGGTTTTCATCGGCACTTCGCCAAACGCCTGCCAGCCGGGAATGGCAAAGGCGCGGGATATCAAAATACCGCCATTTGCCATACGCTGATCGAGCACATCGCCAACGTCGCCCATCACCCGCGGATCAAGAAAACACACCACAACGTCGCCCGGATCGCGATCAAGGGTTTTAAAATCACCCCGGATGAAATCAAGGTTGGGCCGCGCGGCCAAAACCGCCCGCATCCGGCTGATGGCATAGGGGATTGGCGATAATTCAATACCGGTTACTTTGACATCTGGCCTTGCACGCGCAATCGCCAGTGCCAGATCCCCCCAGCCAGATCCGAAATCCGTCACGGCCTTGGTATCACCCGGGATATAGGCGATGATTTCGTCGGCTGCCTTGGCCGATGTCGGCATCGGAACGGCCTTTAGCCGGATTGCATAACCCGCAATCAGCGCCAAAATAATTCCGACAAGGGCCAATACGGATAAATCAGTCATCAACCATCCAGATATGTTAGGGTCCGTGCCGCGCAGTGGTGCCACAGGCATGCGCGTACCGCAAGTCACGGCACACACAGCCAACTGAACACATTTGCAGAAGATACCGGAATGAGCCACGAAGAAACCGACAGCCGCATAACCGAGCTTGAAATACAGCTTGCCCACATGGAAACCGTCGTCACCGACCTGTCCGACATGATCAAAAAGCAGTGGGATCGTATCGATCTGCTTGAACGTCAGAACAAATTAATGTCGTCTGATATTAAACGCATGATCGATTTCCTGCGTACAGCACCCGAAGACGACGCACCACCGCCGCATTATTGATGGCACGCAGGGTTTGCTGGTTTCTGGCAATCGCGCCTGCCAATGAAAGATCGATTTGACCAACCTTTATCTCGACATACCGACCTTTGACGACTTCGGAAAGGTCCTTGATGGCACGGTGTATCATGCCCTTCCCGATGACTGGTGGGTGGGCACATCCGATGTGATTGGATCGACCAAGGCGGTCGAAGCCGGTCGATACAAGGACGTCAATATGGTCGGTGCGTCGGTGATCTGTGCGGTCAGCAATGTGCTTGGCCATTCAGATTACCCATTCCTGTTTGGCGGCGATGGCGCAAGTTTTGCCTGCCCCCCGGATCAGATTGACGCGGTGCGCGATGCCATGGCATCGACGGCCACCTGGGCGGCTGAAACCCTGGATCTTGAATTGCGTGTCGGTCTTGTGCGGATCGGCGATATCCGGGCTGCTGGCCATGATGTCCGCATTGCGCGCTATGCTGTTTCCAATCCGGTTTCCTATGCCATGTTTGCCGGCGGCGGCATGCAATGGGCCGAAGACCAGATGAAACAGGGCAACAACATGATCCCGGCGGCTCCGCCCGGCAGTCGACCGGATCTGACCGGGCTTTCATGCCGCTGGTCCCCGATCCGGGCGGAGGGTTCAGACGTTATTCTGTCGATCATTGTTGCAGGACGTGACGACCGCACCCGGTTTGATGCCACGGTTCATGAACTGTTTGCCATTCTTGATGACAGCCCGCGCAAAAGCAGCCCGATCCCCGAAAACGGGCCCGGTGTCGCCTTCCCGCCGCCCGGAATGCATCTTGAGGCAGAGGCCACCAAACACAAGGAAGGCGGTTATATCAAAGCATGGCTCAAGGCGCTTTACATCGCGCTGATAGCGGCCATTCTGATGAAAACTGGCTGGAAACTGGGCGCGTTTGATCCAAGGCGCTATCGCGATTACACCGGCTATAACACCGACTTTCGCAAATTTGGCGATGGGCTTTGGATGACGGTGAATTGCAGTTTGACCCGTGCAGAAGAAGTCGAAGCCCTTTTGCATGCGGCAGAACTGCAAGGCGACATACATTTTGGCACCCATCGCCAACGCAGCGCGATCATGACCTGCATCGTGCCCTCCATCACAAGCGACGCACATTTCCATTTTCTTGATGGTGGCGAAGGCGGCTATACCGCGGCGGCCACCGCGTTCAAGGCAAAAAGAAACCGTGATCAGGCCACTGGCGCATCATCCGCCAATGCATGAAACGCATCGATTGTGACGCTACAATAGATTTCTTGCATGACCATGGATTATCCCGGACACTTCCCTGATCCCGAACGGATCAGGATAGCCCCATGGACACCCGCGAGCTTGAAACCCTTATCGCCGTTGCAGATGCGCAATCCTTTCACGGTGCGGCGGATCGACTTGGCCTGACGCAACCTGCCGTCACCCGCCGTATTCAGCGTCTTGAAGAACGCATTGGCAAAAGCCTGTTTGACCGCGCCACCAAGCCCCTGCAACCAACCATCGCCGGGCACCGGGCGCTTACCGAGGCACGCGATCTGTTGCGCCGTCTTGAAGGTTTCAGTGACTCGGTTCTTGGCAACACCAAACGCCACGGCCCGTTTCGACTGGGCGTAAGCCACGGGGCCGCCCCGCTTCTGGCCGCCCAAGAACTCCGTTCCCTGCATCGGGCCTTCCCGGATATGTCGCTTTCGATCAAAAGCGGCTGGTCAGCCGAACTTCTTCCCCTTCTGCGCCGGGGTGAAATTGATGCCATGCTGTCGCTTGATGGCCCAAACGGCATTGTTGGCGGGGTACAAACCCGCGATCTGCCGGCAAGTCTGTCGCCGCAAACCCTGCTGGATGACGAAATCGTTGCCATCGGCCCGAAATCAGCCCGTCCCCATCCGACAACCATCAAAGAACTTGCCAAACACCCGATGATCCTGATGCCCGAAGGCTGCACCTTCCGTGCGCTTGGCAATGCATGGGCGCATAAAAACGGGGTCGAATTCACATCCGTGCTTGAGGTCTCCGCCCTTGAATTGCAGATCGAAATGGTCGCCGCCGGGGCTGGTTACGGGATCATGGCGCGGCGGTTTTGCCAGCACAGCCCGGCCGCAAACCGGATCAAGATCCTGGATATCCCCGGCATGAACTGGGGCATGGCCATCACCCTGATCCGGCGCGCATCAAGCTCTGATCTTGACGATATTATCGACAAGGTTGGTGAACTGGTGATTAATGCCGGCAAAGCATCCGATACCCCGCATGCAGAAATGTTATCAGCATCATAATCCGAATGAATTGGACGCATAGCGCCACCGCGTTCAATATCGCCACCAAACAATAATCCCTCTCGGAGGAACGCCTATGAGCCCCACTCAAAGCTCGCCCCAAAGTCCGCCGCCGCAAAGCCCCGCACGCATGACCATCATGCGGGCAAAAAAATGGTTCCCGTGGCTGGTTCTGCTTTCAGGCTGCCTTGTTTTATCACTGAACCTTGGTGTGCGTCAGTCACTTGGCCTGTTTATCCCGGATATGCTCAATGACACCGGCTGGAACGCGGCCACCTTTGGTCTGGCCTTTGCCATTCAAAACCTGATGTGGGGTATTTCCGCCCCGATCGCCGGTGCCATTGCAGATCGGTTTGGCACGACCCGGACCCTGATTGGCGGTGGCATCGTTTATGCGCTTGGGCTTTATCTGATGGGGACATCCGCCTCCCCCGGCGAGCTTTACCTCACCGCAGGTTTCCTGATTGGCACCGGTGTTGGCATCACGAGTTTTCCGGTGGTGCTTGCCGCCATCAGCCGCGTTTTCAGCAATGAAAAGCGAAGCTTCGCACTGGGCCTGGCCTCCGCTGGTGGTTCGGTTGGTCAGTTGGTGATGGCTCCGACCACCCAGGCGCTCAACAGCTCGCTTGGTTATGTCTCAGCCCTTGTTATCCTTGCAGCCATTTCGATGCTGATCATCCCGGCCGCCTTTGCCATGACCGGCAAGGCCGAAGGCAACAGCCCGACCGCCACCCCCGATCTGGGTCCGCAGGGCTTGGCCGCCGCGTTCCACGAGGCCCGCAAACATCGCGGCTTCGCATTGCTTAATGCCGGTTTCTTTGTCTGCGGTTTCCACATCGCGGTGATCGCCACCCACCTTCCGACCTTTACCGAACTTTGCGGCTTGCCCCGTTCGGTCGCGGCCGAGGGTCTGGCATTGATCGGGCTGTTTAACATTGTCGGCACGCTGACCGCCGGTTGGGCCGGTGGCAAATGGCGCAAGAAATATGGCCTGTCGTTTATTTACGGCATGCGTGCGCTGGTCATCGTGATCTTTATCTTTGCACCCAAAACGTCTGAAACCATCTTGCTGTTTTCGGCATCGATGGGCGCACTTTGGCTTTCGACCGTGCCGCTGACCAGTGGCCTGATCGCACAGGTCTTTGGCCCGCGCTACATGGCAACCCTGTTTGGCATTGTCATGCTGTCTCATCAGATCGGCGCGTTCTTTGGCGCCTGGATGGGCGGCATTGTCTATGACCTGACCGGTAATTTCGATGCCGTCTGGTGGGCATCGGTGGCCCTTGGTGTCTTTGCCGCCATCGTGCATATGCCGATTGATGACAGGGAACTGCGCGCCACGGCCAAGGCATAGGTTCGCCGCGCATTTCACAAATCAAAGCAGCGCCCGGTACCGTTCGGGCGCTGCTTTTTTTGTTCTCTTTTCCAACCATCGGCTTTGCGTTAAAACGCAGACCATGGACAGACCGATTTACATCACCCCCGAAGGGCTAGACGCCCTTAAATCCGAACTCGACCACCTTTGGAAAAAGGAACGGCCGGAAGTCGTGGCTGTTGTCCATTGGGCAGCGGGCAATGGCGACCGTTCGGAAAACGGGGATTACATCTATGGCAAAAAGCGCCTGCGCGAAATTGATCGCCGTGTGCGTTATCTGCGCAAGCGGATCGAGGATGCCGTCGTCGTCCGCTCTGATGAACAACCCGATCACGCCCATATCTTCTTTGGCGCCACCGTCACCTATGTGAATGCCCGCGACGAAGAAAAAACCATCCGCATCGTTGGCGAGGACGAGGCAGACAGCCTCAATGGCAAGATCAGCTGGATTTCGCCGGTCGCACGCGCCCTGATGAAATCGGGTGTCGGCGATGTCGTCACCGTTCGCACACCGTCGGGCGAGGATGAGCTTGAAATCTTAGAGGTCAGCTATCCGGCCTAAATCTACATCCGGCTTTTAACCCGACGGGTTGGTTCGGCGACTTGCGGGTCGTCGGGCCAGTAATGTTTGGGATAGCGCCCCTTCATCTCAGCCTTTACCTGCGCATAGGATCCGTTCCAGAACCCGATCAGGTCACTTGTCACCTGAATGGGCCGTTGTGCGGGGGATAGCAGATGCAAGGTCACCGCGACCTTGCCATTCGCCACCTTTGGCGTTTCGGTCGCACCAAACATTTCCTGCATGCGCACCGGCAAGGCGGGTGTCTCGCCGCCATAATCAATGCGGATGTTTGAGCCCGTCGGCACCTGCCAATGGGTCGGGGCCAAGCGATCCATTTCCTGTCGCTGGTTCCAGTCAATCCCGGCAAGTAATGCCTCTGAAAGATTGATCTGTTTAAGCTGGCCTCGTTTGGTAATGCCACCAAGATAGGGTGCCAACCAGTCCTCAAGCGATGCCAAAAGCCCGTCGTCAGAAACATCGGGCCAGGCATCGCCCTCCACCCGATGAAGAAACGCCAGCCTTTCGCGCAAGCCCTCCGATGCCTTGTCCCATGGCAGGCAATGCAGGCCGAGCTTGCGGATGCCCTCGATCATGGCCGCTGTAATCGCGTCGGGATCGGCTTCGTCATGGGTGGCTTTTTCATCCAATACCAGTGCGCCAATCCGGCGTTGCCAGCGGGCGGCAACCGCATCGCTTTGCGCGTCCCAGAAGACTTCCGTGCCCTCGGATATCTGATCGGCAAAATGGGTTTCAAGGGTGACACGCGCCACCGGGGCTGCAAGGTAAATCTTGGCCTCGCGCGCCTGCCCGTCCAGCTCGGCCACCGCGATATAGGGCTCCGACGCCAAGCTATCTTCATTGGGCAAAACGCCACCGCGCCCGCCCGACAGGCGATAGCGCGCGTCCGCCCCCTTGCGCCGCTCCCCGATCCGGTCGGGATAGGCAAAGGCCAAAAGCAAGCCAACCTCATCGGCCCGATCGACGCGCGCGGTATCGGGTTTTGCCAACCCGCCCTGCTTGACAGCATCGCGCAAACGGCGGGCCAGTTGTTTGGCGGCCTCCGATATCATTTTGGGCGCCCGGTTCTTGATGATCGCCTCCACACGAATGCGCAAATCCGCCCCGCGCCCGCGCATGAAATCACGATCAGACAACAACGCTGCCAGCGCACAGGCGACATCATCAAGGCCAAGCTGCGCGCCGCGCAACATCATGTGCGCCAACCGCGGATGGACCGGCAATCCGGCCATGGCCGTGCCCATCGGCGTAATGCGGTTTTCGCCATCAAGTGCTTCAAGGCCGCGCAAGACATCGCGTGCCTGATCGATCTTGGCGCGATCGGGCACATCGAGCCACGGCAGCATTTCGGGATCGGTAACACCCCAGCGCGCCAGCTCCAGCGTCAGCGGTGCCAGATCGGCCTCGGCAATCTCCGGCGCGGTAAAGGGCGCACGGGCACGATGTTCGTTTTCCGGCCACAGGCGATAACACACGCCCGGTTCCAGTCGTCCGGCGCGGCCGCGACGTTGCTCGGCACTGGCTTGCGATGATTTCACCGTCACCAGCCGCGTCATGCCCGATGCCGGATCAAACCTTGGCAGGCGTTGCAGACCGCTATCAATCACCACCCGGATGCCATCAATGGTCAGCGACGTTTCGGCAATCGCCGTGGCCAGAACCACCTTGCGCTTGCCGTCCGGGGCGGGCTGGATCGCGATGTCCTGCGCCTTGGCATCCATCGCGCCATAAAGCGGGGCGATGACGACATCACTTCCCACTGAATCCTTGAGTGCACTTTCAACCCGGGTGATTTCGCCCTGCCCCGGCAGGAAGGCCAGGATCGATCCGCTTTCCTCACGAAGCGCCGTTTTGATCGCGCCGGTCATTTCCACATCAATGCGGACATTGCCCCATTTATCGGGCTTGGGGGCAACGTACTTGGTTTCAACCGGATAGGCCCGGCCTTCGGATGTGATCACCGGGCAATCGCCCATCAGGCGCGCAATCGGTTCGCCATCAAGGGTGGCCGACATGACCACAAGGCGGAGGTCATCACGAAGCGCCCCCTGCGTTTCAAGGGCAAGGGCCAAGCCCAGATCGGCATCCAATGATCGTTCGTGAAATTCATCAAACAGGACGGCAGCAACGCCGGAAAGTTCGGGGTCATCCTGAATCATGCGAACCAGAATACCCTCGGTCACGACCTCGATCTTGGTGTCCTTGGAAATCTTGCTGTCAAACCGGACGCGATAACCCACACGCCCGCCAACCGCCTCGCCGAGTAACTGCGCCATGCGCCGCGCACTGGCACGCGCCGCCAGACGCCGGGGCTCCAACATGATGATCTTCTGATCCCCACGCCACGCGCAATCAAGCAAGGCCAGCGGCACCTTGGTCGTCTTGCCAGCACCCGGTGGCGCCTGCAAAACCGCATTGGTGCCGTTTTCCAGCACGGAAATCACATCCGGCAGGACGGCATCAATCGGCAGGGCGGGAAATCGGGAACTCATATGTTATCAATACTCAGCTTGGCACGGCAGATACCTGTTAGCGGGCATCGCCTAGCAATATCCCTGCGGGGTTGGCCGGGGCAATGAAAATCACGCCAGAATTTAATCTGGCCGCGGATGCCGATTGATCGGCCTCAATGCGCACACCCCTGATGATGATAGAATGATTTTATTGTTTTGGGCAGTTTCCCGCCTTCGACCTGCAAAAATGCGACGGGTCATCTGCACATAATGGTCTCATCCCTTTGGAACAGGAGACTTGTGATGAAAAGATATCTCGCAATTACCGCAATCGGACTGATGCTTGCTGGTGCGCTTGGCGTCGCCCAGGCCCAACAAGGCCCGCAAATGATGAACCCTAACGGCCAAGGCATGATGCAGGGTCCGGGTATGATGGGTCAGGGATATGGCCCGGGCAACGGACAAGGTTACGGTCCCTGCAACACGATGCCGTGCAATAACGGTGCGATGGGCCCCGGTATGATGAATGGCACTATGATGAACGGTGCCATGATGAATGGCGGCATGATGATGGGTGGCATGATGGGCAAAATGCATGGCCCGGAAATGATGATCGTCATGATGGACACCAACGGCGATGGCCAATTGGCGCTTGAAGAATTCCAGGCCGTCCATAACCGGATGTTCAACTATCTTGACGAAAACGGCGATGGCCAACTGACCGCTGACGAGCTGCGCCAACGCTAACCGCCGAGTTTAGCCACCGCGCCTGATGCCAAGGATGACGCCCTGCTCCGCCCCGATGCGCTGCAGGGTCTTCATCCCGCGCGTCAGGCCATAAAGCGTTTCCATCGCGCCCTCAGCCTTGGCCCGCGATGCTGCCGCGCGTGTGATATCATAAAGCCCGCGAAACACAGGTTCGGGCAAGGCACGCAAGGCCGCCTCCTTCTCCGCCCGGTTCGGATCGGGATGGGTAAAACTGAGTGGCGTGGTCGGGTCAAAATTCGACATGGTTTGATCTTGCGGGCTCGACGGGTTCGGCTTGGTGTTTTCTATCACGATTGACAGTGCCCAGACCATCCATGCCTGCGTCCAGCGCATGTAATTGCGCCGATCTGGCCGGCCGCCTTTCTTTATCCCGGCAAAGAACAGATCACGGCTCGGATCAAAAAGATTTTCTGCTGCCCATTCAGATACCCGGATCGCCCCGTCGCGGTCCCCAAACCGGCAAAGACTTGCCATCGCCTGTGCCACTGCATGGGCATCAAGGTAGCCATCCCGCCCGGCAAAGCTGCGCGGCAGGTCCTTTTTATCGAAGCACGCTGCGCGATAGAATTGCCACCCACATTCAATGGCTTTGTCCAGCCCGTCCATCCCCGACGCCCGCAAGCTGTCGAGAAGATCAAGAACATAGCCCGTGTGAAACCCGTCCACGAACTGGTGATGGGACCGCGTGCCATAGGCCCAACTGCCATCAGACTGTTGCGCATTGATAACGCGCTCCACCGCCAGTGCGGTTTTGTCATTCAGTCCGATCACCCGATGCAGTGCAAAGGCCGCCCAAAGGCTGGCATTATGGATTTCAACGACAACATGATCGAAATAGGCGAAATAGCCTTCCCGCCAGAGCTTGTCTTCAACAAACCCGGCCGCATGAACCAACGCCGGGTGATCCTTTTGCATCCCGCTTTGAAGTAACGCATCAACGACAAAGCTTGTCACAATCACATTGCTTTGATGACGTTTGGCGTAAAACGCCCGCGCCTGCCATTCAAAAGGATATCCCCACCCGCCATCCGGGTTTTGCATTTCAAGCAGGCGTCCCCGAACATCACAAAGGACCACACCCTGCGCGGCCCCACCCAGCAGGGCTAGTGTCTTCGGATTGACCATATTGGGAATGCGAACAACCTTGCGCAAGCCTTCCGGGTCACGCTTGATTGCCTGTAACCAGACCAACCGCGCCAGTCGGAACCGGCCAAGGCCGCTTGCGCGGAATAAAGCACTCTCAAGCCCGTCAAACGGATCGGCCCCGGCAAAGCCATCCGCGACCATGCGGTCCATCACACGATCCCGGATATCGATCAGACGATCCCTATTCATGCGCACACCCCGCACGCGAAGCAATCCCCGCCGCGATCCCGCAACAGACCAGATAATGCCCGTAATTCAGCGTATTATCCGTCATCATCGTCAGCATCGCCGAAAGCAGGATGCAGACGGCAAGACGCGCATGGCGAACGGTCCACAGCATCACAATCCATCCCGTCGTCCAAAGCATCGCCCCGGTGATTCCGGTTTCGAACAGCATGCGGAAATGATCGTTATGCAGGGCACCAAAGGATGCAAAGGATTGATAGCCAGACAGGATTTCCTCCACCGAACCGGCCCCGAAACCAAGCCATCGTTGGCCGACGGAACCACCTTGCCACATCCCCCAGAAATCCTGCCAGAACGCCAAGCGGCCACTGCCATGGGTCAGAAACAGGCGCGGTAAATGGGACATTGCAAACCAGCCAGCCAAGGCCAAGGCGATGATGCCAACAATCCAGGTCATCGCCCGCGAAAACCGGATCATCCCTATCAGATTGACCAACATCGCCAACACCGCAATCCGTGTTTGGCTGAGCAACACCGCCAAGGTCGATCCCAGCGCAAGCAGGCCACTTCCCCGCCAGCGAGCAACTGAACAGAGCGCAAAAAGGCCCAGAAACAAGAACGGCTGATTAAGACGCAATCCCTCATGCGTCATCTGAAACGAACTAGACAGCAGCAGATAAACCACCAGAACCGGTATCATCACCCGAAGGCTGTCCCGGCCAATCACAAGCCCGACCAACAGCCCGACCGGCAGCATCAAAAGGTTGCCGATCAGACGGAGTTTTTCGAGGCTTGCCCCATTGCCAGTCGCAATGACACCAATCAGCCCGGCAAGAACCAAACTGCCAGCAAGCAAATCTGACGTAATGCGAACCGGTCGAGCGTAAGCGCACAGTATCGCAATCCAGAAACCAAGCAGAATAAGCTTAGCCGCCATCCCGCCCGCTACAATCAGCCAGAGCGAGACGCCCATCAAAAGATTGCCCGCAAGTACCAACCAGATTGGCAGTGATACTGCTTGGCTGGCGGTTCCCGGCCCCTGCCCAGCGTATTGCACAACCCCGGCCCCAATAGCTTTCATCGCCGAGCCCCCTGCGCAAGCAGCGCGACAGGGTACGAAAATTCGGCTAGGCTGAAGCTCTTGATTTCAAAGCAGATTGGCTGACCTTGATGCTCTGGCTGGCGCAAACCTGTCTGATGGCGCAGATCATTCTGGCCCCGTTGTTGCTCGGCGGATTGCGGCCATGGGCGCTTGCCCTTCTGGCGATCCTGACCGGTATCGGCATGCTTGCGATTTGCCTGCGCCCCGGTCCCGCGCAAATCGGCAAGCACTTGCTTTTTCTTTGGATCGGGATCGCTGCACTGATTGGTTGGGCGATCCTGCAAAGTCTGCCGATCTGGCCAGTTCAAGCTTATCCGTTCAATGCGCCGCACGTTGCACTCGCCCCGCATGGTTGGCTGAATATGGCGACCTATCTGATCTGGCTGGGCGGTGCTGCGAGCCTGACCGCGCTGGTGGGACGCCTCAACAACCATCTGAACATCACCATCGCCCGTACCATCGTGATCACCTGCGCCGTTCAAGTGGCGCTGGGCGCAGGTGCCGATTTGATGGGATGGCAGACGACATTCTGGTTTGCCAAACAGGCCCATCTGAGCGACTGGACCGGCAGCTTCGCCAATCGCACAGCGTTCGGAAACCTGATGGCGTTTGGTATTCTGGCCTGCCTGTTTTTGTATGATCAAAGCCGGGCGCCGAGCACTTCCAAGCGCCTTGATCAGGCAGGTGGCTGGCTGGCGATTGCTGTGTTGTTTGCAGCGGCCCTTGTCCACAGCCATTCGCGGCTGGCCTTTGTCATGGCGCTGGTTGGCGGAGCACTGTTTATCATTCTGACCCCGCGCGCAAACGGGCAAAGCATTAAGCGGCTGATTGTGATCGCGCTTGGGATCATCGCGACCATCACCATCGCAATCCTTGCATCGCCGGAACTTTTCACGCGCTTTACCGACCTTGCCCGCAACGACCTGATCCAGCGAGATGATTTGTGGATCACCGCCCTGCATGCGATTGCAGAACGACCATTGACTGGATGGGGTGCCGACAGCGTTGGACTGGTCATTGCTCATTTCGCCACCCCGGACCTGAACGCCAATGCCCACTGGTTTAGCACCCATAACCTGTGGCTTGATGGCGCAATCGTGTTTGGGGTTCCAGTCATGCTGATCCTGCTGGCAGCACTTACACTCGCGATCAAAACGGTTCTTGCCACCTGCCAGCAACCCGACACGCGTGCGCTTTTGATCGCACTGTTTGTCATGGCGATGCTCGGCAGCATGGGCGATTGGGTCATGGTCATGCCTGCCCTTATTCTGCCGATGGTAATGCTGGGAATGGCAAGCTTTGAAGCCGCAGCTGCAGCCCATCGCGCAGCACCTGCACGCGGGGATCACGCGGGGCAATCGCCTGTGCCTGATCGAAAAGCTTTGCGCTAAGCACCAAATCATCGTCGGCCACTGTTCCCGCCTTCAGCCCCTGCAAAACCGGATCAAACGGCCTTTCGACCAGCCGCTGTTTAAGCTGTTCGTCAAGTTCCGAGCCATCGACCACCATCGCATCATGCTCTGCACCAAAGCCGTCTCCGTTGGCAAAGGCGGCACGTTTGTTTTCAAGCTGCGATAGCGCCCTGCCCTCCGAAACCAGGACCATGCCGCCAGAGCCAAGCAACAGCAGGGCGATTACCATCAAGGCTGCCTTCATGCCGTCGCCCCCTCGGTCGCCATGTCCGCCTCTGCCTTGCCATAGGCAGCACGCGGCTTGGCACCGTTCAAGACAATGCCCTCCGGCACAATATTGGCTGCACGCAATTGCGACAGGGCTTGGGTGATATCACGGCGCTTGCTGTGGCCGCAGCGCAGGGCAAACAGCCTGACATCGGCCAGTCCCAGCGCAATCACACCATCCGCGACGGACAGGATCGGCGGCGTATCAACTATCACATGATCAAACCGGGTGCGCAGGTGCTTGATCAAATCGGGTAATTGCCCGTCAATCATGCCTGTTGCGATATTTCCCGGCACCGGCATGCGCGCACCAAGATATCGATACCCCTCGCCGTTTTCTGCCCCGGCAAGGGCGGCATCCAGATCCACAATCCCCGACATCACATCTGTCAGATCGGCAGTCAGTTCACCGTCATACCGCGCCCGGTTTGGCGGTGCCGGGTCATGCAAATCCGCATCGAGAACCATCACTGATGCCCCCAGGCCGGTCAGCTTTTCAGCCAGCGCATGAACGATGTGACTTTTGCCATCGCCCGAGAGTGCTGAGCCAATTGCAACCACCTGCCCGTCCCTGTGATGTTGATTTGCGACGTCCCTGCCCTGCACCATGATCCGCATCAGAACTGCCAGATGGCCTGCGGCCTCGTCATGGGCTGAGGTGGTGGCGGCCTTGGTCGCCATCGACCGTTCCGGAATACGGGCAAATAACGGGATGCCCAACGCCGTCTGAGGATCAAAATCGTCATCAATGCTCTGATCGAAATAGTGACGCAGCAATGCGGCAACCACAGCGGCAAACAGCGCCATCATGATCGCCAATATGGCAAGATCGCGCTTGGCCGGAAATTCGGTTGCCGCTGGCAAAGTTGGCGCACGCAGGATCGAAGCATCCCCCTGAAACGCTGCCATTTCACGGCGCAAGGCTTGCACCTGCTGGCCCAGCTCCTGAACATTGGCGCGTGCCATGGCGACAGACCGCACCAGGGCGGCCTGTCCCTGAACGCTTGTATTGCGCAGCGCCATCCGATCCTGCCAGCGATCCCGCTGGGCAGTAATCAGACGCAGCTTTTCTTCCGCCCCGGCAAGGGCAATATCCATTTGACCGGCGATGTTGCTGGCAACTGCCGTCAGTTGGTTATGCAGATCATCCAGTTCTTGCTTCTTGCCCTGCATGGTCGGATGCTTCGGGCCGTAACGCTGATCAAGCCTGACGAATTCCTGTTTTGTCGTCTCGAACTGGGCCGAGATTTGGCGCACCATCGGATGGCTTGCCACATCGTCAATCGCCAGCAAATCATCAAGGTTTGCCGCCTCATTGCGGCTTTGGCGCGCAAGCCTGAGGCTGACAACCTCCTGCCCCAGTTTTTCAGCCTGCTCATCAAGTGCATAGATGCGATCAAGCATCCGCGCATTCTCATCCGGGTCCAGAATACCGGCGCTGTTTTGCAAGCTGGCCAGATTCCCTTCCAGACCATCCAATTCAGTTTGCGCAGATTGAAATTGTGCCTCCGCCTCGGCAAGTTGCCTTCGAATGGCTGCTTTTTGCCGGTCTTCGCGCTGCCAAAGATAACTTTCAACAACGGCCATCAACGCCTTTTGCGCTGTTTCCGGATGGCTTGCGGTAAAGGCCACTTCAATGACCGCCGCATTGCCAACCCGGGTGGTTTCCAAAGCATTGCGAAGATGAGAGATCCCGTCAGTTTCGAGGTCACTGGATATCGGCGTATCCGTCAGCGAGACACCCTCTCCGCGCAAAACCGAAAGTGCGGTGGAAAGCGTTTCCTGCCCTTTGATCTCGGCAATTGCCGTCTCGATTTCCTGGGCGGTTACAGTGCGCCTGTCACTGTTGAATGCCGCTGGCATCTGGCGTTCCGCGATTTCCACATTTGAAGAAAACCCGATTTCGGTGACGGACCGATAATCCCCCTGCCAATTGGCGATCCCGCTCAGAAGCGCGATCAGAACCACAACAAAGGTCAGTGCAACAATCCCGCGCCGTTGCCAAAGAATACTCAACAAATCGCGCAGGGACGGATCAAACCGTTCTTGCGGGACGCTGGTAATCGCGACGGGATGGTTGGGATGCTCTGTCATCTCGGGCTTGCATCCTCAAGCTCTGGAATTCCGACAGGTTCCTGATAATCCTCAACTCCCCAATAGCTATCGACGACGGGGTTTCGCGGACCGCCAACAAAAAGAAGCGAATAACGCCGCGCCCGTTCGGTTTCAGGTGGCCGCCTTGATCCGACAACACGCGGTGCTACTTCGGGCTCGATACTTGCAGAAAATGATTGCTGTTCGCCTGCGAATATCAGTGCTTGATTGGCATTGCGTTCAAACAAGCGCTCCGCCAAATCCGAAGAATTATCCCGGACGATGGCTGAAAGGTGCCCGGGGTCGGGATGAAGATCAAGCAGACGCAGAACCACCCCACCCAGCACAGTCTCCAGCAAAAAACGGCTACTACCACCGCCCAGAACCACATCAAACAGACCAAGCAATACTTTAAGGCTTGCCTCTGCCACCTGCCAATCGATGTCAGATAGTTGGTTGGTGCCATCCTCTGACAGCACAGCTCCGACAAGTGCATCAATCAGCTGGGTGACGTCTTCGGTGGCTTCGACCTTTGCGATTTCCGCTTCAATCCAGCTGATCGCCGCCTGCCGGTTTTCCAGATCAAATGCTGCTGTGGTTGTCGGCTGCGCCTGTAAATCGGCGGCGGTTGTCAGCATCATAAAGATGACCGAAATGGTTGCCGCTTTCCGCAAGGCACGCCAAAGGTGCCGGAGTTGAAAACGCACAATCCTCGGCACGACAAGGCGGGCAAATGTCCAAAGCCCGCGCCCATAGCGCGGGATCATGTAGCGTGGCTGACAGAAGATGCGCCAAAGGAACTCCAACCCGCACCGCTGCCAGATAACCGGGGCGCGTCGGACATTCCCGGCCAGAACATCAAACGCCCCGCCAACACCCATGGCAAAACCGCATCCGGTCTTGGCCGCGTACAGTTCAACGAACAGCTCCTTGCGCGGCGATGGCAGGGCGACAAAAACGGCATCTGGTTTGGCCTGTGCAACACAATCGGCCAGCTTTTCATCATCGGGCTCATAACCGTGATGCGTGCCTGCGATGATCAAACCAGGAAAACGTGCAGGCAATATCCCCTGCAACTGATCCAGAACATCCTGACGCGCCCCCAACAGAAAAACCCGCGTACCATCCTGTGCGAACTGCGCCAGAAGATCAGTCATCAGATCAATGCCCGTGACACGCTCGGCAACCTTGATCCCCAACAGGCGGGCTGCCCACACAATCCCCATGCCATCCGCAGACAGGCAATCTGCGCGCGAAAGTGCTGCAAACAAACGATCATCGCGCAAGGCTGCGGGCAGTTTGGTTGCATTCAGGCAATGGTGACGAAAACAGGCTTGGTTGGCAGTCGCCGTACCTTTGCGAAGCATCAAGGCGATATCAGCACAGACGAGACGGCGTCGTCTCGTATCGAGCGGCAACCCGAAGAAGGCAGCTTTGTGCCCTTTGAGTTCGTCACGCATCTGCCACCCCTGTCACCCCGGCCGGACACTTAAAAAACGACAGAAACACAAAGTTCCTGCTGTTGGCGTCCGTCTTTCGCCGCCGTCAACGATTTAAGTCACGGCTAATTGGTTGAATTGAATGGTAACTTATGATTGAGTTACAGGCAATATTAGCATCTCAAGGTGATCGCCGCGGTGAGGGTGACTTTGCTGACCAACCTTGTGCCACCCTACCGATCTGATGCCTATAACGCGCTTCATCATCGCGCGATGGCCGCAGGCGGGGGTTTGCGTGTCCTATGTACCCAACATCGCGAACCACAACGCAACTGGTCAATCACAACACCCGCATTTGACCATATCACCTTGCCGGGCGTTCAAATTCCCCTTGGTGAAAACCGAACCCTATCACTTCCGTTTGGCGTCACACGGGCTGTTTGCCGTAAACCAAGTGATGCGTTGATTTTGAGCGGTTTTGGCATCGCGCAATGGCAGGCGCAAAATTGGGCGCTTAAACACCGCATTCCGACCGTGCTGCAATTCGATGGCTGGGCAGGCTCCGATGCCACCTATAACAATCCGCTTCGGCGTAGATTACGCCGGGTCATGATTGCCCGTGCCGATGGCTTTGTCGCCGCAAGTTCACGCGGGGCAGCGTGGTTTGAGGGCCTTGGCGCATCGCCAGATCATATTTGTATTGCGCCAATCCCACCGTCATTTCCCTTACCCGATATTTCCGCCAACCAAAACTTGGCGGAACGACAATACGACATCGTCTGGTGCGGTCGGACGACGGTTTCAAAGGGCTTTGACATCTTCATGCGGATCGCATCAGAACTGTCCAAGACAGACATTGCAAACCGTATCGCCATCGTTGGCAGTACCGACATTAAAAGCACCACAAGGCTTACGCAATCTTCCGACCTTGGTGACCGGGTGGATGTGTTCGGGCAACTTCCCCCCGATCAACTGCCGCCCATTCTGACCAACAGCAAGATCGCCCTATTCCCCAGCCGAAATGATGCCTATGGCGTTGGTGTAATTGATGCGATTGCCTGTGGCACGGTGGCGCTTGCAAGCCCATTCACCGGCTGCGCACCAGATGTTTTGCGCGGTCCCGAAATCCTGCCGATCGATAATCCGCAAGGTTGGATCACGGCCTGCAAACGCCTTCTTGATGCGCCGCAACTTCTCGAGGACACGCGTTTGCATCAAGCAAGGGCAATTGCCAATAACACCCCCGCCCATCACAGCGACACCATGTGGCAGGCAGTTCATCAGGCGGTTAATCATAACCCAGACATGCGGCGGTGGGGATGATCACGCCAAACCGCAATCGCACCTTGAAATCCGGGCCATCCGTCTGGATGATCAGCCGTGTCGATCAGGCCAAAATTCTTGCCAAACACCTCGCCGAACAGGATCGGCTGGTGCGTTGGGACAGTTTTTGGCGCCATGACGGTACGGGTCTTATCCGCCCGCCATCACGCCATGTCGGCACTGCACTTTGCGATATACCGGGGCGTCATCTTCTGCCTGATCTGCTTGGCAAAACGGCCCAAAAGCTCAGGTTACCAGCACGCAATCTGTATTCAGACATTCCGCTTTCGCTAGTGGCCGCCTTTCAAATGCCAAACGCCGACATCCTGCATGGGCAGGGCAATTACAGCCTGCCTGCGATGCGTCGCGCCAAGGCACGCAATATGATCACGATTTCCGATGTCACCGGCCAACTGACTGAAACCCGCCATGTTCAGCTTGTCGACGAATATGCATCCCACGGCCGCGCCCACCGCGAGATATCGGCCTTCCTTGCCGGTCGGCGCACGGCAGAAGCCCGATTTGCCGATGCGGTATTTGCGCCCTCCGATACGGTCGCGGAAGGTCTGCAAAGAACCGGTATTGCGCCTGACAAGATATATATGGTCCCGTTTACATCGCCGCATTGTCAGGCGTTGTTGGATCGGGAACGTTTCGCGCGCGACGATACGGTCATTCGGCTTCTTTATGTCGGCAACCTGTCGCTCGCCAAGGGCACCGCCCATCTTCTGGCGGCTTGGAAAACCATCCGCCGCCAGTTCCGTTTAAGGGTCGAGCTTACCCTGATCGGGACGGCGCAGCCCTGTGCCAGGGGCCTGCTTTCAAACCTGCCCGACGGGGTGACGTGGTTTGGCCCCCTGCCGCACGATAAGGTTGCTGATCACATGTTGTCGGCTGATATCTTTGTCTTTCCCAGTCTGACAGAAGGCAGCAGCCTTGCCACCATGGAGGCCATGGCAGCCGGTTGTGCCGTCATCACCACGTTCGATGCCGGAAGTCCGGTCATCAATCATCAAAGTGGCCTGATCATCCCGCCGAGGGATCAGGATGCGCTTGTAACGGCCGCGACGGCACTGATCACACAGGCCGAGATGCGCCGAACCATCGCCCAAAAGGCGCGAGATCAAATCGCCAGCGACCTCCGCGACACCTATGGCACGCGGGTTGATCATGCATATGAAACCATCCTGTCGCGCCATGGTTAGATGGTCAGCCCTCCTAAAATCAGCGGGTTCTCGGCTATATCCATTGTGGATGATCGGGGCCAATATGATTGCGCGGCTGGGCGGCATGGCAATTCTTGTTCTGATCGGTCACGCCTATTCAGAGGCTGATCTTGGTACCTATTTCCAGTTGCTCGCCATGGTCGGTCTTGCGGTTACGGCAACGCAGGCTGGCAGTGGTCCGCTTCTGGTGCGACTGGCACAAAATGCGGCCTTCGGACAGGCTATGCATGTTGTCGCCACAAGGTTCCTGATTGCAGGGTTCGCCTCGATCCTGATTTTCACGACAACCAGCGTCTCGCTTGCGCAATATTGGCCACTTATCCTGATCCCGATCGCCGCCGCCCTTTCGCCCGACTGGATGATTGCGGCCAAAACCCGGTTTTCACGGCTTGGCATGATTGCGGTTATTGGTCAAGCATGCGGGATAATGTTGGCGGTTTGGGCGTCACTCAGCCATTCAGATTTAGCACTTTACCTCATTTCACCTGCGGTTTCTCTGGCAAGCGTTGCGCTTGCAACAGCATTTGCATTTGAACAATCGCCAAGTCATTCCACCAACGCCGCGCCTGCCCGCAAGTCCGGCGCATTAGGTCTCATCGGCTTCACCCTGCTCGCCGGGTTCGTGCCAAACCTCGACTTTGTCCTGTTGGGCACAGACAGCGATCCGCTGTTTCTGGCCCAACGCGTTTTCCTGTTTTGCGCCGGCCTGATTGCGGCCGTTACCTCAACCCTGTTTGCCAGAAACGAGGTCGGGCAAATGCGTGACATCTGGCTTTTGGCACCGATGGTATTGATCTCGGGCCTGCTGTTGTTCCTGCCCGATAGGTTGGCAAATCTATTCTTTGCCAGCCCGTCTGATGATCTGATCACGATCCTTCAAATCGGTGCAGCCTGGCCGGTATTGATGGCATTCATCGCCCGACAGAGCCTGATCTTGCAGGAAATATCAGCGGTAAAATGGCTGGGTTGGGGATGCCTTGCGCTGATGATCTTCACAGCATTGGCCATACCGACCAGCGACCTCGCACCCAACATCATGATGCTGATCGAAGTCCGCTTGGCCTGTCTGGTTCTGATCCTGCTGGCCTGCCAAAAAGTCGCAACAAGACGGCAGGTCATGGCATGACGAAACTGACCACCACCATCACCAACAATAAGCTGATCAAAGGCCAGTATGGTGACATCACCTTTGGCCCTTGGGGACTGGAATGTTCGGACCAGCATTCCTTTGTGACACTCACCGACCAACCACGAAACGTCAAACAGGTCGGCGACATCTGGCACCTTTCTGGTGGTCGAATACATATCGCGTACGAAACCCGCAAGCCCACCCCAAACACAATCGGGCTTAAGCTCTGCATTCAGGCACTGGACGATATCCCGCTGCAAGATGCCGTCATCCGGCTGGTTTTTGACAAAACCGCCATCAAACACGGGCGCATCGCAGACAAAACAGTTCACCACACCAACAGCGACAAATACCGTCTTTATCCGACCAATGAGGCCGCACTGATCGGTAAGGACGGCGCAATCATTTCCGTGACACTGGATCACGCCGATGGGGCGGGCTGGTTTGATCCCTACATGTATCTGCGCGACCGCGACGATCACTGGATCATTCATGCCCGCATGCTGCCAAGTGATCCGGTTGATCAAGTCTGGTTGCGCTGGGCAAACCGATTTTTCACACTATCGGCACCGGGTTGGTTTTCAGCTTTGCTCTGGCGCATGCCGGTTTTCAAAAAGCTGCTCTGGCGTTTGCGCGAACGCATGGGCCGTCACTGCCCGGAAATTCAGGCTGTGCCCCTGAACTGCCTCAAAGCAGGCCAGTCCTTGTCGATGGAGGTCACATGTCACTTTCAGTAACCCATGACGCGCTTCGCTTACGCTGCCTCAATCTGGCCAAGCGGATTGCAGACGATCTTGCAACACGTCAACTGACGACTGGGCATTTTGAACAGCCGGATTTTTACGCCAAGGCCTTTGCCGTCGACCTCTGGCGCCGCCTTGATCCTGTTCGCTTTGGTTCAAATATCGAGCGCGCCCTTGATGCCCTCCGATCAGAGACGCGCGATAAAACCTGGCACCGCGAATTCATCGAATATGCGTTGCTGGATACGCCGGGCCTGTCATCGGAAGCCATCACCGACATCCTTCGGGGCGCCAAACCGCAATGTCCCGATGTCGCCAACTGGCAAATACTTGGCCTGATCAATCGGCAGAAACGAAATGCAGGACTAACAGCAAAATTCCTCAACCTCGCCCATTTCGCGTTCATCTTGTTTCGCTATTGGCGCGCACCAGTTTTCATGGATCGACCAGACTGCTTTTCCGCGCAATACCATGCCTTTTGCGCAGCTCTTCTGTCTGACAGTCCCCATAAACGCCATCGACGGATTGCCAACCGGGCAGCAGAAATGCTGACCCAACTTGCCAGCACGCATGGCTTTGTCAATCTGCTCGGACGTGGTGCGGGGCAGAGTTTTGGCGCGGCCTGCGGGCTTTATGTGTTGCTAAAAGAGAGCTACCACAACGAGGCAGAGGCAATCCTGCATCGGTTGGAAGATGCACTTCTTAAGGCAGGACAACTGCCACTCAACCTTCTCGCCCCTGCCCCCTTGCCCGAAAAACCCGGCCCCGAGACCCCACAAACACCCGGGTGGTACAGCTATAACCGCCACGATGATTACCTTGCCTTTGCAGGTTATTGGCTGCTGAAGGCCTCACAACTGCCCGCGCCAAAACAGATCCGTTCACCTGCTTCGGCAACTATCGCCCGAAACACCATCGCGCAGTTTTCATCCTCCTACTATCACGCGCAAATGACGCTTTGTGGCAGACAGAATTTTGATGTCTCCGGCGCCCCCGTCATTGTTTCGGGCCAAGGAAAATCCGCCCGCATCTTCCTTCCACCAACTGGCGGCGAACAGGATGCCCCCAGCCTTTATGATCACGCCTCACAGCCGCTTCCCGCGATTGGCGAGACAGAATTCTCCCGCTTTCTTCAAACCCGCCAGATATCTGACAACAAGCTTGATATAAGCTTCGAGCTTGCCGGTATTGTTGGTCTTCGAACAATCGAATTTCAAAACGCGCGTGTTATTATCTCTGATCTGATTCCCGACTGCGCAGCTAACGAAGTCGAACTCTTCCGAATTCTGATTGATGGCAACATCGGCCTGACTCAGATCGCGGAAGACACCATCATCTGTCGCGAACTCGGAATAAAGCTGACGGCAAATGCCCCGCTTCAGATAATCCCACAAGCAACATTCAGCGCTGCTGGTCCGGCAACAAGGATCAGTGCGAAGACAGCGCAAGGGTATAACGCCACTCTGACCATCTCGTGGGGGAGATTCTGATGCGTGATCCGATCACGATCATCACGACCGTGCACGATGGCGACGCCCATCTCGATCGCTATTTTAGCAATCTGCGACAGATACTCGGTCCCCGCGATCATGCGGTTATTGTCGATGACGGTTCAACCGCGCCCTTGGCAACGCCATCAGACTGGCACAAGGAACCGAGACTGATCGTCCTTTATCCCGGCAAAATTGGACGAGGGGCAGCACTTAATCTCGCCATTGAAAACAGCCCGACCGATCTGATTGCCATTCAGGATATCGATGACATTTCCTTGGCCAGTCGGCTGGATCGACAAGTTGAAGTGCTTTCCAATAACCACAATCAACTTGTCTTCGCGCGCGCCATGTCCGATCCGTGGCGACCGACTTTGGCGGCCTTACAACATTTTTCACCCGCACGGCTTTATTTCAGCAACCCACTGCACCATTCGTCACTTGCCATGCACCGCTCTGTCTGGGCCCAGGCGGGTGGTTATGCGACGGATTTGCCCTGTTGCATTGATCTGGATTTCTATCTGCGCGCCTGCTGTGTAGCCAAGGCCCGCATCAGTCGGCTAAGCATGCCCCTGATCGAACGTACCCTTGATCCCGGCACCCGCCATTTCGCAAGGATACCAAACGCACTCTATCAGAAAACGCATGCTTCCGTTCTTGCGCGTTACCGCCCTGACCTGTCTTGGTCGATCTGGCTGGCGGCTGCCAAACTCCGCGAGTTGCAATTGTTTTCGGCAAGGGACGTTCGATGACTAACCGCCCAAAAATCATCGCCATGGTTCAGTTGCCACCGCCCATGCACGGGGCAGCCAAAATGAACCAGTTCGCCATTACGGCTTTGGCAAAAGACTTTGATTTGCATGTCATTGAAATGCGCTTTGCCCGGAGATTGTCCGCGGTAAATCGATTTTCGCTGCGCAAGGTCGGGTTGGCGGTTTGCTTGTTGCTGCGTCTGATCTGGGCATTGCCAAGCGCCAAGGCGCTTTATATCTGCTTTGCACCAAATGGCTTCGCCTATTATCGCGACTGCATTTATGTGCTTTTGGCCAAGCTCCTGCGAGTGCCCACAATCCTGCACCTGCACGGTCGCGGTCTTCCCGAAATGCAAAGATCAAAGTGGTCTGAATTGCTTCAGAAGACGGTTTTCAAAGGGCAAACCGTCATCCTGCTCGGCGAGAGTTTGCGCACAGAAATCGAAGGCCTTGATTGCAAGTCTGCCATCATCGCCAACTGCCTGAATGATGATGCCTTCGTCGGCCCAGCCACCAAACAATGGGTGCCCCATGATCCGATCCGGCTTTTATGGCTGTCCAATCTGTTTCAGGCCAAAGGCATCGAAACCCTGCTTGCTGCCTGTGAGATCCTGCGCGCGCAAGGTATCGCTTTCCATTTGACGATTGCCGGGGCCGAAGGCGACATCAGTAAAGCCGAGCTCGCCACATTACTTGAAAAATATCACATGCATGCGGCAGCGACATATCTCGGACCAGTTTCCGATACTGAACGGCAGGATGCCTTTGAAAACTCTGATCTCTTCATCTTTCCCAGCCACTACCCCAACGAAGCCCAACCGCTTGTCGTGCTCGAAGCGATGGCAGCCAATGTGCCGGTGATCACAAGTAACATCGCAACCCTGCCCGAGTTTGTCCGGGACGGCGAAACCGGGCGACTGTGCCCGCCACAAGACCCTGAACAATTGGTAAATGCGATCAGCGCAGCAATCGGTGCGCCGGAGAAAACTGCTGCAATGCGCGATGCCGCCTATCAGATGTGCCGACAGAACTTCCACCAAGACAGGTTTGCCGAAAAACTGCGCCAACGGGTTCACAGCATTATCGAAAATCACTGACGTGCCGTGGGTGATTGCGTACCATCAAAACCGACAGAAAATACATGAACAGGATGGTCAGAATGGATCGGGACCAATTCAACGCCTTTTGCAAATCCCTGCCACAGACAACCCACGTTGTTCAGTGGGGGGACGCGGATGTCTGGAAGGTCGGTGGCAAGGTTTTCGCGATTGGCGGCTGGGCCACAAAAGAGACATTGGGTGTCACATTCAAGACATCCGAGATCGGCTATGAAGTCTTGAAAGATATGCCCGGCCTGCGCCCTGCCCCCTATCTGGCATCGCGCGGCATGAAGTGGATCCAGCATTATGATACGCCGGGCTTGAGCGACGATGACCTGAAGGACCATTTAAAAAGCTCGCACCGCATTGTCGCCAAGGGTTTGACGAAAAAGCTGCAGCGCGAGCTTGATCTTTATCAGGACGAATAGGAGCGCAAGTTTAAAGACGCCAAAGATCAATGCCGGTCGGCACAGCATCACGCGGCAAAACCGCACGTACATCGGCAACAAAGCCCTTGCCATCTTTAAGCAAGCTGCTGACAAGCGGCCAGCCCTTGGCAACATATTCCTTGTGCGACACGGCCAGAACGACCGCATCGGCGGGTTCCAAGCAATTGTCCGAGCAAAGCTTCAAACCATCAAATTCGTGTGCCACTTCGCCCGCATCGGCGTGCAAGTCATGGACCTGCACAGTGACACCAGCCTCTTCGAGCGACCGAACGATATCGATCACACGCGTATTGCGAATATCAGGGACGTCTTCCTTAAACGTCAGGCCAAGTACGGTAACAGTCGGGTTCTTGGTCGCCCCTTCACGTAGCAATGCCCGGATGACCTTGTTGGCTACCACATCGCCCATACCATCATTGACCCGGCGGCCAGCCAGGACCACTTGCGGGTAATAGCCAAGCTCTTCGGATTTATGGGTCAGGTAATAGGGATCAACACCGATGCAATGACCGCCGACAAGGCCCGGGGTGAACTTCAGGAAGTTCCATTTGGTCCCGGCTGCTTCAAGCACGTCACGGGTATCAATACCAGCGCGGTCAAAGATCAGTGAAAGCTCGTTCATCAGCGCGATGTTCAAATCACGCTGGGTGTTTTCAATAACTTTCGCCGCCTCGGCCGCCTTGATGGTTGGGGCCTTGTGAATGCCAGCGGTCACCACACTGCCGTAGACATTAGCAACAATATCAAGGGTCACTTGGTCCTGACCCGAAACAACCTTGGTAATGGTGGTAAAGCGATGTTCGCGATCACCCGGGTTGATGCGTTCGGGTGAATAACCGACTGTGAAATCACTGCCTGCTTTCAGGCCCGACAGCTCTTCCAAAATCGGCACGCATACTTCTTCAGTCGCCCCCGGATAAACTGTGCTTTCATAAACAACAATGTCGCCCTTTTTAAGGATGGCTCCAACGGTTTTTGAAGCAGAGCGCAACGGCGACAGATCCGGACGGTTCGAGCTATCGATCGGCGTCGGCACCGTCACAACATGAAAATCAGCCTCGGCAAGATCTTGGGCATCAGCGGTCAACAAAAGATCGGCTGCGGCAAGTTCATGGTCATCGACTTCGCCCGTCGCGTCGTGTCCCGCTTTAAGCTGGGCGATGCGCGCCTGATTGATATCAAAGGCAACAGTGCGACCACATGATGTGCCAAATGCCACAGCCACCGGCAAACCGACATAACCCAACCCGATAACTGAAATCTTGCGCCCGTGGCTCATTGGTAAAACCTTGCAAATAATCTGGTCGCCGATTTGTAGCCAGCCGACCATGCCCCGTCAATTGCTAAGCGCTTAGCCCTGAAAGAGAGCGCCCTTGTGCCGTCTCCCGGAACGTGATCTAGTTTCCTCTCATGCTCTGCAACACGCGACCTTATTTTGATGCGCTTTGTCTTCCTCGCCTTTGGCTGTCTGCTGTTGATCACCAGTCATGCACTGGCGAGACCCTCAACGTCACCAATCCGGGTGGTTTTTCCCTATATTCCGTTGATGGCGGAAAGCAAGGATCACGGCGTTTTTATCGACATGTATGCGGAAATAGCAAGACGGTCGGAGACAGACGTCATCATTGACATTCTGCCGGTACGGCGTGCGGTACAGGACTTCATAAGCGGTAAATATGATGCGCTGGGGGCTTATCCGTCGCTTTCTGAAATTCCGGTCTCGCTGGCCTCTGTCCCGTTTTATCGCCGCGAAAATCTGATCTTTTACAGCACAGATCAATTTGGTCATGGCAATGTCACCAAGCTCGAAGACCTTGATGGCGCGCGCGTGGGGCTGGCCGCTTATCATTACCCTGACTACATTCTCGATCGCGAAGAACTCAACCTTGAGCGCGTGCCAGACGATGCGTTTTTGTTGCGCATGATTGCCAGTAATCGCCTCGATGCCGCCATCATCGAACGTTTTTCGGGCAACCATGTCCTAAAGCTGCTTGGCCTTGAAGACACGATCTCTGTCAGCGAGGATCCGGTCACCAGCGAAAATGTCCTGATCCTGTTCAAGGCCGATCTTGCCGGGATTGAAAACCGCAAAGCCTTTAACAAGGCGATCTATGAAATGCTGTGCGACGGGAGCCTGGCAAAACTGTTTGGCCGCGCAAGCCTCCTGCCAGATCAAGAGATCATTGAACGCGATTTGCCGGCCTCCGCAATCATCAGCGATTGCGACCCCAAGGCCATCTTTGCAGACCGCTAATGCGCGCCAATAGAAAAGGGCACGCTGCCGAAGCAACATGCCCTTCTCGTAAAATCCATCCTCGCGGTCTGGGACTAGCCCTTAACCACGATATTGACCAGTTTCGGCGTCGGCTTGGCGACGTAGATCACCTTAACGATGTCCTTGCCGTCCAGATGGCGGGCAACGTTTTCATCGGCCTTGGCAAGTGCTTCGACCGTGGCCTGATCCGCATCTGCCGCCACCATCACCGAACCACGCTTCTTGCCATTGACCTGAACCGGCACTTCGAATTCATCATCCTTGGCCTTTTCGGCATCAAACTCCGGCCAGTCGAACTTGATCACCGATTTCTTGGCACCGAATTCATCGGCTGCCATCCGGCTCATAAGCTCCTCACCCAGATGCGGGGCAAACGGGGCGACCATAAGGGCGAGCGCCTTGGCGTGATCATCATGCACCGCATTTTGCTTGGTCAACGCGTTGGTGAGCTCGATCAATGCCGCAATCGCCGTGTTCAGGCGAAGATCAGCAATATCGCCGGTCACCTTGGCAATCGTCTTGTGCAGAAGCGTTTCGATCTTGCCATCCACGCTATCGGTCCGCTCCATCTGGGTCGTGACTTTCCAGACGTTGGACAGGAAGCGCATCATGCCGACAATCGCATCAGACTGCCAAGGCTTGGAGCTGTCAAGCGGCCCCATATACATCTCGTACGTTCTGAACGTATCGATGGTGTACTGATCGCAGATTTCCTCAGGCGGGATACCGTTTTTGTAACGCTTGCCCATCTTGCCCGGCACGGTAATCAGCTGCTCGTCGGTTTTGGCGTTGAACGGCACCTTCTTGCCATCGACATCGCGCATTTCAACATCATGGATGTCGACATAAACACCACGCGCATCGGTATAGGCATCGGCCGTAATCATGCCCTGGTTAAACAGCTTCTGGAACGGCTCGGGTGTGCTGACATAGCCAAGGTCAAACAGAACCTTGTGCCAGAAACGCGAGTACAGCAAATGCAGCACCGCGTGCTCCGCGCCGCCAACATAAAGATCAACCGCACCCGGAAGGGCGTTACCGTCCTTGTCCGTGCTGTTTGCCCAATAGGCCGCGGCATCATCGGATGCAAATTTCGCATCATTCTTGGCATCGAAATAGCGCAGATAATACCAGCAAGACCCCGCCCAGTTCGGCATGGAGTTGGCATCGCGTTTGAACGCGCGCACTTCGTATTCCGCACCGTCATGGGTGTGTTTCGAACCAACAGCCGCATCAACCGGCAGAACCGAACCATCAGAAAGGACGATCCCGGTGACTTCCATCCAGTCCTTGGCCCGTGCCAACGGCGGCTCCGGCTCTGAATTCGGGTCTTCGTTTGATTTCGGTTTGAAATCGGTCATTTCCGGCAGAACGACTGGCAAGGCCGCCTCGGCAATGCCGTGAACCTGATCGGTTTCGGTGTCGAACAGAACCGGGAACGGCTCCCCCCAATACCGCTGGCGCGAGAACAGCCAGTCGCGCAGCTTATACTGCACGCGACCGCGTCCAATGCCCTTGGCTTCCATCCATTCGATGATTTTGGCCTTGGCATCCGGGGTCGAAAGACCGTTGATTGAAACCTCGTCATTGGCGGAATTGATCGTCTCGCCAACTTCGGTCTGGGCGACCTTGAATGCGCCCGGTTCTGCCTCGTAGCGCGCCAGAAGCGTTGCCGCATCAGCATCCGCCGCATCTACCGGTGCGTTGTCCTTAAGCCACGCGTCGGACGGCTTGGTCGTCGCCTTGATCGGCAGGCCGAATTTATGGGCAAACTCAAAGTCGCGCTGATCGCCAGCCGGAACCGCCATGATCGCCCCGGTGCCATAGCCCATCAGGACATAGTCGGCAATCCAGACCGGGATTTCTTCACCCGTCACCGGGTTGGTCGCATGCGCGCCAATAAACACGCCGGTCTTTTCACGCTCGGCATCATCCTTGGCCGAAACAGCCTTAAGCTCGGACGCCTGTGCGCGGTATGCCGCGACATCGGCCTTTTTATCGGCGGCGCAAAGTTTATCAACCAGCGGATGCTCAGGTGCGAGAACCATATAGGTCGCACCAAAGATCGTGTCGGGACGGGTGGTGTAAACCGCGATTTTTTCGTCTGCACCGTCGACGGTTTTGACCGGGAAGTTCACCCGCGCACCAACAGAACGGCCAATCCAGCCCTTCTGCATCTCGACCACGCCATTTGGCCAATCAAGCCCTTCAAGGTCGGCGACAAGACGATCGGCATAGTCGGTAATGCGCAACATCCACTGTTTCAGCGGGCGTTTGTAAACCGGGTAATCACCACGTTCGGACTTGCCTTCGTTGGTGACTTCCTCGTTCGACAGAACCGTGCCCAGCATCGGGCACCAGTTGACCGGCACTTCATCGACATAGGCCAGACGCCCGCGATCAATCGCACGATCAATCTCTTTGCCTTCGGCTTTGGTGCCCTCACCAATCACCGATTTCGGCTGCGGCACGCCATCTTCGTCAAGCAACCACTCACCACTTTCCAAAAGCGGGCGCAGCTCGGCAATCGGGCGCGCACGGCCGGTAATGGCCTGCCCCTGCGGGCCTTTCCATTCAACGGTCGGGTCATAGAAGCTGTTAAACAGCTGCAGGAAGATCCACTGCGTCCATTTGTAATAATCAACATCGGTCGTGGCGAAACGGCGATGCGGATCATGGCCAAGGCCAATGACTTGCAACTGACGCAGCATGTTTTCGATATTGGCTTCGGTGGTGATGCGCGGATGCTGGCCGGTCTGGATGGCAAATTGCTCTGCCGGCAGGCCAAAGGCGTCAAAGCCCATGGAATGCAGAACATTTTTACCACGCATGCGCTCGAACCGTGCCTTTACATCCGTCGCGATATAGCCCAGTGGATGGCCGATATGCAGGCCAACCCCGCTTGGATAGGGGAACATGTCCAGGATGACGCTTTTCTTCTTGCTTGCGTCGAAATCGGCATCGCCGGGATTTGGCGTGCGATAGGTATCGTTTTCCCGCCAATACTCCTGCCAGCGCTTTTCAAATTCCCGCGCACTTTCCTGATAGTTCGCCACGCTTAATCAACTCCTGCCTGTCCAACTCCGACCCTGACGTCCGGCGCCGCCCAAATGGCGCGCCTCCTCCGGATCGGGTTCCAAAATATTCTTAAGCTGTGTTCATAAGCGCGCTTTGATCGACGTGCAACATCAGATAACGAGATTTCTGGCGAAAACCCGACGATTTTGCCAAACATTCGCCACCCGCCGCCAACCGCCCGCACCAACCGGGCGGAATGCATACGCCCGTGCCCACCATCAACCCGAACTTGCACATCAGCCCTGATACAACAACACTGGATTTTCCCGGCCATCCATGCCATATTAAAAGGTGAAATTTGCCAAGTCCTTGTTCGCGCGCGAAACTGTCGCGCCGAAATACTTGGAAATGTGCTGATTGTCAGCACCGCGCTTAACGCAGTCCGTCCAGGGAGGACGATTATGGATATCACCATTGGTGGTCTGTCATCCCAGCAATCCGGGGCATCAAGCCGCTCGGCACAATCCTATTTGCCGGGCCAAGGCGATTCTGAAAAAACCGGCAACAATGGCGCATCCGGCTTCGCCGCTGCGACGTCTGTGTCGCTTTCTTCTGAATCGGCCACCCGCCTGTCGGCGGACAATATCGTTGCCGCAATCAATGAAAGCCTGCAATCCACCGGCCTGTCGATCCAGGGTGTCAATCCCGACGATTACACGCCAGAAGGTGTTGCTGACCGCATTCTGGCCCGCGTTGGCGATCTGATTGCATCGAACGCAAGCTCCGAGGCCGAAGCACGCGAGATCTTTGATCAAGCCAGTGAAGGCATTCAGGCCGGTCTTGAAGATGCCCGCGCCATCCTTGACGGATTGGGCGCGCTGAATGACGAAATCAACGGCAATATCAACGAGACCGAAGAACGCCTCAATGAAGGCCTGCAAAGCATCGAGCAGCGCCTGACCGAGCTGTTTAACAGCAGCGCGTCAGAAGAAGCCGCCGAGGCCGCAACGCCGGAACGCGATGAACAGGTCCTGCAATCGCAGGTCACCCAGACCGCACAGGCCAGCCAAGCCTACGCCGAAGCAGGCAGCAATGCCCAGCGCAACGCGCCGCGTTACGGCACCAACGGCTAACCCTCCAAACATCTCGTTCGCGCAAATTAAAACCGGCTCCCTTGGGGCCGGTTTTTTTTCATTTGAAAATTAGTTGTGCACTTGGCAAAGCACATAATTTGCTGAGCTGCTTTTCAGGGTAGGGAAAACCTCGGTAAAAATCACACCGATTTGCTCCCGTACTGAGGGAAAAATTAGCGTGCCTTATCGGACCAAATCCCAGTAGATCGATTGTCTATTTATTCGGAAGAGCCACCCTGCAATACTATCTCCTCATGCTCGAATAAAAGCTTGTGAAACAAGGCACCTTTGTTTATGTTTTGTTCTTATCCTTTATCTGATGTCTGTGTTGAAATATGAAAACGTGTGTTGAGATTTGCGCTGGAGCTGGCGGGCAAGCACTAGGCCTTGAAAGTGCTGGCTTTGAGCCACTTGCTCTGGTTGAGATAGACTCCCACGCTTGCTCGACCCTCCGATTAAATCGACCAAATTGGAACGTAATTGAAGGTGACCTTGCCAAATTTGACGGCATCCCTTTTCAGGGAGCTGATTTGTTGGCTGGTGGGGTTCCGTGCCCGCCATTCTCGAAAGCAGGAAAACAACTAGGTAAGAGTGACGAGCGTGATCTCTTCCCTGAAGCGATAAGACTGGTTTCCGAGATCAGACCCAAAGCTGTCATGCTTGAGAACGTGCGAGGATTTCTAGACAATGTATTCGAAGAGTATCGTGAAGACTTAAAGTCCCAACTTCGCGATCTAGGATATCGAACTGAATGGCGCCTTTTAAATGCATCTGATTTTGGCGTATCCCAACTCAGACCACGAGTTGCAATAGTCGCCCTAAAAGACGACCTTTGGGAACATTTTTCGTGGCCCACTCCAGTTACAAAACGCCCACCAACAGTTGGTGAACTTCTGGAGAAAGAGATGGCTGCTTTTGGTTGGCCTCATGCGAAGGCGTGGAGCAAACAGGCAAATCAAATTGCGCCAACAATTGTAGGTGGATCGAAAAAACACGGAGGACCAGACTTAGGGCCAACACGCGCAAAGAGGGCATGGTTGGAACTAAACGTAGACGGTAAAGGCCTCGCCAATGAACCTCCGCATCCTGATTTTGAGGGCACGCCTAAATTAACAGTACCGATGGTTGCTCAGTTGCAAGGGTTCCCCAAAGACTGGAAATTCTATGGAAAGAAAACGCCTGCATACCGACAAGTCGGAAATGCCTTTCCCCCTCCGGTTGCAAAAGCTGTTGCATTGCAAATCAACAAGGCAATAAGTTCTGCAGGTTATGAAAAAGATCTGAGGATTGCCTGAATGAAGAAAGTCGGTGCTCGCACAAAGCTTAGACAACATTTCTTGAGCAACTTAGGCCGAGTTATGGGAACCGAAGAGCTACGCAACGTAGCAGGCGGGATTACTGAGTGGGCCCGGCGAGTTCGAGAGCTTCGTGACGAGGAGGGGTATCAAATCCTGACTCACAACGACCGCAGTGACTTGAAACCAGGCGAGTATCTGCTCGAAAACCCGAAGCCTCGGCCTGCCTTTGCAAGGACCATCTCTAAAGAAACCCGTGCGTTCGTTTTAGACAGAAATGGCTTCACTTGCCAAATGTGTGGAGCGGTAGCTGGCGAACCTCATCCATACGATGAATCAAGGAAAACGCGTCTTCACATCGGACATATCATCGACAAAAGCAAGGGTGGTAACGATGAAATGGCCAATCTAAGAGCTATTTGTTCAGTGTGCAACGAAGGTGCTCAAAACATCGCCCTTATTCGCCCGGATCTAAAACACCTTTTAGTTCAAGTGCGAAGAGCAACAACAGAAGACCAACTTGAGCTACTCAACTGGCTGATCCAGAAATTCCCGACACAAGCAAAAAGAAGCAGTTCAGGGTTAGAATAACGCATCTTTCTTACGACTTCCCATAATTACTTTTGAAGCACACGCTAGTGGATAGATCGACCTGTACCACTGGTAGGAAGTGTCGGCTTACTTACTAGGGTAACCTGACCCAAGAACGCACATGCCGCGATCTAACACTTGAAATAATTAGCGTGGAACATGCGGCAAGCTTCTCTGCATTCCATTTTATTAAGGTCTATCCGCGCCCAACACCCTGACCGGAATCACCATCATCAGCAACCCGAAACAGTTTTTGGCCGGCGGCTTGAATACGCGCAAACGCATCCTCCGCCATAAAGCCCGAAACAAAAGCCATGAAGGTCACAAGAAACGGGCTGATGTCTATTTGACCTGATCCGTCGGGTCCGCCCTGACTGACCATCAGTACGCCTGCCTCTGTACACAGGAAGATGGCCATGGCGGCGGCGACCCCCTCCCCGGTCATGACGAGCAGCCTTGCGGCGGGCTTCAGGCTTTTGCCAAGTTGTTCCCATCCCTGAAGCCGCGGCGTCGTTTCCGCCTGCGGCGCAGGTACTGCCTCCGTCGCACTTTGATCCATGGCATTGTGATCTGCGGCGTTGTGATCTGTGGCATTTTCATCGGGCGGTGTTTTGGGCGGCATTTTGGGCGTCGGCGGCTGGCCGAAATTCTGTCTGGTAAAGGCAACCACCGCCCCCAATCCGCCCGCCGCAACTGTGACCAACAAGGTCAGCATGATGGTGGGCAACTGGATCAAATAGGAAAGCATGTGGCCTACGGGGTGTTGAAACAGGGCAACCAGCGAAACCGTGTCCTGGCCAAACTCTTCGTCCTGACGCCTGATCTCTGCCTCGATCTCGGCCAGCTCATTTTGCAAGCTCGTTCTGAGCTTTGCGGCGTGCTGGTTTTCGGCGCGAATATTGGCCCATTCGATCTGGGCGCGTGCGTTTTTCTCGTCAAACCGGATCATGGAACTTCGGATCGCGTCGACTTGCTGGCGGGCGCGATCCATCAGGGTTTCCGGGGCTTTGTCGGTGAATTTCGGGTGATCAAGCAGGGCGTGAAGCCGGGTCATGATTTCGATCCCGTCTGCGCGACGTTTCCTGTCCGCATCGCTTTCCCCGAAGGGCACATCAAGCATTGGCGATCCCGCGCGGCCAAGGGTTGTACCGCCCCCGCCGACCATGCCGGTTGGCGCATCAAACAGCCCGTCGGTCGGCATGGCGGTTTGCTGGCTTGTAACGAATTGATGCGCTGCATTGAGCGCACTCAAGAACGCGCCTGCGAAGTCGGGATCAAATGCATCGCGATTGCTGGCAACGGTTGCGCCAAGCCGTGAATAGCTGCCAAACGCGCCCCACCATGCGGCAATCGCATCCTTGCGCAAGGCCAATCCATTCCGGGTTTCTTCAAGGGATCTGGTATCAATCGCGCGCATATCATCGCGCAAAATGCCGGCCTCTTCGCGCAAGGCGGCCTCGTGGAAGGCTTGCAGGACCAGTCGTTCCAACATGCCAGGCGATGACACGCCGAGTTCACGCAGCAGGGAATCGCGCTGAATATCGGCGGTAAATCCAGCGAAAAGCGTAATCACAAACCCGAAATAAAGCACACAGGTCAATCCGGCCAAGATGGATGACCCTGCCAACCGCCAGATGTTCAGGCCTTCTTGTGTTTCTTGCTCCATCGGGCACCCTCACGCGTTACGTCCCCTGTCGACGTGGAGCGAAAATGCCTGTGAGGGCGGGCGATATCGCGGGTTTAAGTTAACAGCCGCAAAACGGCTGTTTTCCATCCGTATGAGAGCCCCCTCTTTCGCGTAGGGCGGCATATTTATTATATTTTTCAAATACTTACTATTAAGAAGATTCTAATATTAGATATTGCAATTTAAGTTTTATCTAATTAACATTGCCTTCAGCCGATCTCAGGAAGAGGTCGTCCACGCCGCCACCCTTTATCTTTGCTTGTTCAGGTAGGAACTGCGTTATGGCGTTAAATATCATATCCGACCACGCGGCCAATCTGGCGCACCGCAATCTGGCGCGCGCAGAGGAGGCCGCGAACAGATCGCTTGCCAAGCTGTCATCGGGGAAACGTGTGGTCTCTGCCCGCGACGATGCAACGTCCATGGCCATCGGGGCACGGCTGAATTCAACGGCCTCGGCACTGACGGCCGGGATTGTCAATATCGGTCAGGGCAATTCGATGCTGCAGATTGCCGATGGGGCCATGGCAACCATCGGCGATGTACTGGTGCGCATGAACACACTCGCGGTGAAGGCCGCATCGGAAACCCTGTCGGAAGCTGAGCGCGGGTTGTTAAATGATGAATTCATTACACTGCGCGCAGAGATCAATCGCATTGCGGCCACGACCAACTTCAACGGCACCCAGCTACTGGGCGATGCCAGTGATGTGTCCCTTGACTACAGTGATTTGAATGCCGGTGGCTCTGCCGAGGTTCTTTCGGTTGCCAATGGCTTTTCCAATTTCACCATCACCGATGACAATTACTGGGCGCGTGATGCCAACGAAAACGGATCGGCGGATAATCAGCTTCGCTTTGATGTACTCAAGACCGGCGACCGCGTTCTGCTGAGCGCCATATCAAAAATCGACGGTGCCAGCCCGCACCGGACCCAAAGCATCGATGTCACCGATTATGCGTCCGGTGGCAGCAAGGCACTTAATGCCGGTCAAACACAGACACTCGAATTCGGGGATGTCGGTGTGAAAGTAAACCTGAACTTCAATATCGCGACCACCATCACCAACGCCCTGGCCCAAGGGGCCGATGGTGCCGGTGCCGATGGTTCAACCACAGCGCAGATTTTTGGCGCCAGCCCGGTATTCTCGGTTCTTGAAGATAAGGGCAACAAACTGCCGGACAATATCTATTTCCAGATTGGCGGCAATACCGTAAGCGACAAACTTTCAATTCCGACAACCGCGGTTGATGGTGCCGCCCTTGGCACTGGCAAAAACGGTACCAAACAAAGCCTTGATGATCTTGGCAGCAAGGCACTTGCCACATCTGCCAAAGCCCAAAGTGCTGTTGAAGCTGTCACACGCGCGATGGATGACCTGCAACGCGCCCGGGCCAATATCGGCACCAATCAAAACTGGCTGGACGCGGCACGTGAACGGCTTTCTTCCACACTTGAAAATGTCAAAGACGCGCGATCAAGCCTGCTTGATCTCGATGTTGCGATGGAAATGACCAACTACGCATCGAAACAACTTTTGGTCAAATCGAGTGTCTCGATGATGGCCCGCATGAGCGAAATACGCCAGAACCTGATACGCTTGCTGGCAGGTTGAAGAGCCACCTCTCAGCGAGTGTAGGAAGCCCCGCGCCCCGCGCGGGGCTTCTCAGCTTTGGCGCACTGCAAAACATCCTTTAACCGGTGGGGCTTTTACGTTTATGGTCGTCTAAACACCCAAAGAAAGACAGATCGGCCATGACCACCCCGACATCCGACAACACATCCGACACCGCCGCCGACAAATCATCCCAAACCTGGCAAAACCTTTCGACCGACTGGATCACCTGGGCCGAACGCCTGGCACCGGCGGCCGAAAAGATCAATCGCCACATGATCGAGGCCGCTGACCTTACGGGGCTTGCAGCTTTGCGTAATGGCGCGCCGCTTGATGTGCTTGATCTGGCATCCGGGGTGGGTGAACCGGCCTTTTCCTTTGCCCGTGCCTTGGGCGGCGGCACGGATGATAGCGCTAACATCCCCGGAATTGCGGGGCATGTAACTGCATCCGATATCGTTTCTGACATGTGCGATGCCCTGATGGAACGCGCCGCCGAAGAAGAAATTTCCAACATCAAGGCCGTTCCGGCCAATATGGAAAAACTGCCGTTCGGGGATCAGAGCTTTGACGTGGTGTCGTGCCGTTTCGGCGTGATGTTTTGCGAGGATCCGGACAAGGCACTTCGCGAGGCATTCCGCGTTCTGCGCCCCGGTGGCAAGGCGGTGTTCATGGTCTGGGCGCCGCTTGTGGACAATCCGTTGTTTGCCGCAATGGACGCGGTTCTTGGCAACATCCTTGGCATCGGCTTTGATGCCGCCGGGCTCGACCCATTCTGCTTTGGCGATGCCGATCAATCCATGATGCGCTTTGAGAAAGCAGGCTTTACCGGGATTGAAGCGACAACCCACAGCCCGGCTGGCCGTATTCCCGAAAACGCCCCGTTCTGGAAACCGCAAATGGACATGCTGTTTGGCAATGTCCTGCGCAAATCATCGGACATGGAAGTCGGCGCGATCAATGCGGCAATGTTTGAAACATTGGCCCCCTATATCGAAGACGGCCATTTTCAGGTCCCGATTTGTTTTCATGTACTTAGCGCAAAGCGCGCCTGATCCGGCCACCCCGTCTGATCACTGATTTCGTGTAAAACCCAAGCATTCCGGCGCCTCACGCATGGCCGCATGCGTGGATTTGTGCTTGCGTTTTGGCAACCGGCATGGCAAACCCCGCCCCCTTGGAAGGATGATCCTTCCCCTGTCGTAGCACCAGGTTAAAAACACGAAAGACTGATCATTATGAAGACGATTGTCGTCTGCTCTGGCGGGCTGGATTCCGTCACGCTGGCCTATAAGGTCGCGGCCGAGCACAAGCTCCATTCCCTGATTTCGTTTGATTATGGCCAGCGCCATAAAAAGGAACTCGATTTCGCCGCCCGTGCGGCGCGTAATCTTGGTGTCAAACATCACATCGTTGATCTGACCCCGGTCGGTGCGCTTTTGACCGGATCGTCGCTTACCAGTGATGATATCGACGTGCCCGATGGCCATTACGCCGAAGAAACCATGCGCATCACCGTGGTCCCGAACCGCAATGCGATCATGCTGGCTGTTGCCTTTGGTGCGGCGGCCAGTGCCGGGGCCGATGCGGTTGCCGCGGCCGTGCATGGCGGGGATCATTTCATCTATCCCGATTGCCGTCCCGATTTCATCAAATCGTTCCAGACCATGCAGGACCACGCCCTTGAAGGCGTCAAGGACGTCAAGCTTTATACCCCGTTTGTCAATGTCTCCAAGGCCGACATCGCGCTTGAGGCCGGGCGTCTTGGCGTGCCGGTCGATCTGACATGGTCATGTTACAAGGGCGGGGAAACCCATTGCGGACGATGCGGTACCTGTGTGGAGCGGCGCGAGGCGCTTGAACTGGCGCGCGTCAAGGATCCGACCGTTTATGTCGATCGCGATTACTGGAAACAGGCCCGCGCCGATCATATCGCGCGCAAGTTTGCCGAAGGCGAAACCGACGCCGCCGAGTAACTCCTTATAACTGCCTTGCTGTATGGATGCCCGCCTGCGCGGGCATGACGTTTGGCTGTTGTGTTGCCAAACGCGTACCGTCATTCCCGCGAAGGCGGAAACCCCGGGCCAAGCGCACCCTTCAGCAAGACAAGACGACACCGAAAGAAAACCGATGTTCACCATCACAAAACAATTCGCCTTTTCCGCAAGCCACAAACTCAGCGGCCTTGAAGAAGATCACCCGTGTGCGCGCCTGCATGGCCATAACTATATTGTCGAGGTGGAGCTTAAGGGTGCCGCCCTTGATCAACGTGGCTTTGTGCGTGATTACCGCGAACTGGGGCCACTCAAACGCCTGATCGATGACGAGTTTGATCACCGGCATCTCAATGAGGTTCTTGGTCACGATCACCCGACCGCTGAACGGCTTGCGCTGTTCTTTTATGAATGGGCGCATGATCGCTGGCCGGAAGTATCGGCCGTGCGCGTGTCAGAAACGCCGAAAACCTGGGCGGAATATCGTCCATGACGGTGCACGATCCCAAACTTGCCGACCTTCACGATGCGCGCGGTAAAATCCGCATTTCGGAAATCTTTGGCCCGACCGTGCAGGGCGAAGGTGCGCTGATTGGCATGCCGACGGTGTTTGTCCGCACCGGGGGCTGTGATTTCCGCTGTTCGTGGTGCGACACGCTTTATGCGGTTGATCCGGCCTTTCGCGCTGACTGGAAACCGATGTCCGCGACCGAGGTTCTGGATGCGGTCAAAAAGCTTTCCGGTGGCAAGCCGATACTGATTACGCTTTCGGGCGGCAATCCGGCGATCCAGCCGTTGGGGGATCTGATCGCCATGGGCAAGGACGAAGGTTTTACCTTTGCGATTGAAACCCAGGGCAGCATCGCCAAGGACTGGTTTGCCGACCTCAATTTCCTGACGATCAGCCCAAAGCCGCCAAGCTCTTCGACCAGTTTCGATAAGGATGCATTGCAGGCCTGTATCGAAGCAGCCCAGTCCGATGGCATTCTGAATGGTCCGGCCATTACCTTGAAATTCCCGGTGCGCGATGCCGCCGACCTGATGTTTGCCGATTATGTGAGGAACCTTCACATTGGCATTCCGGTCTGTTTACAGCCGGTCAACACAACGCCCGCGGAACCGCATCCGGATGGCGCAGACGGTGTTGATATCGACGGCCTGACCGAACGGTATCGCTGGCTGGTCGATGAAGTGGCAAAGCGCAAATGGTTTGATGTGCGCGTGCTGCCGCAGTGGCATGTGCATGTGTGGGGCAATCTGCGCGGGGTGTGAGCCCGCCCCGGCACTATGCCAGTGACGACAAAATATATTTTATCCGAAATAAGCGAGCCTTTCCCGCACGATTGCGCCAGATGAGCCGTTACAGGCTGTTTGGCATGTTTGCTATTTGCCCGCACGCGCACCACTTCCCCATTAGCGGGCGCGCTTTGCGCCGGCAAATAGAAAGATCACATCATGTCATTTCGCAGTTTTTCGACAAGCCAGGGAAAAGCGGGCTCGAAGCCGGATGCAAAATCGTCAGATAACGCGTCGGCCCCTGCCGCAAAGCCAAAGCCCGAAAATTCCCCTGCCGAAACCAAACCGACCGCGCATCAAGGCGCGAATGACTGATACCATGCTGGCGGAGGTTATCCTCCGCCATCGCCTTTCCTGGTCGAACTTACCGAAAATCATGAACAAGCAGGAAACGCCCGTTTCCCGCTTCATAAGGGGCTGGTGCCATGCAGCACAGCAGGATGACGCACAAAACCGTGACCTTTGCTCATCCGTTTCACTTGCGCGGACATAGCGATCTGTTTCCACCGGGAAGCTATGTCGTCGATACCACCGAAGAACTGATCGAAGGTGTTTCGATTACGGCTTATCGCAGGGTGTCGACCGATTTGCATCTGAAATACAAACATAACGGCATGATGGTTGATCGAATTCTTTCCATCAAGCCGGTTGATCTTGATATTGCCCTGACACGCGATGCAGATCCGGACCGCCCCGAACATCATTGAGCCAGCCTTCCTTTGAAATCCGCCGCATTTTATCCCGCGTTTTTCAAACCTGGATGGCGCACGTATTTGTGCGGAACGTTGTGTTTTGGCCGAAAACCCCCATATATAATGTATACACCGTGCCTGTTCGCAGGCAGGGTGACACACTTGGCGCCTGACCAATGATGCCTGTGCGTCCCGAGCATATGACACAGGTATCAGCGCTTTACCGAATGACCCGAAGAGATCGGGGATTGCGGATCTTAAGCCGCCCCAAAGGGGCGAACACTCAAAACAAAATCAGATCCGCACCTTCAAGGTCATCTTCCGGATGCTCGAAGGAGCCATGATCATGAGCATAACCCGCACAACCCATCGTACGGTGACGTTCTTTCATCCGTTCCACTTGCCCGGTCATCCCGGGTTGCTTTCGCCTGGCGAGTATGAAGTCGACACCCTTGAAAAGCTTGATCCCGATGCTGCAATGCGCAGCTACATCAAGCTGGAATGTCATGTCCATCTCTGGGCGAAGGAGGACATGAAGGATGGCATCGACGTCCTGATGGTCGAACCGCAGGTGCTTGAAGCCGCCCTTGCCCTTGATTCCGATCCGTTGCGTGAAGATGAACGCAATCAAATGATCAAATCCTTTGGCGGCAGGCCAACGGATAACGCTGCCGCCTGACGGCATGCCAAGCCGAAAGGTCGCAGCATAAAGCAATCCGGGCAGAGCACGTTATCAACTGATCGCGTCCCAACATCTCTGCCCTGCATAGGATCATGGATTTATGGCAACCAGAATACCGGTGTCAGCCACCCATGATCTTGCAGGATTTTGACACCTTCCAACACCGGAATGGCAATCCAGAACCACATCGCATCGCGGGTGGTGGCCAAAAACAGGGCCGGTCGGCACAAAATCTCTTTCTCGTCACGCCAGCGGAACCATGTCGGGCGAAAACGCGGAACCGTATTCACATAGCGTTTGAATGCCCGGCCAAACCGTTCCGCCAGCATGGCTTCCTCGCGCAGCACCACATGCCGGAACACCGCCCAGCACAAAACAGCCGATACCAGCCCGATGGCAATACTGCCGGTCTGGGCACCAGCACCAAATGCACCGATGAAGCTGAAAACATAAAGCGGGTTTCGACACATCGAATAAGGGCCGGACGTCACCAATTCGGTCTTTTTGCGCCCGCCAATATACAGCGAACACCACCCCCGCCCCACGATGCAGACCATGATCGCCATCATTCCTATAACCTGGATAGCGTGGTGCCATACACTGTTGCGATCAAATCCCGCGCGGGTAAAACAAACCAATGCCAAAAGCAGCACAACACCGACGCGAAGCGTCCATTTTCGGTAGCGCTGAATGCGCTGTAGATCTTTTGCCGCGTGCGCGTCTGTTGCAGAATTTAAACTGGGTTGAATGATAAAGCGTGGTTGCAGCATGTATGCCCCCTTGGGAAAAAGAGGCCACAGCATCCGCGATCACCCAATCTTTGGCGTCCAATGCTGTTGATCCGGTCCTGCAATTGGCGGTTCGGACGTCACCGACGCGGACAACACTTCCCGCCTTGCTGCCTCGCGAACCGCACTGGGTGTTTCACCCGTGATTTTCTTGAAGGCCAGATTAAAGGTCGATTTCGAATTGAACCCGACACTTAGCGCGATATCAAGAATGGTACGATCGGGTTCAAGCACCAGAACGGACCGTGCTTCACGGATACGCGCGGCATTGACGAAATCAAAGAAGCTTTTGCCGACATGATGATTAAGCACATAGGACAGCTGATTGGGTGTTATGCCAACCGCACGCGCCAGTTTCGGCAAGGACACCAGCGGGTCCAGCAGAATATCCCCCCGCGCCTGAATGTCTTTAAGGCGTGCTAACGCCCGGTCGACACCATCGGGATCAAGCAACGGACGCGGGGCAACAGCATCCGGCGCGCCATCATCGACCACGGGTGCTTTCGGGGGCAAATTTCCATCTGTTGAAGCAGCGCGTTCGCTCTGCAATTCGTCTGCTTCATCTGCGTCATCGGACATATCGTCGGATGGCCAATCGGGCATCACAAACAGCGCTGGCTGAGTTGCAATTTCATAGCTCATGGCGAACAGAACCAGTACCAGGGCGATCTCGCTGCCAAACAGTTCCGGGTTTTCTGGCAGGTAAAGACCAACGATCTTCCCAACGGCAACCGTGATGAAAACGAATGTCAGCCCGCCCAGCACAACACAGATCCAGCGCTGCATCACCTTGCGATCCGCGCCAAGCTGTTCTTCGGCTTGGCGCTGATAGCGCCATGCAATGCGCCACAACAGCACCAGATAAATCGCGATCTGCACAAAGATCGCCACCCAGCAAAAAGCTTCGACCAGTTCACCTGTGGTATATGCGCCGCTGCCAAGAACCGCGCCGCCGCCGCCATGGATTACAACCCAGGCAGTCAGGTTAAACACCACCAGCAGCAAAACAAAATGCCCCCACGGACGGCGGGACGGATTGCCTGAAATTTCACGAAAATACAGATAGATTGCCGGCCCAATGGCGAAATTGATTGGTTTGAAAAGCAACTCAAAGAAGCCGTTAAAATCGGCCGACACGAGCGGATCGGCGACATCTTCGATCAGGTTAAGCGCAACACCGGCAATAAACAGCATCATCCATCTGTTGGCCCCAAAGGCACGCGAACCTTCGGACCGCAGGATCAGACACAGGAACACCGCCTGCACCACGCCAACGGCTGCGACCACAACACTTACATAATGCGTCCAACCGGTCATTCCGGCGTACTCCTGATTTTTCAGATGGCTCTTCAGGCGGCGAACAATGTCCGGCCCGATCGACTATATCGTTTCAATAGACACAATCGGACACTATCGGCGTCCGATTATGCACAGGCGGACGCCGCCCGGGATCGAGTTTGCGAAAGTGATCACCCGATGGCCACAGATACCCCGACCCTGTGGCCGATCATCACAACAATCATGTTGTAACACAAACCAAACATGCTTCGTCCAGATTGAAGGGCTGTCACAAAAGGTTCCATCATATTTATTTGACTATATCGAATTGATATATGATAGTTCGATATATATCGGATTGATATAGTCGCTTTGGCACCTTCCCCCGCCGCGGCATACTCAGTCCCGGATGCGTAAATAAGGATACAGAACACAAGATGGACGTACGTACTTTATGTCTGGGTGCCCTGATGGGCGGCGAGGCAACAGGATATGAAATCCGCAAGATGTTTGAAGATGGCACGTTCAGCCATTTTCAAATCGCGTCCCTTGGTTCGATCTATCCGGCCCTGACCAAACTGACTCAGGACGGTCTGGTGACATTTGTTGAACATGAACAGGAAAACAGACCGGACAAGAAGATCTATCAGCTGACATCCGAAGGACGTCGCACATTCCTGCGCACGTTGTTGCAGACCAGACCGGCCGAGGATCGTTATCGTTCCGACATTTTGTTCATGCTGACATTTGCCGAAGAAATGCCGATTGAGCTGACCGAGGCGCTGATTGATGAATTTGCCGCCCGTCATGAATTGATGAGCCAACAGATTGATCCGGAAAATACCGACAAACCGGCGCATCAAAAATCAAATGCCCGCGATGAAAACGGCGAACTCAGACCGGGATGCTGTTTCGTTGCCGGACTGGGGCAGGCCATGTGCAATGCGACGCTGAAGTTTATTCGCGAAAACAAGCAGGGCCTGCTTGATGAGTTAAAGGCGCGCAAGGCCAACAAGTCCTAGGACGCAACCGAACGCTGTGCGCAAGACGTGCCCAACAGAGCCACTGACGCATTCCGCTAGCGGAATATTTGAGGGAACAGAACAATGAATGCTTCACGCCTGATCGCCATTCTTTTGGTCGTTGGGACCGTTATATGGATCGGCAGCGCCTATTTGACGGGTGGTGATGAGACGACGGAACAGACCAGAGCCTCAGATGCGACCACTGAAAACAAGGCCGCCAAAACAACGGCGAGTGTGCGCACCATTACCAGCCACGCTGTGGATCACGTCGATCATTTGCGCATCACAGGCCGCACCGAGGCGGTCATTTCTGTTGAAATCAGCGCCGAGACCGAAGCACGCGTGATTGAAGTTGGCGCGATCAAGGGCCAGGCCGTTCAGAAAGGCGATCTGATCGTACGCCTTGATACCGGTGATCGTCAGGCCCGTGTTGCCAAGGCGCGCGCGCTGGTCGCACAGCGTGAACTTGAACATTCCGCCGCCGAAAGTCTGGCGCAAAAGAACTATCGGTCCAAAACCGGTGTGGCACAGGCCCTTGCCTTGCTTGAAGAAGCGCGCGCTGATCTGATGATTGCGCGCACCGAGCTTGGCAATACCGAAATTCGCGCCCCGTTTGACGGCATCGTCGAAGAACGCCCGGCCGAGATCGGTGACCTTTTGTCGATTGGGGATCGGGTCGCAACCCTGATGCAGGGTGACCCGATGCTGGTCATTGCCCATGTTCCCGAACATTCGATCAGCGCGATTGATCTTGGCCAACTGGCAAGCGTCACCCTGTTTGACGGCAGCACCCATGACGGGATTGTCCGTTATACAGCCCGCGCATCTGACAATGACACCCGCACCTTCCGGGTCGAGGTTGAAATTGATAATCCCGATCTGCGCATTCCTGATGGCATGACCGCCGAACTTGAAATTCCGGTCGGCATCAAACGGGCCCATCAGGTAAGGCCATCGGTCCTGACGCTCAATGACGAGGGAGAACTTGGCGTCCGCGCCATTGTCGATAGCAACAAGGTAGACTTCCTGCCTGTCGAATTGCAGGGCGGCAATCGTGACCGGATCTGGATCGGTGGTCTGCCCGACACGTTTGAACTGATCGTTGTCGGCCATGACTGGGTCAAGGAAGGGGCAACTGTTGAGGTTGTCCACCTTGAAACCGACAAGGATGGTCTTCCGATCATGCAGGATGACGAAGCACCCTCGACGGCGTCTGACGATACCGGCCCGACCCTTTCGGAAAACTCCGCGCAATAGCGCGTATCATGAGGAGATAAAAAATGTCCCTGATTGATCACGCGCTCAATCGATCGCGCACCGTCATTCTGGTTTTGATCCTGCTGCTTCTGGCTGGCTCGGTTGGCTATAACGCCATCCCCAAGGAAGCCGACCCGGATGTTCAAATTCCGGTTCTTTATGTCACCATGCATCATGACGGCGTATCACCGGAAGATGCCGAACGCCTTCTTTTGCGCCCGATGGAGCAGGAATTGCGATCCATCGAAGGTGTCAAGGAAATGAGCTCCCAGTCCTATCAGGACGGGGCATCGGTAACGCTTGAATTTTACTCCGACGTCGATATCGACGAAGCCCTTGCCGATGTGCGCGAACGCGTTGATATCGCCAAATCCGAATTGCCCGAAGACACCGACGACCCCGAAGTCCACGAGGTCAACCTGTCGCTGTTCCCGGTTCTGGTGGTAACCCTTTCGGGTGACGTGCCCGAACGTGCGCTTCTGCGCATGGCGCGCGATCTGAAAGACGCCATCGAAGGCCTGCCTGCGGTGCTTGAAGCCAAGCTTGCTGGCGATCGCGAAGAACTGGTCGAATTCATCATCGACCCGATGAAGATAGAGGCCTATCGCCTGAATGGCATCGACATCGTCAGTCTTGTGCGCAATTCCAATGCGCTGGTGGCGGCCGGTGCGATCGATACCGGTACGGGGCGCTTTAACATCAAGGTACCCGGCCTGTTTGAAAGCATAAATGACATTCTTGATATGCCGCTGATCGTTGATGGCGATTCCGTCATTCGGTTCCGCGACATCGGCGACGTGCGCCGGACCTTCAAGGACGCAAAAAGCTTTGCGCGCCTTAACGGCGAACCGGCCATCGCGATTGAAGTATCCAAACGTGTCGGCGAAAACATCATCGAAGTCATTGATGCGATCAAGGCGGTCACCGCCGAGGCACAGGAAGCATTCCCGCCGAACCTGACAATCAGCTATTCGCAGGACAAGTCATCTGACATCCGCACCATGCTGACCGATCTTCAGAACAGCGTGATCCTTGCGATCCTGCTGGTGATGGTGGTTGTCATCTGGGCGCTGGGTTGGCGGTCGGGTCTTCTGGTCGGGCTTGCCATTCCGGGCTCGTTCCTGACCGCGATCCTGATCCTTTGGGCGCTGGGCATGACGGTCAATATCGTCGTTCTGTTCAGTCTGATCCTGGCGGTCGGGATGCTGGTCGATGGCGCGATTGTTGTGACTGAATATGCCGACCGCAAAATGATCGATGGCCTGCATCGCAGCAAGGCCTATCCGCTGGCGGCAAAACGCATGGCGCTTCCGATTATTGCGTCAACCGCAACCACGCTTGCAGCCTTTCTGCCGCTGGCCTTCTGGCCGGATATCGTCGGCGAGTTCATGAAATTCCTGCCGATTACGGTTCTGTTCACGCTGACCGCATCGCTTGCCATGGCACTGATCTTTGTGCCGACCGTGGGCGCGTGGTTTGGCAAACCGGGCAGTGAAAGCAACGAAAGCCTTGAGGCCATCGCAGCCGATCATGGCGATGACATCCACAAGGTCAAAGGTGGCACCGGGCTTTATGTCCGTATCCTTAGCGGATCGCTTCGCTTCTATTGGCTGGTGATCCCGGCAGCATTTATCATCCTGATTTCGGTCTGGGTGGCGTTTGGCAAACTTGGCAAGGGTGTTGAATTCTTCCCGGCGGTTGAACCCGAAGTCGCCGTGGTTCAGGTCCGGGCACGCGGTAACCTGTCCTATTACGAACAGGATGCCCTGCTTAAAGAGGTCGAGGACCGCATTCTGGCCCTTGATGCCCGTCACGAAGGCGAACACTGGTTTGATACCGTATATGCCCGTTCCGGCGATGGTGCCGGTGGCAACGAGGCATCCGAGGACGTGATCGGCACTGTTCAGCTCGAATATGCCGATTGGCAAATGCGCCCGCCCGCAAGCGAGATTGAAAAACGTATCCTTGCCGATACGGCCGATCTTGCGGGTATTCACGTCGAAGTCCGCGCCGAAGAAGCCGGTCCGCCGCAAGGCAAGGATATCCAGATCCAGCTTCGCTCATACTATCCTGAGCTCCTTGATGAAACGGCGACCATTCTGGTCAACGGTCTTCAGGAAATGGGCGGCATGTACAATTTCGAAGATGGCAAGTCGCCCCCGGGCATTGACTGGGAATACACAGTCGACCGCGCCCAGGCTTTGAAATTCGGTGCTGATATCAACCAGATTGGCAATGTCGTCAAACTTGTGACCAACGGGATCAATTTCACGACCTATCGTCCCGATGACTCAACCGAGGAAATCGATATTGTCGGGCGTTACCCGGCCAAGTATCGCTCCCTCGACGAGCTCGAAAACCTGCAGATCGTGACCGACAAGGGTCTGGTGCCAATGTCGAACTTCATCACGCGCACGCCCAAACCCAAAACCGGCACGCTGACCCGTGTTGACAGCCGCCGCGCCCTGACCGTCAAGGCCGACGTGCAGGAAGGCGTTCTGGTCGACACCAAGCTTGGCGAGGTCAAGGCATGGATGCAGACCCTTGATATCGATCCGCGTATATCGGTCGAATTCAAGGGGCAGGATGAAGAACAGCAGAAATCGGCAGACTTCCTGATGAACGCCTTTACGGTGGCCCTTTTCATCATGTTCATCATTCTGGTCACCCAGTTCAACAGCATCTCGAGCTCGCTTCTGATCATGATCGCCATCATCATGTCGACGGCAGGTGTGTTCCTTGGTCTCATGATCACCGGGCAGGCTTTCTCGATCGTCATGAACGGCATCGGTGTTGTCGCGCTGGCCGGGATTGTTGTGAACAACAACATCGTGTTGATCGATACCTTTGACCGGCTCAAACACACCGCCAGCAGCATCGAGGCCGCCATCCTGCAAACCGGTGCGCAGCGTCTGCGTCCTGTGATGCTGACCACGGTGACGACCATTCTTGGTCTGGTGCCGATGGTCATGCAGATCAATATCGACTTCACGTCGCGTGAGGTCACGGTCGGGGCACCATCCACCCAGTGGTGGGTACAGCTTTCAACCTCGATCGCGTTTGGTTTGGCCTTTGCAACGGCCTTGACCCTGATCTTTACGCCTTGTGCGCTGATGATGCGCCACAAGATTGCCAACCGTCTGCGCAAGACATCAGTTGGCAATCGACTGAAATCGCTTGTCTCCTCGCGGTTCGGACGTAACAGGACAAAGCCGTCAGGCCCGACTGCATAATCGATCCCTTTAACCCAATAGCCGCGCGACTTTTCCCCCGACCCCGCCGTGCGGTTATACCGGCCCCCTCCCCGGGGGCCGGTTACTTTTTTCTTCAAGCCGGCAATCAAAACCGTGTGGTTTAATTGCGATGTAACCTTTTGCATTCAAACATCTTAATCATTTAATTTTTCGCCTCTTTCTAAGTCTGCGAAGGCCGGAATACACACTTTCCTAATGTTTCCGGGCGTATTTTTAGAATGGTTATCGAGAACTGTTTTCTGGCGGAAACAAAGGATCTGTATGGTATGGGCTGTTTGGCATAAAGCGCGATCACAGGTATTTGGACTTGTCTGTGCGCTAGGCGCGCTTGCCCCCCATGGTGTGGCGGCTGAAAACGCCATGCCCGACCAATCCCTTATCTGGGCGGTCCCGTCCTTTGCGCCGGCATTCATCAAGGATTACGGCGAACTCAGCGGCTATGCCGCCGATACCCAGAACTGGTTCGCAGCCAGGCTTTCACAGTATCAGCACCGCATTATGCATGTGCCCTTGGCCCGGCTTCTGGCGGAAATGAAAAGTGGCGATGGTGAATTACGCTGCTCAACCACGCTGATCCCGACGCCGGAACGGCGCACCTATATTACGTTTGCCAAAACCATTCTGCTGCATTTGCCGATCTCGATCGTTATCCGCGCCGAGGATGAGGCCCGTTTTGCGCCCTATCTGAACGACGAAGGCCACATCAGGATCGAGGACCTCCTCAAAGACGAGGAACTTGCAACCGCGGTTCGAATTGGGCGCGCTTACGGGACGCTGGTTGACGGACAGTTGAACCGGTATCGCAATACAGACCGCATCATGGAGGTCGCCGAAGATACCAAGTTCGTGCGGATGCTTGATCTCAAACGGATTGACTGGACACTCTATTTCCCGTCCGAGGCGGAATTTTACCGTCGGTCCCAGACGCCCGACCTTTTGATAAAGGCCCTGCCGATTGCCGGAAACACTACCTTGCTTGAGGCCACTATTGGCTGTGCAAAAACACCAGCTGGCAAAAAGGCCATTGAAGCCATCAATGCCATTGTCGATGCACATCCGACCATGCCCTGGACCGACTATTATGCCGACTGGCTTGGTGCGAGTGACCGGGAATGGTTCTATGCCGCACGCGATCAATATATCCATGCAGAGCATTTCGAAACCCGTCTGGAATACCGCCCGTCATCGGCGCAATAACAAAGAAGCCGGCAACGATGCCGGCTTTTGTTTTGATCTTGTGATCAGTTCTGATGGACGCGGTTCAATCCTTCGTCGGGATCATCATCGGGTTCGCCATCATCATCTTCTTCGTCCGCTTTATCCTGTTCCTGCTGGTTCTCGACGCCCATACGGCGATAGGAACGATAGGACAGCGGGAAGGTAATGAAATAGACCCCGGCAATCACCGAAAGTGTTAGCCACGGCGAGGACACCAGAAACGCCACCGACGCCCCGAAGGCCAACATCAATGGCAGTACCCAGGCACGCGGCACCTTGACCTTCTTGAAGCTGAATGTCGGCAGGCGCGACACCATAAGACCAGCGATGATCACGCCATAGGGGGCTACGATATACGGGCTGTCAAAGATGCCTTCGCCAAACTGGAAGGTCAGGACAATCGGCCACATCGCAAGCGCGGCCGCCGCCGGGGCCGGAACCCCGGTAAAGAACCGATAGGCCCATGTCGGCAATTCCGGTTCGCCCAGCATCTGGGTGTTAAAGCGCGCCAGACGCAGCATCATGCAAACGGCAAACAGCAGCGACAACGCCCAGCCAATGCCGCCAAATTCATGCAGCGACCAGAAATACAGCATCATCGCCGGTGCGACGCCAAAGCAGACAAAGTCCGACAGGCTGTCGAGTTCACCGCCAAACCGGCTGGATGCGTTCAGCATGCGGGCAAGACGGCCATCAAGACCGTCAATGATCCCGGCAATCAGAATGGCGGCAACGGCGGCCTCCCAGCGATCCTGCATCGCAAAGCGGATCGAAGTCAGACCTGCACACATGCCCATTATCGTTGCCACATTGGGCACCAGCCGTGTCAGCGACAGCGCCTTGAAGCGACGGGGACGACGAATGGGATCGATGCCGCCTGCCATTAGCGGATCTCCCCGACCGCGGCTTCCTTGCCCTTGGCCGAAACATCGGCAAGAACAGTTTCACCGGCAATCGTGGTTTGACCGACAATCACGTTGGGTGACACGCCTTCGGGCAGGTAAACATCCACGCGCGAGCCAAAGCGGATCAGACCGAAACGTTCACCGGCCTTAAGCTGCGAACCGGTGCCGACATCACACAGGATACGACGCGCAACCAGACCAGCGATCTGGACAACGCCAAACTCGCGGCCTTCCTTGTCACGCACCAGCAGGATCTGGCGTTCGTTGTTTTCCGATGCCTTGTCGAGCTCGGCATTGACGAACTTGCCGGGCACATAGGCCTCGCCAACGATCTCGCCATTGACCGGGCAGCGGTTCACATGAACATTGAAAACATTCATGAAGATCGAAACACGCGTGCGCGGGGTTTTGTCGTCAAGCTCAAGTTCCTTGGGCAGCGGCGCCTGCGAAATCATGCAAACACGGCCATCTGCCGGGGAAATCACCAGATTTTCATCGGTCGGGGTAATGCGATCCGGGTCGCGGAAGAAGTACGCGCACCAAAGTGTCAGGATCACCCCGATCCAGCCCAGCGGTTCCGCAATCAGGAACAAGCCCACAGTGATCGCCGCAAAGATCGCAACGAATTTCCAGCCTTCGGGATTGATCGGCACAAGAACGGATTTCAAAGTCTTAATTCCCTGGTTGCCATGGTTGGGCGTATCAATTTGGTACGCATGGTACCGTGCGGGCGCTTTCCTACCATCTAGTGATGACAATGGGCAACGCAACCCGCGTTCAACTGTTTGGCCCCAAACTTAAAAGGGGCAAAACACACTTACCATGTGCTTTGCCCCTCGCAAAGAAAAGTGATGCTTATTGCTGATTTTCTTCGTTCGGCAGTGCGAAAATCTGCCCCGGATAAATCAGATCAGGATCGCGGATCTGGTTGCGGTTCTGATGGTAAATCACCCAGTATTTCAGGCCTTCGCCATAAGTACTGCGCGCAATCCGCCACAGGCTGTTGCCCGGCTGAACGACATAGCGTGAACCCGGCTCAAGAATTTGGTCTGGCCGTGCACGTTCAAACGGAATTTCAACGCGTGCGGTCACCTTGCCGGAACTGTCAAGCTGATCGGCGCGCAGCGTGTAGTTGCCCGGCTCAATCGGCTGCCCGATGGTCAGTGCCCAGTTGCCGTTTTCATCGGCCGGCGCAGTGCCAACATGGTTGTTATCAAGGTAAACCCGAACTGTGTGATTAAGGTCGGCCTTGCCCGACATTGCAACGCGGCCCTCGGTATCGTAGTCGACAACATCAATCGACAGACGCGGAAGCGTCGCGTCTTGCGTATCAGAACCTTCTTCCTGTTTCGCTGCGGCCTCGGGTGCCGGTCCCTGCATTACGGTAACGGCACCGTCACCATCAGATGGCACCTTAAGCGCGATCACAGGCTGCTTTTCGCTTTCCGGTTCGCTGTCGGTCGCCTCTGTGGTCTCGCTGGTTTCACCGCTTTGTTCACTGGTGGCTGCCGGTGCCTTTTCCTCTGGAATCAGGACAACAACCTTGTCATCTGCCTTGGAAACATTCCCGGTGGCGTCTTCGGCTTCAAGCGACAATTCCCGATCGCCACTGGCCAACGGTTTGTTTGGCAATACGACCCATTCACCGCGTTCGTCGGCCGTGGCTTCGCCAATCACTTCTTCACCCTCGCGGATGCGAACCGTGCTGTTGGGTTCGGCGCGGCCTGCAATGACGGCATTTCCGTCCGGGCCGATGCGCACGACATCAAAGCTTGGATTGGTGATCGCAGGTGCGTCAGTGGCCGGTTCAGACGCCGGTTCGTTTGGCGTCGTCTCGGTGGTAACCGCAGGCGCCTGTGTTACTGCCGGTGCGGTTTCTTCATCCGCACTCTTGGTCAGCATGTAATTCAGCGCAATCGCTGCAATGATCAGTACAACGCCGACAATGACGAGGATATAGGGTCGCTTCACCGGAAATATCCTTGAACGATGTTTATGTTTATAACTCTTATGCTCAAGACACTGAAATTGCTTGCCATATTCCCCTCAAACAACCCGTGCGAGCACGTTAATTAGAAACTTGTACTACTTTGTACGTGCAGTTTCCATAACGTAACCTACAAACGATACATCGCAACCGTTAGGCAAAGATGAAGAGAGCAAGACCGCTCAAAGCAAACACCCTTGAGCTCAAAGGCTTCGGGCCGCCATCTCCGCCCCGACATAGGCCACAAGGGCGGCCATGATCAGTGGCAAGGCCAGAACACCCACCCGGATCATCATACCCAAAAGTGCCGCCTGTGCCGGGTTATCGGTGGGCAGATGCGTCGCCAGCCTGACCGAGGACTGACGTGCGGAGACCACCAGAAGCAACACCGCAAAGGCAAGGCAGGATGCTGGCACCATGATCATCGCACTTGCAGCCCCCGACATCAGCGCACCAACAACGCCAAGCCACACCGCCACCCGGTATTGCGGGGCCGCCTTTTCAGAAATCAGCGCGACAAACAGTGCCACCGTCAAGGCCGCCTGAAACACAACATGATCGGCAAGGCCAAACAGATGAACGATGATCCCCTGCCCAAGGGCCAGGGTCATTAAAACCGCAATCGGGCCGGGTTTCGCAATTGTTTCCACGTCGCTTTTGGCATCCGTCGTCGACTTGCCGGATTTTGATTTGGTGCTTTTGGCTTTCCTGCCCTTGGCAGGTTTTGCCCCGTCATCGTCGTCCTCGGTGAAATCCGGGCGCGTCACCCACAGGAAACAGCCGCCGACAATCAGAAACGCCAGCCATGCAAAAATCTGGATCGCACCGGGATGGTATGAAAGCCCCCGAATTGGTGCTGCCAACACCAACCAGCCCCCCAAAAGCAGGGTCAGCCCGGCAACGCCCAGCGATATGCGTTCCGACAGTCGCGAAATATCCATGATCGCGCCACAGACACCGCCAAGCACCAACATCAAAAGTGCTGCGCCCACACCACCGCGCGCGGTTTCAGGCAGTCCGATGGCTGCTGGCACGGCCACGGCAACCGCCGGAATGATCGCGCCCAGAACAAGGCGGCGCGCGATGGAACGTTCCAACCCCAGCCACAAGGCCAGCATCAGAACGGCGGCGATAATGCCCGATATCACAATGGCGAGAATGAATGGACTATCGACAAACACGTTGGGCGGTCCTGCCTTCTTCTTATGAATATGCTTAGCGCAGTTTCCTGCTGTGAGAATTACCCATCCCACAATCAGGTTCAGAACTTGTTAACCCTGCGACAAAAAGCGCGCGATTTGCGGCCTTCGGCGGCTTGGCCGTCAATGCCATAGCCAATTGGCAAGATTACGGCCAAAGGCGAACAAATCAGGGCACGATCGATAAAATTCAGATGCTGCTATGCGGAAATTACTGCCACAGATGCGATCGGATCGGTTAAGGTCCCCTTCCGTACGGGGTTTCGTTCAGAAATGCGTGGCCCCGCTACCTGCGAAACAAGAAACACAAGGCAGGTCGCCATGACAAAAGTAAAATCAATCTGTGTCTTTTGCGGTGCTTCGGATGGCAAGAATCCGCAACACATGGAAAATGCCATCGCCTTTGGCAAAATGATGGCCGAACGCGGCATCACGCTGATTTATGGCGGCGGCCGGATCGGACTGATGGGGGCCGTGGCAGATGGCGTTATGCAAAATGGCGGATCGGTCGTGGGCATCATCCCGGCCCATCTTGACGATATCGAAGTTGGCCATACCGGTCTTTCAGAACTGATCGTTTGCAAATCCATGCATGAACGCAAGGTCGAGATGTTCCGTCGCTCGGACGCGTTTGTCACCCTTGCGGGCGGGCTTGGCAGCCTCGATGAGGCGTTCGAAGCCATGACACTTCGCCAGCTCGGCATTCATGACAAGCCGATGGTGTTCCTTAATGCGCTTGGTTATTGGGACAAGTGCTTTGACATGATTGACGCCATCATAGACGAAGGCTTTGCCCGTCCCAGCCACAAGAACCTCTATACCGTGGCCAACACACTCGATGAAATCTTTGAACAGCTTGCCGCCGAACCGGCCCCGCGCTTTGACCCGCGCGAAAAGCTTTTCTGATCTCGGCAAAATAGCCTGACCAAAGCCCGGCCAGCCTCACCTGACCGGGCTTTTTTGTGGTAACTACGCCACTGGAAGAACCGATACTTCAGTTCGAATGCATATTAACGGGAAAGCTCGCAGGTTGGTTGATCGGCAATCTTTGCCATGCGCTGATCAAATTCATCAGCCAGATCGGCCAATGTGACAGAGGCAAATTTTTCGATCAGCAGTTTTTCAGCAGCCTCGAACGCACTGCCAAGTGCCGAATTAACCGCCTGTTCAACAAGGCATTCCGGATGATCGACGGCAACTCCAACGGCAAAGAAAGCGGGATTGCCAATGGCGCGATGTATATCGAGCATTGTGATTTCCGATAAGGGCCTGGTCAAAACCCAGCCACCACCGTGACCTTTTTCCGAATGCACATACCCATCATCGCGAAGCCCCGCCATGGTTCGTCGCACCACCACCGGATTTGTCCCAAGCATCTGCGCGATTTGATCAGACGTCGCAGCACCGTCTATCCGGTCCATATGAATAAGAACATGCAGCATGCGCGAAAGTCGGCTGTCACGGCGCATTGCGAACTCCTGATGCGGGTTTGATTTCCAGCAATTCGTAGCACTTGGCACATCTCGCAACAACAAAAGTTTCGAATTCCTTTGACTCGCTCACATCACGATACTTATAAAGTTACATGAAACACATCCATATGTTTGACGAGGAAATGCAATGTCACCAAATGTCCCTTCTGCTGCCCAATCAACCACGGCAGGCAAGAAACAATATGACGTCGCCGTTATCGGGGCCGGGTTCGCCGGGCTTTCGGCAGCTATGCAGCTTGCGCGCGCCCGGTGCGATATATGTGTGATTGATGCCGGAGAGCCCCGTAACCGTTTTGCGACCACCGCCCACGGAGTTCTGGGTCATGACGGCAAAACCCCGGCCGAAATTCGCACTACCGCCATTGATCAGCTTTGTCGCTATGAAACTGTTGATTTTCGTCGCGGGTTGGTCACCGACGCCATGGCCTGCACGCTTCGCGATGCATCCGATCCGCTGTTTGGACTGAAACTTGCAGATGGTGGGGCCCTTGAAGCCCGGCGTATCATTCTGGCCTCCGGCGTACGCGATAACCTGCCCGATATTCCCGGCCTTGCCGAACGCTGGGGCAAAACGGTTTTGCATTGCCCATATTGCCATGGCTATGAAGTGCGTGATAGCCAGATCGGTGTCATCGCGACCATGCCAGCATCAAGCCATCAAGCAATGATGCTGCCTGACTGGGGACCGACCACCTATTTCAGCCAGTCTGAACATATGCCCGATGACGACATGGTACTGGCCATGCGTGATCGTGGCATCACCATCGAACATTCGCCAATTGTCGAAATTCTGGGCAAGGCACCGGTCATTGATGGTGTTCGGTTGGCGGACGGGCGCACTTTGCATATTCAAACCATTTTCGCCGGCCCAACCGTTTCCATGCCAAACCCGGTTGCCGAGATGCTGGGGTGCCGATTTGATGAAGGACCACAGGGTCCGTTCATTGCTGTTGATCCCAGTCAGGAAACCAGTGTGCCGGGGGTATTTGCCGCCGGTGATGCCGCAACTGCACGTCACAATGCAACGTTGGCGTCGGCCGCCGGTGTCATGGCCGGGTTTGGCGCGCACCAATCGCTAGTGTTTCGATAAGATCGTAAACTAGGGACAAACTTCAATCATATCCGAACAGGCACCGCCACGCATACCGCGCGGCGGTGTTTTTGTTACACGCCCGTGCAAAATGGATGATCCGGGGACGGTGTTCATTTGATCATCGCCCTAAAACCCCATAATTTCCGCGCGGTTCGTAACCGTCTGAATATTCATATGAATGTCATGCTTCTGAAATCTTAGTGACAACGAAGCCGCGTATGATCGCTTCAATGTTCAAAACAACAAATTGAACGATCAAATGAATATTTCTACGCGACAGCGCGACATCATCGACATCCTGCGCCGTGACAGCTTTGTCTCGATTGACAAGCTGGCCGAACATTTTGACGTTACCCCGCAAACCGTGCGGCGCGACGTCAATATGCTCAGCGACGCCAATCTGGTGCGCCGTCGCCATGGCGGGGTTGAATATGCCGGCGAACCGGGGATGAACCTGTCCTATGACAGTCGTCAGGTCACCAATATCGCCGCCAAGCATGCCATATCGCTGCATGTCGCAAGCCTGATCCCCGACGGGGCGTCGATCCTGATCGGGATTGGCAGCACGCTTGAACTGGTTGCGCTTAATCTGGTCGATCATCGCCATCTGACCGTGATTACCAACAACATGAATGCCGCCATGGCGCTGGGCAACAACACCAGCAACCGGATTGTCATTCCGGGTGGCACGCTGCGCCTGCCCGATCGCGACGTCATCAGTCCCGAAGCGGAGGCCATGTTTAACAAATACAAGGTCGATTACGGCCTGTTTGGCGTCGGCGGTGTTGAGCCCGACGGGACGCTCACCGATTTCGACCATCGCGAAGTATCGCTTCGTCAGGCGATTGCCGCCAATTGCCGCAATTCCATCCTTGTTGCCGATCAATCCAAATTCGGCCGCCCGGCCCCGGCCAAGGGCGGGCACCTGACCGACCCTGACCTGATCGTGGTTGATGGTGTGCCCGGCGGCGTTTTCGATCCGTTGTTTGACCGTCAGGACGTTCGCGCGCGTCTGCAAATTGCCAAAAGCGAAAGTTACGAATGACCAACCAGCCCCCCTTTATTCGCATCAATTCTGTGTCGCGCGTGTTTAACGGCGGCAATGGCGTGCATGACCTGTCACTCGACATTCCGCGCGGAAGCTTCGTCGTTCTGCTGGGGCCATCGGGCTGTGGCAAATCAACGACCCTGCGTCTGATTGCAGGGCTTGAGACCGCTGATCAGGGGTCGATTGAGATTGATGGCAAGGACGTCACAAGTGCGCCGCCTTCCAAGCGCGGCCTGTCGATGGTGTTTCAGTCCTATGCCCTGTTCCCGCATCTGAGTGTTGCCGAAAACATCATCTTTGGCCTCAAGGTCCGCAAAACCCAAAAGGACGAAATCAAGACCCGCCTTGAAGATGCCCTGCGTGTGACCGGCCTTGAGGGGTATGAAGACCGCAAACCCGCCCAGCTTTCCGGTGGGCAGCGACAGCGCGTTGCACTGGCCCGCGCAATCGTTGCCGGCCATCCGCTGTGCCTGATGGATGAACCGCTTTCAAACCTTGATGCCAAACTGCGCCATGCCGTGCGCAAGGATATCCGCGACCTGCAACAGCGTCTTGGCATCACGGTTGTTTATGTCACCCACGATCAGACCGAAGCCATGAGCATGGCCGATATCGTCATTCTGATGAAAGACGGCCGGATCGAGCAGGTTGGCAACCCCGCCGACCTTTACCTGAAACCCGCCACCGCCTTTGCCGCCGGATTTGTCGGAAGCCCGCCGATGACCCTGATCCCGGCCAATGCCCTGCCAGCCTCTGTCATACCGGATGGCATTGATGCCAACAATCTGACCTTTGGCATCCGCCCCGAAGATCTGATCCTGTCGACCGGGCAGAACGATCATCCATGGGGCATCCCGGCGACGGTGACCGGCAGCGAGTTTTTGGGGGCCGAGACATTTGTATTTGTCGCGATCCCGGGAACGGATGGGGCCACCGCCCGCCTGCCCGGTCGCGTTGAAATTTCGCCCGGGACAGAAGTCTCGCTCAGTTGGGCTGGCGCTGCGGCCCACTGGTTTGACGGCGAACGCGGTCATCGTCTGACACCGACGGTACCGGGCACATCAGCGCAAGATACCAAGATCACCTCTCAACCTGACACTGCAACTTCGACACTTTAACAGGGAACTTTTGTTCATGCGTAACATCGTAACCAGTGCTGCATTCGCAGCCGGACTGATGGCAACGGCGGCAAGCCCGGCCTTTGCTGCCACTGAACTGACCATGTATTATCCCGTCGCTGTTGGCGGCCCGCTGACCAGCGTGATTGACGGCATGATCGAAGGATTTGAGTCCGAAAATCCGGATGTCAAAGTCAACGCCATCTATGCTGGCAACTATGACGACACCCGCCTGCGCGCGGTTTCGGCAATCAAAAGCGGCGATCCGGCACAGCTTTCAGTGATGTTTTCGATCGACGTTTACGACCTGATCGAACAGGACCTGATTGTTCCGTTTGATGATGTTGTCAAAACCGCCGAAGACAAGGAATGGCTGAAGTCATTCTATCCGGCACTGATGGCCAATGGTGAAGTCGATGGCAAAACCTGGGGCATCCCGTTCCAGCGTTCGACCATTGTCATGTACTACAACAAGGACATGTTCCGCGAAGCCGGTCTTGATCCGGAAATGCCGCCCCAGACCTGGGAAGAACTGGTAACGACAGGCAAGGCACTTTCGAAAGACGGCAAATGGGGCCTGATGGTGCCTTCTACCGGTTATCCGTACTGGATGTTCCAGTGCTTTGCCATCCAGAATGGCAAGGAACTGATGAGTGCTGATGGCACCGAGACCTATTTCAACGATCCGGCCGTTGTCGAAGCACTTGAATTCTGGCGCGGCCTTGCGACCGAAGAGAAAATCATGCCGGAAGGCACCATTGAATGGGGAACCCTGCGTCAGGCCTTCGTTCAGGGCCAGACCGCAATGATGTGGCATTCGACCGGCAACCTGTCAGCAGTCAAACGCGAAGCACAGTTTGATTTCGGTGTTGCCATGCTGCCGAAACATAAAAAGCCGGGTTCGCCCACGGGCGGTGGCAACTTCTATTTGTTCAAGGATTCAACGGATGAGCAGAAAGAAGCATCGCTGGCCCTGATCAAATACATGACCGCACCGGAACGTGCCGCAGAATGGTCGATTGCCACCGGTTATGTTGGTGTCACTCCGGATGCGTACGAAACCGACGCGCTTAAGGCCTATGTTGCGGACTTCCCGCCGGCACTGGTCGCGCGTGATCAGCTGGAAGTTTCGGTTGCCGAGTTTTCCACCTACGACACCGCGCGCGTTCGCGAAGGTCTGAACAACGCCATTCAGGCGGCCCTGACCGGTGAAAAGACCCCGGAAGAAGCCCTTGGCGATGCTCAGTCCGAAGCAGAACGTCTTCTGCGGGCCTTCCACTAAGAGCGCCCGATCTGCACGCCGAAGCGGGATATTCCCCGCTTCGGCGCCTTTGTTTGATGATTTTATTATTCGATTTGATCGCAGGACGTGCCGACCATGAATGAAATGGCCCGACTTCAAAAACGCAGGCTGGCGCTTTATGGCTGGATGCTGGCCACCCCGGCGCTGGCCCTGATGAGCCTGTTTGCCTTTTACCCGGCCATTGCGACCTTTTGGCACAGCCTGTTTAGTCGTGGCACATCACGCCGCCCGTCGGTGTTTGCCGGGTTTGAAAATTATGGCGATCTGTTTGCTGATCCAACCTTCTGGACGGTTGCGACCAACAACCTGATTTATGCCGGGGTCACCATCCCGGTTTCGATCATCTTTGCGCTCGTCATGGCGCTTTGGGCCAATGCCCATATCCCGGCGCGATCCTTTGTGCGCAGTGCTTATTTCACGCCGACCATTTTGCCGATGATTGCAGCGGCCAATTTGTGGCTGTTTTTCTATACGCCTGATCTTGGGGTGATTGACCAGATCACCGGCTTCTTTGGCGCATCGCCAACCAACTGGCTGGGACAGCCGGAAACGGCGCTGGCATCCGTGATCATCGTGACGATCTGGAAAGAAGCCGGGTTCTTCATGATCTTTTATCTGGCAGCCCTTCAGACCATCCCGCCGGATCTGCGCGAAGCCGCCCGGATCGAGGGAGCTGGTCGCTGGACCTATACACGCCGCGTGTTGCTACCGCTTTTGATGCCGACCACGATCTTTGTCTTCGTCAATGCGATGATCAACTCGGTCAAGCTGATTGACCATCTGTTCATCCTGACCAAGGGCGGGCCAAACAATGCCTCCAAACTGATCCTGTACTGGATCTGGGAAATGGCATTTGCCTATTTCGACAGCCCGCATGCCGCCGCCATGACCATTCTTGTGTTGCTGGCCCTTGGCCTTGTTGCCGTCGCGCAGTTCCGACTGGTTGAAAAACGGACCCACTACCGATGAAAACAGATACCGTTACCGCCAACACCACACTCAAACTGCCTGATCTCGACAAGGTACTGGATGCGCTTGGCGCATGGGTTCTCGCAATCGTCTGGATTTCTCCGCTGCTGTTTGCTGCCTGGGCGGCATTGCAACCATCCGGCACGGCCCTTGGTCTGGATTTCTCCAATCCGCTGACGTTCGAGAATTTTGTCTATGTCTGGGGTGCCGTGCCGTGGGGCGGCTATTTTACCAATACCGTGGTGCTTGTGACCCTGATCCTTGCGGGCCAGCTGGTGCTTTGTACCCTTGCCGGGTTCGCCTTTGCCCGGTTTGAATTCAAGGGGCGCGATACGGTCTTTATCCTCGTCCTTCTGCAGCTTTTCATTCTGCCGGAAGTGCTGATTGTCGAAAACTACGCCATCGTTTCCAAGCTTGGCCTGTTTGATACAGCACTTGGCATCGGTCTGCCTTACATGGCCAGTGCATTTGGTATTTTCCTGTTAAGGCAGGCATTCAAATCCGTACCGATCGAGCTTGAAGAAGCCGCCCGGATTGAAGGATGCAGTTGGATGGGCGTTCTGTGGAAGGTCTATGTACCTGCGGCCAAGCCGGTTTATCTGGCCTACGCGCTGGTATCGATTGCCACCCACTGGAACAACTTCCTGTGGCCGCTGATTGTGACCAACTCGCCAGAAACAAGGCCGTTGACGGTTGGTTTGTCGCTGTTTGGTGCACCGGAAACCGGGGTGGATATTTCCGTGATCAGTGCGGCAACCATCATGACCATCGCCCCGCTTTTGATGGCATTCCTGATCTTCCAACGCCAATTCATTCAAGCGTTTCTACGCGCTGGCATTCGATAGAAATCGGCAATCCGGAATTCACCAGGTTGCTTCAAGCACCTCGAACAGCGCCGATATCATAGGCAATTCCTTGCGCCGTTCGGTGGTGATCAGGCTCAGGCAGGCCGGAATGGAAACTGTGTTGCACACGGCAAGGCCAAAGGTCTGCTTTTCATGCAGTGCGATGGAATCACGGCACAAGCTTAACCCCACACCGGAGCGGACCATTTCGAGCATCGAGGCTTCCTGATCAACGCGCGCGACGCAATTTTGCGTGCAATCATACTGATCAAAAATCCGCCTCAGCAGCCTTGAATGCACCGATGCGTCCGTCGTGCCGATCCATGGAAGCTTTGCCAGTGTTTTCCAGTCCGCATTCGCGACTTCTTTTTCCCAACCGACCGGGGCAATCACCCGATAATTAAAGTCGGCAAGTTTGATTGCGTGGATTTCTTCGGTCGAGATGGCGGCAATATCACCATCGACATCCGGCCCGCTCAGGTAAAACCCGGCATCGATCTCATTGCGACAGACGCGTGTCAGCATCTCGCCACTGACGCCATGAACCAGTTCCGTTTCGATATCGGGGTAATCAATGCGCATCTGGCTTAGCATCCGGCCAAGACGGATAAATTCCGGATCAACGATGGTTCCGATCCGAAGCTTTCCGCCCACACGCCCGGCACGTTTGCGCGCACTTCTGCGAAACTCGTCCATCGCATCCAGCACAAGCTCGGCCTTCTTGAGCATCGCCTGCCCGTCCGGGGTGATTTGCAGGCCGGTTGACGTCCGCTTGAAAAGCGAAATGCCGGTTTCCTCACCAAGACGCTTGATCTGGTGACTGATCGCCGGTTGCGTAAGGTTAAGCACCGATGCGGCACGCGAAACGCTTCCCTCGCGCGCGACGGTGACAAAGGCCAGCAACATGTTGATGTTCGAAAAACGAGTCATATAAATAACACTAATATTGCTATTCGGATTTTGTCATTAGATTTATGCGACGCTTGCCCGCTTAATACACATTCGGTGTTCGCACCAATTGAAGACCGCTTGCAGATCAAAAGAACAAGCGGCCATCGGAATTGCCTTTGTAGGCCTTTGGTTGCGCGGCCCTTTGGGCCGACAGCCAAACCGATAGAAACCAACAGGGAAGGCGCGTCACAACGATGACAACCACAGAAAACTTCGACTATGTGATCATCGGAGCCGGTTCTGCCGGCAGTCTGCTTGCCAATCGGCTGAGTGCTGATGCCAAGAACAAGGTGCTGCTGCTTGAGGCTGGCAAGGCAGATAATTATGCATGGATCCATATCCCGGTTGGCTATCTTTATTGCATTGGCAATCCGCGCACGGACTGGATGTATCAAACCGAACCGGACAAGGGCCTGAATGGCCGCGTCTTGCGCTATCCGCGTGGCAAGGCGCTGGGCGGATGTTCGTCGATCAACGGCATGATCTATATGCGCGGTCAGGCCCGTGACTATGACAACTGGGCCCGGATCACCGGCGAAAAAGCCTGGGATTGGCAGCATTCCCTGGCCGATTTCAAGCGCCATGAAGATCACTACAAGCTTGATCACGGCAATACCCCCGACACTCAAAGCGGCAGACCGTTTTCCGAGATGCATGGTCATGGCGGCGAATGGCGCATTGAAAAACAACGGCTTCGCTGGGACATTCTTGACAGCTTCATCGAGGCTGCCGGTCAAACCGGCATCGAGCCGACCGATGATTTCAACGATGGTGATAATACCGGCATCGGCTATTTTGAAGTCAACCAACGGTCCGGCTGGCGCTGGAACACGTCAAAGGCCTTTATCCGCCCGATCAAGTCGCGCCCAAACCTGAAAGTCTGGACCGAGGCACAGGTCGAAAAACTGACCTTTGCGACCAATTCCGACGGCCAAACGGTGTGCACCGGGGCAATCGTCAACAAGGCGGGAACGTCACTTGGCGTTACCGCCAGCAAGGAAGTCGTCCTGTCTGCCGGGGCTGTGAACACACCGCAAATCCTGCAACTTTCCGGCATTGGTCCGGCAGAACTCCTTAAGCAGCATGGGATTGACGTCGTGCTTGACGCGCCCGGTGTCGGACAGAACCTGCAAGACCATCTGCAAATTCGTGCGATCTATAAGGTGCATGGGGCGCGCACGCTCAACACCCTCGCCAACAGCCTGATCGGCAAGGCGCAGATCGGCCTGCAATATTTGCTCAGCCGTTCCGGCCCGATGAGTATGGCCCCCAGCCAACTAGGCGCCTTCACACGGTCCGATCCATCGCGGCAATATTCAAATCTTGAATATCACGTCCAGCCGCTGAGCCTTGAGGCCTTTGGCGGTGATCTTCATGACTTTCCTGCCGTGACGGTGTCGGTCTGTAATCTTAACCCGACCAGCCGTGGCAGCATTCAGATCAAGTCTGCGGACTTCCGCGACGCGCCGCAAATTGCGCCGAACTACCTTGATACCGATGAAGACCGCAAAGTCGCCGCCGACAGCCTGCGACAGGTCCGCGACATCATGTCGCAACCGGCCATGGCAAAATACCAGCCCGACGAATTCAAACCGGGCGTGCAATATCAAAGCGATGAGGAACTCGCCAAGCTGGCCGGCGATATTGCCACGACCATTTTCCACCCGGTCGGCACCGTCAAGATGGGCCGCAAGGATGACGCGTCAGCCGTGCTTGACCCGCATCTTCGCCTTAAGGGTGTTGCTGGCCTTCGCGTTGTCGATGCATCCGTGATGCCCGAAATCACCAGCGGCAACACCAATTCACCGACCCTGATGATTGCCGAAAAGGCCGCTGGATGGATCCTGTCTGACCAATAAGTGCGATCAGCGCGCGGCCTTTCCAAACAACTGAGATCCAGACTTTTGTTTTCATGAAATAAATTCAGATATTGATACCGAAATTCCTGTCGCGCTTTTGTCGTGTTTGGTGCAACATGGCTGAAGATCATAACTTTTAAAAATTCTTCATATGCCCATATTACTCCTGCTTTTTAGCACCACACTCGTCTGGGCCCTGATGTTGGTCAGCAACCGCATTGCGCTGACCAGCTTTGCGGTTGATGCCTATGCCATGACCTGCTGGCAGCTTGTCTTTGGTGGGATGGCACTTGTCCTGATTGCACCGGGGCGCCGCATTCCGTGGCGACAATTCGCCCTTCCGATCAACTGGGCCTATGGGTTCCTGCGTGTGTTGACCGGGGTCAGTTGGACGGCATCCCTTTTATATATCAGCGCACCTGAAAGCGGCATTTTGTCGCAAACCGGCATGCCGATGGCGGCCCTTGCCGCGACCTTCATCCTTGGGCGCGCACCGGGGCGTTCGGAATGGCTTGGCCACGCAATCCTGATATCCGGTGCCCTGTGGCTGGCCTGGCATTTGCCCGGCGGGTTTGCCAACCCGGCTGTGCTTTTGATGCTGGCATCCGAAGTCACGGCAATTTCGTCCTCGGTTCTGGCGGAACTTCATCCTGATAATCAGGTCAAGGACACCTGGGCGCATCTGCGCTTTACCGGGGTGTTATTGTTGATTACGGCCTCGGTCTTTTTGATTGCCCCGCCGGTGGTCGAATTCATAAGTCCGGTTGAGATCCCCTATATCTCGACCGATGGACTGTTTGGCACCGAAACCCTGATTGCCGGACTTATGATCGGCATTCTGTTCCGTGGACCGGCAATGGTTTTAACCCTTCGATCCATCAAGATTGCCGGGGTCGAGAAATACATCCTGTCGACAAGCATCCTGCCCTTTGTCCTGTTGGGACTTGAGATGCTGGCCGCCAAATTCGACCTCACACCGACACCAACTCATGACAGTGTGTTCTGGATCTCTTCCCTTTTGGTGATGATCGGGATTATCCAGATAACAGCTTCAAAACACCGCCACGCTGCAAAGACCAAACGAATTGCAGCGACGGCAAATACGCCCGCAACCCAAAGCACGACCTGACCAACGAAGACAAGACCACGATCTCCCTGCAGGATGCATCTCTCCCCTCCATCGGAGAGAACATATGACCTTCCCCGGTCGCTATGTCCCCCGGCATCTTGCGCCTTTCGGTGTCCCCCCGAAAGGCTGAAACGCCCGGGCCTCCCACCCGGGCGTTTTCTTTGTGCCCGCACGGATCACCAAGGCGCGTTTGCGAATTCTCATTATTGAAATTCAATTTAAATCATTGATATAAAACGTTATTTAATTAACAAGTTGATGTATGTCACGGTTTTACAACCCCGTTTTTGGTCTAGTACCCGAACCACCAAAAATGGGAGAGAGAAATGACATCCCGACGCCTGTTTTCCAAAGCCCTTCTGTCCTCCGTTGCGGCATGCGCCCTTGGCGGTGCGGCAATCGCGGCAGAACCAGCCGAACTTCGTGAAAGTGCACTGGACTATTTCGAAGTCATTCCGTCGATGGTTCCCGCCATCGAAGGCAATGCCGTCACCCGTGAAAAGGTCGAACTGGGCAAGATGCTGTTCTTTGAACCGCGCCTGTCGGCCAGTGCGATCATTTCGTGCAACACCTGCCACAACCTTGGCATGGGCGGGGACGACAATCTGGAAACCTCCATCGGACATGGCTGGCAGAAAGGCCCGCGTAATGCGCCAACCGTTCTGAACGCCGTCTTCAACGAAGCCCAGTTCTGGGATGGCCGCGCCGAGGACCTTAAGGCACAGGCCAAAGGCCCGGTTCAGGCTGGCGTTGAAATGGCCAGCACGCCGGAACGTGTTGTCACCGTGCTAAAATCCATCCCGGAATATGTCGACCATTTCAAAACGGCATTCCCGGGCGAAGATGATCCGGTGACCTTTGACAACATGGCAAAGGCGATCGAGGCATTCGAGGCAACCCTGATCACCCCGACCTCCCGGTTTGACCAGTTCCTTGAAGGCAACGACACCATCATGACCGAAACCGAGATGACCGGTCTGGAACTGTTCATCGATACCGGCTGCGCATCCTGCCACAATGGGGTGAATGTTGGTGGTACGGGTTATTATCCATTCGGTGTTGTTGAAAAGCCGGGCTCAGAAGTCCTGCCGCCTGATGACAAGGGCCGCTTTGCAGTCACCCAGACCGCAAGTGATGACTATGTGTTCCGGGCTGGTCCGCTGCGTAACATCGCGCTGACCGCGCCATATTTCCATTCCGGCAAGGTCTGGGATCTGGAACAGGCGGTTGCGATCATGAGCAGCTCACAACTGGGCACCGAACTGTCTGAGGATGAAGTCAAGGCTATCACCGCCTTCCTTCAAACCCTGACAGGTCAGGAACCGCAGGTCACCTACCCGATCCTGCCGGTCAGCAGCACGGACACGCCAAAACCGGCTGCGATGATTGCCAACTGATCACAACGGATTCAATCTTGCGAAACCCCGCCATTTTTTGGCGGGGTTTTCTTGTGGCAAACGCCAACAAGGAAAACCGGCCCCTGCAGTGCAAGAGCCGGTAAGGTCGCACGCAAGCATATGCTTGCCGGGGTCGGGGGGAACTGTGTGCGACCTTATTTCTTTGTCCTTGGCTCGCAGCTTGGTTGATAACCTTTAATGTGCGCCACCACCGCCCGCCGCCGCGCGCGGCGGCTTGGCGAATGGTAGTAACATGAAGGCCAAAACAAACGCCGCCGCCATCGCCAGATAGACGTCATTAAATGAAATGATCGACGCTTCGCGGTTGACGATATTGATGATGAATTTCATTGCTGCGGCATGCGGATCGGCAAGACCCATTTCGTTAAACCGCGCCGTGATGGTGGCAAGGTAGTTCCTGAACGCCGTGCTTGCCGGGTTGATGTGGTCGGACAAGATTGAGAAATGATAATCGATCCGCTTATCAAGCAGCGTATTGATCGCCGCCATGCCAATCGCCCCGCCCAGATTACGCATCAGATTATAAAGCCCGCTGGCATTTTTGATCTTTTCGGGCGGCAAGGTGCCCAGTGCCAGATTGGTCACCGGCAACATGCAGAACATAAGCGCGGCACCACGTACAACCTGCGGCCAGATCAGCTCGTTAAACGAAACCTCGCTGGTGTTAAAGCCATGCATGGCAAGACCCGTGGCAAACAACGCAAGCCCGATGCCCAGCACCACGCGCGGCGGATATTTCGCCGTCATCTTCCCGGCAATCGGGGCGGACAGGAACTGGGTGATACCGGTGACGGCCATAACAATCCCGATTTCAAGACTGTCATAGCCCCGAACGCGGCCCAGCATCAGCGGCATCAGATAAACACTGCCATAAAGCCCGACACCCAGCGTAAAACTGAACACGCAGCCCATGGTGAAGTTGCGATCGGCAAAGGATTTCAGATCCACAATCGGCTTGTCATAGGTAAACATCCGCCAGAAGAAATAGATCCCGGCAAGTGCGCATGTGATGGTGCCATAAATGATCGCAGTTTCATCAAACCAGTCATCCTTGGGCCCTTCATCAAGGACATATTCAAGGCTGCCCAAAAATACCGCCATCGACAAAAGCCCGCGCAGATCAAATCCCTTAAGCAGGCCGATATCCCCGCGATCCACGCGCAAGGTCATGGCAACAACGGCGGCAATCATCAGTCCGGGAATAACGTTGATCAAAAACAGCCAGTGCCAGGACAGTGACTGGGTCAGAAACCCGCCAAGGGTCGGGCCGATGGTTGGTGCCATGGTGGCAATCAACCCGGTCATCACCGAGGCGGCATTGCGTTTGTCAGGCGGGAAAATGATATAGGTCGTGGCAAACACGGTCGGGATCATCGCCCCGCCCAGAAAGCCCTGCATGGCGCGAAACCAGATCATGCTTTCAATCGACCAGGCAAAGGCTGACGCCACCGACATCACGGTAAAGCCAATTGCAGAAATCACGAACAGCCAGCGCGTTGACATCAGGCGCGACAGGAAGCCCGACAGCGGGATCATGACCACTTCGGCAATCAGATAACTGGTCTGAACCCAGCCGATCTCATCGGGGCTTGCCGACAATCCCGCCTGAATGTTTTCAAGTGAACTGGCAACAATCTGAATATCAAGGATCGCCAGAAACATGCCGACAACCATCGCCACCCAGCCAACAAACTGGGCAGTTTCCATCGGGCGCGTTTCGGATTGCGGCGCTGTTGTCGGGCTGACGGCTGCCATCAATTCAGCTCCGAAAGTTCCGCCGCCGGGACGATCCCTTGCGCAAGACCAACACCGGCGACTTCTTCTTCGCCACTGGCATTGCGGGTATCCACATTGACCACCACCGAAAGCCCCGGTCGCAATGCCTTGGCCCATTTACTGTCATCAAGTTCGATGCGAACCGGGATACGCTGGGTGATTTTGGTGAAGTTGCCGGTGGCATTTTCCGGCGGCAGCAGACTGAATTGCGCACCGGTTGCCGGGGCGAAACTTGCAATATGTCCAACAATCTCGGCATCCGGGAAGGCATCCACCTCGACCGAGACCTTCTGACCCGGCGCCATGTGGCTGATCTGGGTTTCCTTGAAATTTGCCACGATATAGGTACCGGGCAACGGTACGAGCACCAAAAGCTGTTCACCCGGCTGGACCAATGCGCCGGTCTGGACCGACCGATTGCCAACCACGCCATCAAACGGCGCAAAAATCCGGGTATCATCAAGCGCCTGTTGTGCCAGATCTCGGGCGGCTTCGGCCTGTTTTACAGCCCGCTCCGCCTCGATCTTCTGGGCGCGCAAAACACCGAGACGGCCTTTTTCGACGGCCAATGTGGCGTTGGCCGCCGCCACCTCAGCCTGCGCTGTTTGACGATCGGCCTTGGCGTAATCGAATTTCTGGCGGCTGGCCGCACCCTTTTTGACCAGATCGTCATAACGCTTGAAATCATCGCTGGTGCGTTCCAGTTCGACCCGCGCGATATCAACATTGGCCGCGGCCTGATTGATTGCGGCTTCCTGAAGGGTAATCTGTTCTTCCATGGTGCCGACGGCCGACCGGCGTGCCTCAAGGGCCGCCTCGGCCTTGGCCAGTTCAAGGCGGAAGTCCTCATCCCGGATGGTCAGAAGCAAATCACCTTTGCGCACCGGCTGGTTTTCGGCCACCCGCAAATCCCCGACATAGCCTGACACCTTGGGCGATACCGCGACCTCATCGGCCTGAAGATACGCATTGTCGGTACTTTCATGGTACTGACCTTCGGTCACCCAATAGAACCCGTAATATCCACCGCCACCGATAATCGCTGCTGCGATCAGAGGCAGAATGATCTTTTTCACACTCATTGCCTGATTTTTCCTTTTGGTATTGATCAGTACCATTTGTCTATTTATGGTACTACTCAGTACCAAACGTCAAGTCCGGAATCGGAATCCCCTGTGCAAGACACCAAGAAGATTGATCCCAGAACCGTAAAACGCCGCGAAGCCATCATCGCAACGGCGCGAGAATTGTTTTGCGAACATGGACTTGCCGGTACGACGCTTGAAATGATCACGGCCGAGGCCGGCGGATCACGCCGAACGATCTATGAGCTGTTTGGGAATAAGGATGGCGTGTTCGAAGCCGTCATTCGCGATTGCACGGGGCGAATCACATCGGTCATGAGCGACCTTGAAATGTCGGACATGCCGCTCCGTGCGGCCCTGATCCATTACGGCGAAACGCTGATGACACTTCTGACCATGCCCGACACCATCCGGTATATGCGATTATTTCTGGCCGAAGTGCCCCGCTTCCCGAAACTGGGAAAGGTCTTTTATGAAAGCGGACTGATGACGGGGCGTCGATACATTGCGTCTTATTTCGAACGTCAGATGGACGAGGGTAACTTCCCGAAGGGCAACCCGTGGCAAGCTGCCGTGTTCTTTTCCAGCCTGATCAAGGCGGATTACGATATCCGGCAAATGTCCTATATCGACTGGGAACCACAGGAAAAAGACCTTCGCAGCCATGTGATTGCGGCGGTCGATATGTTCCTGCGTGGCCACGGGCTTGATCCGGAAAAAATGACTTCCTGATTTAGCCGTTCAGGCCCGCAAACCATGTTGCGACTTGGCGCATAACATCCCCTGCCCCGTTTGGTACACCCAGGCAAAGCCTGTTACGCAAACAGCGTCAACAGCCGCCAGGCAATCGGTCCCAGCATGGTCAGCACACCGACCCACATCATCGCAACGCCCCAGTTGCGATCACGGTTGGTAAAGCCGAAACCAAGCAGGCAAAAGCCGACAACGCAGATGATCAGGACAATGATGTTTTCACTTGCCAAGTTCATGACAGTTCCCCTTTGATGGCGCCCCGGAAATCGGAGTCTCCCCCATCCACCGGCAATACGGTCACAATATCGGCCAACGGATCAACCGGTCATTGATCCGGATCAGAAAAATCAACTCTGCGAGGCCGATAGACAGTTTTTTCGAACTTCTCGTCAAATTCGCCTAAACGATCAGGATTATTGATCTTTTTGGCAACAAAAATCGCCAATTCACCTGATCGAAATGCCCGGATTTCCGGGTTTTACGGCCCTCATCACATTGTTGTATTCCAGCCCTCTTTGATTTTCTGGTGGCTTCCTGTATGTTGCGGGCTCCCGACGCGGCCAGGGCGCTCCCTCGCGCGCCGGAAGACAGAGATTTAACCATCTTGAATGGCAGCCGCGCTGCATGTCGGCCGCGGCCAGCAAGGGAGTATTCTATGAGCAAGATTAAAGTTAAGAATCCAGTCGTCGAGCTTGACGGCGATGAGATGACCCGCATCATCTGGGACTTCATCAAAAACAAACTGATCCTGCCGTATCTCGACATTGACCTGAAATACTACGATCTTTCGGTTCAGAAACGTGACGAGACCGACGACCAGATCACCATTGACGCAGCAAATGCCATCAAGGAACACCGCGTCGGTGTCAAATGCGCGACCATCACCCCCGATGAGCAGCGCGTTGAAGAATTCGGCCTGAAAAAGATGTGGAAGTCGCCGAACGGCACCATCCGTAACATCATTGGCGGTACCGTTTTCCGTCAGCCGATCATCTGCTCGAACGTTCCGCGTCTGGTTCCGGGTTGGACCCAGCCGATCGTTATCGGCCGTCACGCATTTGGTGACCAGTACCGTGCGACCGACTTCAAGGTTCCGGGCGCAGGTAAACTGACCATCAAGTTCCAGCCGGCAGACGGCGGCGAGCCCATCGAACACGAAGTCTTCGACTTCCCGTCTTCGGGCGTTGCCATGTCGATGTACAACCTTGATGACAGCATCAAGGGCTTCGCACGTGCTTGCATGAACTATGGTCTGTCGCTCGGTTGGCCGGTTTACCTGTCGACCAAGAACACCATCATGAAAGCCTATGACGGCCGCTTTAAGGACCTATTCGAAGAAGTCTTCCAGGAAGAATTCAAAGACAAGTTCGAAGCAGCTGGCATCACCTACGAACACCGTCTGATCGACGACATGGTTGCATGTGCGATGAAATGGAATGGTGGTTTCGTTTGGGCTTGTAAGAACTATGACGGCGACGTTCAGTCTGACACCGTGGCACAGGGCTTTGGCTCGCTCGGTCTGATGACCTCTGTTCTGATGACCCCTGATGGGCAGACCGTCGAAGCAGAAGCAGCCCACGGCACCGTGACCCGTCACTATCGTCAGCACCAGCAGGGCAAAGAAACCTCGACCAACCCGATTGCGTCGATCTTTGCATGGTCCCAGGGTCTTAAGTACCGTGGTGAATTCGACGACACCCCGGAAGTCGTCAAGTTTGCTGAAACCCTTGAGAAAGTTTGCGTCGACACCGTCGAAGCCGGCTTCATGACCAAGGATCTGGCACTGCTGATCGGCCCGAACCAGAAATGGCTGACCACCAACCAGTTCCTCGACAAACTGGACGAAGGTCTGAAAGCTGCAATGGCCTGATCCATCTGATCAAGCGGCAGTTTGCCAATCAGAAAACCCCTGTCGGGAAACCGGCAGGGGTTTTCTTTTATCAATACTGAAATCCGGACAAAAAGAACCCCGCCGGCGGGGGGCCAGGCGGGGCTGCAAGTTGCTACGGCCCAGGCTCAGGCCGCGGCGGTCAAAGCAGGATCAGCTGCTTTGAACTGGGATGTCTTAAGCAGCAGTGTCACCAGTATCGGCGGTGTCACCGCTATCTGCTCCGTCACCGGTGTCACCACCCGTGTCACCTGTATCTCCGGCGTCACCTGTTTCACCCGTGGTGTCACCCGTATCTCCGGCATCACCCGTTTCACCCGTGGTGTCGCCCGTATCTCCAGTGTCACCGGTGTCACCGGTGTCACCGGTGTCTCCGGTATCACCTGTGTCGCCTGTATCACCCGTATCCCCGGTGTCACCGCCGGTATCACCGGTATCCGGTTCGCCATCATCTGGCGTATCACTGTCATCACCTGCGCCAGGCCCGGTCAGCTCTTTCCAGCCCTTGGTAATAATGTCGCGTTCGACATCCGGATCGACATCCGGACCGGTCGGTGCGCCAAACACCCGCTGGATCCCCGGCGGCAAAGCACCAGCAAGTCCCGGTGCATTTGCAATACCCGGCGGCATGCCTTTTTCACCAGTTACACCTTCTCTTGCAGAGGACGCACCACGTCCAACGCCCCCGGCCTGCATACCCAGACCCTTGGCGTTGGAACGCGCGGCTGCACCTTTGCCTTGTGCTTCGGCACCATTACCTTTGCCGCCGCCATTGCCACCACCGGCGTTACCACTGTTCCCCGGGCCGTCCGGGCCGCTACGGCCATTTCCGCCGCCATTGCCGCCACCGTTACCGCCGCCAGGGCCATCATTTCCGTTACCGCCACCGCCACCGGGGCCGCCATTGCCGCCACCGTTGCTGCCGCCGTTACCACCACCGTTGCCGCCGCCACTACCGCCGCCGTTGCCATTACCGCCGCCGTTGCCGCCGCCGTTTCCGCCGCCATTACCTTGACCTTGCGCAAAGGCACTTTTGCCTGCGACGTCAAACTGGGAAAGGTCAAGCGAGAGGGGTGTTACCACCAACGCAAAGGCGCCAAACCCGAGAATGCCCGCTGTCGTAATCCTGCTGCGCAGACTTTTCTTCTTAATGGTCAACATTGTCAGCTCCACTTCCTTAGCAGTGAATTTCGCGTTCATTTGACAGGACAACGCACGAGGTTCGAATTTTCTTCCCGGCTGTCGAAATTATTTTTCACAATATTTTTTTCGTAGCCGAGGGAAGAAACACGAAGGCCCCGTCGTTATATGTTCAACAAGACTGAAAAATTGCTCCTGCGATCATGAATGGGACGTCTGGTTTGGACACTGCTTTAAGACAAGAGCTTGCAGATCTTCTGCCGCGCGCATTGCGGTTTGCGCGATCGCTGACGCGCGATGCTGTCGCGGCAGAGGATCTGGTGCAAACGGCATATGCAAAGGCGGTTGAACGGATCGAACAGTTCGAGCAAGGCACACGACTTGATAGCTGGCTGTACCGGATCATCCAGACAAGCTGGATTGACGAAAAACGCCGCGATCAACGCCAAGGAAATGTGGTTTCGTTTGAAGATGCACGTGACAGTGCCGTTCCGGGCATAAATCACGGTGGCACCGACAGGATGTTTTTGCAGGCAGCACTTGCGTCCCTTGCCGAGGAACAGCGGGCCGCCCTGACACTGGTCCTGATCGAAGGATACAGCTATCGCGAAGCTGGCGACATTTTGGGCATTCCTGACGGCACGGTCATGAGCCGCGTCGCCAGAGCCAGAAGAACACTTGCCGCTCTGCATGATGATGACGGCGAGACAATAAACAAAGACAGCATTTACAGAGGTTCGTCATGAGCAAACAACTTGAAGATCGCGACTACGTTTTGCTGTCTGCCTATATTGATGGCGAACTGGCCCCGACGGAATGTCGCGAGCTGGAAGACAGAATTGCCAAATGCCCGGCCATGACCCGTCAGTTCAACATCATGGCGGGACAATCGGTCGTTTTGCGCAATCAGTCTGAACGTCTTCTGGCCGATCGGGTTTATCCTCAGCTGTCACAGGACATCGAAGATATCCTTGATCAGAAAAAGACACCGGCAAAACACTTCGTTACCAAAAGCGACGTCGATGCACGCCCGCGCACCTTTGCAAACAACAATACACCGATCTGGACTGGAATTGGTGCTGCGGCTGCTGTGCTGCTGGCGTTTGTTGGCGGCAACTGGTTTAACGAAAACGTCCGTGATGCGGCTGTTGGCACCCTGGCATCAAACGATGCACAAATGTTTTCCTATTCGCCCGTCAATAACCCTTTGCTTGATGAACAAATCAGCATGACGCTGGAAGAAACGCTAAGCGGCGATATTCGCCAGGTCTCGCTGGGGCTTGCCGAAAACAGTGGCGGCACCATCAAGATCGAACCGCTCAGAACCTTCCGTCAGGGGACGCGTTTCTGCCGGGAATATCATGTCACGTTCCCGGCTGACCGCCTTGAAAGTGGTCCGGACGGGTTCTTTGGTCGGGCTTGCCGCACAGAGGATGGCCAGTGGGAAACAGTTTACCGGCTGATCCCGGGCGTCGATCTGCCGGACCTTGGCAGCTCTGATGAAACACTGCCCAAACAAAAGCTTTGAGTAAATCGACAGCGATGAGGGGCTCCTCGTCGCTGTCGGTGTTTTTTTAACCGCAACAACCAAGCGATAAGAACCAGGACGTTAACGACCTGACAAAATGAATAAGCAGGATCAGAACAATGAATTTGCCGAACTACCAGCGCCCGTTTTTGGCGCTTTCTTGCGTTTTAAGCCTTTCATTGCTCGGAGCGTGCCAAACGCTTGAAAGTTTCGAAGATTCTTTAAACAGCCTCAATGACGGTCTGGGCGAGTATGCCGAAAAGACCGAGAATACCGGCCCGGCCCTTCCACCCGCATCATTGCCTGAATTCGGCATTGGCGATGCCTTTGTCTATGACGGCGGACGCGCCATTTATGTCGCCGACATCAAGGGGGATCGGATCGTCTGGAATGGTGGCGGTGACTATCTTTTCGAAATGACCCGCGATTTCACCGGCCCGATCCTTGACTGGTCGTACACCGATGAAGAGGATCAGAAGCGATCGGGTTCTGCGACGCTCAAGGCTGGCTCGGAAAATATCTGGCCGTTGGAATATGGCGACCACGTTCGTATTTCAACCCGGTCATCCAATACCGATCCTGTCACCGGTGAAGTAAACGAATATGACCAATGGCTGACCTGCACGGTACCTGCAACCGAAACGATCGAGGTGCCCGCAGGCACGTTTGACACCTACGTTATCGAGTGTTCACGCTATTACAAACAGTGGTGGATGCAGACAACCAAATGGTGGTACGCGCCGGAAATCGGCTTTTATGTCAAACGTGACCGTTCATGGAATTCCGGCGAGGACCATAGCGAGGAACTGGTGACATATGGCCCTGCCCCGGCAAAAATTGCAAAATCCGCACAGGACCTTTTGGCAAGAACTGTTCAGCAATCGCTTGAAACCAATAATTCCGGCGATGCGAAAACAGCATCCATCGGTGCACTTGATATCGCGGTGACCCCGCTCAAAACCGTGCAGACGGATAAAGGCGTCTGGTGCAGGACCTATCGTCAGGAACTCACCGCCCGCAACCGTACCAGCAGCCAAATCAAATCGGCCTGCCGCACGGATGATGGCTGGGTACTTGAAGATGATGTGCCGGATCTGACCACACAATGACCTGAACAGGTTGGCTGGATAACAGTCAAAACTGCGACCCCGGAATTCCCCCCGCCCATATTTTGGCGGGGGATTTTTTTTACTTGCTGATTTTTTTCCCGAACGATCGCCAAGGCCCACTGTCCGCCAGATATCTCAATCAGCAATAGATTATCCCACAACGAGCGCGTATCATCTGTTTGTCTTCATTTGCCGGAAACAAACGCCCATAGGGCTCCATGATCCGCCGAATGGACAATTTTCCGGGTATGCACGTCGGGGGGACGGCAATGACCTATCTTCAAAATCACACGATACTATCTTCGGGCGACCTTGATGAGGTCCGGGAGTCGATCAAAAACCTTGCGTCACGACACGATCTGGATGTCAGAGGGCACAACGCAGAGTTTAACGCCCGCGTCGCCGCGGTGGAGTGTGATGACATCAGTCTGATGCATGTCGCATTCGGAAATTCAAGACTGACGGTCGAATCCTCCGAAGAGGATGACGATGGCCTGCTGCTATATATTGTCACGTCTGGTGCGGGTGTTGCGCAGCATTGCGGGCAAGAACTGGAATTCTTCCCCAATGCGGGGTTCATGCGCGATTTGGCCGCACCGGTCAGCGCCACAGAAGATAACTTTAGCGCCTTTGTCCTTCGTTTATCGAAAGACAAACTCAAAAACTATACCCGTTCGGTGGTTGGCGAAGATGTTGAATTAAATGGATTGCGGTTCGACCCTGTGATTGATCCCACCACACCGGGCTGGAACGTTTTCTGCAATACAGTCCACTATGTCGCCGAGGCGCTCGACGGACCTTTGCGTGAATTGCATAACCCGATCGTCACGACCCAGATGAAAGACATCCTGGTCGCACAATGTCTGAGCCTGTTGCCCAACAGTTATCAGGACATTGTGAATGGCCGCACCGTCACCGAAGTTGTGCCCTATTACATTAAACGTGCACGTGATTACATTCACGCCCATGCGGACAAGAAACTGGGACTTGCCGATATTTCGGCTGCGGCCGGATGCGGATATCGTGGACTGCAAAAAGGTTTCATGGACGCCTTTGGCATCACGCCGATGGCTTATTTACGTGTTGTGCGTTTGAAACGCGTCCGGGCCATTTTGATGGCGGAACCATACGGAAAAACCGTCTCTGAAATCGCAGGGCAATGGGGCTTCACCCATATGGGCCGATTTGCGCAGGATTATCATCGGGAATTCGGCGAACTTCCGTCTGAGACAATCCGCAAACACGGCTGAAATTCGCCCCCGATATCCGAAAAGCGCCCTCAGTATCCGCGAAGCGCAGCAAACGTACCACACCGTCCAATTACATGTATCCTTATCGGCGTCGCTGCTCAATTCTCCGTGCGGGGAATGGGCCGTCATGCCTTTGTTTTCAGACATGACGGAGAGTGGGGGAACACTCTGATAACAGGACAGTCCTGAAATTGGTCAGGACTGTCCACCCAACGACAATCAAAGCGATGACCTTGCTCCGAAGAGACTTGGTGTGTCGCTGATTGATCGGCTGCAAGGTAAGCGGTTACGATTTCCATACTTCTTCTCATCCCCAACGCAGTCCACGCGGCACACCTCGTGGGATGTGCGCAGTGAATCTGCCTGCTGAATGGCAGGTGGGCGGAAAATTTACATAACAAGCGTTGTTTGGTTGAGGAAAGATCGATGGGAAGCCGTATTAAGTCTGGCTACATACTCTGGCGGGCGTTGATCGTCGTGATTGCAGGGTTCGTCAGTATTCTGGCAAGCACTTCAGAGGTGAAAGCGCAGCAGACGCAAGCTGCCTTTACAGGAACAGGGCGCGCTCTTTGTGGTGCAATGGATTTGCGCACAAATGAACTTTTGGGTGCATGCGGCTTCACATCTGCAACCAAAACCGGCAAGGCCGTCGGAGAATGCCCACGGGGATCCTTCTTCGACATCGGCACCTGGTCCTGTTTCTCATGTCCAAGCGGTTACAACCGAACCGGTTTTGCGGTGGACACGCAAAAGGCATGTTCAAAGCAGGTTTCAGCAGAATATAAACGCGCAACCCGCGTCGGCGCACACAAATCCTGCCCGAGAGGATCTTTCAAAGATCTTCGCAATGGCGGCGAATGTTGGTCATGCCCAGCCGGATTTGACCGTACCTTGTCGGCCGTGAATGAATGGGATGCTTGCGGTAAAATCTTTGAACCAGCACGTCGGGCAGAATTCATTGATCGGGTTTGCCCAGAAGGTTCGTTCCCGGATCTGAATGGCAGTTGTTATACCTGCCCTGACGGATATCGCCGTACGGCGGCCGCCGTCAGCGCGCACAATGCCTGTTTCCGCAATGAAAGCCTGGTGGCTGCAGAAAAAATAACTGCGCTGACCTGTAAAGCTGGCGAACATTTCGACTTTGTCGATGGCGGCACTTGCTGGTCATGTCCGGATGGGTCTGTAAGATCTGTTCACAGCGTTAAAACGAATAAAGCCTGCGAATACACAAATATGCGTTGGGAGTCGGCCAAACGGACGCCAAACGGACTGTTTGGCTTGCCCGGTGCGCACGAAATTGTCGCCCAAGTCATCACCGAAGGCACTCGAATTGAAGCCACGATCGAAAAGTTCATCACAGACTCCAAGATGAACAACAACGACGCCGAGGAATATCGGGTCGGCGTTTGGAAACAGATTAAAAACGAGCCAGAAGCTTCACTGGAGCTCAAAGGTGCGGTTTACAATTACCTGTATGACGTCATCAAACGCGGCACCAAAACCAAGCCCGAACAAGACATGGTCAACTATCTGGCAACCTATGTTCAAGACTCCCGCAAGCTAACGGCGTCAGAGATGAGTAATGTCTGGGAGAGCTGGCAGCGCGGCAGAGAGGCCTGGCGAAAATCGCGCGGAACCAATTTGGCTTCGGCATATGATACCGGTGTAAAACCGCCAGATACTAGCTTGGCAGCCAAGGAAGTAATGCACCTGGGGCCCGCTGCGGGTATCGGTTTGATCTATCTTGCTGGCTTTACAGCTGAGGCAGTGTCCCCAGCATTTGCCCAGGTTGCGTCCCGAATTGCTCTGCAAATCCTGCCTTATCGTTACAAGGAGATTACGCAAGGCGTCGTTGTGAGTAGCGCTGGGTTCGCTGGCGCTGCAGTCGCGCCACTGGTGGTTTTGACCGCCGCTTCTGTCATTGCGTCTTTCGCAACCGAAATTGCGCTGGAGCAGAACAAACAAGAAGCAATCGTCAAAGACGCAGTCGCGGTCGCACAGCGTCCAGTCAATCTCGCCCGTCTGCTCAAAACGGATGATGGCCGAAACGAAGTCGCAGGCAACTGGGCGCTGATGACCCAGGAGCCCATCAAGCCGAATACACGGACCTGGGCACAATTGATGCCGGCTGAGAAGGCAACGGGTGCCGGCGATCACAGCGTGACGTTGGACAACGGCAAGGTTGTTGTCGGGAACTTCGAAATCGATACTGTCATTGATGGTGGCCAAAATAATACTAACAATAACACGATCACGTTAAGCCAGATTGAATCGACCGGTACAGTCGGCGCTGCTGGTCGTGCAACGAATTGGGACTTGATCCCTGGGGACGCCACCGATGTTGCGATCGGCACGGATGGAACCACCTATGTCATCGGTGTAAGCAAAGCCGGTGGTGGCTATGAAATCTTCAAGCGCGCCAAGACGGCAAAAAGATGGATCAAAATGGCCGGTGCTGCAGTCCGTATCGCTGTTTCAGATAAAGACGCATGGGTCATCAACGATGCGGGCCTGATATTCGCCCAATCAGGATCGAGATGGCGGCAAATCCCTGGCCCGGCGGCACAAGATATTGGCGCCAGTGCCAACGGGGTTTGGATTACCGCCGTTGACGGCACCATCTATGCCCGGAACGGGAACCGCTGGCAAAAACTTCCGGGAACAGCAAAACGGATCGACATTGATCAGAATGGCCGACCGTGGGTCGTAAACAAAAATGGCGATATCTTTGTCCATGACAACAACAAGAAGTGGCAAAAGCTTCCGGGCGCGGCTGTTGATATCGCGGTCGATATCCCGGGTGCGGCGTTGATCATTGGCACGGACGGCAAAACCTACCTGTTTAATGCCGCCAAGCAAGACTGGGATCCGATTGTAGACGAAACGGACTCTAGTGCGATTGGTGCTGGCGATGGTCAGGTATGGCGGCTGACCAAGAACAATAAAATCTATCAAATGCAGTAGCCGGTCACGGGTTGGGGCTCATCGGGGCCCCAACCCGCCCGCACGCCGAATTTATGCACCTAGCGTGCACAAGAAACATCAGGAATAGGTATTTGATGCGGTTGTTTATGACGTCTCTTCGCAGCACGGTTGCGGTTTGTGCCTTGGTGACTTTGGCCGGGTGCCAGACGGTGGGTTTAAACAACGCACAGACAAAGCCGGACAATCAGTTTGTTGTTAATTCCGGGGTCGAGGCGGATGCTGTTTCGGAACTGGTGAACGCAAGTAATCTGGCCCTGGAAGCCCAGAAAATGGATGAAGCATCCCGCTTGATCAATCTGGCCTTGAAGCTTGATGTTACCAATCCGGACTTGCAGTTTCTCAATGGCTTGACCTACCACCTGATGGGGGTACAGGGCGACGCCAGCAAGTTTGATCTGGCAGAGCAAGGCTACAAACAGGCGCTTAAATTCGATCCGGGCAACCTGTCGGCCAGCTACCAGTTGGGTCTTTTGTATATGGACCAACGGCGCTATGGCCTTGCGCAAGCCTATTTTGCCGCGGTCGCCCTTCATCGCGGTGATGACCCGGCGGTACTGTATAGTCTGGCTTCGGCGTCATATTACGCGCGTGATCCCCTAACCGCGGAAGCCGCGTTAAAACGTCTGATGGATGTGGCACCCGAGGCCAAACAACAGCCCGAAGTACTCAAAGCTGCGGCATTGTCTTTGGCGGCAATGGACGACCGAACAGGCGCGTCGGCATTTTTGGCAGCCTATCGCAAGGCAGTTCTGGGACCGGAAAACATCGAATATCTCGAACGCCGTGTCCAAGGATGGCAGTCGTTTTATGACAGTGATGCCAAAGTCATGCTGGCGCAGTATGGAAATGATCCCTATGGCAGCAGTGATCCTTATGGCTCGGCAAATCCATACGGCGCCCAAGATCCTTACGCTTCCAGCAATCCTTACGGCGCAGCAGCAGCCCCGGATCCCTATGCCACTCAGCAGCAGGATCCATATGGTGCGGCAAACCCTGCACAACAGGGCTTTGCAGATACCGGCATGGTGGTCGTGGATGTGGTCCTGATCGGCACACAGGAAGATGTCCGTAATTCGCGTGGCATCAACCTGTTGAACGGGTTGCAGTTACAGTTCGGCGACCCGCTCAGCGGAACGTCCGGATTTGGCTATGAGTCCACACGGACCAAGGATTATCTGAACACCGGGCTGGAACAAAGTACGCAAACAATTACCCGCGCAATCAGCATTCCTGCGGTGACGTATTCGCTCAATATTGCCAACTCCGCCGATGCCGACAATCAGGTTCTGGCCAAACCGAGCTTGGTGGCCCAGACCGGGCAAACGTCAGAATTCTTTTCGGGTACTGAAATTTTGGCAGCTGCCGTTTCCGGCGGCAATGGCGACAGTGTTTCGGTGCAAAAAGAGGTTGGTGTCAAACTGGCTGTCACGCCGGAAATACTGCCCGATGACATGATCCGATTGCACGTGGTTGCGGAACGTACCTTCCTGACCGACCCGTCGAATTCGGTTGTGTTTGAATTCCGTCTCGATACCACCAAAACCAATGTCAATTCGACCGTCACCATGAAGTTTGGCGAAACGCTTGTTTTGGGTGGTCTCAGCGAACGCGAAACATCCAAATCAGCCGATGGCGTACCGGGCTTGATGGATATACCGATTGTCAATTTGTTGTTCTCACAGCGCATTGAACGCCAGTTCGAACGATCTGTATTGATCCTGATGACGCCACGCCGTCCGCTTTATGCCCGTCGGGCTCAGGAAGACCGTGACGTCATGATCGAAGAAATGTCGGATCTTGAACGGGACATTGAACGCTTGGAAAACCGTCACAAGGATTGGTTTACGCCGCGCGCAACCTTCAGCGAAGTCATTGAAAAGCTTCAGGGGCGCGAATTCTTCGAAGAGTTCAGGAATGGAGATGTGAAAATTCAGTCTTGGCAGAACGACGAAAATGGCCAGCAACATATCGCGATGGTGCGTGACCGGTTGCTTGGTCTATAGCTTTTTGTATTCGGAGACTGCGATGCGAAGTCGTCCAATGACACCGCTCATCATGCGGTTCTGTTTGGTTTTGTACTGTGTTGCCTTTACGACAGTTCATCCGATCACCGGCGCACACGCGCAAGGTAGCGCCCCATCATCAAACTGGACCCGTTTGCCCGGCACGGCTGTTGATATCTCGATCAACAGTGACGGGCAGGCCTATGCCGTTGCCCCGGATGGCACACCGTGGCGCTGGGACGCGATAGAACAGCGTTGGCGCAAAATGTCGGGCAATTTTGTGCGCATTTCCGCAGCCGAGGGAAACCGCCCTTGGGCAATCAGCGCCGACGGCGTGGTCTATCGCTATAACGGGCTGTGGTGGGAAAACAAGGACACCGACGTTGCCGATGTTGCGGCCGATACGCTTGGCAATGTCTTTATTGCCAAAGTCAGTGGCGAAATCAAAAAATGGTATCCGTTGCGCAGTGAATGGCGGCCAATCGACGGCAATGCGTATCGCATTGCACTCGACAGGACGGGAAATCCATGGGCGGTGGCGCGCGATGGCGGCATTCGGTCCTATGACGGAAAGACCTGGACCACCATGCCCGGTCGTGCCCTCGACATTGCCATTGCCGGTAACGGTACGGTTGTAATTGTTGATGCCGAAGGTCAGATCAGGACCTGGAATGCAACACAACGCAGTTGGCGTATTGTCGCCGGCATCAGTGGTGCGACAGCCACCGCCGCCACACCAGATGGTGGGCCGTGGGCGGTTGTCGCCGGTGGTGCCATCATGGCAACGACATTGCTGGTTGCACCGGAAAAAATCAAAACCGAAGAAGGCCGGGCACCGGAAATTCGCGCGCCCGATGCCGTCGCCCCTGTTGATAGTGCGCCAGCGGCAATTGCCCCGGATGTTACAGCCCCGCCCCTGCCACCAGCAGCAGCTGTTGCACCACCCGCAGCACAAGCAGCACCATCAACCGCACCAGTCGCGGTGGCAACTGGCGCAACCGCGTCACCTGTCACACCAACTACAGATGCAGGTGCGCAAGGCACCAGCCGAACCGTGGCTCCGTCCACCGGGGACGATGCCGGTCTTGATCCGACGACGGTAACGACGACCGACGACATTACTTTTACCAACACCCGCGAGAACGCTACGGCTTTGGCAGTTGGTCGGGATGGAAGTGTGTTTGCTTTGAACGCGGCCGGAAGTGTTTTCCGCTGGTCCAACAGCCGCAAAAGGTTTGAAGATTTTCCGGGAACACTGGTGCGTTTGGCCGTTGATGCAAATGGCGACCCTTGGGGCATTTCCACCTTGGGCCGGGTATTCCGTCATACCGGAAAACTGTGGAAGCAAATCCCCGGTGCAACCGGCTCAGACATTGCGATTGGCGGGGATGGATCGGTTGTCATTGCCGATGCCAGCGGAAGCCTGTCCAAACTTAATGACGCCATGACGCGGTTTGATCGCATTCCCGGTCAGGGCATCTTGGTTGCAGTCGACCCGGACGGAACCCCATGGACAATTCGGTCTGACAACCTTGTCCAGCGGTGCGAACAATCACCGTGCGAGGTGTTATCGCAAAAGGCCAAAAGCATCTCGATCGGTCCGGATGGCAGCGTTTATATCGTTTCCGCCAATCAATTCCTGATGCGTTTGGGCGCAGATGGCAAAACCTTTGAAGTCGTTCAAACGCCGGGTCATAGCCCGGAAAGTGTCGCGGTCGGCCCCAATGGCTTTCCCTGGGTTGTTACAACTGACACTGTTGTGCTTGCATCAAAGTTCTTTGAGCGTGACGAACAGAATGATCGTCTTGTTGCGGCCTCGACCGTCGGGGATACCACAGGCAGTGGCGATACCGCGGCGGTTGTGGATGTTACATCCCCAAGCGCGTTTACGTTTTCAAAAAACATAACTTTTGAAACATTCACCGCCGACCTCAATACCATTGATGAAATTGCCGTCGGACAAGATGATGGTTTCTACCTGTATGGCACGCCCTTAAATCAGGGAGCAAACCAGTTCCAGAAGTTCAACACCAAGACCAAGAAGCTCGAACAAGTCTCCCTGTCCTTTAATCAGGATGTCGAGAAGTTTGATGTTGCGACTGATGGCAGCATCTGGACAAACGGAAACAGTTCGAACTCGATCTATAAGCTGTCCTCAACGGGCACGATCCAGCGGACCTATTCGGTAACGTCGGGCAACATTCAAAATATATCGATTGGTCCGGATGGCACGGTTCATGTCGTCATCAGCGGCAAGCTTTATCACCTTAAACCCGGAACCAATGCCTTTGCCAAATTCAGCAATGACGACGTGCGCAAGGTGGCTATTGGCCGTGCAGGTGATTTGTGGATCGCGGACAACAATAACATTGTTCAGCAATACACCGGCACAAGGTTTGAAAACCGCCCGTTGGGTCAAAGCGTAACCGTCGAAGACATAGGTGCCGGGACGGATGGCAGTGTCTATGTCACCGTATTCGAAAACAGTGCATACGCTTTGAAAAAATGGAATGCGACAAACGGTTCTTTTGACAAGGTTAACAACGTAACTGCCAACATGGTCGATGTGTTGTCAGATGGCCGTCCCTGGATCACGAATACCAGTTCCGGTACCGACGTTAAACGCGCCAAGGATTAGGTTTCATTCGCTTCGCATTCATCACGAAATGAAATGAAAAACGCCCTGACCATTCATGTGGCTCAGGGCGTTTTACCGGATCGTCCAGATCGTATTTTATCAGGTCTCTGGCGTCAGGACGCGGCCTTGCGGACAAAATTGCCACGCTGGTAATCGTCAAAGGCCTGCATCAGTTCCTGCTTGCTGCTCATGACAAACGGGCCATAGCGCACGACCTCTTCATGGATTGGACGTGCGGCAATCACCAGCATCCGACCACCATCGGCACCGCCTTTAAGGGTCACACCATCACCGTCTTTCAAAATTGCCAGATGATGGGTCGGCACATCTTTGCCGCCAACAATTGCATCGCCGATAAAGACATACACCACCGCCGTGTGGCCTTCGGGCAGCGGGACGGTGATTTCCGCACCGGCATCAAGTTTGGCATCAACAAAGACCGGGTCGGTCGAAATACCGTTGATCGGGCCGGTTGCGCCATGCATCGAACCAGCCAGAAGGCGCAACTGCGCCCCATCCACCGGGGAAATTTCCGGCAGTTCATCTGGCTCCATATTCTGGTAGCGCGGATCGATCATCTTGTCCTTGGCTGGCAGATTGATCCAAAGCTGGAACCCCTGCAAAAGACCGTTTTCCTGTTCAGGCGTTTCGGAGTGCACAATCCCGCTACCGGCGGTCATCCACTGTCCACCGCCCGAACGCAAAATGCCCTCATTACCCATGCTGTCCTGATGGCGCATCGCCCCTTCGACCATATAGGTCACGGTTTCAAAGCCACGATGGGGATGTTCCGGGAAGCCTGCGATATATTCGTCCGGGTTGTCGGTCGAAAGTGAATCAAGCATCAGGAACGGGTCAAGCATATCAAGCTGCGGCGTCCCGATAGACCGTCGCAGCGACACGCCCGCACCGTCGGATGTATCCATCGCGCGCAAGACACGTTCAACACCGCGTGCGTTTTTCACAGACTCAGACATTTCAAAACTCCTCTGCCTGTCGGCATTCTTGCCAGACAACATTTCATACCCCGCATGGTCGCACAAAACTGTCGCCAAACAAGGCCCAATCAGGCACCTGATTGTTTATCAAATCGCAACAAAAAAGGCAGCGCAAGAACCCTGCACTGCCTTGATTAGATCAGACGACTTGAAAATCAGACTGCAAGTTTGGCGGCAAGTTCTGCCACGTGCTTGCCCTGGAACTTGGCGATATCAAGCTCGTTCTGGGAGGGTGTACGCGAACCATCGGCACCAGCAAGCGTACCGGCACCATAAGGCGAACCACCTGTGATTTCGTCCATATTGGTCAGGCCAGCACAGCTGTAAGGCACACCGACAATCACCATACCCTGATGAAGCAAGGTGGTATGGGTCGAGGTGATGGTGGTTTCATGACCACCATGCTGGGTGCCGGTCGAGGTAAAGACAGAACCGATCTTGCCGATCAATTTGCCTTCGGCCCAAAGACCGCCGGTCTGGTCAAGGAAGGTCCGCATCTGGCCTGGCATGTTGCCAAAGCGGGTCGGCACACCAAAGATGATCGCGTCATATTCCGGAAGATCGGAAACCTCGGCAACCGGGGCAGCCTGATCAAGCTTGGCACCTGCGCCCTTTGCGACGTCTTCGGGCATGGTTTCAGGAACACGTTTGACATCAACATGCGTCCCGGAAACACCGCGTGCGCCTTCGGCAACGGCGTTGGCCATGGTTTCGATATGACCATACATCGAATAATAAAGTACCAGTACTTTCGCCACGTCATCCTCCTTGGTTGAATTTCGTCGGCTTGCATAGTGACTTAAGAATGCACCCCTGATAACGGCCAGCTTGGAAACAGTCTGTTCGTTATCGGATGCGAACCCGATCAGGCATCGGGATTAAGCATCGGGATTAAGCATCGGGATTCCGGGCCAGATACTGCACGACCTGATCAGGGAAATCGGTGAAAATGCCATCAATTCCGGCATCATCAAAAATCGCCTTGAGCGCGATCTGCATATCCCCCGCCCATTTCGGCAACTGATCGGCGCGCAGGGTATAAGGATGAACCTTCAATTGCGCGCGCTGGGCGGCAATCAGGGTTGGCGTCATGATCGCCGTGCCGTTTTCGCTCAAGCCTTCAATAACTTGCGGCAACCACGGCCCGATGCCATCAACGACACTGGCCATGTCGGTGATGCCTTCGTCAGATTTCAGATAATCGTAATCGGTTCCCTCTGGCGCGCCCCAGCGGTTTTCACCGATAAGCTGCACCAGCTTGCCCTGGTAGTTAAGCTCTTGACGGATACGCTTGGTTTCAGACCAGTCAAAGCACTGCACAAAGGCATTTGAGTCCGGGTTATTATACCCCCACTTCTCCATCACCGCGATCACGGTTTTGGCGATGTCCTGGCCTTCCGCACGATGAAATGCCGGGTCCTTGATTTCCGGATAGATGCCAACATTGCGCCCGGTGGAGTGGTTCAGTCCGCGGATCAGTTTAATTTCTTCTTCAAGGGTCGGGATCTTGAAGATGGCAAACTCAGCCGGAAAGCGATCCGCATAGACCTGTTTGCCGGTATCGGCCTTGAACCGTTCGGTGACATTAAGTGTTTTAAGTTCGGCAAGGGTGAAATCAATTGCGTAGTACCGCCCGTCTTCACGTTTGCGATCCGGGAATTTTTCCGCAACATCGGTGGTGGTATCAATGTGGATATCGTGCAGGACGACCGGAACGCCGTCCTTGGACAGAACAACATCCTGTTCGATGAAATCCGCCCCCATGCCATAGGCCAATGCCTTGGCTGGCAGGGTATGTTCGGGCAAATAGCCCGAAGCCCCGCGATGGGCGATCACCACCATTTCCTGATCAAGTGCCTGCGCATCGGCCGAATTGATCGCAGCTGTAACAGGCATCAACGTGACGGCGGCAAGCCCGCCAATCGCCAGCAAGGTCGACTTGATCATTTTGCGTATCAGCATCCCGGGTATCCTTATCCAGTGTCCTTTTATGATCAAGGACTATAGGCGCGGATTGGCTGCACAAAAACGCGTCACCGCGTCTTGGGTGCAATCTTCATGAAACTGTTACAGCAAAGAACGCAGCCCTAGCGGTTAAGTTCCCCGGTCATGCGATCAAGACCATCAAGGGTCAGCGGAAACATCCGCCCTTCCATCAGCTTGTGCATGATCTGGATCGATTGATGGTGCCGCCACCAGTTTTCCGGTTGCGGATTGATCCAGGCGGCATGTTCGAAATGATCCAGCAATCGCTGCATCCAAACGGCCCCTGCCTCGGCATTCCAGTATTCCACCGCCCCGCCCGGATAGGTGATTTCATAGGGGCTCATGGTGGCATCGCCGACAATCACCAGCTTGTAATCCGCGCCATAGGTATTGATCACATCCCACGTCGATACCTGTTCGTTCCAGCGCCGCGCATTATCTTTCCAAAGCCCTTCATAGGGGCAATTGTGGAAGTAGTAATATTCAAGATGCTTGAATTCGCTTTTCACCGCCGAAAACAGTTCTTCACAGACCTTGATGTGATCATCCATTGATCCACCAACATCAAACAGCATCAAGACCTTGACCGCGTTATGGCGTTCAGGGCGCATCTGAACATCAAGCCAGCCTTGGCGGGCAGTTGATGTAATCGTGCCCGGCAGATCAAGCTCATCTGCCGCCCCGGTCCGCGCCCATTTGCGCAGACGACGCAGGGCGACCTTGATGTTGCGCGTGCCGATTTCGACACTGTCATCAAGGTTCTTGAATTCGCGTTTATCCCAGACCTTGACCGCCCGACGATGGCGGGATTTATCCTGCCCGATCCGCACCCCTTCGGGGTTATAGCCATAAGCGCCAAACGGCGATGTCCCGGCTGTCCCGATCCATTTGTTGCCGCCCTGATGACGGCCCTTTTGGTCTTCCAGACGCTGTTTAAGCGTCTCCATCAGTTTTTCCCAACCGCCAAGGGCTTCGATCTCGGCCTTTTCTTCTTCGGTCAGGAATTTCTCGGCAAGCTTGCGCAGCCACTCTTCGGGAATTTCAGTCTTCTCGACCTCGTCCATTCCCTCGGCAAGGTCAATCACACCTTTGAAATGCTCGGAAAACACGCGATCAAACTTATCAAGGTGGCGTTCATCCTTCACCAGCGCGGACCGCGCCAGATAATAGAAATCCTCCACCGAATATCCGGCCAGACCTTTTTCCACCGCCTCAAGCAATGTCAAATATTCGCGCAAACTGACCGGCACGCGCGCATCTTTCAGCTTATAGAAAAAGCCGGTGAACATCGGGATTAACGCCCTTCGCGCCGTGCCATAAACGCCAACCGTTCAAACAGATGCACGTCCTGCTCGTTTTTCAGCAACGCACCATGCATCGGCGGCACGGCGGTTTTGGCATCCTTGGCGCGAAGCGCCTCGGGCGGCAGGTCTTCGGCCATCAAAAGCTTCAACCAATCCAGAAGCTCGGAGGTTGACGGCTTTTTCTTAAGGCCTGAAACGTCACGCATGTCATAGAAAAGGTTCAATGCCTCGGCGACCAGACGTTTCTGGATTCCGGGGTAATGCACCTCGATGATCTCCGCCATGGTGTCTGCATCCGGGAAGCGGATGTAATGGAAGAAACAACGCCGCAGGAACGCGTCTGGCAGTTCCTTTTCATTGTTTGAGGTGATGATCACAATCGGGCGGTTGGTGGCTTTGACCATCTGCTGGGTCTCGTAAACGAAGAACTCCATCCGGTCGAGTTCCTGAAGCAGGTCATTGGGGAACTCGATATCGGCCTTGTCGATTTCATCAATCAGAAGGACGGGCGCGTCGCCATCTGCCTCGAACGCCTCCCACAGCTTGCCCTTGACGATGTAATTGCCGATGTCATGGACACGCTCATCACCCAGCTGACTGTCGCGCAGGCGCGAAACCGCATCATATTCATAAAGGCCCTGTTGGGCGCGCGTTGTAGATTTGATCGACCAGGTAATCAGTTTCTTGCCAAGCGACTTGGCGATTTCTTCGGCCAGCACCGTCTTGCCCGTGCCCGGTTCGCCCTTGACCAGAAGCGGTCGCTGCAACGTGATCGCGGCATTGACCGCCACCATCAGATCTTCGGTCGCGACGTAATTTTCCGTACCCTGAAACTTCATTTTTGCCCTGCAACACAAGTTGACGTTTGCGTTAACCTAGGGCGTCCAACTGATTTGAGCAAGGGAACAAACACCGCACAGCTTATGTGCCATTGCGCTTGAGTGCCTGAGCAGGACTTTCGCCATACCAGTCGCGATAGGACCGCGAAAAGTTGCTGACATGGTTAAAGCCAACCGCTGCTGCGACCTGCTTCACGTTGAAATCACGCGATGCCAGCAATTCCCGGGCGCGCTCCATCCGCTTGGAGCGGATAAAGTCCGCACAGCTTTTGCCCGTCTCAAGCTTGAATAGGTTGTTAAGCCGGCTTTCGGTCATGCCACCCGCATCTGCCAACTGCGCAACCGATACTGCGGCCGCCAGATCGCAAGTGATTTTGGCAATCGCGTCTTCGATCACCGTCTTTTCAAGAACGCTTGGTTCCGGCGTCTTTTCGCCATCGTGATGCAGCAGGCAATAGGCATCAATCATCTCGGCCAGAAACAGGGTTGATAAACCTTCAAGCTTGAACTTGCGTCCAACGCTGGTCGCTTGGGCGGAGAACATCGCACTGACAATGCTTCTGATCTTGTTATTAAGCCCAAGCGCCCTGACTTCAATCACGCTTTGATCATCAGACAGATAGGGATCAAGTGCTGCGGGCAGATCATCGCCAAACTTGGCACGAAGCGCATCAAGTTCAATGGTAACGCCCGCATGGCGGATCACTTGTCCACCGGGCAGAAAATAGCGCGTCCCGGGCCGGTCGACGCGCATCATCAATCCAATCTCGGGCGACATGGTGTGTTTGCTGCCATCCGGGCAATCAAAATCAAGGTCGCCGAGAATATTGACAGATCCGGCGAGCCAGCCCGGCGGCAAAGCGTTTTGAACATCAAATCTGGAATCCTCGCGGACATTCAATTCCGCGCGGTGCAAACAGATGCCGTTACCGAAATCGATCCGTTCCAGACGCCCGGTCACACCGGGCAATTCAAACAGGTCACCATCGGCAAGCCTGAGCTCACCGATACCGTCTGCGCTGTCCCGATCCGAAAACATATCAAACGCGTCGTCCGCGCTCTGACCGGTCTCCTGCATACTCTGCCCGTTCCACTATTTTTGCCCGACTGTCGATGCGATCATCCGCCGACGTGATCAACAGCATTTTGTCTTTGATATCATGGAATCAATGGGTTGTCTGTGACAGCGCGCACCTCAAGTCGAACTTCGCATGGCTCCACAAGCGTCTTGTCAGACGAATGATCGGTGTGATCAGGACGTTGTTTTCTGAGCCAGACTGCTAAGCTTCAGGCAGCATCACCAGACATCAGCAATGCCAGCGGGGCATTCTGCCGTGCCACGCTGGACTTCAGGCCATCGACGTCCATCTCCTCGTCTTTGACAAACTCGATGAACATCATGTTCACGTTGTTAAAGATCAGCTCGCCTGTGGCATCGCAATCGACATCCTTGCGCACGACACCGCGATCCTGCAAGGCGCGAATCAGATCGCAGACCTGTTTGGACAGCCGATGATCAAGCGCTGTGTAGCGCTGGGAAAACGGTGTTTCGGGCTGCGCAATCGACAGTGACATCGCCGTGCGCCACATCTCCTTGGACAGATATGTCAGGGAGTGGTCGTAATATTTCCCGATCAGTTCGGACAAGGCCGTGGCGACATCCTCATGCTCGCGCGCGATGATGGCATCCCCCGCTGCCAGCACTTCCTCGACTTCCATCGAGACCGTGGCCATCAGCATATCGCCCTTGTTTTTGAAGTAGTTATAAAACGTCCCGACAGACACACCGGCCATTTCGGCAATGTCTTCGATGCGCGCACTGTCATATCCGACTTTGCGAAACAGCGTCGTCGCCGCCTCCAGAATACGGCGGTTTTTATCGGCTTTCTTTTGGGCGCGCAGTCCTGACATCGTCACTCCGGAAAAACTGAACGGGTTCAAAATTAACATTGACTCAAAAAATGAACGCGTTCAATATTTTTTCAACGGTGCCGGATAAGCGCCGAAAAACCCAATTCAAGGGAGGCCTCAACTATGAAATCAGGGAGAGCCTATGTCTCGTCACGTCTCTACGGGGAAGACCCGCAACAAGTTTCTGAGTAGCACTGCGACCTTTATTCTGGGCGCTGTTGCCATGGCGCAAACCGCACAAGCAACCGAAGAGCTCAATGCCCTTGTCTGGTGCGACCATACCGATCCGGCCCTGATCGAGCCGTTTGAGAAAGAGTACGACGTCAAAGTCAATCTCAAGGAATATGAAGGCACCGGTGCCGGTCTTTCGATCATTGAACAATCCCGTCCCGGTGACTGGGATGTGTTTGTAATTGACGGTGTTGATGTCCATCGCGCGGTCGAAATGGGCGTTCTGGCCGAAATCCCGGTCGATGCCCTGCCAACATCCGATATCTTCCCCGAGGTCGTAATGGCTGAAAACAACGTGGTGGATGGCAAGACCTATGCCGTCACCGAGAAGTTCGGCTACAACACCATTTCGTTCGACAAGACCAAGGTTGATCCCAAGGACATGGAAGACATGTCGGTGATCTGGTCGGACAAATATGCTGGCCGCATCGCGGTTTATGACTATTACCTGCCGGTGATCGGCCTTGTGGGGCTGGGTCTTGGCATTGATACGGCTGATCTTGGCGCAGACGACATGCCCGCGATCAAGGAAAAGCTGTTTGCGATGAAAAAGGTCTCCAAACAGGTTGGTGAAGTTGTGTCTTCCCAGACTGCGCTCGCAACCGGTGAGGTCGATATCCTTGTTGGTGGCGGTGAATGGATCACGGCGGTGCTTTCCGAAGAAAAGCCGAACCTTGACTGGATCATCCCCAAACAGGGTGGCCTTCGCTGGGCACAGTCGATCGGGGTGATGAAGGATTCTGAAAAGCCTGACCTTGCGCTTAAATTCGTTCAATACATCATGAGCCCCGAAGGCCAGGCGCGTCTTGCGACCTCTTCGTGCTATTGGGGGATGCCAGCCAACGCCAAGGCGGGCGAAAACCTGACCGATGCCCAGAAAGCGGCACTTCGCTGGGATGATCAGGAAGGCTACCTCAAAAACTCGCAGCTTTACCCGATCCCGGATGCCGATCTCGATGCCGAGATGCAGGATGCCTGGGTCGAGATGCTCCAGCAGTAAGCAATCCCTTGTCTACTGCCACCGGCCGATGTCCCGCTTTTTGCGGGGCATCGGTGCCAAACTTGCGGTAAGCTGACCCCAACGGCGCCCACCATCCCAAGCGAGTTACAAGCAACCATCCCCCCATCCAAGCGGGCCGGTTTGCTAAAAGGATACCGTTATGGCCACTGCCAGCCTTGAAACACGCGAAAATCGCCGCGCATGGGGCTTTGTAACCCCGGCCCTACTGTGGACCGTCGCGTTTTTCGTTATTCCATTTGTCGTCATGGCCGCGATCAGCCTTGCGACCCGCAAGGGGCGCGAAATCGTCATGGCGTGGAATTTCGACAATTACATCGAATTCTTTGAAAAGGCCCATTTGCTTAAGGGGCTTTTTGTCTCGCTTGAAATCACCTTCACGGTCACGATCATTTCCGTGATCCTTGCCTATCCGCTGGCTTGGATCATTGCCGAACGTGTGCCCCAGAAATGGCAGCGTATGGCGCTGATCATGGCGATCCTGCCATTCTGGACAAGCTATGTGGTGCGATCCTATTCCTGGCTTCTGGTATTGGCACAAAACGGCGTGATCAATAACACTCTAGTCTATTTGGGGGTAATTTCCGAACCGCTCGAACTGGCCAGCACGCGAAGTGCTACCGTCATCGGGTTTGTGCATTTCTTTGTCATGCTATTGACCCTGACGATCTATGCCAATCTGGTGCAGATGCCGCCGAACTATCGACGCGCCGCCGCCGATCTTGGTGCAAACGGGTTTCAGGTGTTCTGGCATGTGGTGTTACCGCTTACGTTGCCGGGCATCATGGTCGGTGCGTTCCTGACCTTTGTGCTGTGTATCGGTGACTACATCACCCCGCAGATATTGGGCGGCAATAACGAACTCGCCCTGCCGCAAGTCATCATGCTGCAACTGGGCCGCCGGGCAGATTTCCCGATGGCCGCGACCCTATCGATCATTCTGATGGTTGTGGTGACACTGGCCTATATTGCCTGTGCCCGCTGGCTCAAGATGGAGAGAACGTAAAATGATCTCTTCACGCTTTTCCAAACTGCTATCCTGGTCCTATCTGATCGCACTTTATGGCTTCATCTTTTTACCTGTGGCGGTCCTTGTCCTGTTTTCATTTCAGGACGGCCGCCTGCCGGTTCCGCCGTTTAACGGCGCGACCCTTAAATGGTATGGCGAGGTCTTTTCTGACAGTCGCCTGATGTCGGCCCTGACCAACTCCCTGATGGTTGCCATCGGCTCGGCCACGGTTGCCTGCGTGCTTGGTTTCTGTGCGGCCTATGGGCTGGCGCGATTTGTCTTGCCAGCATCGCGTCTTCAGCGTGGCCTTCTGATTGCGCCGATGACGGTCAGTTACCTGATCATTGCACTGGGCTTGCTGACCACCTTTAACTGGCTGGGTGTTTCGCTCTCGCTTTGGACTGTCGGGATCGGGCATGTGGTGATCAATCTGCCGCTGTGCTTTGCGATTATTTATGCATCCATGGGCGATCATCAGAAGAACATCGAACGGGCCGCCCGCGATCTTGGTGCCGCCGAATGGCAGGTGATGACGCAGGTCTCCGCCCCGATGTTGATGCCCTCCATCCTTGCGGCCTTTTTCCTGTCGGTGACGTTTAGCTGGGATGAGTTCATCATCGCATTCTTGCTGTCGCGCTTTGACGTCACCCTGCCGGTTGAAATCTGGAGCATGTTGCGTTCGGGCCTGAACCCGAAAACCAACGCGGTCGGAAGTGTTGTCTTCCTCGTCTCGGTTGCGCTGCTGCTTATTCTTGAATTGATTGTCTTTAGAAGGACGGCAAAGAAATGACCGCCCCTGTCTCCATCCGCAACGCCACCAAGATCTTTGGCGACTTTACCGCCCTTGACGATATCAGCCTCGAAATCGCGGCGGGCGAATATATCGTCCTGCTCGGCCCATCGGGCTGCGGCAAGACCACCTTGCTGTCTCTGCTCGGCGGGTTCCTGTCGCCATCCAGTGGCACGATTGAAATCAATGGCAAGGATATGGGCGATGTCGCACCGGCCAAACGCCCGACCACCACGATGTTTCAGGATTACGCCCTGTTCCCGCATATGAGCCTGCGCGACAATGTCGCCTTCGGTCTTAAAATGCGCAAGGTCGGCAAGGCCGAACGTCACGCCAAGGCTGAAGAACTGCTTGATATGGTCGGGCTAAAAACGTCCGCCAACAAGAAACCGCACGAACTTTCGGGCGGGCAGCGCCAGCGCGTTGCCCTTGCCCGTGCGCTGGCGGTCGAACCGGATGTACTGTTGCTTGATGAACCGCTGGGGGCGCTCGACCTCAAACTCCGTCGTCAGATGCAGGACGAGCTTAAAGCCATCCAAAAACGGGTTGGCACGACGTTTGTTCATGTCACCCACGATCAGGAAGAAGCCATGGCGATTGCTGATCGGATCGTTGTGATGAATGCCGGCAGGATCGAAGATCTCGGCAGCCCCGAAAACATCTATATGCAGCCCAAGACGATTTTCACCGCAAGCTTCATGGGTGAAGTCAATTTCATCCCCGGCACATTTGAAAGCGCAACCGACAGCACCATTTCCGTCAAGACATCGCTTGGCACTGTCGAACTGCCAGAGTTCGAATGCAGGGGCTTTGCCCCCGGCGCATCGGTCACCCTTGCCATTCGCCCGGAACACTTCCGTGCCAGCAGCGGGACCGGCCCGCGCATCACGCTGGGCAAGGCCAGGGTCGAAGATGGATCGTTCTTTGGCACCCATCATCGCGCCCATCTAAGCCCGCTTGATTACCCCAACATGACGATCACCGCCCACATGCCGCAATCGGCCATCATCGAACCGGGGGCATGGGTTGAACTGACCCTTGATCCGACCTCGGTGGTGGTGTTGCATGGTCATCCGCCCCGCCCCACGCCAGAAAGTGCTGCCCTATGACGATCGACCGCGCCAAACCCGAAGACTGGTATAGCCTGAAAACCGTCGGCGATGACGTCACCTATATTGGCGAACCGTTTATCGAGGAATTTTACCGCTGCAACATCTGGCATGTGCGCGGCCGCGACGGCGACATGCTGGTCGATAGTGGCATGGGGGTTGTGTCGCTGACCGAATGGGTACCGCTTGTCACCGAACGCAGCGTTCAGGCGGTTGCCAGCCACACCCACTTTGATCATATCGGCTGCCACCACGAATTTGAAAACCGGGTGTGCCACCGGTGCGAAGCCGATCTTCTGGCCGCGCCCACGCGCAAGAATACGCTGGCTGATCCCTATGTGACCGACGAGATTTTTACGAAACTCCCGCCGTTGCCATATTCTTCGACCACTTACGCCGTCAAGTCCGCACCCGCCACCCGGATTGTCGAGGACGGCGATGTGATTGACCTTGGCGACCGCCATTTCGAGGTCATTCACACACCCGGCCATTCACCGGGCGGTATTGCGCTTTGGGAAAAGGCGACCGGCATCCTGTTTTCCGGCGACATTGTTTATGATGGACCTTTGATCGAAGACACTTATCATGCAAATGCAGATGACTATGTTCGATCGATGGAACGGCTTTATGGTTTGCCAGTCCGGGTCGTGCATGGCGGGCATTTCGCCAGTTACGGGGCCGAACGCCACCGGGAAATCATAAAAAACTGGCTGAGGGAACGAACCTGAAACCGCGCCAACAGCGTCACCAGTGCGAGGGATAATGCGCTGGCCCGAACCACACACATGATCAGGAAGGCTTCCTATGGATAACGCAGGCAAATTTTACATCAACGGCAAATGGGTTGATCCGATTTCCTCGGAAAAGATGGACGTGATCAATCCGGCCACCGAAGAAGTCATCACCCAAATCACCCTGGCCAGCGAAGAAGACGTCGACCTTGCCGTCGCCGCGGCCAAGCGCGCCTTTGAAAGCTACAGCCAGACGACCGTTGAACAACGTCTTGGCTGGCTTGAAAATCTGCTTGCGATCTATAAGCGCCGCTATGGCGAAGTTGCAGATACCATCACCATGGAACTCGGCGCGCCGACCACCATGTCGCACGAACAGCAGGCCGCAGCCGGCACAGCCCACCTCGAAGATTTCATTGTTGCGCTGAAAAAGCTCAAGACCGAGGAAATCCTTTATAACGGAGAGCTTCTGTTGCGCGAACCCATCGGGGTTTGCGGCCTGATCACGCCGTGGAACTGGCCGATCAACCAGATCGTGCTCAAGGTTATTCCGGCCCTTGCCACCGGCTGCACCTGTGTGCTGAAACCATCCGAATTCACGCCGCTTAATGCCATGCTTTATGCCGAAATGATCCACGAGGCGGGCTTCCCGGCCGGGGCCTTTAACATGGTTCAGGGGGCGGGGCCGGTTGCCGGTGCGACCCTGTCGCGTCATCCCGAGATCACCATGATGTCCTTTACCGGATCGACCCGTGCTGGCAAGGCAATCACCAAGGATGCGTCGGAAAACATCAAGCGCGTCACCTTGGAGCTTGGCGGCAAGTCGCCCAACATCGTGTTTGATGATGTCGATATCGAAGATCGCATCGCCTGGAGTGTGAATGCCGTTTTCAACAACTCCGGCCAGACCTGCGATGCACCGACCCGCATGCTGGTTCAACGCTCGATCTATGATGACGCCGTCAAGGTTGCCAAACGCGTTGGCGAACAGGCATCCGTCGGCGATCCGACCAAGGAAGGCAGCCATATCGGCCCGCTGGTCAGCCATATCCAGTTTGACCGGGTTCAGACCCTTATTCAGGCTGGCATTGACGAAGGTGCCACCCTTCTCGTTGGTGGTGCGGGCAAGCCCGATGACACTAACGAGGGATACTTCGTCAAACCCACCATCTTTGCCGATGTGAACAACAATATGCGCATCGCACGCGAGGAAATCTTTGGCCCGGTGGTCTCGATGATCCCGTTCGACACCGAAGAAGAAGCGATTGAGATCGCCAATGACACGCCATACGGTTTGGCCGCCTATATCCAGACCCCGGACACCAAAAAGGCCGACCGTGTTGCCCGCAAACTTCGTGCCGGCATGGTTTTGCTGAATGGCTCCTCCCCAATGGCGGGCAGCCCGTTTGGCGGTTACAAGCAATCGGGCAATGGCCGCGAAGGTGGCCTGTTTGGCCTTGAAGACTTCATGGAAATCAAGATGATCCATAAGCTGTAAGGCACTGGCATCATGATCACACAAAGGCCCCGGCACATTCCGGGGCCTTTGCTTTTTGGGGCTCACAACGGCAACAGGTCCGGCGTCATGAATTCGTTGTGACATAGGGCTGGTAATGATCGGTTTGGGCATTATAATCCCATCGTTAATCGATAAATTCAGCGGTCCGATCAACGGATTGCGATTGGATTGGGAGACCTCCTATGAATGCAATGTCCTTTTCTGATATGGGGCTTGCCGCCTTGAAGCAGCGACAGTATGACGCTGCAATCAACATGCTGCGCCAGGCACTTGGCGAAGATATGGATAATCTGGATGCCCGTTTCGGGCTGGCGCGTGCGCTTCATGAAAAAGGTTCGATCATCGAAGCAATTGGTGAGTATCGCACGGTGCTGAAATCTGATGGGGGTCATGAAGACTGCCTGCATCACATTGCACGCGCATTGCTTGAAAACGGTGACGCACGTAGCGCACTCAACCACATTGATATTGTGCTGCGCGCCAAACCGACCGATCCGGAAATGCTGACCTTGCGCGGGCAGGCATTGATCGCGCTGGAACGCTATGACGCCGCCCTTTCTGCCCTGCAAACTGCCGCCCACCACAGTCCGGGATCAGAAAGCATCCACCGTCTGATCGCCACATGCCATCGCGCCAACGAGGATTTCGAAAGCGAACGGCGTGCGGTTGAACAGCTGCTGCGGATCAATCCGTCCTCGCTTGCTGCTTCGAACGATTTAGGTGTGATCAATCTGCGTGAAGGCCATCTGATCGCAGCCTTTGAGGCGTTTGAACAAATCCTGTCCCAGGATGCCAACCATCCGCAGGCAACGCTTAATCGCGCCATTGCCCTGACCGTTATGGGCGGGATGGATCATGACGCGATCTGGAACCGGGTGATGGAAGTCTGCGACGAGATTGATGATCTTGACGACATCCGGGCTGCCGCCGATCAACTGGCCAAGCTGCCCGACACTGCGCGCAAGGGCACACCAGAGGCAGAGGCCCTGATCGGCAAAGCAGCCATCGAACAAGTCGATATCTGATACGGTTGCCCTGCCTTTCTGCGCGCGGTTCGTCATTGCTTGCGCATTTTGAAATCCCCTTTGCCAACAGCAAAACAGATCAGGCGGGAACTGCATGCGCTAATCGGCGTTTAATCATATGATGTCCATGCGTTTTCCCCCGATCCGGGTCACGCGACAATCTTTGACCCGAAAGGGGTTTTTGCATCATGGTTCAACGCCTGATCCGCGTTTGGGAATTTCTGACCTATAGCCTGTGGGTATCGCCTTTGCTTTTTGCACTGGGCGGTGCGGCCTTTGCGGTTAGTATTATGGCAGCGCCCCAGGATATCCTGCGCGACCTGTTCCCCAGCCTGTTGCCCGGGTTCAATGAAATTCAGGCGGTGCGCGGGTTGCTTGAAACCCTGCTGGCCACGCTGGTCACCCTGACGACCTTTGCCCTGTCAATCACGATGGTGGTTCTGACCCTTGCCGCCGGGTCACTTGGACCGCGCATGATCCGCAACTTCATGGGCGATAACAAAACCCAGAACGCGCTGGGCACTTTTGTTGGCAGCATCCTGTTTTTGATCACATCGCTTATGCTGATGGGCGAAAAACCGGATTCCGCACCAGTACCGCATCTGGCTGTGACGGTCGGCATCGCGCTGTTTGTCATCAGCGTTTTTGTCCTGATCCTGTTTGTCCACCACCTTGGCCGGTCCATCGTTGCCGATGAGGTCATTCAGCGTGTTGGCAAAAACCTTGAAGAAACCATTCAATCGGCCAGCAACACCCTGACCGATCCGATCAAGGCGGCCGAACGCGCCCAGACAAACCTGCCAGACCCACAGGACATCCCCCGCGATCAGGCCATTTGCGTCGCGTCTTCGGGATATGTGCAGGGCGTGGATTATGAAAAAATTTGTGAAATCGCCAAACAGACGGATACGCGTATCTCACTTGTGATCCGTGCCGGACAGCATGTGCTGATCGGTGATATTGTCGGACGCATCGTCCCCTTAAACGATGACGTCTCCAAACAGGCACAAGACAATATCGAACAGTGTCATGCCGATATTCTTGAGGCGATCATGATCGGATCGCATCGCACGGCCATGCTGGATGTCGAATTTGCCCTGCGCCAACTGGTCGAAGTTGCATTGCGCGCCCTGTCACCGGGCATCAATGACCCGTTCACGGCCATTGCCGCGATCTATCGTCTGGGCGACGCCCTTCCACATGCCATGCAGTTTCGCTATCCGGTCGGCATCTGGCGCGATGATGACGATGAAGTTCGCCTGCATGCCCTGATGTCTGATTTTGGCGGCATGCTGGGGGCGGCCTATGACCAGATCCGCCAGTCTGCGACGGCAAAGCCGGATGTGTTGCTGCCGATGGCTGAAATCCTTGAAAGCCTGATGCGGCTGGCAGAGACCGATCATCAACGCGAAGTGCTGCGCACCCACGCCCGCATGATCGCCAATGCCGCCGAACGCGACATCCCCGAAGAAAACGACCGTAAAACCGTCGTTCGGGCTGCGACGCGGGTCCTGCATCATCAGAAGCCGGTCAAAAATTCAGCGTCCGAAGAAGACGTATGACTAACGAACACAGCACCAACCGATATCATCAGACAAAAGAAAAGGCCCCCGTTTGGGGCCCTTTTAATTCATCAGATTTTTCACTTGTCAGCTATCCAAGGCCATCTCTTCGGCCTCTTCCTCAAGAGCATCAACACTCACATCAGTTGAGCCGTCGCGATTAGGCTTAATCTTAGGAGGAGACTTCCTCCAAGCTACTAGATTCTGTCCAACCTCTTGATAAAACTCCGGAACAATCTGTTCCAAGATAGCTATGAAATTAGTCTGTTGTGTAAACTTAGCACCAACTCTTCGCGACAGAAGGATGTGGAACCCGAGAACTTGCATTCCCTCTTTGCCTGTTTCGGCAATAGCTGGGTCTTCTCTGAGGTCTTCCAACGGGTAAAGGGTTGCCTCGCTGCTTCCCGGCCACATCAAACGCACATGAATATCTGGCGTACTAACTGTTTTTAACTGTCTCAGCAGCCAGTTAACTCTCGCCTTAGTTGACTTCTTGTCTTCTGGCGCTCTCAGGAACATCTCAACAGAGATAGTTCGTGTCATCAGGTTGGCATAAATCTCCACCGGAGATGCTGCATCAGGAACAATCAATGTAGCGCCAAGCCGCTTCGTTTCTCTGAGATTCGCGAACTCTTCCTTAAGCCTCAAGTTGGGATCATCAAGGTGCTTGCGAGGCAATTTTTCTCTAACCAAAGCCTCAGTTTTTCGGGTCAATATTAAGGACAGATCGCGGGTTTCTTGGTGCCAAGCTTCTAGAACTGCCAATGCAGCCTCTGACTTGGCGGGTATCGCCTCTGAAGCGGAGACCAACTTATTCAACTCTGTCCACTCTGGCGGCATGCGATCAAAGCCTTTGATCCCTGTGCTTTCATGGGTCAAAAAACGCTTAAGTTCATTTAACAGATAGAGCTGATCGGAATCTGCGATCTCATCATTGCTAATCAAAAGATCGGCAGTGGTTAGAATAAACATCCAAGACCAATGGTAGACTGGAATTTTCGAACGGCTTTTCCTAACCGACTGTAATGGATGGTTTTCAGGACGAGACGTGAATTGGTTTGAAATTGTTACGACACAATCGACGCCATGGAGTTTTGCCAAGTTCCGATAGCGGTCCACTTGTTCGTCATTGAGTTCATTGGAACCGACTTTCGTCTCGATAAGAGCACGCCATTCGCGCTTACCTGTACGCACGATTAACAAACCGTCCGGCCTGTCCTTTGAAGCAGCCTTGTCACCAGCAAAAACAATTTCGGTAAAGGCTTCAACAGACGACGTCTTACCGACGCGTAAATTGACAGACTTCAGGAGACTTTGCCCGAACTCGTGAATGCTGGTCAGGCAACTGAGGACGACGGCTGTTGTTCTTCCCTCTTTAGATGTGGTGGCTAAGACAGGAAAAAGACGAGCAGCTTCACCTTGCGACAAATAATCTGGCTTCATTTTTACTCCCCCAAAGATACAACTCAAGGTTATCTCTCGGAGGGCCAACCGTGCAACCCAAAGATATACTTTAGCAAGCTTAAGCACCGCAGGGTTACATAGAAAAAGGGCCCCAAACGGGGCCCTTTTAATTCATCAGACTTTTGGCTGATGATCGCTTAGCCAGCGATGTGTGCCTCGATCGCGGCCAGTGCGGCATCCGCCTGCGACGGATCAGAACCGCCGCCCTGCGCCATGTCCGGACGGCCACCGCCGCCCTTGCCACCGAGCTTTTCAACACCGATGCGCACAAGATCAACGGCGCTGTATTTATCCGTCAGGTCCGCGGTCAGGCCGACAACGATGGATGCCTTGCCACCGTCGCCCGAAACAAGGGCAACGATGCCTGAGCCCATCTGATCGCGGAGCTCGTCGACCATGCCTTTGAGTTCCTTGGCCGGAATGCCGTCAAGCGACCGCAGTGCCATTTTGACACCGTTGACTTCCTTGAACGCATCACCGCCAGAAGCCGCACCCGAACCAGCCGTTGCCAGCTTTTTGCGCAGGTCGGATACTTCGCGTTCCAGACGACGACGTTCTTCCTGCAGTGCCTTGACGCGGGCCGGGACATCTTCGGGAACGGCCTTAAGGTCTGCTGCAACCGTGGTCAGAACGTTTTCGCGCGCTGACATGTATTTGGCGGCATCGGCACCGGTCAGGGCCTCGATACGGCGGACACCGCTTGAAACTGCGCCCTCGGACACGATCTTGAACATGCCGATATCACCGGTGCGCTTGACATGCGTACCGCCGCAAAGTTCAAGCGAATAGGCATGTTCATTGGCGACCGGCAGACCCATCGACACAACGCGGACTTCATCACCGTATTTTTCGCCAAACAGCGCCATCGCGCCCAGTTCAATCGCCTCGTCCGGGGTCATCAGACGGGTGGTGACTTCGCTGTTTTCGCGGATAAGGCTGTTGACATCGGCTTCGATTACTGCGGCTTCCTCGGCCGTGACGGCCTTGGGGTGCGAGATGTCGAAACGCAGACGATCAGCCGCGACCAACGAGCCCTTCTGGGTCACGTGATCACCAAGATGCTTGCGAAGAACCGCATGCAAAAGGTGGGTGGCCGAGTGATTGGCACGCAAGCTTGAACGGCGGGTATGATCGACGCGGAATTCAGCAGCATCGCCAACCTTGACGTCGCCTTCGGTCACCTTGCCGAGATGCACATGCAAGCTTCCCAGCTTTTTCTGGGTGTCGGTGATTTCAATGATCGCACCGTGTTCGGTTTTGATCACACCGGCATCGCCCTGCTGACCACCAGACTCACCAAAGAAGGTGGTCTGGTTGGCAAGAACGGCAACTTCGTCACCCTTCGATGCGGATTTGACTTCGGCACCGTCCTTGATCAGCGCGGTAACCACACCCTCAGCCGTTTCGGTTTCATAACCCAGGAATTCGGTCGCGCCATCACGGTCATTGATGTCAAACCAGACTTCCTCGGTCGCAGCTTCGCCCGAACCGGACCATGCCGCACGTGCCTTGGCTTTCTGTTCTTCCATGGCGGTGGTGAAGCCGGCTTCATCGATGCCGATTTTGCGTTCTTTGAGCGCATCGGCCGTCAGATCAAGCGGGAAGCCATAAGTGTCATAAAGCTTGAACGCAACTTCACCCGAAAGGGTCGCGCCCGCGTCCATGCCATCGGTCGCGTCATCAAGCATCTTGAGACCGCGATCAAGCATGGTTTTGAAGCCCTGCTCTTCAAGCTTAAGGGTTTCTTCGATCAATGCCTGTGCACGGACCAGTTCCGGGAAGGCGCCGCCCATCTTGCTTACCAGGGCCGGGACCAGCTTATACATCGTCGGATCCTGGGTTCCGACCATATGCAGGTGGCGCATCGCGCGGCGCATGATACGGCGCAGAACGTTGCCGCGACCGGCATTGGACGGCAGAACACCATCGGCAATCAGGAAGCTGGTCGACCGCAGGTGGTCGGCAACCACACGGTGCGACACATTATGCGAACCATCCGGATCGGTGTTGGTGGCATCGGCCGATGCTTCGACCAGCGCACGCATCAAATCGATGTCATAGTTGTCGTGTTTGCCCTGAAGCACAGCGGCAATACGTTCCAGACCCATGCCGGTATCGATGGACGGTTTTGGCAGATCAACACGATCACCATTTGCCATCTGTTCGTACTGCATGAAGACGAGGTTCCAGATTTCAATGAAACGGTCGCCGTCTTCTTCCGCACTGCCCGGAGGGCCACCCCAGATGTGATCGCCATGGTCAAAGAAGATTTCCGAGCACGGACCACACGGACCGGTATCACCCATCGACCAGAAGTTATCCGAGGTCGGGATACGGATGATGCGATCATCGGTCAGCCCGGCGATCTTTTTCCAAAGACCATGTGCCTCGTCATCGGTGTGATAAACCGTGACCAGAAGCTTGTCTTTTGGCAGGCCGTATTCCTTGGTGATCAGGTTCCAGGCGAATTCAATCGCGTTTTCCTTGAAATAGTCGCCAAACGAAAAGTTGCCGAGCATTTCAAAGAAGGTGTGATGGCGTGCGGTATGACCGACATTTTCAAGGTCGTTATGCTTGCCCCCGGCGCGCACGCATTTCTGCGAGGTCGCGGCACGCGAATAATCGCGGTGTTCCTGGCCGGTGAAAACGTTCTTGAACTGAACCATCCCGGCGTTGGTGAACATCAGGGTAGGGTCATTGCGCGGCACCAGCGGGCTGGACGAAACGACTTCGTGGCCGTTCTTGCGGAAGAACTCCAGAAACGTGGTGCGGATATCGTTGACGGTCTGCATATCTCTCCAACCCGGAAAACGCGGTACAACTGCGCGCGCCATACTGGCGAACGGACTGCCCTATTTAGCGGCTCGGCCCTGCCCTGTCCAGTCAGGCGAAAGGAGTCCGGGGGATTTGCCGCAAGTTTTGCCCAATTCGGCGATTTGGGGCCGGCTAATCGGGCCAAAGTCAGTCGAAATTCAGCCGGTTTTCAGCAATAAAGTGAATCGATCCCGGTTCATTTCCTTAACAAACCCGGCGGCCTCAAACCCAAGGCCCAGCAACAATTTGCGCGACGCCGAATTTTGCGGATGGGCAAAGGCGGTGAGACACGAAATCGATGTCCTGCCCCGCCCATAGTCAAGCGCCGCAGTCGCCAGTTCCCGGCCAAGCCCCTGCCCCCAGGCGTTCGGCGCCAGATAATAGCCAAGCTCAGGTCCCCAACCGGGATCAAACGGATCGGTATATAGCCCGCCCCATCCGATGATGTCGCCAGACGTGCGCAGCCTTACGACCCATGGTGCAAATCCATCGCGGCGCCGGAACCATTCATGGACCAGTACGCGCTTGCGACACGCCGCAAAGCTTTCATCACACTGGGTGAACCGCATCGCCTCACGATCACCAAGGAAGGCATAAAGGTCGGGGATGTCGGCCAATCTGGCCGCCGAAAGGTCGAGGCGGTCTGTTTGAAGACGGTTTGTCTGAAAATGGGCCGTTCGTGGACTAGTCGTTTGCACTGTCCTGGATCGACTTGCCGAGTTTTTCCATATCGCGACCAAATCCTTCGGCGGTTTCGCAGGCACCAAGGGCAAGACCAAAGCCAATAACCATCAGGACGGCCAGAAGACGTTTTGTCATCGTTTCCATCTTTGCAGGATGCTCCATTCAAGTCCGGATAACAGGCATGTCGCCTGTCTTGTTGTTTATCGCGATATTCTGGCCTCGGGGCATCCGGCTTGCAACCGTTATCGCGCACAAGGGCCGTTTGCCGCACTAAACGCAGAAAAGGACGCCGAAATGGCGTCCTTTCTATAGGCATGTATGCTTCGTGCAATCTTGCAACTGTCTGGTCATCAGACCGGCGGGCGACGGCCACGCAACGCGTTGACGACAAGCGATACGACAAACAGCACGAGGAAAACAAAGAACAAGATCTTTGCGATCCCGACGAATGTCCCTGCAAGTCCGCCAAAGCCAAGAACGGCGGCGATCAGTGCCAGAACCAAACAGAATATTGCCCAACCTAGCATGGGATTCTCCCACTATTGTTGCTTTAAGATAATGAATAACGATCTGTTACAGATCAGGAAGCGCCGTCCTGGATTGCTTCACCGGCATCTTCGACGTCTTCGCCAAAGCCTTCGGCGGTTTCACAGGCAGCAAGGCCAAGGCCCATACCCGAAATCATCAGAATCGCGAGAAACTTTTTCATCGTATTCGACATGTTCATTCTCCTGGTTGATCGTGTCAAAGCTCACAGGAATTCAAACGGCGACAACTCATAATTGTTCCCGGCATTGTTCTTCCCGGTCAAATTTTCCAGCATGAACAGTGGGTCAATATATTGATATTAAAATGTTTTTTTCAATCGTGATCATTTTGGGGCACATCAAGTGAAGAAGATCACGGTGGACCTCCTTCACATCAATACCTGCGAATTCAGGATGCCTTTGCATCAAGCGCCAGATATTCACTGATTTCATCAATGATCTGGCGATGGATCAGGGCGCGGTCCGTGCCAGGGGGATCGGTGCAGATCGGATCGCTACCTTCTTCTTCCAGGATTTCGGCGGCGTTTGGCTGACATTCGTCAAGAAATGTTAGGTGATGTGCAGGCGCAAAATTTGCCGAAGATGCATTTTTGATCCGTGCAACAAGATTGCTGCCAGTCGGACCAAAATCGGCAGCCGCCCATTTTTCTTCTTCGCCAAGGCCAATGAAAAGCAAAGGAGAAGTTACCGCTGCAAGGCTTTGCTCCGTCGCTGCGAACCCCATGCCCGGTTCAATCGCAATACTACGCACAATCCGGTCATCCCGGCTGGGAACGTCGAAATCATTGGGCATATGATCAAGATCGACGCCTCCTTTGCGCAAAAAGTCGCAATCCTGTGCGGCATCGCCAAATCGGTCGCAATATTGCGCAAAAAGCGTTTGATCAAACCTTACCCCAATAAGGTTTAGGACCGTCGTTCCGCCCAAAGAGAAGCCAATCGCAGAGATATTTTGGCGATCAATGTAAGGAGCAAAGGACGGATTTGAAAGAACCTGATCAAGGGTCGCCCGAATATCTGCCGCCCGCTCGCCAATAAATGGTGTCCGGCGGGGTGAAGAATCCCCTGATGTCGTACCGGGATGGTTTAGCGCAACAACAAGTGCCCCGCGCAAGGCCAGTTGCGAAGACAACCAGCCAAGTCCATCCATATTCCCGCCCGAGCCATGCGACAGAAGAACAAGTGGGTGCTTACCCGGTGCAATTGCCGCACCGATATAGGCGCTTGTTCCCTTCCAGATGATATTGTTGCCAACAGGTGCCTTGTAAATCACGGTATCTGCGGGATACCAGACTGAGGCCGCGATTGGCATGGAACGATGGGCAGCACGCACATCAAAACGATCATACCCGGCATAATCGGTTTGCTGTTCCGCCAGCACAGGCGATGTTTTCAGGCTTGCGAACAGACACAGGGCAAAGGCGAGATATATCGGTTTCATCACAAGGATCCTTGTCCTAAGTTGGAGTACAGAAGAAGTTCTGCCCAAAACAGGATGGCCTTGCGTCCTCGAACGGGTTTGAGGACGTCTCAAAACCGGTTTTGATACCCCTTAGGCGGAAAATTGCGATCAGATGCTTGTTCTTCCTGTTCCGATGATTGTTGCGCTGGTTTTAGGGTTCTTGTTTGTCCGCGCCCTTGTCGGCCAGAAAACGCCCAAGATGCTGATGGCGCTTCTGCTGGCTGCCGCCGCGCAAAGTTTTTTGGTCGGCCTTGTTCAATATTACGGCATCGACGGGCTGAGATGGCTTCAGCCGATCACGGCTTCTGCCATTCCGGTCATGGCGTGGATGGCATTTGTCGAAGCAAGCCTTCGCGCCCGTTTACAACGCGGGGATCTGCTGCATTTTTCGATGCCAGCACTTGTCGCGCTCTGTGTCTTCTTTTTGCCTGTCGTGATTGATGCTGTCTTGTGCAGCCTGTTTGTCGGATATGGATCGGCAATTTTGGTGATGCTTCGTCGCCAACGGGGTGATTTTGCACATATGCGTCTGACATCGGGACAGATCCCCGCATTGGTCTGGCGTTTTATTGCCATTGCACTAATCATATCAGCCATCAGCGACCTTCTGATATTGCTAGCCAAGATTGACGGGAACGATGAGATTGCCGGTGTAATTCTCAGCGTCACCTCGTCAATCGCGCTGCTGACAATTGGCTTTCTCAGCCTGTCGCCAGACATTGCGATTGATGTCGCATTGAAGGACCCGGTCGATGATAGCCAGGCCGCATTGAGTTCTGAGCAATGTCAGGCCATCATGAACGAACTCAACGCGTTACAGACACAGGAACGGTTGTATCTTGATCCGGATCTAACCCTTGCCCGCATTTCCCGACGCATGGGACGTCCGCTCAAACAGATTTCAATGGCGATCAACACCACGACCGGTGAAAACGTGTCGCGCTATATCAATAAATACCGGATTGAGCATGCCTGCCGCATGCTTGACGCGGGGGAAAATGTGACCAACACGATGCTTGAAAGCGGATTTAATACCAAGTCCAACTTCAATCGTGAATTCCTGCGGATTACAGGCAAAACGCCAAGCCAATGGCAGCAGAAAACCATTATTTCACGCGAAATTTGACAACGCATTCACCCCAAGCATCATGCCCGGATCATTCCAAAACCGGGCGCATGAAGCTGCGCTCATAGGAAATGATGCTACGATTGCGCACTTCCATTTCAAACACTTCCTGACATTCGGGATCATCGGCCATGCGTTTGCGGTAATCCCCATAGTCGGCAAGGCTTGGAAAGCTAAACAGCGCATAAGCAGCATTGCTGGCCCCTTCATGAGGCAAGAAATAGCCATGATGGGTTCCGCCCATGCGAGTGACGATGGGGATCCAGCGTTTGGCATAGGTCTCGAATTCAGGGACCTTGTAGCTGTCGAGCATGTATTTCACATAACAAGTAACCACGGCTTTATCTCCGCCATAGGGTATTGCAGCAAAAAGGGCGGGATACATTTGTACCCCACCCTTTGAAATTATGTCGCCAGATTGATCAGATCAATCGTCGTTGACCGGTTCGTCTTCGCTCATATTGGTCATGGCTTCGGCGATCAGACCGGCACTCTCGCGAATGCTGTTTTCGATCTCCTTGGTCATTTCCGGGTTCTCGCGCAGGAAGCTCTTGGCGTTCTCGCGGCCCTGACCGATACGGGTCGAGTTATAGGAGAACCAGGAACCGGATTTCTCGACGATACCGGCCTTGACGCCAAGATCAAGGATTTCACCCATCTTGGAAATGCCTTCGCCATACATGATGTCGAATTCGACCTGTTTGAACGGCGGGGCCATCTTGTTTTTGACGACCTTGACACGCGTCTGGTTACCAACGACTTCGTCGCGGTCCTTGATCTGACCGATACGACGGATATCCAAACGGACAGAGGCATAGAATTTAAGCGCGTTACCGCCGGTGGTGGTTTCCGGGCTGCCAAACATCACACCGATCTTCATACGGATCTGGTTGATGAAGATGACCATGCAGTTCGAACGCGAAACGGAGCTTGTCAGTTTACGCAGTGCCTGGCTCATCAGGCGGGCCTGCAGACCAACGTGCGTATCGCCCATCTCACCTTCAAGTTCGGCGCGCGGGACAAGGGCCGCAACCGAATCGACGACCAGAACATCAATCGCGCCAGAACGCACCAGCGTGTCAGCGATTTCAAGGGCCTGTTCACCGGCATCGGGCTGGGAAATCAGGAGTTCGTCGGTATTCACACCCAGCTTGCGGGCATATCCCGGGTCAAGCGCGTGTTCGGCATCGACAAACGCACAAGTCCCGCCAAGCTTCTGGGCTTCGGCAACCGTGTGCAACGCCAGCGTGGTTTTACCCGAACTTTCCGGACCATAGATTTCGACGATACGGCCACGCGGCAGACCGCCAATGCCCAGTCCGATATCAAGACCGAGCGAACCGGTTGAAATGGCTGAGATATCAACGGCGCTTTCGCGCTGACCCAGCTTCATAATCGAACCTTTGCCAAATGCCCGTTCGATCTGCCCAAGGGCGGCTTCGAGTGCCTTCTGCTTATCCATAGTATCCTTATCCACCAAATGCAGCGCGGTCTGAATCATTGCTCGAACTCTCTTATTCCACAGGGCCGGGTTGGATGCAACGCAGGCGGTTCCCCGGACCTATAATGCGGAACGCCACCGCTAGACTGTTTTGCCTGTTGCCGCAGCCTGCCACTGCGTTCTTATGGACAAAACAACTGAGAACATAATGCGAACATTCTCACAAAAATTCGGATGTTGCAAGTTTGTTCTCATTGCTTCGAGCAGAACTTTCAGAGAACAGACGCATCAATCGCCCGCCCGGCAACAGAGGGGCGTGGGGTCAGTGACGGTTTGGCAATGCTATCAGGTGATGATTTTAAGATGTTCGTGCTTGTGCGCATGTCCATGGTGATCATCCCCATGATGATGGCTTTCGACATGTAGCTCGCCCGGCACGGTATAAAGCTGCCCGTGGCGCACGCCCGGCTGCGCCAGAACCTTGTCGGCAAAGGCACGGATTTCAGAAAGCCGCCCGCGCAATGTCACGCTTTCAAGGCAGGTATCATGATCAATATGGAAGTGCACCGTGGAAACCGTCAGATTGTGGTGTTCGTGCTGGGTGCTCATCAAGCGTGATGCCAGCATACGTTCCTCGTGATCATAGACATAGTTCAGAACCGCAATCCCGACCCCGTCGGCATTGTCTTCAAGCTTGGTGTTCTGAAGCTTTTCACGGATCAGATCGCGAAATCCCTCTGAACGGTTGGTATAGCCGCGGTGATCAAGAAACGCGTCAAACGCCTCCATCAGATCGTCTTCAATCGATACGGTCACGCGGGTCATTTTGACTACCTCTCACAATCAACGGCTTGACGAGTATGATCTTTTTTGAAAAGTTCACACCCGCACATGGTTCTTCCATAAAAACAATTTCCCAAAGGAACGCAAATGTTTCAACCAAAGTTCGCAGCAAGCATGGTGATTGGTGCCGCAACGCTTTTGATCGGTCTGTCGGCAAACGCCCATGAATTCATCGCAAGCCAATCGCCAGCAACAGCGAAGCCGGGCGAGAATGCGACACTTATCCTTGATTCGACCCATCAGTTTGGCCTTCCGGAAGAAGCAGAAGGCGTAAATGATGTGCGCGCCACGCTGATCACCGCCGATGGCACGAACGACATTGCGATTTCCCAAAATGACAACGCGCCCAATCTGATCGGTACGTTTGAAGTGCCCGATGCCGCGGCCTGGATTTCCGGCCATCGTCTGGGTGTTGTCTGGTCCCAGACCCCCGATGGCTGGCAGGCTGGCGGTGCCGATGAACATCCCGATGCCATCGCATCGACCCGCTATGAAAAGTTTGCCAAGCTTCTGGTGGGTACCGAAGACGCCGCCGATTTTGTTACCAAACCACTTGGTGATGCGCTTGAAATCGTGCCGCTCAGCGATCCGCGTGACACCAAGGTCGGCGAGGATGTCGAGTTCCAGATCCTTTTGAACGGCCACCCGTTGACGACATCGGTTCTGGCAACCTATGCCGGATTTACCGAAACACCGTCCTCCTGGGCCTATGCGACCGAGACACTGAGCACAGAGGCCGGCAGTGGCATTGCCAAGGTCCGGGTTTCCGCCCCCGGTTTGTGGATTGTGCGCGTCGCGGCTGACATGCCTGATGCCGAGGAAGGTGTCGGCAACCACAACATCCGCGCGACCCTTTCCTTTGCCGTTGATAAATGATGATGGCACGGACCGGCTTTGCACTTTTATCGGTTCTTGTGGCCCTGCTGATTGCAGGGCCATTGGCCGTCCCTGCCCCCGCCCATGCCCATGGCGCTGGCTGGCAGATCGAAGACAGTGCCAATACAAAGACCTATGGTTTCCGATATACCGACGGATCCCCGATGGCCTTTGCCGAGGTAGTTGTCACAACCAAGAACGGCAAGGTCTGGCAAAAGGCGCGCACGGACTGGATCGGTCAGTTTTCCCTTGGGCTTGGCGGCACACCGGCACCAGATGCGCCAAGTGAACTCCACATCAAGGTGGCCGATGGCATGGGGCATGTTGTGCAATTGACCTATCAGTCAACCGATACCACCGCCAACGCCACAGTCACACCTGGCGGCGGCCAGACGGCCGCTGCGTCGTCGGCAACGGCGATACAAGGCACCCCCGCGCTGTTTGATTTGCCACTTTGGGCAAGCATCCTGTTTGGCTGCAGCATCCTCGCCAACCTGTTTGGCGGGCTTTTGCTTTGGCAGCGTCGCCAGATGGCTCGGAAACAGTCGAACTGATCAGGGCATGAACAACAAGGTCACCCCGCCAAAGGCAAGACAGGTTCCGATGACCGCCTGAATGCCAACCGGCTTGCGCAGGATCAGGCCTTCATAAACGATCAGAATAACCGGCGGCAGCGCCATCAGGGTTGAGGCAATCCCGACATTAGCGTTTTGAACCGCCAGCATTGAAAGCCACACACCGATTGCGGGCCCGATAAGCGCGCCCAGCAGAAGCCATTTGCCAACATCCGGCGCAATACAGGCGGTAACAGTCCGCCGTACCCGGCCAAGAATGATCGCCAGTCCCCACATGGCAATCACCGCAACCAGTGTCCTGATCCAGGTGGCGGAAAGTGCGGAATAGCCATCAATCAGGGCATATTTCGCGGTGATCAGATTGGCGACCTGACCGACCGCGCCGCCAAAACCAAACAGAATGCCAATGGCGTAATTGCGTCCCTCAAGCCCGATCGGGCGGCCCTTTTTGCCAAGAATGACAATCAAAACACCACCCACCCCACAGGCGATCCCAGTGATTTCAATCGGACGCAGCGTTTCATCAAACAAGACCCAGGCCAGAACCGCGCCCATGATCGGAACGGTCGACATCAACAACATCGAAAGCCGCGCACCGATCAGAACAAAAGCCTGAAACAGCATGGCATCGCCAATCACGAGGCCCAATACAGACGAAAGTGACAACCAGCCAAGCTGTTCCCACGTCACGGCATTCGGCCATGGCTGGCCCAGAAGGATCCAATGCAAAATGGTCAGACAAAAAATCGAACAGGCCAGACGCCCGCGATTAACCGTCTGCGCGCCTGCCTTGCCGCCGATATTGGAGAAGATCATGCTGGAACTCGCCCAACAGAGCGCAGCAGTAAAGGCAGCAGCTTCACCAAAAAGGGAAATCATGGGGCGCGTTTCCGAAAGGGTTTGTCTGTCTGGCTTTAACACCAGTTATGAGTGCAGGTCGTGGTAGCGCATACCTGCCTCCGTCATACAGCGGAGTTTTACGTCATTTGCAATGGCTTTTATTACCTTACAAAGACGCAAGCGCCCTTAAGCACGCACGTTTTCCGTCCGCAAAATGGCAAATAGACAGATCAGATTGTTGTCTTAAGAACACAACGTATGCAGGACACGTTTGATCTTCATTGATCGTAGGCATTAAGAGTCTGAAAATCAGATTGAGTCAGCACACGGGTGATCTCTGGCAGATATTTTTCGTTCTTCTTCGAAAGCCAAAGATAGGCGTGCCCCTGCCTGACCACCGTTTTCGTCGCAGACGCCAATTGCGCTTCATACTGTTTCAGATTGTTACTTTCGATCAGAAACGCATCAAGACGACGCCTTAAAAACATATCAACGACAATGTCGTATGATGGCAAAAATATCCGGTTGATATGCCCGCCAGCAGCCTCCGAGGACCATTTGGTGCCACGACGAAGGCCCAATGTCACGGCACCAAGATCATCAACGGATTTGATCGCAGGGTCAGAGGTTACCAACAGCCCCTCACCAGAGATAAGCGGGACCGGAACCATCACTGCCTTGGCGCCAACATAAGGCGCAAACTCCGGCAACCTTGGAAAATCACCATCAATCTCACCACTCAGAAGCAGCGCCTCTGAGCGACTTGCAGGCATATATTGCACTGAAAGGCAGGGGTTATGGTCGGCAAAGATGTGTTCGAGCTTTTCACCGACTTCTCTGCCGATGGCGTCTTCAAGACCAGCCAGTTGCAAACACGGTTGTGCTCTTACTGAAATTGGCTGCCATATGACTATCATAAGAGCAATCAATACACTGGCGGTACCGAACAACCGCATACAGCGGACTCCAAGCCTGATCTGGTTACATTAGAAAAGATTATATAACTTCAACCTATCAGTTCAGCTCACGAGATTCACGATTTTGTTTCGGTTTCCATTTCCGGCTCAAGTGCAGCCCGAAAAAGGTATGTTCCCCGATCGAATTGCGGCAACAGGGCCTCGTATTCCTTGCGCAGCCAGCTATAGGTCGTCAGCGTTTCCAGTTCGATGGTGCGATAGCCTTCCGGCACGCCTTCGGTCTGATTAAGCGAGAAGTCGTCAATCAAAAGACCATCCAGCCGCCCATGACGGAGCATGCGTAACATCATCCCGGCACCCCCGGGTACGGTGACGATATCGGCAAGACCGACCAGTTCCTGTTTGCCGTGGTCATCGCCCAGCCAAACGCCGATTTCCTTGTTTTTAAGATCATTGAGTGATTTCACGGTGTCGTCGGCCGTGATCAAAAGGCTTTTGGGACGCCCAACAACCACCGCCCCGGAAACAAGCGGCACACCAGCCGATTGTCGAATGGTTTCGCCACTGGCAAAGACACCATCAATTTCGCCGCGTTTAAGCGAAACAGCGGTGCGTTTGTTTGGCAACCAGACGGGCTGCACACATAACCCGGCCTCTGCCATCGCGGCACGGTATCGCTCGGCAGAGCGGACATGATCGGCCATTTCCGGCAAGGCAATCTTGAGACAGACTTCTTCGTCTGCCTTTGCCGAGGGCAGCAATTCAAATGACAGGAAAAGTGCTGCCAGAAAAATGACAGCAAACATACACGACCGAACGATCGCATTGGGCTTGCGAAGCGCCATAGTATCACCCCCAAGGCAACATCTTCCCGGTATTTGCGGGACATGTTGCGAGCCTACCTGATCTGCCCGCCGTCATTAATTGCGGTCGGGTCATTTTCATTGTTCTTTGGTTTCGGCTTTTGCCGTTAGGGAAAACTATAAGTGCAATCCAAAAGCGCGTGCAAGCACCTGTTTGCCAACCGTCTAAGGCAAACGTATAGGTCGCAGTGCAGCATTATGCGCCAGAATCAAAGCCAAGCTGTAACGGCGCCAGAGCCAATTTGACCGCACATTGCAGCACTCAACCGCAAAGGCGGGAGCGCCTTTGGCCCAAAGTTTGATGCGGCTCAGGAGGGGTCCTTGCGGAAGGCCGCTATCTTTTCCCGGAAGCGGACGGTGCCATTATCAAATTTCGCCATCTGTTCGGCATGTTCGGCCCGAAGGAAGCTATAGACGGCGAGATTGGCAACAGGGATCGCAACAAACCCTTCGGGCGCACCACCCTGGCTGCGCAATGAATAGTCATTGAGCAAAATGCCATCCAGACGCCCTTTCACAAGCATCTCCATCATCAACTCCGGTCCACCGGCGACGGGCACAACGTGGTCATACTGTTCAAGAAGCTTTTCTGACCAGCCTGTTCCCAACCAGACGCCGATCTGCTCGGACGTAATCTCTGACAGGGTTTTGGGCCCATCCTTTTTAACGACAAACATGCCATCGGGTTTCCCCAAAATGACACTGCCCCGGATCACAGGCGTTTCGGTCGTCTTCCCGTATGTTTCAAGCATGGCAAAGACGCCATCAATCTGTTTATGGCGCATTGCCATGAACGTTCGCGCATGGGGCATCAAAACAGGTTCGACACAAAGACCGGCATCATTCATTGCCGCCTGGTAAATGTCGTGTCCGGTATCGCCAATTGTGGCTTCGGGGATGGCAATGCGCAGGCATGGCTGCTTTGCCTTTGCGCCGGGCAGCATGGCAAAGGAAAGATAAAGCGCCGCCAAACAGAACAGTGTCAGGGCACAGTTTCGTAGGAACGTGTGCAATTGAAAGCTAGCCATTTTCAGTCTCCCACGGCACCAACTGTTTGTTGAGTAACCGTATCCCGGGAAGTTCAGCTTGCACCTGGTTGGCAAGTTCTGTCGTTCCAGATTTTTTAATCCGTTGATTGAAAAGATATATTCAAACCCGCTGATTGCCTAGCGGCGAGTTATCAGCCTTAGGGGGTTTCAATTCGGAGGACCCGCATTATCGCAACAGGATACCGTAATACCAAGTTTTGCCAGAAAGGCGCGCGTGGCGCGGTCAAATTGCGGTTTGATATCGGCAAACTCGGCTTTCAGCCAGCTATGCACATCAAAATGATCAACCTCAATCGCCTTGTATCCTTCGGGCACACCGCCCGCAAGACCAAGCGAATAGGCATCAGCCAACATGGCATCAATGCGCCCTTCGGCCAGCATTTCCTTTAGCATCGCTGTACCGCGCGGCACCCTGATCACGTTTGCGTATTGCTCAACAAGCTTGGTGCACCAGGTCGCGCCAAGCGGAACGCCGACCACTTCGGTAGTAAGATCGGCGATCTTATTTACCGGTCCTTCGCGCACAACAAGATATCCTGCCAGCGATCCAAGAAGGACATTACCGGCAACCAGCGGCAGGTCTACAAGCTCCGGCAGGTCATCGCGTGCTGCAAAAACACCATCAAGTCGCCCGGAACGCAGTGCGACAACCGCGCGTGTTTGCGGCAATGCCACAGGTGATACACATAACCCCTCATCTTTCATCACCTGACGATAAAGATCGAGTTTTTGCGGACTGGATTGGAGTTCAGGCATGGCGATACGAAGGCATTTCTCATCGGCCTTGGCAGACGGCAACACCCCGAAAGACACCACAGCAGCCATAAAACATATCGTTGCAAAAACACAGGCTTTGGCAAAGCTGTGCTTTGAAGTGCGCACCATACTTACCCCCAAAGGCATTCGGTCTGTTCTTTTTCTTTTGTTTCCCGGAATTCCGTTATTTCGAACCACTCAGGAACCTGTTTGTTTTGGCCATTGCCGTTGCGGCTTTTGCGCTGCATTGCGTCAAACGATACGTCGGAATGCCGGGCTTTACCAGCCGGAATTATGTGGTTATGCGCAGAGGAAAAAGAAACCCCGGTGCTCTGCAACCTGGCCGTCAGGCCCAAGAATTTCACACTATCGGCTTCTTTGCCCCGCCCCTTAAACAAGGTTTGGCTCGTAGCCGCTTGACCATCGACAAATGTTCCAGCATTGCGCGCTTTTGGAACTTGACCAATATGCGGATGGGGCGCACCATCTGCGCGCGGCTGGCCCGGAAATCGGGAAAGCAGCGCCACCAAGCCACCAAAGTTTGCAACCGTGCCGCCCTGCATCCCCCTTGGATGCACGACGCCCCATATTCCGGACACCCTCGATGAAACCAGGGGATATCGCCCGCTACCTGTTCCTCGCCATCGTGTGGGGACTGTCATTCCTCGTTGTTGTTAAAATTGTCGAGGCCTTTGGCTGGGTCGGTGCCGTCACCTTCCGCGCCCTAATTGCCGCCGGATCGCTTTATCTTCTTGCCCGGTTGTTTCGCCGCAAACTTGATTTTTCTGCTGGTTGGCGTCCCTTTGCCATTGTCGGTGCCACCACGGTTGCCGGGCAACTGATCGGCCTTTCCTATGCCGCACCACGGATCGGGACCGCGATGGCCGCCATTTTTGTCGCAGCCATTCCATTGTTTTCCATGATCATCAGCCAACTCTGGGGTCTTGAGCGCACTACAAGACAGGGCTTTGCGGGCTTGGTGCTTGGCATCAGTGGCATTGTGTTGCTGGTCGGGTTCCCCGCCGTCCCGGTCACGTTCGAATTTGCCCTTGGCTGTGTGGCATCAATCCTGGCCGCCCTGTGTGCGGCCTTTGGCAGCAACTATGCCAGCCGCCATCTGCGCAACAGTGGCAATTGGGAAACCACCATCGGGGCGTTTCTGTTTGGTGGATTGATGACCTTGCCGCTGATCTTTGCCGTGCCGCTGGAACGCACGCCGGTTGCCATGGACTATCTGTATCTGATCATTGCCGCAGTTTTGATGAGTGTGTGCACCTATATCGCCTATTTCCGACTGGTCGCCTCCATCGGGCCGACGCGGGCAATCAGTGTTGAGTTTCTGGTCACCGTGATTGCCGTCTTTATCGGTGCGACCGTTCTGGGTGAAAAACTTTCCGCCATGCAGTTCATTGGAGGGATAACAATCATGGTGGGCTGCGCGCTGGTGCTGAACCTTGTGCCTGCGTGGATGCGTCCGCGTCCGAGCGTCCCTGAAATCCCGTAAGCCACGCGGACCACATCCGCCAAGGAACAAGCAGGCCTGTGAGAAGTTAGACTAGATAGTCCTCTCTGATCACGGAAAGCAGCGCATGCCCTTTGACCTTGGCCAGCAGTCGCTCGGCATAATTGTGATGACCTTTGCGGTCTGCACACTGATTATCGGTTTTGCTGGGACCCGACTTGCAGGAATTGCCGTCAAACTGGCCGAGCGCACAGGCATGGGGCAAATCATCGCAGGCGCGTTGTTTGTCGGCATGTCGACCAGCCTGCCGGGCAGTGTCCTGTCGGTGACTACCGCGTGGCAGGGACATACCGATCTTGCGATTGGCAACGCCCTTGGCGGGATCGCCGCCCAGACAACCTTTCTGGCGATTGCCGATCTGGTTTATCGTAAGGGCAATCTCGAACATGCCGCCGCAAGCGCTACTGGCCTTGCGCAAACCACCCTTCTTTTAAGCATGCTGTCCGTGCCGCTTCTGGCCTATGCCGGGCCGGAATGGATGATTTTTCATATTCACCCGGCATCAATCCTTTTGTTTATCATTTATGCGTTTGGTCTGAACCTTTTGTCGGAAATCCGCGATGAACCGATGTGGCATCCCAAGAAAACCGACCTGACCGAAGAAGACGCCAAACATGACGAAGCCGACACCCACCCGGAAAGCTCCGTTCGGCTATGGGGTGAATTTCTGGCCTTCGCCCTTCTGACCGCCATTGCCGGTCACGTCATCGGGCAGGCCGGCCTTGCAATCGTTGCAGTGACCGGGATCAGTGAAACCGCCGTTGGCACCTTCCTGACTGCGATTTCAACATCCTTCCCGGAATTTGTTTCGGCCATTGCCGCGGTGAGGATGGGGGCAGTTAATCTGGCAGTCGGCGACATCATCGGCGGCAATGCCTTTGATGTGCTGTTTTTGGCCGCATCCGACTTTGCCTATCGCGAAGGGTCGATCTACGCCGCCTTTACCGATCAGCACATCTTCACCATCGCGCTGGTCATTCTGATGAGCGGGGTGTTGCTGTTAGGCATGCTCAACCGCGAACGCCGTGGCATTGGCAATATCGGCTGGGAAAGCTTCGCGATGCTGGCACTTTATGGTGGATCAATATTCTATCTGGCGGGCTAGATTCTATCTGGCGGGCTGGCCTGTGGCGTAAACGCCTCAAAGCACTTCCTTGACCTTGGTCGCAAGGTCTTTGAGAGAGAATGGCTTGGGCAGGAAGTGTACGCCATTTTCTTCATCAAGCTCATCGCGATAGGTATCTTCGGCATAGCCCGAAATAAAGATGACCTTCAGTTCCGGCTTTTGCTCGCGCAGCATCCGGATCAAGGTCGGGCCATCAATGCCCGGCATAACCACGTCCGAAATCACCAGATCAATGACCTTGTCGGTATTATTGAGCACCTCAAGCGCGTTGTCGCCGTTATTGGCTTCGAGCACGTCATAGCCCTTGCTGCGAAGAGCCCGTGCACCAAAGGTCCGGACCGCATCCTCATCCTCGACCAGCAAGATTGCGCCGGTGCCGGTCAGATCGCGCGACGGGGTTTCTTCAACGACAGCCTGTGTTTCGGCAATCTCAGCCTCGGATGCCTCATAGCGCGGCAGATAGATGGTAAAGGTCGTGCCTTTGCCTTCTTCGCTGTTGACCGCGATGAAGCCACCGGTCTGTTTGACGATGCCATACACGGTTGAAAGCCCAAGACCCGTCCCCTCGCCGCGCTGTTTGGTCGAGAAGAAGGGCTCGAAAATGCGGGTAAGGTTTTCTTTCGGAATGCCAATCCCGGTATCGGTGACCTTGATGCCGATATAATTGCCCGGCGGGATGACCTCGGTGCCGGTTGCGGTCGGCTCGTCAATAATTTCGGTGCTGGTCTGAACCGTAAGCGTCCCGCCCTCGCCCGCCATGGCATCACGCGCATTGACGACAAGGTTAATGATCACCTGATCAAGCTGACCCGGATCGACCTTGACCAATCCGATGTCGCGACCGTGGCTGACTTTAAGATCAATCTTCTCGCCAATCAGGCGGCGCAGAAGATTGGACATCTCGGCCAGGGCATCAGTGATATTGATGATTTTCGGCTGCAAGGTCTGACGGCGCGAGAACGCCAAAAGCTGCCGGACAAGGTTGGCAGCACGGTTGGCATTCTGCTTGATCTGCATGATATCGGCAAAGCTCGGATCACCCGGCCCATGACGCGACAGCAACAGATCACAGAACCCGATCATTGCGGTCAGAAGGTTATTGAAGTCATGCGCCACCCCACCGGCAAGCTGACCAACAGCCTGCATTTTCTGGGACTGGGCAAATTGTTCCTCAAGGTTCTTCTGTTCGGTCGTATCAAGGAAGTTCAAAAGCAACGCACCGGCTTCACCCGAACGGCCTGCGACACGTTGCAGATAAATCTGGGCGGCAACCCCGCGTGAACCGGCAAGGCGGGCTTCGATCTGTCCGCCTTTGCCCATGCCCATCACGGCCTTCGACAAATAGCGCGCCACTTCGTCGCGGTCTTCAGGCAGGATCAGCTCAAGGATGGAGCGCCCGACAACCTTGTCATGGTTTTGTCCGGCCGTGACAATGAAGGACCGGTTGGCATCGGTAACCGTGCCCGACATATCCGCCAGAACAATCGAAAGCGGGCTTTCATCAAAGAACCAGCGCACCCGGCGTTCGGTTTCAGCCAGCGCATGTTCCCATTCATGGGCAGGCATCGGATCGGGGAAGATCACGGCCTGACTGCGTACAGGGCCCGTGCCCGGCGCATTGATCGAATGGGTCACAAAGCAGCGAATGGGCTCGCCACCGGCCACCTTGAACTTGACCTCGCCGTTGACCCCGTCACCGACGATCAAATCGGCAAGTTCGACGGAACCATTGTTAAAGTCTTCGGGCTCCCCGCCAAGCCAGCTTGCCAGACGGCGGTTGAGGTACAGAATGCGTCCTTCTTCATCAAGGCCACACACCCCGACCGGCAAACGTTCGATCATCTGATCGGCATGCTCAAAGCCGCTTTGCGCCGTTGCAACCGGCAGGTTGGCCGCCATTTCGGTGGCCTGAGGTGCAGACAGGGCAAAGCTCTTCTGGGGTTCTGAGGGCGGCAAGAGCAAGGACGCATCGCTATCGGCGAGAACGACACTATCCACACCGTCAACGGTCCACAGCATTTGGCCGGCACGCGCATTCGCCGCAGTCACCGAAATACGCAGACACGCACCGTTAGGCGATTTGGTCTCATCCAGCTTGCCGTCATCCTGTTCGACATCATCAGCATTCTCGCCGCCATCGTTATCCGAGGCAGCATTGTCTGATTGAAGTTTTTCGGAGCGCGAAAGATCGACAAACATCTGTCCGCCTTCGCCGCGCATGGCGCGCGTACGAAGCTCTGCAAGTTCGTCACTGCCAATCCCGAGGAAGGACAGACGTGCCTCAAGCGCGGACAACATGTCCGACCCTGCATCAATGCCGAGCTTGGATGAAAAGGCCGGGTTGGCATAAAGCGTCTTGCCATAGGCATCAATCAAAGCAACGCCGATGTCGGATTTGGCAAAACCGGAAATCAGCGGCCCAAGGCCATCATGCCCGCCATTGCGCAGCTTTGCCGAGAGGGACAGCGACGCAACCGCCACAACGGCGACACCGGTGACCATCGCCCCGATAATCCACATCAGGCGCGCATCAAGACCCGCCTTTGCCAACACATCCATCAGGACGAAGACAAACGCGACAAATGCGACACTTACAGCAAGGATAAGTCCCCGAAACAGCACGCGACCGCCTTTAACGACAATAACTTAACAAAATAGTCTATACTTTTAGCTGCTTATCGCCCAACTGGCTACCGACAAGTTTGTCGTCCATCACACAGCCCGGCAATCCCCCCAAACCGAACGCAACGCCCGCAAAATATGCGAAAGGCAGGAACCAAGAATGGTCCTGCCTTTCGAAGATTACAATTCCGCGGTTTCAGTTCACGATTTTGCTGTGATCAATACCTAGCGGCTCAGACGCTTAACCTGCGCTTCGTCGAGTTTGATGCCGTCGAATTCAACGCTAACTCCCTCGTCGCTTACATTGCGTACGATGGCACGTACGGGTTTGTTCAAACCAGGAAGTTCAACTTCGACCTTGGTGCCCAAAGCAATTCTCTCATTGCACGAGAGCTTCGCCCCGCGTTCGGAGATGTTTTCAAGTCGCGCCTTCGATGCCTTACCGCCAAAGCTGATAGCCACATCCTTCGAGGCGCGATGACGGGTCGAAGAGCGACGGTCAACATCAGAGGTCGAAGTCCGGACAACTTCGACGAGCACATTGCGAAGATCTCGCACAGCATGTGCGACCTTCTCGGAAAGAGCACCAACCTCGGCGGCAAGTCGCCCCGTGCCCGATGCTTCTTCGGAAACCTCATTGATCCGACTCGAAACTTCACGGGATGCATCAGCGGTTTCGTTTACATTACGTGCGATTTCCGATGTTGCAGCACTCTGTTCCTCGACGGCAGCCGCAATCGCGGTCGAAACTTCATCCATTTCGTGGATTTTCTCGGCGATGGTTGCCACTGCCGTAACGGCGGAATCCGTCACCGCCTGAATTTCCGCAATTTGACGGGTAATTTCATCGGTCGAACGGCTGGTCTGCGTTGCCAGATTCTTGACTTCCTGCGCAACCACGGCAAAGCCCTTGCCTGCATCACCGGCACGGGCGGCCTCGATGGTGGCATTCAAGGCAAGAAGGTTGGTCTGCTCGGCAATGCCGGAGATCAGCTCCACTACCTCGCCAATGCCACGCACGCTGTCTGCCAGCTGCGAGACGGTTGCTTCTGTTGTGCGGCTGGCCTCAACAGCGTCTTCACTGACCCGGTTGGCACGTGAAATCTGACCATTGATTTCGCCCAGCGAAGAGTTCAGTTCTTCACCGGCACCGGCAACCGCTTCTACCGTCGCCAGTGCCTGTTCAGAGGCCGCAGCAACGGTCTGGGAATTGCCCTGAACAAGGTCGGCAGAACTCGACATGCGATGGGCTGCCTCTGCCAGTTCACCGGTTTGTCCCGAAATGATTTCAACTACGCGGCGGGTTTCATTTTCAACCCGCTCGGCCATTTCCATTAGAGACTGGCGGCGCTGCTTTTCGGATTCCAAGCGATCAGCTTCTTGCTGTTCGCGCATTTTAAGGTTGTTCAAACCGGTTTCGCGGAACACATGCATAACCCGAACCAGATCGCCGACTTCGTCACTACGCTTGGTTTCAGTGAGTTTGACGTCATATTTGCCATCAGCCAGTTGCGCCAGCGTGGTCACGCTCTCGGCGACCGGTGCTGAAATGCGGCGATGCATGACCCATGCAATCAATGCACAAACAATGATTGATGCAATGGTCACTGCCGTTGTAAGAACGAAAACAAACTCAACATTGCGTTCAAGGCCATGAAGCTTGTCGACCAGGGCTTGTTCGATTGAGATACTATAGGTATCGGTGTACTCGACAGCAACTTCAAGCGCCGCAGCAAGGTTTGCCGCAGCATCATCAAAGTTGCCCATCATCTTGTTGCCAACTTCAGGACCACCGTTGATATAGCCCTGCGCCATTTCCTTGCCAGCGGCATAATAAGCCGGAAAAGCGGCCTCGACCTTTTCAAGGGATGCTAGCAACTCATCCTGCCCCAGCTTTTCAGCCAGAGCTTTTGCTTTTGCCAAGTTTTCTGCCAATGCCTGTGCAGCGATTTCGGCCTCGTCAAAGCCGTCATTGAGGCCATCAAGCCCACGGGTCGCAGAAATATCGGTCAACCATTGCTGAACCTGAACAACATTAAAGCGCGCGCCCTCAATCGCCTTAATCAAGCTCGGTACATCCAAACTGACAACCACACCAATTTCGGCAGCTTCATGAGTCGCACGACGGCTCTCGCCATTCACGATACCTATACCAAAAGCCACCGCGATCAGCATGACGACGATAATCGCGTTCGACAGGGCTATCTGCCCGGCAATCCTCAATTTCATAAAGACATTCCCGTTAGAAAAGGCACATATTTTTGCAATGGACTAGGCGTACATAACCGCCCGTATAGTATCAAAAACACGCAATGGGAACCACTAATTTGCTTCTACCACCTATGCGGCAATCACCGATCGCCGCAAATCATTGCAAGCAAAACGTACTATAGTATTACAGAAAGTAATTTTTATAGATCAGACGGACCTAAGAAGCTTACTATCCAAGCTTCTTGCCACGTTGACGGAAAACGAACGAGATGATTTCGGCAACGGCCTTGTAGTGCTCGGGCGGTATTTCCTGATCGATTTCAACGGTGGCAAACAGGGCACGCGCAACCGGCGGGTTTTCCATGATCGTGATGTTGTGCTCCTCGGCAACTTCACGAATTTTAAGCGCGACATTGTCCTGCCCCTTGGCGATACAAACCGGGGCCCCCATGGTATCGATGTCATATTGCAGGGCGACGGCAAAGTGCGTCGGGTTGGTGATGACCACGTCGGCCTTGGGCACGTTTGACATCATGCGCTGCTGGGCGCGTTCCATCCTGATCTGGCGGACCTTTGCCTTGATCTCGGGGCTACCCTCGGTCTGTTTGTATTCGTCCTTGATCTCCTGCTTGGACATTTTCATTTTCTGATTGAACTCGTACTTCTGATAGGCAAAGTCGAGCCCGGCAATCACCGCAGTGAGCGAGATCGTCGCAATCAGCAGGATCACAATCATGTCGTAAAGGCGTTCCAGCGTCAGGCCGAGCGACAGCTGGGGATACAGTTCAACGTCCATCAGTTCAGGCACGATCACGAGGCCCAGCACAACCCCAACAAGGATGATCTTGCTGACGTTTTTGACAAACTCGACCATGCTTTTCATCGAAAACAGGTTCTTGAGCCCGGTCAGCGGGTTCAGTTTATCGGGCTTGGGTTCGATCCGTTCCATCGCAACAACGATACCGTTCTGGACAATATGCCCGGCTGCGGCAAAAAACATCAACAGCACAAACGGAATGCCCAGAACCCAAAGCATGCCCAAAATCACGTCTTCAAACAGACCGGGAATGCCCGCCTGGGTGACGTCAAATCGGTGCGGATGCTCAAGGAAACCGACAGCAAGATCACGAACGCTTGCGGCCATGCTCGGCCCGAGCATGGTCATGACAAGACCACCGCCGAACAGGATCATGAAGTTGCCGACTTCCTTGGAAACCGGCACCTGACCTTTCTTTCGCGCGTCCTCAAGCTTTTTACTTGTGGGGTCTTCTGTCTTTTGGCTGTCGTCTTCTTCTGCCATTGGCAAACCCATGCTTGGCAATGCGGGGGAAAATGCTGCCCGTCATTGCCTTACGGACTAAGAAACGCCTCAAGCCCGTTCTCGAAATATGCAAGATAAACCATCATCATGGATGGCAGGGCCAAGGTCAACAAAAGCAGTGCGATCGCGATCTGGACCGGCATCGCGACAAAGAACACCGGCAATTGCGGCATCAGCTTGTTAAGCAGACCCAACGCAATCTGCAAACAGATCGCGACCACCAGAAACGGTGCCGACATCTGCATTGCAATCGCGAAGCTGTCATTCAGCGCCCTTGCAAAAAACTCGCTCATATCACCAACCGGCAAAACACCGCCCGGCGGAAACAGGGTATAGCTTTCAAACACCGCCTGGATCATCAGGTGATCCATCCCGGTGGCAAACAGCAACACCAACCCGACCTGCATCAGGAAATTACCGGTCACAGCACTTTGCGCCCCGGACAACGGATCGGCGGTGAAGGCGTTCGCCATCGATGACAGATAGGCAATAATCGACCCGGCAGTCTGGATTCCGGCCATCATCACCTGGGCGAACAGGGCAAAGAACAATCCCACCGTGACTTCATATCCGATACCCACCAGAAGAGACGGCGCATCAGCGGGCTGTGGCGGGAAAAGCGGCCCGGCCAACGGCGAAATGACAACCGCCACCCAAAAGGCAAACAACAGGCGCGCGCGTGCCGGAACGGCACGCGCCCCGATACCCGGCATAAAGGCAAAGGCCGCCCCCACCCTGGCGAAAGTCATCAGGACGACGTAAACATTCAGCGTAAGAAGTTCTTGAAGATCCATGTCGTCTTCGACTGCCTTACTCATTCACGCTGGCGGGCGGCGGGTTTAACGCTAATTCGGTAGCCCGATAAAGTGGTCAACCATTCGGCCCATAAATTCAACCATCTCGGTCATCATCCATGGCAGCAAAACCAGAAGCGCGATGAAGATCACCAGAATTTTGGGCACGAAGGTCAGTGTCATTTCCTGAATCTGTGTCAGGGCCTGAAACAGGGCGATGATCAGGCCAACCCCAAGCGCAATAAGCATCAACGGCGTGGTGACTTTCAGCAGTGTCCACACCGCGTCATAGGCCACGTCCATGATTTCAGCTTGATCCATCGGGTCTTCCTGTTTCGCCGTCTTGTCATGCGGGCCGCTTCGGGCCTTTATCCTTCATACAGGATTTATCACGGGTTTTGCCATGATTTCCTGACTTATCAAACGCTTCCTTGCGGATTTCCCCAAAAACACAAAAACCGCACGAATGATCGCGCGGTTTTATCAAGGGCGTCTGAAAATGCCGATCAAACCGGCATGTTGAGAATGCTCTGATAGGCTTCAACGGCCTTGTCACGAACCGAGACAACGGTACGCAGGGTAACTTCGGCGGCGGATACCGCAGTCACCACTTCGTGCAGTTCGGCATCACCGGTAATGGCCTTTTGGGTCATCTGTTCGCTGACTTTCATGGTATCGCGGGCATCATATGCCGCCCCCTTGACCATGTCGGCAAAACTTTCCCCCGGATTCACGGACTGGCCCGAACCGGTTACGGTTTCCGTAACGGTGTTGGTCTTGCCAGCGGCCGCATTACGGTAGGCAGAAATAGCATCGTTGAAGCTTGCGACCATGGGTATCAATCCTTAAGCGTGTTCTTGTCCCGTTATATCGACTGCCTACTGCAGGATATCAAGGGTCTTGAGCAACATACTGCGCGATGACTGGATCACATTGAGGTTGGCCTCGTATGAACGCTGTGCTTCGCGCATATCCATCATTTCGACCAGCGTTTCAACGTTCGGGGTCTGAACATAGCCCTGATCGTTTGCTGCCGGATGGCTTGGTTCATATCTCATACCAAAATCAGAGCGATCCGGCATCACCTTATTGACCTTGACCATCTCAACGCCAACTTCGCGGTCCATGACGTTTTTAAACGTCAGAAGCTTACGGCGATAGGGCTCCTGCCCCGGTGCCGTTGCAAGGCTGTCTGCGTTGGCAACGTTTTCAGCCGCAACACGAAGACGGGTACCCTGTGCGCGCATACCGGCAGCCGAGATTTTAAAAGCCTTGTAAAGTTCCATGGTTCTTACTCTCTAACGACAGGTTAAATGCGGCCAAGGGCCGAAATGAACATTGATTTCTGTTTGGCATACAGACGGGTCATGGTCTGATAATCGACCTGGTTTTCGTTCATCTTGACCATCTGTTCTTCAAGGATGACGGCGTTTTTGCCCGGTGCGACTTCATAGTTCTTGCGCACTTCCTCGTCCTTGAAGTTCTGCGGTTTGTTAAGACCCTGACTATGGCCCGGCGTGGTCGCCTGCATCGCAAGGATGAACTGACGGTCGCGGCCGATATTCTTCGGGTCGAATTCCTTAAGATCGTTGGCGCGGTAGTTCGGCGTATCGGAGTTAGCAATATTCTGCGCGATGACTTCCTGACGCTGAGTCAGCCAGTCCATCTTCTCTTTGAGGTTGGCGAACATGCCAAGTTTGCCGATATCCATTTCCTGCTCCTTGTCTGCGCGTCTTGCAGTATTGAGTGCGCGGGTAAAGCCGAAGTTAACATCACGCCCTGATCGGACCCGGATCGTTCGAAGGGCCGTTTTTGCCGCCCCGATAAATCCTGCCAATACAAATGCACGTAGCGTGCCAAACATAAAAACAGCGTTGAATTTGCCCGCATTTCGTTCTAATCACTGCGGGTACTAGACCCCGAGTATGAAACCGGGCATATTGAGCTCATCTGACGAATTATATTTGTCATCTATCTATCGAAACCGGGACATTGCATGCTCTATCTCACACGAAAAGTTGGCGACTCCGTTGTCATTGATGACAATATTGAAGTCACTGTCGTTGAGGTGCGCGGCAAGACCGTAAAGCTCGGCTTCACCTTCCCCGAAGATGTTCAGGTTCTGCGTCGCGAACTTTATGATCGCATTCAGGAAGAAAACCGTTCGGCAGCGGTCAGCGAAGATCTTATTCGCCACCTCGGCACTGTCGGATCATCCGACAAGACCGCGTCCGAGAAAAAGAGCGATTCCAGCGACGATTAGGCCTTATACCTCCGCCCCGCTTATCGCTTAAATACCCACCCCACTGACATCCCGCATCCAAAACATCTCAGCCCGATGATTATCGACTGTGTCATCTGACGGTCGTTTGCGCGGCTACTCATCGCAGTTGTCGGCGACAACGATTTGTTGACCATCTTGGGTCTATGGTCGACGCTATTGAGGTTGATCGCCGCAGACTGACACGGCAAACCGTCCTGAGTTGAAGAACCGAATGAGCGGGAAAAAGCCCACCTATGACATTACCGACACCCCGGCAAGCAGGACGGAAAATCTTGCCGCACCGGGTGCGCATGACCAAAAGGCGGTCGCGCTGCGGTATCGGCATGGGAAGGATAATGCCCCGACATTAAGTGCCAAGGGTGAAGGCAGCGTTGCGGAACAGATATTGCAAGTCGCCTTTGCCAACGGCATCAAGGTCCGCAAGGACAGTGACCTGACCGAAATTCTGATGGCTGTCGATGTTGAAAGCGAAATCCCGCTCGAAGCCTTTGCAGCCGTCGCCGAGATTTTGAACTATATATACCGGATCAATCGCATCTATGGCGGTCCGTCGCGCAGCCAGTCAGATCCCGAAGATCAGATCATGGCCACACCAAATAATGACGTAAACGGGGAAGGCCCATCATGAGCCCAGAACAGTACAAGCCCGATCAGTTCAAGAACGACCTGAAGCGCGTCCTGTCATTGATCCGCACCGGACAGCGATACCTTGAAGACGGCAAGGTGGTTGAACTGGCAGCGCTTGAAAGCCGCATTGCCGATCTGTGCGAGAAGGCCCGCACCATGGCCCCGGACCAGCGTCAGGATGTTGCCCCGTTGCTTGCCGCATTGAGCGAGGAACTGGCAGAGTTCGAAACCCGCATGCAGCAGGAATATAGCGACATCCAGCGCCAGCTGCGCGGCATCAGCAACACCGCACAGGCAACAAATGCCTATGCGCAGGCCGCCCGCACGAAATAGGTCCAGTCTACTAAGGTGCTGATTTAAAACCGGCCCTTGAAACCGACCTTTGGGGGCAGTGCATGTGGATGCTGCCTTGCCTGCACTTGCACGGCGCGGTAAACAGAAACACGAAGGCAGGTGATCGTTTCAAGATCAACCTGCCGACTGAGCGTCACAGGTTGTCGACGGGGAAAACTGCCTGATGGAACTAAGCGCCTATTTCCGGTTTGTGGCCGCCCTGCTTTTTGTGCTGGGGATTATTGGCGTGTTTGCCCTTCTGGCACGACGGTTTGTACCCGGTGCACGCAACATCAACCGCCGTGGTGTAAAAAGACGCCTGGCCGTTGTTGAGGTCGTCCCGGTCGATACCAAACGCCGTCTGGTTCTGCTCAAACGTGATGACACTGAACATCTTGTCATGCTTGGCCCGAATGGCGACACCGTGATCGAACGTAATATCGGCACACAATTCAGCGAAATCCTTGGCAATCAGAGCCTTGCCGATGAAATCCCCGCATCTTCGGATAGCTCGATCACGGCCGACAGCCCAAAAGACATCGATCAGACTGACAGGAATGCGCCTGCATGAACCGTGGCATCCCATCACCATCAGCACGCACCCAGGATGTGAAACCGACCAAAACTGGTTGGCGCGCGCCGCGCTGGTTAACGCTTTGCGCAATCTGGTCGCTGATCCCGCTGATCGCCATCATGGCCGGCGGCGATACCGTTCATGCGCAATCATTCAACTTTGATCTTGGCGACGGCCCCGGGGTGACATCATCGGGACGGCTGATCCAGTTGATCGGCCTGATCACGGTTCTGTCCATCGCGCCGGCCATCCTGATGATGGTGACGTCCTTTACCCGTATTATTGTGGTTCTCAGCCTGCTTCGAACCGCCCTTGGCATTCAGCAATCGCCACCGAACCAGGTTCTGATCAGTCTGGCCATGTTCCTGACCCTGTTTATCATGATGCCAACCCTGGAACGCGTCTGGGACGAGGGTCTGGAGCCGATGATCAATGGCAACATCGATGAATTCGAAGGGTTCGAACGGTCCGTCAAACCGGTTCATGATTTCATGATGACCCAGGTCCGCGAACGTGATCTTCAGTTGTTCGTCAATCTGGCGGGGATCGATGAAATCACATCCCCCGACGACATCCCGCTGCGCTCGCTGATCCCGGCCTTCATGATCAGTGAATTGCGCCGTGCGTTCGAAATCGGCTTCTTGCTGTTTATTCCGTTTTTGATCATCGACATGGTGGTCGCCAGTATCCTGATGTCGATGGGTATGATGATGCTGCCGCCGGTCATCATTTCCCTGCCGTTCAAACTGATCTTCTTTGTGATGGTGGATGGCTGGTACCTGATTGCCGGATCACTCGTGGAAAGCTTCGGCGGATAGGCCGACGGGCCAAAAACGTCGCATCCCAGACAACAGAAAAACAGCTTATCTCAGCTTTCGAGGTAATCGCGCAGGCGATAATACCAGATTGCCATCGTCGCATAGGTACGATGCATGTCATGGGCAATCAACGGGCTGATGTCACTGAAACGCAGGGGCAACGGCGTATCGGGCGCCAACAGGTTATCGGCAATTGCCTTGCCCAGTGACGTCGACAAAGCAACCCCGCGCCCGTTATAGCCAACCGCCATCGTCATATTGTCCACCGGGCGATGAATATGCGGCAAATGGTCATAAGTCATTGCAAGACGGCCCGACCAGCAAAACTCAATCGGAACTGACTTCGTCCACGGATAATAGGCATGCAGTTCCGAGATGATCCCCCTGAATGCCGCGCGACTGACGGGATCAGCAAAGGATCCCCGCCCCCCGATCATCAGGCGTCCGCCCGGACCGATGCGGAAATAATTACCAATCCGGCGGCTGTCGGAAACGGGTGTTTTGGTCGGTAGCACTGTCGCAAGCTGTTCTTCACTCAGTGGCGCTGTTGCCACCTGAAAGCTGTTTACCGGGATCAGGCTTTTGCGCAATTTCGGAAACAGGTCGCCGGAATAGGCGTTTGTTGCAACCACCAGATGGTCGCTTGTTATGGATGCCGTGCCATCACCAATCTCGGCATGCCATTTCCCGGAAATGCTTTTAACGCGCTGAACCGGTGCAGGTGCAAATACCCGACAACTTGCCGCTTGGGCTGCCCGCGTCAGACCGCGGATATACTTTAACGGATGAAGCTGACCTGCCCGGTTATCGAGCCAACCACCGACAAGGCGCTGGCTCCCCGTAAGGGCCTGAATTTCGGCGGTATCGAGCATTTTGACATCTGCCCCGCGTGTCTGCCATTCGCCCATGCGGGTTTCCAACCAGCCAAGATGATCGCGCTTGACCGAACCCTGTATCCAGCCACTTGGCGCGGCGTCACAGTCAATGTCGTTTTCCTTGATCAGGTTGAATGTTGTCTCGGCGGTTTTACCGGCAAACGCGGTTGAGAATTCGCCATAAAGCCGGTCTATCTTGCCCGGGTCGTGTTTAAGCCCCGGGATCACCTGCCCGCCATTGCGCCCGGACGCACCAAAACCCGGCCGAATAGTATCCACCACAATCACCGACGCACCGCCCTTGGCAAGCTGAAGCGCGCAGGACATACCGGTAAAACCGCCACCGACGACCAAGACATCGCAGGCGTATTCGCCTTCGGGCTTTTGCGTTTCGGGGGCGTTATTCGCGGTCGCTTCCCAGACCGACGCCAGATCATCTTGCATTTGGACCTCGGTCACCGGGTGTTGCGGGCCTTGCGGCGCAAGTCGGAAATTAATGGGGTTAACGAACTGATTTTAAAACCATAACTCAAATTCAGATGGCATCAACGGATTAGTTTTCCTGTATCCAGCGCCGTTGGTAACAACACCATCCCTCCAACCCGACCGCCAAATAAAAAAGCCGCCTGCAGCGCAGGACGGCTTTTGGTCTTCCCTAGACTTGGGCTTTGGCGCCCAACGGTTATCCGGTCCTAGCCTTGGCGGCGGCCGGATTTGAAAACATCCTGTTCAAGTGGCTTGAGGCCAAAGCTGCCGCGACGCGGACCGGGATTTTCCACCACGTATTTTTCGGCCACCTTGCGTTCATCCTCGCTCATACGGGCATGGATTGCCCCCATTTCGCGCTGCGCCTGACTGCCTTCGGTCGGTGCCGACATTTTCAGCCAGTAATAGGCCAGAATATTGTCCTGTTCGACGCCACTGCCAATCGCATAAAGGCGTCCAAGTGCTGCCTGACCATTTGCCGATCCCTTGCGGGCGGCGCGCTCATACCAGGTCGCTGCACGCACCATATCAACCGGCACACCAAGGCCGTGTTCGTACATTACACCGATCAGGTGATAACCGCCCGGATGGCCAAGCTCGGCCAGATCCATGGCAAGATCCAGCGCATTGGCGTAATCGGGTTCGCGGTGCGGCACACCGAAAATCTGGATCTGGGTCATCTGATATTTCGCAGATGCATCCCCCTGATTAACCGCATGGCTCAACATCTTCCAGCCACGGTCAAACAGTTTCAAATCCGATGAATGGCAGAAATACATCGCAAGGTTCGCCTGGGCATAGGCATCTCCTTCGCTCGCGGCGAGTTCGAACCAGCTGATGCTTTCGGCGATATTGCGTTCCGCGCCAAGCCCGACACCAAGGGCATAGCCAAGGGCCGATGCGGCCTCGACACTGCCGGCACGGGCCGCGCGCATGTTAAACTCGAACGACTTCGACGGATCGCGACGAACCCCGCGGCCTTCAAGATAAAGGTATGCCAGAACGCTGGCAGCAGACGGGTCATTCAGTTCGCTTGCGCGTTCGAAATACGACACAGCCTTTTCGTCGTCCTGCGGCACGCCCCAACCGTTCAGGTAGCAAACACCAAGGTTGTAAAGTGCTGCGACAGAGCCGAACTCGATCGCCTCTTCAAACCAATGCGCCGCCGTTTCGGCATTTTCCTGAACGCCAAGCCCCTTGGCATAGAGATAACCAAGGTTGTTTGCCGATACCGGACCACCGGCAGCAGCTTCTTCGTTAAACCAATAAGCCGCTTCGCGGTACCATTGCTGGCCTTCGCCAAGATCCTCGGCAACGCCGAGTCCCTTGCTGCGCATATAACCATAGCAAACAGCCGCAAAAGCACGGCTCTGTCTGTGAATTTGGTCAAGGATGCGGCGGGTCGCGGACTCATCACGCGGCATGCCGTCGCCCAGATAATGCTTTTGGGCAAGCGAAAGCTGGGCGAAAATGTCTTTTTCGACATTTGCCTCATCGTAATAGACCATTTTAAGTGCACGATCCATCACAGCACTACACTCTTCACCGCTCAAAAAAAATCCAACAGAATCATAGCGCTTGCACCCACGTTGGGCGAAAAAGGCGCCACCATATAGTTATTGAACGTTAATTTATAGCACTAAGCTGCGACTTTTCCAACTGGTCTCGATAGGTTGCAAGGAAACCTTGGAACTCTTCTACTTCGTCGACGCGATCGGCAAGCGTCCGGTAATCGATCAACCCTTGGGTCGGTGAAGATGTGATCAGGCTGAAGGCCTCGGCATAGGGGCTTTGGGCCATGACTTCGCCATAGCGCCGCTTGAGCATGTTAAGGGTGCGTTCCTGCCCGGCCATCGCCAGATTAACCGCCCAATTGAGCATGTATCGGCCACGCTCATCAGAGATGCCGTTTTCATCGAACGGCTCTTCACCGACCAGTCGCTGGAACGTCTCGGCGGCCGACATATAGTCGCGGGTATTGCGATAATGGTCGATCCGCAACAATTCGGCATTGCGCGAATAGTCGCCTTCAAGCGACGTAATTGCCTCGACACCGCGATCCGTATCAAGCAGGGCACGCGCCCGAAGGTGTCGGCGCTGGGTGGCAAGTTCGTCGGAAACGCCGGGCACTTCGGTCTCGTCGATAATGCGGATGGTTTCCTCGGGCTTGCTATCAAGAAGATAAACCAAGGCCAGTCGCGCCCCGACCCGGGCCTTTTCCACCCCGGTCAGACGGAAGTCGACCTGATGTTCAAGGAGTTCCTCGGCGCGTTCAAACAGTTCGACATCAACCATGCGGTCGGCAAGACGGCGAATAAGTTCGTCGCCCTTGTCACCCGCCGGCGTCAGTTCGCGGAACTCGTCATAAAGCGCAACCGCCTTGATCGCCGAGATATTATTGATTTCCTCGCCGAGATACAGGTTTTCGAAAGTCTTGTGCATCATGTCGGTTGCCTCGGTCGCCACCGGCATATTCGGGAAGAAGATCGCGACCTGACGCAGGGTATTAAGCCCTTCGCGGAAATCCTTGTTCTCGATCTGCAGTTCGCCAATCCGTTTAAGCAACGCCATCTCGAATGCATCACCGCGCCATGCAAAACGCAGCTTCTGAAGCTGTTCGATCGCATCTTCGACCGTCAGGCGTTCAAGCCGCATCAGAAGTTCGGTGCGGTCAAAGATCGCATGCGCGCGCGCCTTGCGGTTTTCACCCTCTGCCACCTGATCCCAGGTCGCAACAGCCTGCTCAAGCTCGCCAGCTTCTTCTTCGAAAATACCCTTGAGGTACTGGATATCCATGATCTTGCTTTCGGAAAGACCCGGGGTCACCAGCATCTTTTCGATCATGTCCATGCCGGCCTCTGGGTTGCCGACTATCAAGGCCTGTTCGGTTGCAATCGGCACCAGACGCGACAGCAATTCGGGCGGGTAATAATCAAGGATATGAACACTTTCAAGAAGGTCCCGCGCACCTTCGTTCGGACGCCCGCGCGCAGCCAGGGTCACCGCCCGCCAAAGCTGCATCTCTGGGATCTTGCGCAGGCGTTCATCTTCCAGCAGGCGTTCGGCCTCTTCATATTCCCGGTTCAGGAACTTGACCGCAGCCTTAAGCGCACGGAACTGCAATCGCTGTGCAATCAGCGGATCATCGTGTTCCATTGCGGAAATCACCGCATCGGCTTCGGGGCCCAATCCGTTGGCTAGATAATACTGGGCCAAATCAAGACGCGCCTTGTTGCGATGCTCGTCACCGGATTCTGCAATCTTCCGGCGCAGCCCACGAATGGTTTTGTTGTATTGATCCAGTCCACCGCGCCGCCAGTCATCCAGCTCGAAAATAAGACCTTCGCGGCCATCACCTGTTTGGGCACGCACACCGGTTGCCGAGGCCAGCAACCGCGCACCTTCCGGTGAGATATTAAGACCATCTTCGGCGGTAACAATCACAGCCTGTCCATCATCGCGCCCTGCGACCTGCACGCTGTCATTCATCGGGGCAACGACCACACCCTGAACGGATGGCAGAACTTCAAATTCCGGATAGCGCAGCGCAACCTCGATGCCATAGCCGTTCTGGGTTGTCGTGGTCACGCGCAGGGTGTCGCCGACTTCGGGATCATCAATCGGGATAATCGGCCCGACATCCTCAAGGGGTACGATCAGGCGCGCACGGGTCTGTTCGTCCAATTCAATCGACGGACCCAGCTTTTCAACCGGCTGCATGATGCCTTGCTGCATGGTGATGCGCCAATCACCCGTTTCACTCCGGCCAGTGTAAAGTCCGATGCCCTCCGGGATTGTCATGCGGACAATCGTTGCGTACGGGCTTTCGATCTGTTCGACAACGCCGATGATCTGGGCAGCCTGTTGGCGCACGTTATCAAGGTTGAGGTTGGCACGCACATCAAACGCCAACCACAAGAACCCGGCGCGCGACCATACCGCCGCCCCGCCCGGCTGACCAAACGGGAAACCAAGCGTCAGTTCGGTCGCGGTCTGATCAACAGTGACGACAAGATCGCCGATGCTTTGCCGTTCGATCGGTGCCTGCCCGTTGGTTCGAACGGTATTGCCTGCATTCTGCGCGGCTTGGGCAAGGGCTTCGGGGGAGTTGGGGTCAAGCGCGCCCTCTTCAGACGTTGGCACGCCTGCATCGGAAACGTCCGGCGCCGCATCTCCATTCTGCGCAGACTGGGTTGCGGGCGCAGGCGGCGCTGGGGTTGTCACCCCGGCCTCTGGCGTGTCTGTCGTGCGGGTTTGCGCGGTGGTGGTTGCCGGAGCACGCTGCACGCCCATGATATCAACCACGACCTTGTTGCCAGACCGGAAATGGCGCAATTGTCGCGCCGGGGTCGTTTCGACAACGACATCCAGCGGATTGGTGTCGCCCTGGCGCACACGCACACCTTCAGGCAGGCGTCTTGAAATATCGTTGGCATTGATCCGGGCCGGCGCATCAAACGCGATGGTTTGCGCGCCTTGCGCCCCTTCAAGGACGTAATCGGTGCGGTTTGGCCAGTCAAACACCAGACGATAGAAAGTCGGATGGCGTCCAACCCGCACGTCAAGCTCCGCCAGTTCTGCCGGGTTATCGGCAACGGTTTCAACCGGCGTTGTCGGCGCCGGGGTTATTTCGGGGGTTTGGTCATCCTGTGCGGGACGCGCCTGGGGTGTTGGTACGGAGGGTGCCGGTGCGTCGGGTTTATCGAGGATGTCCAGGACGACGTTGCTGCCGACGTTAAACGCGCGCACTTCGTAATCATCACTCAGCACAAAGGCGATTGTGCGCCCATCGGGATCAAAGAATGCATCGGAAATATAGCGCGAAACCGGCGTCAGAACACCGCGCAACGAAGCCACCAATGGCTGATCGAACCGCACGACCAACTGGTCGCCGATGATCTCGGCGGTGTAGTTGACCGGCTCGTTCCATTGCAGAACAATTCGGCCATACCCGTTATGAAGCCCGGAGCGGATGATAACAGGGTCCGCCACCTGGGCTATTGCAGGGCGCATTCCGCTATAAGGCAAAACCATTGCCGTGGTGGTCGCAATTGCAACCGCCAGCAGGATGCGCACGGCAAGTTTCGCCATACTTACGTGCCTCCGATCCCGCTTCCCCCGTGAGGCTCGATTACAATGTCGACCCGGCGCGCCATTGCAAATCGCGCCTCCTCATCCAAGAGTTTGGGAAGCTGGTCGTATCTTGATGCCGCAAATCCGTAAATATTTATGTAATCTGTGTAACCGGATTGCTTTAACTCGTTGGCAACAGCCCCGGCACGGGCCAGCGAAAGTTCCCAGTTCGATGCATATTGCCCGCGCCCGCTAAGCGGCCGCGGATCGGTATGCCCCTGAACACCGATACGGTTACCGATATTTCGCAACACCCCGCCAAGCACAAACAACGCCTGTTGCGCCTTGGGTGTCATATCCGAACTACCGGCAACAAACAGAATATCACCCGGCAGGGAAATCACCAGTTTGTCGGCTTCGCGCGACATGCGCGCATCCCCAAGGACCGGGTTGTCATCAATCGCGTCGTCAATCACGGCACTGAGATAATCAAGGTTCATTGCCGGTTTGCGATACACACGCGGAATGTTCATGTTCGCCATCGGCTCGTCGGTATCTTCAACCGGCGAAGGCTTGATCGATTGCGACAAGGCATCAACGACCTCGTCCCAGCGATCGATCTTGACCTTGGACATGGCAAACAGCATGACAAAGAATGTCAGCAGCAGCGAAATCAGATCCGCCAGACTAAGCATCCAGGGCGGCGGGCCCTTGACCTCTGGCTTGCGTGGTGCGTCTTCGCTCATCCGCCACCTCCCGATGCTTGTGGTCCAAGCGGGATCGGCTGGGAAATGGATGGCTGCGCGCCACCATTTGCCGGCGGGATCATGAATTGTTGTGGCGCGACAGCACCCGTCTGCCCGCCCGAACCACCGCCATTCGCACCAGAGTCCGGCGTCGTGGAGGTCGGCGTTGCAGCCGGCGTTTCATTTCCATTGCCGTTACGATTGATCGGCTCCGGCGCTTCCTTGGGACCGAAATTCCAGAAAAAGCGGAACGTCACGATGAACGGGTCGGCACCCGGATCAATCCCGACAAAGAAACGGTCTTCGGGTGCGCCGACATCGGTCAGCTCGCGGGCAAATGATCCGGCTTGGGCGATCTGAAGATTGTTTTCAATCTGGATCGTGCCTTTGTCTTCGATCTGGCTGCCCATGACCATTTCCATCTCGTAGGAGGCATACCCATCGTCATCAGCCAGCACTTCGGCAAGCTGGCGCATAAAATCGGCCTGTCTTTCGCGGACCAGAATGGAATTGGTATCAAACAGCTGATCAACGTGCATGATGACCTCCATCAGTTTGCCCGGCTGAATGACTTCAACCCGGACCACTTTGATGGCGGTTTCAAAAAGATGCCCCAGCTTGTCCTGGGTTTCCTGTGCTGATACCGTTGGCCCTTCGATGGAGGTCACGGTCTGCAGACTGGTTGTCGGCGGGAGAATGGCCGCAAATGCCGAGGAAAGGCTTTCCTGCACTTCACGGGTTTTGACCTCTTCAAAGGTCGAAATGGTATTGAGCAGAATGAAAAAGGCTAGCAGAAGAAGATAGAGCGCCAGAAACAACGCCACTGCCCCGTTTGTAGGGGGGGAAGGTGGTGTCGGTCCATCGTCCTCTATCTCCGCCATGATAACGCCACTTAGTTAAACATCGCGTCGATGTCGGCCTGCGTTACGCCTTTTCCTTCAAGCTGCGGACCGTTCAGCAAAGCCTCTTCGCCTTCCGGTTCTTTTTTCTTCCGCGGGTTGGCAGCAGCATATTTGGCAATTTCATCACCAAATGCCGTCACAAGCCCTTCAACGCGTTCTTCGATGGATTTCAGGGCTTTGATCACCTTGGTGGTGCGCTGGCCCGTGATATCCTGGAAGTTACAGGCTTCGTAAACGCGCATCGTCGCACTGGTCACGATTTCGGCCTGTTCTGGCGGCAAGGTGCTTGCGAATTCTTCAAGCGTGTCCATGGCATCAAGGATTTCGTGCGTCGCCCCGGCAGTCGCATCGACGATGGCATCAAGCTCGTCGGTTGCGTTGGGGATATACTCGGCCTTGATATCGTCCGGACGAAGCGAGGCGATTTCCGATTTCATCTTGCGAATGATGCCGGAAAGCTCATCGAGCTCGCCAAACAAACGTTTCTGATCATCGGTCGGTTTATCGCCCATAAAGCGCGACAACTGATCCATCAGATCGGACAATTGTTCGACCTTCAGGTCATCACCGTCAAGGCGAGCCTGAAGATCATTCAACAACTGACGTAGTTCGTCTTTGGTCGCCTTAGACATAGCGGTATCGCGGGACACCTGCCCCGCGCTCCTGATCAGAAATCACCAATGACAGTCTTCATCTTGCCTTTCAACGTCTCTGCGTTGAACGGCTTGACGATATAGTTGGAGACGCCTGCCTTTTTCGCCATGACCACGTTCTCGGTCTTGGCTTCAGCGGTGATCATGATGAAGGGCATATCCTTCAGTTTTGCGTCTGCGCGGACTTCCTTCAGAAGCTGAAGACCGGTCATCGGCTCCATGTTCCAGTCGGAAATCACGAGGCTGAACGGAGCCTCACGCAGTTTGCGAAGCGCCATGCTACCATCGGTCGCTTCTTCAATATTCGTAAAGTTGAGCTGCCGCAGAAGGTTACGGATGATACGCAACATGGTTTTGTAATCATCCACAATCAGGATCGGCATATTCGGATCGACGGCCATTCACAACTCCATCAGCTATCTGATCTCCCACCCTTGCCTACCATACTTCCGCATAGTAACAAGGCCCCTAATAATCGTGATGTACCTATTTAATATTGGTTAATCAAGATGTTTAACCCACGATTAAATTCGCCACCACGTTGTCTTCGCTCAAAAATTCTCCCCCAACGGCCACTCTTTCCCATTCGGGCCGTGCGGTCAATCCTTTGCAGCATTCCGCTATTGAAGCGGTAACATGTTGATATCCTGCTTGTAGGCCAGCTCGGACGTCAGCGCGCGCGCACGATCCGGCGTCATTTCTGACAGAACCGCTGCGGTGTTGGCTTCGCGCATGCCCAGTGCGACCTGCAAAAGAATATCCATATCAAGATCGTTCCAGATGCGTGCCGCATCTTTCGGCTTCATTTTTTCATAAACGCTGATCAGCTTTTTGATCCGATCATCTTCCTGCGCTTCCTTGGTTTCGACCAGACCTTCGATGGCCGATTTCAGGGATTTCATTTCCTCAATCTTGGCATCGATGCGCGCTTCGGCGGCAGCAATCAGGCTTTCACGCTCGTCAAGGCGCTGCTCCTTGCGGTCCAGCTCGACACGGCGGACCGACAGGTTCTGCAACAGGTCAATTTCTTCCTGGGTGAAAAGGGTCGGATCACCGCCCAGCATCGGCGGCACGTCGGGGTTACCCGTGACACCGTCAATCGGCTCACCTTCCATGGTAAGCCCTTCCGGGTTATCCAGACCCGGATCGCCATTTTCCGGTGTCGCGGCCTGTTCGGCGGCAGGATCGGGTGCCGGTGCCTGCGCCTGGGCCATCTGCACCACGCTGACACCTTTATTCTCTGCCGTTTCCGGCTTGGCGGAGTCATACGAAAACAGGTTGACCACCCGCATCGAAAGCACCATCACGCCAACCAGAACGACCAACGGCAGAATACGCACACCTGACATTCACACACCCAAGCATGTCGGCACAAAGTGCCCATGCTCCTTCCCGATTGATTTCTGTCCGCTCCAGTGGAACGGGATCCTACCCATTAGATATATAGAAAACTCGTAATCTCAAGACCGACAACAACGCAAATTCGTTGCTTGAAACTTCTTATCGAACCGACCGCAAGGCCGCCAGCAATTCACGTTCTGCCTCGGAACGTCCCGCATCTTCATCCTGATCATAGGGATCGGACACATCCGCCCGACTGCCATATGATCCCCCCGAACGCGCGGGCTCTTCACGGTCATAGCCCTCATCGACCGGGCCATTTCCCCCGCGCTCGATCTCGCCGACCATTCTGGCGGCAAGTTCTTCGGCACGGGTTTCAACACCGACGCGATCACGGTCGTCAATGACATCATTGCGGTCTTTGGCCGCCTTCATCCGCCCAAGACCGGCATTGCCGGCCCCGGCCGATTTTCCACCATCACCGCCAGCAGCCATGCCATCGGCCGCGTTTCCAGCGGTACGGCGCACGGAATTAACGTCGCGCGCAGCCTTTTCCAGACGGTTGGCGATGCTTTCACCACGATCGACCATAAAGCTCAGGTCTTCGTTCAGTGCGCTGGCCTTTTCAATATCCTCACGCAGCCTCTCGCCAGACTGCTCCGCCATTTCCTTAAGGGCGGTGATCGACGTTTCGGCGCGCTCATTGGCGGCATTGAAAGCGGTCAGGAAGTTCTGCATGTCTTCGCGGCTACGCCGAAAAGCTGCCAGCTTGCGGTTCAGAATAATCGCATAGACAATCGTTGCCCCCAACAGCACGATCATCACAAGATCCAGATAGAACGCGAAGTCCATCAGCTAGTCTTCCTCGTTTATGCGCGCACGATCACGAACCTGAATGGCAATCCTGTCACCCTTGCGCCCCATCAACCCCTTGAACAACGGCACATCCCCGCAGCGAACCTCGACAGGCGAGGTCGGACCAGTATTAAGAACCAGTCTGTTCCCAACTTCAAGGTTGAGGACATCGCCAAGGGCCATGATCTGTTCGTCAAGAACAGCCAATAGATTAACATGGGTCTGCCACAGCTCATTTGCGAGGTGGTTTTCCCAAATGGAGTCACGACCGAACTTTTCCCCCATGAACATCTGAAGCAGAAGTTCACGCACCGGTTCCAGCGTCGCATAAGGGATCAGAAGTTCAAGTCGACCACCACGGTCTTCCATGTCGATGCGAAGCTTCGCCACAATGGCGGCGTTGGCATGACGGGCAATGGTGGCAAAACGCGGGTTGGTTTCAAGGCGTTCAAAGCGGAACGTGACCGGGCTTAGCGGGTCAAACGCAGCCGAAAGATCACCAAGAACCACGTGGATCATACGTTCCACAAGGTTACGTTCAATCGTGGTGTAGGGACGACCTTCAATACGCATGGCCGCCGTACCGCGACGCCCACCCAACAAAACGTCCACGATGGAATAAATCAGCGCTGAATCGACTGTCAGCAGTCCGTAGTTATCCCATTCCTCTGCCTTGAAAACACCAAGCATGGCTGGCAACGGGATCGAGTTCAGGTAATCACCGAAACGCAGCGACAGGATGTTATCAAGCGAGACTTCGACGTTATCGGATGTGAAGTTACGCAAGGATGTCGACATCATACGCACAAGGCGGTCGAACACGACTTCAAGCATCGGAAGTCGTTCATAAGCCACCATCGACGAGTTGATGATCGCCTGAATACCCGACTGATCGCCTGCACCCGAACCGTCATCAAAGCCCAGAAGACTGTCAATTTCGTCCTGGTTCAGAACGCGCGCAGATGTGCCGCCGCCCATGGCTTCGGCCATATCGTCGCCGCCGCCATCATCGTCGCCGTCATCATCGCCGAGCATGGATTCCCATTCGGCGGCCATGTCCTCGCCGCCGTCGTCTCCACCCTCGTCATCGCCGCCTGCCATGGCTTCCCATTCAGCGGCGAGAGCATCATCATCTTCGTCTTCATCAGCCATCAGCGATTGCTTCCTGAATTTGGCATTCGGACTGCTACAAGATTATTGTACCAGCATTTCCTTGAACAAAACGTCGTTTATTTTCGCAGGCTTGGCTGCGGCACTCACCCGGATCAAAAGTTCTTCGCGCAATCTGAACATCCCCTCTGACCCGGAAAGATCCTCTGGACGCAGTTCGCGAAGATAGACCTGAAAGTTGTCAACAATGCGCGGCATCATCTGTTCGACCTGCGGCAGCATTCCCTGATCGGCGACTTCCAGACTGACACGAATTTTAAGGTAGCTCTGCTTTCCGCCACCGGTATTCAGATTGACCAGAATTTCCGGCAAGTCGACAAAGCCGACATTTTCCGGAACGCCCGGGTCATTTTCAATCGAATCTTCGGTGATGACTTCCTCGGTCTGCTCGCCACCGCCACCGGTCAGCATGTCTATCACCGGCTGAAGCATGCCGGTGAAATACGCCGCCGCAGCGCCGCCCAGCAAAAGCAGCACAAGCAGAATGACCACGACCAGCATCTTTTTGCTTCGGCCACCGCCACCCTCGTCCATTTCGATTTCGTCGACGTCGTCACCCATCGCTTCGCGAATTCCTGCGTTTGAAGTTCTATCTTCCTGATCCAGCAAACACTGTGCCGGATTAAAAGCCATAACGCTATCACGTTAAAAATATGTTGCGTTTCGGTCTATTGGTGATTTGTCACAGCGGCAAATATTACCATCTCAGCGCCATATGTTCAGCCCGGATATGCAAAGCAATAGCCTGTCGTGGCCATCCCGGAATAAATTGCCGGATCGGAGCATCCGGCTTGTGGCGCAATTGTGAGATACCCCTGTACCACCCTGCAAACCGGACATGTTTTGCCGATCTGCCCGGCCACCCAGCAATCCTTTGCCCATCAAGGCAGTCAGCAATGGCTCTTTCAGTCAAACCACCGCAAAAAACGACCGGCAACAAATACCGAACTTAAAATTTATTATTTTAAATCAGTTACTTAATCAAACTGGCACGCAGATCGCATTCCTGATGGTCAAGTTACAGTCCTGAAAGGGAAATTCAACCATGGAAAACGTTTCATACATTGCACTGTCCCGTCAGAAGACGCTGCGCAGCATGATGAACAACCTGTCGCAGAACATGGCAAACATGAACACGACCGGTTACAAAGAGCAGCGCATGATGTTCACTGACTGGATCGCAAAGAACAAGGACGCGCCGTTCCGTGGCGAACGCGAAATCTCGCTGGTTCAGGATATCTCGCAATACAGAAATACCACTGTCGGCAACATTGAACATACAGATCGTCCGCTTGATGTGGCGCTTAGCCAGCCGGACATGTTCTTTGCCGTCGAAACGCCAACCGGTGTCCAATATACCCGTTCGGGCAACTTTTCCCTCGATCCGGGCGGCCAGTTGATCACCAATGACGGTTTTCCCGTGCTGAGTGATGCCGGTCAGCCTCTGTTCTTTAACGAGGCAGATGGCCAGATCGAGATCAAGGGCGACGGATCCATTTCCACCGATATCGGCCAGATCGGCAAACTTCAGGTGGTTACTGTTGATAACGTGCAGGAAATGATCGTCACCGGGAACACCCTTTATCGTGCGCCGGAAGATGAAAACAACGCAGATGCCGTCGAGCTTGTCGAAAACCCCGGCATTGTTCAGGGCGCGCTGGAAAAATCCAACGTCAATCCAATCAGCGCCATGACGCAGATGATTGACGTTCTTCGCACGTATCAATCGGTCAGCCGTTCTCTTGAAAGCGAGAACGAGCGTATGCGCAACATGATCAACAAACTCGGGGATGTCCGCGCCTGAACCGGCAGTGGCACCCGATAGATAACATCGAATTATAGCGCAAAATCTGCGCAATCGAAGGAGAAGACAGATGCGGTCACTTGATATCGGCGCTTTGGGCATGCAGGCTCAGTCCACCAACGTGGATGTGACCTCGCACAACATCGCCAACATGACCACCACCGGCTACAAGCGCCAACGTGCTGAATTCCAGGATCTGCTGTATCAGGATTTGCGCCGTGCAGGTTCGCCGTCCTCCGACACCGGCACGATCGTGCCAACCGGTGTTCAGGTTGGTCTTGGTGTGAAGACCGCCGCAATCGGCCGCTACATGGGTCAGGGTTCGCTGACCATGACCGAGAACGAGCTGGATATTGCCATTCAGGGCCGCGGGTATCTTCAGATCGACCTGCCCAGCGGGGAAACCGCTTATAGCCGCGATGGTACGCTTAAACTTGATGCCAACGGCGCGCTTGTTACCAAGGATGGCTTTGCGGTTCAGCCGGGTATCACGGTTCCGGCCAATGCGCGCTCGGTAACAATCAACTCCAACGGTGAAGTTTTTGCCGAGATCGATGGCCAGGTTGCCCCGCAGAACCTTGGTCAGCTTCAGCTTGCGACCTTTATCAACCCGCCGGGCCTTAACGCCCTTGGTGACAACCTGTTCCTTGAAACCGAAGCATCCGGCCAGGCCAATGTCGGCGCCCCGGGGGATGTCGGCTATGGCACGGTTCAGCAGGGATATCTTGAATCCTCGAACGTCAACGTGGTTCAGGAAATCACCAACCTGATCAAGGCGCAGCGCGCTTATGAAATGAACTCCAAATCGATCTCGACCACGGACGAGATGATGAGCGCCGTCAGCAACCTGCGATAATTTCCGGTTCTGAGAGCATTTCGTTTGCGCAAGTCGCGGTCGCATGATCTGCGAACTTGCGCAAACTGTATTTACGCGATTTATACCGTTCCGTGGTACAGTAGGCGGATGAAGATAAAGAACATAATCCTCGCGCTCGCACTGTTGTCCGCAATTGCGTCTCTGCCCCCATTGACAGAGAGCGCTTTGGCGCAATCATCGCAAGGCAACAACCTTCGCAACAATCAGCCGACCAGTTCTTCTGTCTTTCTTAAACCCGATGCCCTTGTCGAAGGTCAGTACGTGACCTTGGGTGATCTCTTTTCCGGGCTTGATCCCCAACAGCAAGATATTGCCGTTGCCCATGCGCCACAGCCGGGCAAACAAACCGTTCTTGATTATCGCTGGCTATACGGGATTGCCCAGCGCCACAATGTCGAATGGCGTCCGCGCACAACAGCCGATCAGGTCCTGATCACCCGCGCCAGCCAGGTGATTACCATGGATGAAATCCGTGAAGCGGTCGAAATTTCCCTGGTTGACTATGGTATTCAGCGTCCCTTCACGGTCGATCTCTCGAGTGACAATTTCCAGATTCATCTGCCCGTTGACGCCCGCAACAGTGTTGACGTCAGTGCCATCGAGGTCAATTCACGCACCCAGCGCTTTGTTGCCAGCGTCACAACCGGCGCCCAGACTGCCCAGCAGCGGACATATCGGATCAGCGGCAAATATTACCCGCTAACAAGCGTTCCGGTGTTGGTCGAGCCAGTATCGCGCGGTTCCGTCATCCGTTCCGATCAGGTCGAATACCGCGATTTCCGTTCCGAACGCGTTCCAAACGGAGCCATCCGGGACATCAATGATGTTATCGGCAAGGAAGTCATGCGGCCCAGCAATCCCAATGAACCCTTGATGTTCCGGGATCTGAGCAACCCCATTCTGGTCCGTCGCGGATCGCTTGTGATTATTCGCCTGGTCACCGCCAACATGTCCCTGACTGCACGCGGCAAGGCAATGGAAGACGGATCACTTGGGGATGTTATTCGCGTGGTCAACCAATCGAGCAACAAGACCATTCAGGTCGAAGTTGTGGCCGAGAACGAAGTTCGCGCCCTGCCCGCTTTGTCTCAGTAATCCACGCAGCAAAACACCACACAACCCGGCAAGCTTTTCCCCTTATACCAGCTGATAATTGGCACGGTACTTGCGTTAAGAAATGCAGGAACCCAGGAGGAATTCATGCCTACTAAAATCACCCAGATATCATGGCGGCGCATTGCGCTTGTCAGCTCGCTCATCGGAGCAACAGCATTGCTGTCAGGCTGCAACGCGATGAAACGGCTTTCCGAAGTTGGCGAACCGCCGAAACTGTCGTCAATTGATAACCCGACACAGTCAGAGGCGTATCGCCCGGTAAGTTTGCCGATGCCGGCCCCGCAGGTTGCTGAACGTAACCCGAACTCACTATGGCGTGCCGGTGCACGGTCCTTCTTCAAGGATCAACGCGCAAACCAGGTTGGCGACATCCTGACTGTGGTTGTTGAAATGGAAGACCGCGCGGCCCTTGCCAACACGACAGTGCGTTCGCGCACCAATTCCGAGGATCTCGCTGTTCCGAACCTGTTCGGCCTCGAGGCAGAAATGACCAAGGTGCTGCCCGAAACCATCGATCCGACCTCGATGCTGGATTTCGACAGCAATACCTCAAACCGGGGTGCTGGAACCCTTGATCGTAACGAAGCCATTGATTTGCGCGTTGCGGCCATCGTTATTCAGGTTCTGCCGAACGGCAACTATGTCATTCATGGCCGTCAGGAAATTCGTGTGAACAGTGAAATTCGCGAAGTTCAGATTGCCGGTGTTATTCGTGCTGCTGACATCAGCTCCGCCAACGAAGTCAACTATGACAAGATTGCTGAAGCTCGCATTTCATATGGTGGCCGCGGAACCATTTCCGATGTTCAGCAGCCACGCTATGGCAGTGAAGTTCTCGACATCATTCTGCCGTTCTAACATTTGAAAAGTCTTGTGGCTCAATCCCGTTTTCCGGGTTCCGGTTGACCACATGGCGAAGCGTTCAAAGGTCACCTTCGGGTGGCCTTTTTCGCATCAGAGCGACACAAAAACGAAAAGCCCGGCCAGAAGGCCGGGCTTTTGTGATTTTGGTTATCCCTAACCAGTAATCTCCCACCATGTCATGTCGTTGCATGACGAGGATCGGCAAAGCCGGATCCCAAGTATTTTTTTTCCACCCGGCGCGATCAATCGTCGCGACGTGTGCGCTCCATCCGTTCGTGGCGTTCCTGGGCTTCGATGCTCAGGGTCGCAATCGGACGAGCTTCAAGTCTTTTCAAGCTGATCGGCTCGTCGGTTTCTTCGCAGTAACCATAAGATCCGTCTTCAATTCGACGCAATGCAGCATCAATTTTTGAAATAAGCTTGCGCGCCCTGTCACGAGTACGAAGTTCAAGTGCCCGGTCAGTCTCTGCCGACGCGCGGTCGGTAAGATCCGGTTCCTGAAGCCCGCCATCTTGCAGGTTCGCTAATGTTTCTGAAGATTCATGCAGAAGTTCTGCCCGCCAGGTCAAAAGTTTCTGGCGGAAATATTCCCGCTGACGCGGGTTCATGAACTCTTCGTCCTCAGCAGGACGATAGTCAGGTGGTAAAGTGATAGTCATGTATGCCCTCTATACAGGACTCATCGATCGCGCGGCAATATAGAGGCCACGCGCCAACGGTGCAAGCCGATTGAACAAATAAATGCCAATCACCCCTCAAAGGCGCAGAATTCTGCGATATTTCTATGGAAAATACCTTTGATTAAACAATCAGATCAGGCCGGAAACTTCAAGTTTCGCCAACTCAACCCGGGCGCGAAGATCAATCTCGTCGAGAACAGAAGAGAGTTCGGGATCATCAATCATTTCGCGCTGCTGGTCGAGCAAACCGACCAGTTGCTGCAGGCGTGCGGGGGATAATTGGCCACTTAGCAAGCCGTCTCGCACAGCCTCAAGCTGCTCGAGCATGCTTTTTGCGCGCAACATCGCAGCCTTTTTGGGCGAATCCAGTGCATCCCCGCTTTGCTGAAGCGCAAGCAAGGCATCAAGTGCACTGACAGCCCCCGCACTTCGAACACCAGCGGCACCGCCAGCATCCCCGGAAGAGTCGAGCGAACGCATGGCGTCAGCAAAACTGCTTCCGCCAGATGTGCCGGACGATTTCTTGCGCGATGAAGTACTCGTACCGGCAGCCTTGGAACCGCTAACCTTCATGATCCGTGTCCGCTCAGTTGTTGTCGATCTGTTCAATGAACATATGCAGTGCATGGTCGGATGCATTCATCCAGCCCAAGCGGCCGGAGAATGGGCAAACACCAAACTTGCAGAAATGAGTCTCCCTCAATCATGCCAGACGCGCAACGGGAAAAAAATGCCGGGTTGGCACATCCGCCGCGACGACACAGAGGCAAAACCACCTTAAACGCGTCGTTTTCAGGGGATTTTGGCGTCACAAAGGTCGCCATCGGCAGAAAGCCTCAGTTGGCATGGTTTTCGCAAATAGCTTTGCAAACGCGGTTTACCCGATCAATCGCCTCATTTGCCGGATGCGCTGCATCCCATGTAAAAGCGGAATTAAGAGTATGATCACAGGTCTTGGCAAAATAGCACGCAATGCACTCGCAATGCTTACGCTGGGAATGCTTGCCCTGACGCAGCTTACCCCTGCACATGCACAATCACGCATCAAGGATATCGCCGACTTCGAAGGCGTGCGTGACAACATGCTGGTGGGTTATGGCCTTGTGGTTGGCTTGAATGGTACCGGCGATGATCTGGGCGATGCAGAATTTACCCGTCAAAGCATGGTCGCGATGCTTGAACGCCTCGGTATCAACGTCCGCGACCAGATCGAGGACCTTGAGTCTGATAACATCGCGGCCGTGATGGCCACCGCAACCCTGCCGCCATTTTCGCGTCAGGGGTCGCGCATTGATGTCAATATCAGCGCGATTGGCACTGCCGAGAGCCTCCAGGGCGGCACGCTGCTTGTGACCCCGATGGTCGGTGCTGATGGCGAAGTTTATGCCGTTGCCCAGGGCAATCTCGCGGTTGGCGGTTTTTCCGCTGGTGGCAATGCTGAAACCATCGTCAAAGGCGTTCCGACCTCGGCACGTATTGCCAATGGCGGCATCGTTGAACGCGAAATCGACTTTAACCTGAATTCCATGCAGGACATGTCAGTTGTCCTGCGCAACCCGGACTTCACCACTGCGCGCCGTGTTTCCGAAGCAATTAATGCCTATCTGGGTGAAGTTGCTGCACGCGCCAGCGACCCGGGTACCGTGCGGCTGAACATTCCGGAACGCTATAACCAGAATATTGTCGCCCTTCTGACCGATATCGAACAGCTTCGTGTTGAACCCGATCAGATCGCGCGTGTGGTGATTGATGAAAACACCGGCACCATCGTGATGGGTGAAAATGTCCGGATCAACCGTGTCGCGATTGCGCAGGGCAATCTGACGATCCGTGTCACCGAAACGCCGCAAGTTTCCCAACCCTCGCCCTTCTCTCAGACTGGCACAACCGAGGTTGTCGACCGCACCAATATCGAGGTCGATGAAGGCGAAGACAATCAGTTGGGCATCATGAATGGCGGTGTCAGCCTTCAGGAACTGGTTAATGGCCTCAACAGCCTTGGCGTTGGTCCGCGCGACATGATCACCATCCTTCAAGCCATCAAGACGTCTGGCGCGCTGCAGGCTGAAATCGAGGTGATGTGATGATGACCGACAGCACCGCCGCTCTGATGGCGCAGGCACAGGCCAGCGCACAATACGGCAAGCAAAACAATATCGCGGCCCGGATGGATGCACTCACAGACGGGCACATCAAGACCGAAGCACAGGCACGCAAGGGTGGCGAGGAATTTGAATCGATGTTCCTTGGCCAGATGCTCAGCCACATGTTTGCCGGCATTGAAACCAACGAAATGTTTGGCGGCGGGCATGGCGAGACGATGATGCGTTCCATGCTTGTTGATGAATACGCCAAAGAAATGTCCCGCGCAGGTGGCATCGGAATTGCAGATGCCGTTACACGCGAAATCCTCAAAGTCCAGGAGGGATGAAAATGACCACCCAAGAGCTGGTTACCGAACTTAAAAGCGTCACCTATGACCTTATGTCCCTGCTGGAACGTGAATCCAGTGAACTGCGCAGCCTGACATCTGCCGAATATGAGCAATTCCTGTCGGAAAAATCTGCCTTGGCAATGCAGTACGAGCAATTGGTCGTTAAGTTGCGCGACCGTGGCGAAGAACTCCGCACAATTTCCGAGGAAGAGCGCGACGAACTGCGAGAGCTTCAGGCAGATTTCCAAGAATTAGCCCGCCGTAACATGAATACACTTCGGGCCGCCAAGGAAACCAACGAACGTGTGGTTCAGGCCATCGTCCGTGCGGTCAATGACAAATCCAAGGAAGAGTGCACGACCTATACCCGCTCCGCCACCACCAGCAAGGCGTCGCTCGGCGGATATGGTCGCACGATCAATAAGTCCGGTGGCGCCTATAGCGTCAACGAGACGCTCTAAGGGTAGAGGCAAAGATCATGTCACTTACTCAGGCACTCAATACTGCGATTTCAGGCCTTAACACGGCGCAAGCTCGTATTGCGATCACGTCTTCGAACATCTCGAACGTCAATACCGAAGGCTATTCCAAGAAGATCGCAGGTCAGGAAACCCTGTCGCTTGACGGTATCGGAGCGGGTTCGAAAGTTGCCGATATCTATCGCAACGTCAATGAGGGCCTGGTACGGGAAATGCGCGGCGAACTGGGCAAGGCCGGTCGCGAAGAAGCCCGCTATGAATTCTTCAGGCGCATTCAGACCCTGTTTGGCACCACCCAGTCTGATGCTGCGATCAGCCAGCGCATCAACGATCTGGCAGACGCGTTTGAACAGCTTGGCGTTACCCCGGACCAGAATTCCCCGCGTGTCGAAGCCATCGAAAGCGCAATTCAGGTCATGGAATCGTTTGAGCGGCTCTCAAGCCAGCTTCAGGATCTGCGCGATGACATCGACGACCAGATCACTGATGAGGTGAATAGTGCCAACACATTGCTGACGCAGATTTCCGAGCTCAATACCGGCATTATTCGCCTGAACAACCTTGATCAGCCAACGACAGAGCTTGAAGATCAGCGCGATCAGAAGCTTAATCAGCTGTCAAAGATCATCGATATCACGACCTTCAGCCGTAGTGATGGTTCGATCGTTGTATATTCAGCAAATGGCGCGAACACGCTTCTTGACAGGTCACCGAACAAATTGACCTTTAGCCAGACAGCGGGCTTTGAACCTGGTACGGGTGGTTCGGGCGTTTCGCTTGATGGCGAAGATATTACCGATACGCTCCGCACAGGCACGCTTAAGGGCCTGTTTGAAATGCGCGATTCCGAAATTCCTGCCTTGAACGACCAGATCAACGAACTAGCAGGTGAGTTGCGGGACGCAATCAATGAAGAGCACAACAAAGGTACGGCGTTTCCTCCGCCAACGAACCTTTCGGGAACACGGATTGTTGATGGTAGCGACCCGCTAACGACGACCGGCGCCTTTCGCGTTGCGGCACTTGATCAGAACGGCGATCTCGTTGCAGCGGACAGTTGGGCAGATATTACCCTTCCAACAACCCCGGCGACCGTTCAGGGTATCGTTGACGCCATCAATGCTTCAGATGCGAGCACCTACTTGACAGCATCAATCGTGGATAATCGACTGGTTATCGAGGGTCAGAACGGCAACCGTGTCGCCATCAACGAAATGGATAGCGAGATCACTCTCAGTGATGGTCGCAAGCAAGGGATGTCGCATTATTTCGGCCTCAACGACTTCGTTGCAACGACCAAGCGCTCCGACGTCATGACATCGGCCGCACAGGAGAGCTCGACCGAAGCACTCGGCGTCACGGCAAGTTCTTTCACCGTCAGCTCCGGCACCGGCGCAATTGCAGGTGCCGGCATAACGGTGAACTATGCCGCAACAGATTCGCTTGAAGATGTTCGCGACAGCATCCGGACCGCCCTTCAGGGCGCAGGCATGAGCGCCGCTGCAGCTGCAGACACCGCTTTCATTGTCGAGGACGGAAACCGTTATCGCTTGGTTATTGAGTACGATGCAAACCTGACGATAAATGATTCGGGCACGATGTCGTCAAAAATCGGCTTCACCGAAGATCGGCCGAACCTTTCTGGCAATATGGACATCGCAGCAGCGATCAAGAATGATCCGTCACGTATTGTGCGTGGGCAAATGAATGCGGATACCTATAGTAGCTCGAATGCTATCGTCGATCCGAACGGAACAATTAACGGCCTGGGCCCAACTACGCCGCCGCCGGTCAACTATACACTGACTGTCAGTGGCGCTTTCACGGATGTCGATATTGATTATAATAGCAACACGACACTCCAAGATATTGCCGACGCTATCAACAATAGCGCAACTCTGACGGACAACGACATAACCGCCGAGATTGTGTTTGACAGTCAGGCAGGTGGCTACAAGCTAAGAGTAACTGACGCGGGGGGAGACCCGTTCTACTTCAGCGACAGCGGCCTTCCTAACGCCGATGCATTCACGACAATTGTTGGCCTCGGCATCCCCTTTGGAGTTCACGAAGGTGACAACAGCGCCGCAAATGCGATCAGCAATACTTTTGAACGCACCGACATTGACTTCGAGGCAACCGGCGGCTTGTCCGGCGAAAAAACGTCTCTAACCGATTATGCAGCAGGTATTGTTGCAACAGCCGCAACGAGAACAAAAGTTGCAGAGAGTTCCTTCGAGTTCCAAAGTAACTTGGCGACGGATCTAAACACACGAATTCAAAACGAAGCGGGGGTCAACCTCGATGAAGAAATGTCCGATTTGGTGATCTTTCAGCGTGCCTACACTGCAACAGCTAAGGTGATCACCACAGTAGATGAAATGTTTGATGCATTGCTGAATGCAGTTTAAACTGCGTTCTTGTAAAGTGAGGCTGCCATGGTAACTCGTGTCGCGACATATACTAACCACACGTTGCTTTCGGATCTCGCTCTCCGGAATGCTTCCCGTGTGACCGACCTTCAGAACCAAGCATCAAGCGGATATAAATCCCGTGATTACGCGGGAATTGCCGACAGTGCGCAGCGCCTTCTGAACTTGGAGGGTGAGTATACCCGGACCGAGCAATATCTGCGCAACACCACCCAAACCAAATTGCGCCTGCAGAGCATGGAAACAGCTGTCGATGGCATGATGACCATCGCGACAGAAATGAAAACACTGCTAATTCAAGCTGCGTCTGCAGAGCAAGCAAGTGACGTCAAAGTTCGTGCGCAAGCCACCCAGGCCCTGCAACAGGTAGCAAGCCTACTGAACATAAACCTTGACGGGCGCTATCTTTTCGCAGGTGGTCGCTCAGAAGAACCGGCTGTTGATCTTGAAAAAATGTCGGCACCCGAAAACTACATCAGCTCCAATGATAACGACCTGACCAACTCAACGACCTTGGCAGGGCTTAGCGTTACAACTGGACAGTTGACAATTGTCAGCACCGATGTTGATGGAAATAGCGTGACATCAACTGTTAACTACAATGCAGCTACCGACGATATCGATGATATTTTGACATCCATCAATAGTGTCACAACAAACGGTGCGATTGCATCATTGCGTCAGCTCGGCGATACGGGCAAGACACGTTTGAACATTGAAAATGTCGGAAACGGTTCAATTACAATTTCTGAAACTGGTGGTGGGGACCTGCTTACTGTTTTGGGAATAGAAAAGATCCCAAACCCACGGATAGACACTGATTACTACAATGGTGACCAACAAGTTTTGGAAGTTCGTGTGGACGACCAATATGACGTGTCTTATGGCATTTTGGCGGATAATCCCGCGTTTCAAAAACTGATCCAAGGCCTTAGCTTGGTCGAAGGGACTGAAAATGAGGACGCCTTGGTCGTTGCAATCGGATATATATCTGAAGCGATTGAGGAACTGCCCAATGTTCAGGGGCAGATCGGGCTTGATATTGCGAATGTCGAGCGTTTTGAGACCCGTCACCAAGACTTCAAAGTTTTTGCAGCCCAAGCCATTAGCGATATTGAAACCGTTGATGTGCCGCTCACGCTTGCGGAACTCAGCCAATATGAAACAGCTCTTCAGGCAAGTTTTATCTCGATCTCTCGAGCTGCTGATTTATCTTTGGCTAACTATTTGCGTTGATGATCCCATATAAAGATCATCTGCATTAACAGGATTGCCGATCCGAACTCATCATGAGTTAAATTATGACGAGTTGCACCAGACAGAACTCGTGACCCTCGGAGTATTGCGGGAATGGAAACCGAAAACCTCGCCGAACAAGAAACACCAGAGTCCGTCACCGTTGAGACGCGCTTTGGGGACATTGAGTTTAGTTGGGATAAAAGCATTTATATGCCAGTGGGATTGCTGGGCTTTCCGGAACATCACGTATTTGGTCTTGCCAATATTCCAAACACCTCGCTTGACCAGTTCAAGCTTTACCAAAGCCTTACGGATGCGAATTTGTCATTTTTTGTTGCTCCGTACAATTTGGAAAGTGATGTCTATAGTGAAAAAGATCTGATGGTTGCCCAGAAGAGTCTCGCTATTCCTGCTGAGGATATGGCTATTTTGATGGTGGTAACAATTCGCAGCGCACCTGGCGGTGCAGGCATTAAAATGTCTACGAATGTTCGCGCCCCGATTATTGTCGACACAGCCCGCCAGGTCGCTTGGCAACATGTTATGCACAATGACAGATATCCTGTGCAATTGGACCTCTAAATTTTAGCCAGGCACTCAATGAACAGAAGCGAACGCAGACGCAAAGAAAAACAAGCTAACTCAAAAATCTCATCATCAACCAATCGATCGACTTCGGGAGCATTACCCCCGATTTCCGAAAAATTTCAAGAGACCCTTGCTGTCGGAAAGACTTTCCATGCTCAAGGGAACTTAGCCAAAGCGCTGGAAACGTACTTTCAGATTCTGTCTGCTGAATCTGAGCAACCTACAGTACTTTATCTGGCTGGCGTTGCATTCCTACAATCTGGCCAAATCGAAAAAGCGATCCAGTTCCTGGAACGGTCTTTAACTGTTTTCCCAAACAGCGCAGAAGCAAACAATAACCTTGGTGTCGCCTACAATGCCGCTGGACGCCCCAACGACGCAGAAAGATGCTATCGCCGTGCCATTGCAATCCGCCCTGAGTACGCATCCGCCTGCAAGAATCTTGGAGCACTGCTTGCTTCAAACGGCAGACTTGACGCCGGCCTCGAATTCTACCGAAAGGCTATAAACCTAGTAGAAAACTTAGCTGATGCGCACAAAGCCATTGGCGACATTCTCTATAAACAACAGAAATATGAAGAAGCCCTGCAAAGCTACATGCAGGCAAGAACATTGCTTCCGATGGACGCAGATGTGCTAACGTCTGCCGGTTTGACCCTGCAGCTCCTCTCACGCTACCAAGAAGCATTAAAACTCCACAGTCAGGCAATTAATTTCCAACCGAACGAAGATAGACACTGGACAGCATTCAGTGACTGTGTTTCGAGCATGTCCTTTTCAGCGACAAACGACAATTTAGAAAGTTCTTTACTTAATTTACTCGAAAAGAAAGATCTATCGCCTGCGACGCTAATGTTTCCGATCATTAGTGCTTTACGGCACCGCAAAGAATTCGCACACCTTCTGGACAACCCGGACGATGTCATCAACGATGCAGATGCGTCGACAAAAGCTCTTGCTGCTATTACAGATTCAAAACTGTTTATTGCGCTGATGGCACGGGTTCCAATTGCCGATTTGAGAATTGAACGTTTATTAACAAAACTGCGTTGCAATTTACTTTCCGAAGTACTTGATCAAGGTGTAAATAATGAGCAACACTTAGTCGCACTCGCATCCATCGCGCAGCAATGTTTCATCAATGAATACGCGTACCCTGTTACTGAGCAAGAGCACACAGCCGTTGCAGAAATAAAGAAGTCTGCTGAATCTGCCGCCGACAGGGGGGAGAAAATCAGGAAAGACTTGTGGCTGATCGTTGGTTGTTACGAGGCCCTCAAAGACTTATCTTGGAAAAACCACATTGAGCGCCCAACAGGCGAAGACTCTGCTCTCAGGGTCTATGAACTGCAGATTTCCGCTCCTGAAACTGAGAAATTACTCAGTAAATCAATACCTCAACTGACAGAAATCCACGACGCGACCTCTCAGGAAGTTCGCGCACAATACGAGGAAAATCCTTATCCTCGTTGGATACACACTACACGACTAACATCAAAGCCCGTTCGCGAAGTGCTGTGCGCTCCGCCGCTATCTTTCGATCTTGGCGATTATGAGGAGCCTAGACATATTGATGCATTGGTTGCTGGATGTGGAACTGGGCAACACGCTATCCAAGCCGCAACGCGCTTTACCAACACAAAACTCACCGCTGTAGACCTGAGCCTTAGCAGCCTCTCTTATGCGAAGCGAAAAACGCAAGAAATGGGACTGGACAACATTGATTACATTCAAGGTGACATCCTTGAACTTGATCTTATAGGCAGACAGTTTGACATAATTGAGTGCGGTGGCGTGCTTCATCATATGTCTGAACCCCTAAAAGGGTGGGAGGTTCTTGTTAGACTGTTGCGGGACAACGGTTTAATGAAGATCGGCCTTTACAGCGAAAAAGGGCGCCCAGACATTGTCGCTGGTAGAAAGTTCATTAACCAAGGTGGTTATGGTGTAACTGCTTCAGAGATGCGTCGCTGCCGACAAGATATTATTTCGGCAGCAGAGCAAGGTGATCAGGATTTGATACAGCTTTGCATGCGGGGCGATTTTTACAGCCTGAGTCCCTGTCGAGATTTGATTTTTCATGTTCAGGAACATCGCTTCACAATTCCTGAAATATCAAGGGCACTTAAAATTCTTGGACTCGAGTTTATCGGCTTTGAAACACCGACACCTCAGACACTGGTGCAGTTCCGGAAAGAAAATCCGTCTTGCCCGAAAGGCAATGAACTTCAGCGCTGGCATAAGTTTGAGGAGAGGTTTCCCGATACCTTCCGAGGCATGTATCAATTCTGGTGTCGAAAAGCGACCCGGTAAATTTTGCCCGTCAGACTATCAAGCCAAGCAGTATGCTTGGCCTTCTCGACGAACCCAGTTAGGTTGACGATACCAAATACTCTTGAAAACTGAGCCTGGTCGGGTGAATGATGGAACTGGCACAGCTCTTGCGTTAGCTAACCCCAGATAGTACGATAGAGCTCAGGATTGCATTCTGGGCAACGGGCTTGAGCAAAGTGACCGAAGCGATATAGCCCTGCGAAGCACTGGTGAAGAGTGAAAAATCACCGCACCCAAACAACGTAGGATAGAAAAATGGCTCTTAATATCATTTCCAACTATGCTGCTAACGTTGCTCATCGCAACCTAAGCAATTCTGACACTATGGCGACGCGCTCGCTCGCAAAGCTTTCCTCGGGTACCCGGGTTGTGTCAGCACGTGACGACGCCGCCTCTATGGCCATTGGCGCAAGACTGAGCTCCCAAGTGGAAGCTCTAAAGACTGCAACGGTTAACGTTGGTCAGGCAAACTCGATGTTGCAGATTGCTGATGGCGGCATGGCCACCATTAATGACATCCTGACGCGCATGAAGACTCTTGCGGTTCAGGCCTCCTCAGACAACCTGTCTTCCACGGAACGAGGCTTCCTCGACGACGAATTCCAGGCTCTCGATGAGGAAATCAACCGTGTTGCAGACTCTACCACTTTCAACGGCGTCCGGTTGCTCTCAGGTCAAACCACCTTTGGCGTCGACCCTGCCGCAGTAGGCACCAACATTGAGGCGGCCGACGGTATTGCTGCTTTCTCGATCGACAGCGACGGCGGTCTTGTTGCTGGCGATACGATCTCGATTACCTTTGACAACGCCACCAACACGATGACGTTGACAAACACCAACCAAGCAAACTTCTCTCAGTCCATTGATCTTGATGACATCGGCGTAACAGCCTTAACCGGTTCGCAAACCGCGGATGTAGAGTTTGGGGCGCTCGGAATTACAATTACGCTAAACTCGGCCTTTGCGTTTGGTACAGACATCACTGCTAACAACACCTTTGACGTTGCAACCCAAACCGGCCCGGCATCTCTTACCTATCAAATCGGGTCTGGCAATAACGCTGCCGTTGACCGCTTGACGTTTAACCTGACATCTGTCAGCTCGGCAGCTCTTGGTGTCGGAGCCCTGCAGGTTAATACTCTTGCTAACGCTCAGGCTGCTATCGCCGGCGTTGATGCTGCAATTGATACCCTTCAAACTGCGCGTTCTTCTGTGGGTGTAGGCCAGAACCGCCTGGACTTTGCGGCGAAAAACCTTGCATCTTCTCAAGAAAACAACGAAGCGGCACGCTCAACCCTGCTTGACCTTGATGTCGCAGCAGAAATGACCCAATTCACATCAAAACAGATTCTGGTGCAATCGGGTGTTGCCATGCTCGCGCAGGCGAACCAGATGCCTCAGAACCTTTTGCGTCTTCTGCAGGGTTAAGACTACAGCTATATTAAGACGTCTATTAAGAAGGGGCCCGTCAGTCGGGCCCTTCTTTTTTCAACACCTTCGAAACCATAAGCCAGCAGCGAGAATCGATTCGGGTAGCGCGCAAGAATCCGAGATTTCGGTTACTTTCCAAACCGATATACTCGTGCCCGATCTCAGTAGCATAGTGCTGCGCCCGCGCTAACCATTTGAATTTACGAGTTAATTTAATATTCATTTTTTTCTAGACAACAAAACCATACGTAGGTATATTTTGAGATATCTTCCGGTGACCAAGAAGGTCTTGAAGGAAGTTCTGGCAAGACGCCAGTACGCGAGGAGCATGACGCTTTCTCGATTTATCCATGTAGGAGAAATAAAATGGCTCTCAATATCATTTCCAACTACGCTGCTAACGTTGCACATCGTAACCTGAGCAATTCTGACGCGATGGCGACTCGTTCGCTTGCAAAACTTTCCTCTGGTACCCGCGTTGTTTCCGCACGTGACGATGCTGCATCCATGGCAATTGGTGCACGTCTGAACTCGCAGGTTGAAGCGCTGAAAACCGCGACGGTTAACGTTGGCCAGGCAAACTCCATGCTTCAGATCGCTGATGGCGGCATGTCGACCATTAACGACGTTCTGACCCGTATGAAGACTCTGGCTGTTCAGGCTTCGTCTGACAACTTGTCTGCGACTGAACGTGGCTTCCTGGATGACGAATTCCAAGCCCTCGATTCAGAGATTTCTCGTGTTGCAGCCTCTACGACCTTCAACGGCGTTCAGCTCCTGTCTGGTCAGACTACCTTTGGCGTTGACCCGGCAGCAGTTGGCACGAACATTGAAGCTGCTGATGGCTTTGCAGCGTACTCGATCGACAGTGATGGCGGCCTCGTAGCAGCCGACACCATCTCGATCACCTTCGACAACGCCACCAATACGATGACGTTGACAAACACCAACCAGGCTAACTTCTCTCAGTCTGTAGACCTTGACGACCTGGGCATCACTGCATTGACCGGCTCGCAAACCGCAGACGTCGAGTTTGGCTCGCTTGGTATCACAATCACGCTGAACTCTGCCTTTGCTTTCGGCACCGATATCACCGCCAACAACACCTTTGATGTTGCGACCCAGACTGGTCCGGCTTCGCTGACGTTCCAGATTGGCTCGGGTAACAACGCTGCAGTTGACCGTTTGAGCTTCAACCTGACTGCCGTAAGTTCCGCCGCACTTGGCGTTGGCGCCCTTCAGGTAAACACTCTTGCGAACGCTCAGGCCGCAGTTGCTGGTATTGATACCGCGATTGACTCCCTGCAGACAGCTCGTGCGAACGTTGGTGTCGGTCAGAACCGTCTTGATTTCGCGGCCAAGAACTTGGCTTCCTCACAGGAAAACAACGAGGCAGCTCGTTCTACCCTGATGGATCTTGATGTTGCAGCGGAAATGACGAAGTTCACTTCCAAACAGATCTTGGTACAGTCTGGTGTAGCAATGCTTGCCCAGGCGAACCAGATGCCGCAGAACCTTCTGCGTCTCCTGCAGTAATCCGGATATCCGAAGCGGGATGAAGGTTAATCCTTCATCCCGTGTCCGGATTAACCTTTGTCAGTTTTGGCACAGGAGGGTGAGATGGAAATTACCAATACATACAAATCAAGTAATGCATTGGCTCAGAGCAGCAAGCCTTCCTCTAATGCCCCTTCTGCGCCAAAAATTATCGCTCCGAATTTACCCGAAGAGCAAGGCTCTTCCAATCGCTCCCAAGCGCTGAAGTTACAGCGAACTCTTGGCGAGCTGGATATACCAGAAATAGCAAACAACGATGCACGTGTTGAACTGAACTTTAATCAGGACACCGGTCGTGTTATTGCTAAGATTACTGATCGCGCGAGCGGAGAGGTTATCCGCGAGCTCCCTTCAAAGGAACTGCAACAGCTGTTTTCTCAGATGCGCGAATTTCTTGGCAGTATCGTGGATAAAGAGATTTAACACAGCCATCGGGTTTCACAAGGCACACTTCTTGCTTTCATAAAAGCATAAACCCAACTGAAAGTTTGTTAGTGGTTGCCGACCAAGGAAACCCAGGGAGCTAAACCGATGAGTAGCTTGAATCTAAATAATATCTATGTTGGTGAAAACGGGCGCGTTCAGCTTTCCGGTGGGTCATCCAATATTGATTTCGTCGATACCGTCGACCAGATGATAAAAGCTCGTCGAATCCCGGCCGATAATCTCGAACGCCGCGTTGAAGCTAATGATGAGAAAATTGCCGCGCTGAAAGAACTTGAAACGCTCGTTGGCAATCTGAAAGATTCTATGTCTAACCTTTACGGTGCGACAAGCTTCGATAATTCAAAGAATATCTTCGAATCCAAGCAGATTTTTGCTTCTTCCGATGGATCAGCGGCGGGTTCGTTGTTGGGTGTTACCGCATCCAACGCTGCTCAGACCGGAAGCTACAAATTCGAGATCGATCAATTAGCGAGTAGACACAAGCTCGCCAGCGATACGCAGGCAGTCGCAGCAAGTGCTGATGTTACGGGTATCACCGGAACAGGAAGCTTCACGGTTACCGGCGGTGCTGGTAGTTCTTCCATTACCGTCAACGCTGGCGACTCTCTTCAAGACATCCGTGACAAGATAAATAACGTCAAGGGCTCCACCGGCATCCAAGCCTCGGTCGTAAAAGTTTCTGATACTGAAAGCACGATCATTCTGACGTCAATTGAAGAGGGCGTCGACAACCGGATGACGCTCAGCGACGATTCCGGTTCAGTATTGCAGAACCTTGGAATTCTCTCTGGCGCTGCGACCATCAATGCTGCCAACGTCATTGATATCGGCAATAATGCGAGCATCAAGCTTGATGGCGTCACTGTAACACGCGGTACAAATGAGTTTTCGGACTTGGTGGATGGATTGACCATCAATCTTTACGATGCCGAACCTGGTACCACCATTACTATTGATATCGAACAAGACCTTAACCAAGCAAAATCGGCTATTCTGGATTTTGTTGACGCATATAACGCTGTTCAATCGTTCATCAACGAGAAAACTTATGTTGACCCGACAACGTTTGAGCCAGGCGAGGAATCCATCCTGCTGGGTAATTCTGCTGTAAAGACGATCGAGTCATCATTACAGCAACTCGCAGGAACATTCGCACAGGGCGTGACTGATCGCGTTGGTCAGGACGACTACACGCTTCTCGCAGAGATAGGTATTGCGTTTATCGGATACGGCGCGACCGAAGATCCTACTCAGGAAAAAACACTCGAGATTGATGAAACCACCTTAAATGAGGCGCTCCTTAACAATCCAAGTGAGGTGATGGAGCTGTTTCAGTTTAGAGGGACCTCTAACAATTCTGACGTCACGATGACAGGCTTTGATGGCAACACCAAAGCTGCAACTTACGACTTCAGCATTGATGCAGCAGGTGGAACAATCAATAGCGTTACATATGACATTACCGTTGATGGTGTAACAACAAGTGGGCTTACGGCGACACTTTCCGGCAATTCCGCGTTTATCACGGAAGATGGATTACGCATTTTTTATGGTGGTGACAAAAATGCCGCTGACACAGCCTCGGTAACCACGACAAATGGCGTTGGAGCGCAGATATTCTTCGAACTTGAGTCATTTCTTGACGAAGACACAGGCACACTAACGCAAGAAATTGCAGATATCGAGACACAAAACAAGTCGTCTGAGGACAAGATATCGCGTATTGACGAACGTCTTGCTCGTCAACGAGAAGTCCTTATGGATCAATTCATTGCGATGGAATCTGCACTCGCCCGCATGAAAAACATCCAGAGCTCTCTCGACGAATTGATGGCTGCTGGCAGAGAAAACGATTAACTTTCTTCTGTTAGATGTGCACAATGTAAGACGCACCGCAGATTAAGGAGTGTCGTATGAATGAGCACGCCGCCCAAGCTTACAAGCAGCAGCAGGTGAACACAGCATCTCCTGCGAAGATGGTTTTCATGCTTTATGAAAAAGTCATTGCTCGCTTGCAAGAGGCAAAACATGCAATTGACCAAAACGACATTCAGGCTCGATGCAATGCCAACTGCAATGCGCAGGAGCTTCTTGCACACTTGTCCAATACGTTGGACATGGAGCAAGGTGGCGAGATCGCAGCAAACCTGGAAAGAATATATACGCATTGCATCCTCCGCTTGATGGACGTTGATAGGCACAATGACCCTCAAGCAGCTTCCGAGGTGATTTCGTTAATGACACCTCTGCGAGACTCTTGGGCAGAACTCGCTGAAAAAAGTGACAGCGAATTGCGCCAAACTGTAAGCTCCGTAAAAAATGAGCAGGGTTCTTATTCGACGCGAGACAATTCAAGCTCTCATGAATCTGGCGAACAAGCCCCCAAGAAGTCAGGATTGTCTATATCCGCTTAACTGTTCACTTCGCTCTAATCCATAGACAGATATCAAAAAGGCCTTCGTTGCAGCGAAGGCCTTTTTCTGCGCTTAGAGCATGAAACCGACAAAATTGCTTGCCGCACACTGGTCACTTTTTTCCTTGTTCTCCCGGCTCAACGTGTCGCAAAGAATCTCACCTTTTTAAACCGGACAACCTAACCTTCTGAATTTATGTAGGAAAAGTTAACAGACAAAACTGGCCCGTGACTTGCAAATGTTCTGACACTGCTTCCATAAGGACCAAGGTCATGAACAGCTCTGCGATTACAAACAGCGTGATGCCAACTGTCTCCATTCCCGGCACAAACCCTAGCGAACGCAAGGGATCAGGCTTTGGTGATGTCATTGCATCAATCACAGACAACTGGTCTGAGCAAAGTCATCAGGTCAAATACGACGCGGCAAAATCTGCCCAGAAGAATTTCGATGATCGGCGCTCGGATAGGGCTGCCGAAAGATCCGCACGCGACGAACGCAGCATCAATGAGGCGCGTTCCGAAGATCGCCGCGAAGAAGACCCTGTCCGCGCATCACATGATGACTACGAAGATCATGATGATCATGCCAAAATCGATGATCCTAAATCCGATGAACCGCGCGACGTGGAAGCCAACTCGGAAGATGATCGCGCTGGCGAGGACATGGAAACTGCCAATGGCGGTGATCGTTCAAACGATAACGAAGCTGCACCCCAGGACGGGGAAAACACTGCTTCCGCATCCGACGAAACCACATCAGCAGAATCAGATGATACCAAGTCAGACGGGGACAGCCCCCTGACGGCCGACGCTGGCATGGTCGACCCCAACCAGCCGACACAAGCCGTTCCGCTTCCCGGATCCCCCGAAGCCATTGAATTGGCCAAGGCAGAAGCCGCCAAAATGAAGTCTGCTGGTGCTAATGGTGCAGCAAATGCCCAGAATGCAGCCCTGGCAAATGGTCAGGCAGCAACCGGTGCCGCCAATGGTAACGCCACTGCGGATAACGGCTTGATGAATTCAACTGCCCTGTCGCAGCCTGCTGCAGCGTCCTCTACCAAGATGGCTCTGAATGGTGCGGATGCGGGGACTGGTGATGAAATGTCCGCGGACAAGTTCCTTTCGCGGGTTGTCGATTCAATGACCGGTGACGGCAAAGGTAGAACCGATGCCACCGGCACCACGAACGCAGCAACCACTGGCCAGACCAATAATAGCACCCAGCAGGCTTCCGCAGCCAACCCGGCACAAACTGCCCAGGCAGCGCAGCAGGCAATGGCCGCCGCAGCAGCCGGACCGAACGCACAAAATAACCCGACCGCCGCGCAGAATGCGTCAACCAACAGTGCGGTTACCGCAACTGGTGGCACTGAGGCCACAGCAACAGCCAACGGCCAACCGGGAAGTACCAACACCCTGCATCAGACCAACACGGGTGGTCAGACCGCGCACACCGCACGTCAGGCCCCGTCACAACAGGTTCAGCAGCAGGTCGCTGTTTCGATCCGCAATGCCGCCAGCGAAGGCGTTGACAAGATCTCTGTTCAGCTTCGACCGGAACATCTTGGGCGCGTCGATGTCAAAATGGAAATCGGTCAGGATGGCCGAATTCAGGGCGTGATTCAGGCTGACACACGCGAAACACTAGACATGTTGCGTCAAGACTCACGTGCCTTGCAGCAAGCGCTGAAAGACGCCGGTCTGAATGCAGACAGTCAAAGCTTCACATTCGAACACAGGAATGAAGGTGGCCAGAGTCAGGAAGGCAACGGCCAATCCCGTATGACCGCCGATCAGGGCAGCAGCCCGGATGAAGGTGACGTCATGAGTGGAACCGAACTCGCCGAACATGTCGCCATTGGCTACGGGATTAATCCCAATGGCCTTGTCGATATCCGGATATAGAAAAGGTAGAGGGCACATCCCATGACCGTTTCATCCCTGACAAACGTTGGCCTTTCTCAGTCCAACACAAATGCTGCTTCAAGCAGCTCTGCCAGTCAGCTAGCGCAAAACTTTGATACGTTTCTGACCTTGCTGACTACGCAGCTCAAGAACCAGGATCCGACCTCGCCGATGGAAAGTGACAAATTCACCGATCAGCTGAGCCAGTTCGCCCAGGTTGAGCAAGGCATTCAGAGTAACAAGAACCTCGAAGACCTGCTCGCAATGCAGGGGCAGCAGCGTCAGCTCTCTGCGCTGTCCTATGTCGGTGCGCAAATCGAGGCCGTTGGTGACACCAACTGGCGCGAAGAAGGCGAAGAGCTCACCTACAAATACAATGTCGCGCCGGAAGTTCCCCGTATGAAACTGCAAATTCAGGATCAGAGCGGCAAAACGATCTACTCCGAAGAACTCACCGATGTTTCTGGCCTCCAGACCTTTACCTGGGATGGCAAAAACAACAATGGTGTTGAACAGGACGCAGGTGCCTACACGCTGGTTGTTCAACCGATGGCCGCAAACGGTGACACCTTCAAGGATGACAAGGGCAGACCGGCCTCTGTCGCGATTGGCATCATCGGTACTGTCGACAGTGTCGATATCGACGATACCGACATCTATCTCCGTCTTGGTGATGTCTCTGTGCCGTTCTCGACGCTTACCAACGTCAAGTTGGGCGCGAACAGCACAGATACCGGCACTGACAATACCGATAATACAGAAACGAATACCGGGGATAACTCCGGATCTGAACAGCAGGAAGAAGCCGCCTAGGGCATTCATCCGGATTTGATCAACACCCTGTGAAACAGGAGAAGAAAAATGAGCCTTTTTGGTGCAATGATTTCCGGTGTTTCCGGCCTGAATGCCCAGTCTCAGAACCTGGGCGTCATCTCGGACAACATCTCGAACCTAAACACGATCGGTTACAAAGGGAGTGTCGGACGCTTTTCTACCCTTGTGACTGAGTCCGCAACAGATACCCGCTACACGCCTGGTGGAGTCCGGTTCCATCCGACCGCACTGATCAGCAAGCAGGGGCTGTTGCAGGCAACCTCGTCAACCACGGCAGCCGCAATTTCGGGAGATGGCTTCTTCATCGTTCGCGGCACCGCATCGCCGGGTACCAATGACGAGCTGTTCTTTACCCGTGCTGGTGACTTCAAGCCGGATGATGACGGCTATCTGCGCAACACAGCAGGCTACTATGTTCAGGGTTGGGCGACCGACCGTGATGGCGGCCTTCTTGATGGAAACGGCAACGCCACAACGTCAAACAGCTCGGCTGTGACCGACCTTCAGGTTCTTGATATCAACTCGATTCTGACGGCAGCTGCGTCTACCACCACTATCGAATTCGGTGCCAACCTGAACTCGGACGAAACGGCTGTTACCGGCGGCACGGCGACCTCGACCACCACGGGTCTCGACTATGATACGACCGATCTGACGACACTTGCCGGCATCAACAACGGCGACCAGTTCAGCATCACCCACAACGGCACAACGACGACCATCACCATCAATACGGGTGATACGCTCGAAGATCTGGCATCCGCCATTAGTGCTGTGACCGGTATCAATGCCACTACCACCACAACCGGCACGAATGACACATTGACACTCACGGCTGCTTTTGCCGATCAAGGAGTGACCTTTGCCAACGTCACCGGTACACCATTTAGTGCAACGGGCATTACGGTTCCTGGTGTCCCAGGCACCCTCGCACCGACCTACACTGCAGGTAACCTTGCAACCGGAACAGTTGCCGAAGACAACTCGATGCCCGTCACGATCTATGATTCCCTTGGTTCGGCACACACTGTGAACCTTCAGGTTGTCAAGCTGGGCCAGAACCGCTGGGGCTTCGAACTTATCGGTAACACCACGACCGGTGAACTTGATACCACCGATCATCCTAATGGCTTGATCCAGGCTGGAACGATCACATTCGACGGTTCTGGTAACCTTCAGAGCTTTACGGGTGTTCAGGCGACCATCGGTGCCACAACCATTGGTGTAAACGGCAGTCTGGTCGACACTGATATCTCGGCTGAATGGACCAATGGTTCCGACACCAGCGAATTCACCCTTGATTTCGGCACAATCGGCCTTGGCAACGGCATTACCCAGTTCGCCGCCGGTTCGGATGCGAACGGTAACCTTGTTGAATACACCACGCACTTCATCAACCAGAACGGTGCGCAGGCCGGGACCATGGTGAACTATGCCTTCACCGAGGAAGGCTTCCTGCAGGTAGAATTCGCGAACGGTGTAAAACGCCCGGTCTATAAGCTGGCGATCGCAACCTTCGAAGCCCCTGATGAAATGGAAAACCACACTGGTAACGTTTATCGCCAGACACGTGAGTCGGGTGATTACTTGCTGCGTGAACCGGGCCTGAACGGTGCCGGTAACGTTGTGGCATCGGCACTGGAAGGGTCCAACGTCGATCTTGGTGAGGAATTCACCAACATGATCGTTACCCAGCGCGCCTACTCCGCGAACACCAAAACGATCACCACGACCGATGAAATGCTCGACGAGCTGATCCGTATCAAACGGTAATTGACATCTGTTTCAGGGCGTTAGCCCGCCCTGAAACATATTGCACCAATAGAGACTCGCCCGGCACAATTGCCGGGCTTCTTTTTGCCCGATTGACTCACTACATTAAGGGCAGAACAATTCGGTCATTAAATATCCAAGCGATTCAAATCACTGATAAATTTGAATCCGATGACTGGGCAAAAATTGCCGGTTGTTAACCTGTTCTTCAGCATGGAGAACTATTCGTTGTTAATGCTGGTCGTATTCCGCACGGATCGATCCGCATGGGGACAGTGGTAAATTTTCGTTTCGGAGCAGTCGAACGTGGGCGGCTTGTTACAAACACTTAAAGGTCTGGGACCAACGCGGCTGATGGCTATCAGTGGCGTGGGCGTGCTGTTGCTTGTCTTCTTTGCATTCCTGATCATGCGTGTTTCAGCCCCGAATATGGAACTGCTCTATCGCGATCTGGATCCGGCAGACGCCAGCCAGATCGTCAATCGCCTCGAAGACCAGCAGGTTCAGTACCAGTTGCTGAACAACGGTACCGAAATTCTTGTCCCGGCCGATCAGGTCAACCGCATGCGTCTGACCATGGCCGAAAGCGGCCTGCCGACCGGCGGCTCTGTCGGGTATGAAGTATTTGACAACTCAGACGGCTTTGGCGCCACCAGTTTCGAACAGAACATCAACCATGTTCGCGCCCTTGAAGGCGAGCTGGCCCGCACGATCGCATCCATTCAAGCGATCCAGCAGGCACGTGTTCATCTGGTTCTGCCAAAACGTCAGATGTTCTCGCGCGAGACCCAGGAAGCCAGTGCCTCTATCGCGGTCAAGATGGCCGGTGGCGAACTGAAACCCGAACAGGTTGTCGCCATCCAGCACCTTGTGGCTGCCGCGGTGCCCCAGCTTGATCCGGGCAAGGTATCGATCATTGATGAACGTGGCCGGTTGCTTGCGCGCGGTGATGGCGAACAACAGTCGTCGACATTCCTGACCCAGACCGCCGATGAAATGCGCATTCGCACCGAGAGCCGCCTGCGCAATACCATCGAAGATCTTCTGTCGCGCTCCCTTGGTTACGGCGAAGTCCGCGCCGAAGTCTCGGTCGAAATGGACTTCAACAAGATTACGACCGCCAATGAGCGGTTTAATCCGGATGAGCGCGTCATTCGTTCAAGCCAAACGATTGAAGAAAACGCGACCAATTCCGAGACCGAGGGCACAGATCCGGTAACGCTTCAGAACAATCTGCCGGATGCCAATTTTGATGCCGCCAACGGTGCAGGAACCCAAAGTCAGGAAAGCCGCACCGAAGAAACGGTCAATTACGAGATTTCCAAAACAACCACCACACAGATCAAGGAAATCGGCGAGATTTCGCGTGTGACGGTTGCCGTCCTTGTTGATGGCACCTACACTACTGATGAAAATGGCGAGCGCCTGTATCAGGAACGCTCACCGGAAGACCTTGAAAAGATCGCAGCACTCGTGCGCAGTGCCATAGGCTATGACCCGCAGCGCAGCGATCAGGTCGAAGTCATCAACATGCAGTTTGCTGATACTGCCGACCTGTTCCCGGATGAAGAGATCGAGACCTTCCTTGGCCTTGATAAGGCTGAGATCTTCCGCATCGCCGAAATGCTGGTGCTGGCGATTGTTGCCATCCTCGTCATCCTGCTGGTGGTACGCCCGCTTCTGACCCGTGCGTTCGAAACTCTGCCGAGTGCGGCAGATATGGCACAGCGTCAGCTTCTTGCCGATGACATGACCGCCGACGGCACGCCGGCTCTTGAAGGTCCGGCACCTGTTCCGATGGCACCTGGCATGGATGACGGCGAAGAACTGATCAACCTGTCGCAGGTTGAAGGTCGCGTGAAAGCATCCTCGGTCAAGAAGATTGGCGAGATCGTGGAGAAACACCCGGAAGAAGCTCTCTCGATCATTCGCAACTGGCTGTATCAGGAGAGCTAATTCTCCTGACAGTTATCGGCTCACTGGCAGCCGCAGGGCTGCCTTCCTTTTGTTGCTCAAGGCGTTTTAGCAGTTCGATATGACGGCCATTGAAAAGTTCACATTCTCACTCAGCTTCGACGATGCCGACAACGTAATCCGTTCGGCAGGCAAAGAGGATGAGCATTACGAACTGAGCACGAAAAAGAAGAAAAAGAAAGAAGAGGAAGCCCCGCCGCCCCCGCCGCCTGTCTATACAGAGGAACAGGGCGCACAGATGGTCGCCGATGCCGAAAAGCGCGGCCACGAACAGGGTTTTGCCGAAGGTCACAAACAAGGCTTTGACGAAGCCCATCAGCAAATCATGGCGTCGCTTGAAAAGGCGGTTGGCGATGTGGAATCCGAAATTGCCGAAAAGCTCGCCCAGATTGACGAGCAGCAAAAGCGCGCCAACGCCAAAATCAACGAAGACGCCATTCACGTTGCTCTTGGTGTCATCCGCAAGCTGGCCCCGGCCTGGTCGAAGCAGTACCAGATGACCGAAATCGAAGACATCGTGCGCCAATGTCTTGCCAACCTGTTTGAAGCGCCGAAAGTCATGATCAAGGTCAATCCCGACCTTGAGACAGAAGTCGGTGCCGCCGCCCAGCGCATCGCAGACTCTCGTGGTTTTTCCGGCAAGGTTGTTGTGGTTGGCGAACCGGACGTCGCAATGGGTGACTGTCAGGTATCCTGGGGCGATGGCACGGCGGTTCGCGACAGTGCGCGGATATGGTCGGAAATCAACGCCATCATCGACAACGCACTGACCCTGCATGCCAACGACCATGATCTGCCCGAAAGCGATATGGGCGATCCTGAAGTTCAGGAAAGCCGCCTCGCCCCCGAGGCGAAAGCCCCGGCACAGCCTTCTGCTCCTGTTCAATCGACCGGACCGGCACCGGATCAGGCCGAAACCGTAAATCAGATCACACCCGAGATGCCATCCACCGCAGAACCTGCTGAGCCCGGCTCTGATACGCAAGAAGGCGATGGCACCGCGGCGCGGAATATGCAAACATTGCAAGAAGATACGAAGGCTGAATCGGCAACCACCGATGGCGCGATGCACGGACCGGAAACGGACACGACACCGCCGCCACAGCCGACACCGGAACCAGACATTACAGATCAGGCGAAAAACAAGCCTGAACCACAAAAAGACCAGACAACGGCGACAGCGCAAGGCCCTGCACAGCCTGGTAATTCCAGCCCGGGAACCGAACAGACGGCTGCGCAGGAAGACCCGACGACCACAGCCGATGAAACGGCTGCTGTGAAGCAACCGACCAAAGACGCAGGAGACGAAAATGGCTGATGATGACGATCTGGAACTCTCGGAGCTCGACGACGATAACATCGAACTCGAGGGCGAAGGGACCGAACTTCTTGCTGCGGCCGAAGCCGGCAGCGAGCAGATGAAGACTTCCAAGGATCTCGAAGCCGTGTACGATATTCCCGTTCAGGTTTCGGCAGTTCTTGGCAAAGCAACCATGCAAGTCAGCCAATTGCTGAAACTTGGTCGTGGTGCCGTGGTAGAGCTTGACCGTAAAGTTGGTGAAGCTATTGATATCTATGTGAACAACCGTCTCGTCGCACGCGGCGAGGTGGTGGTCGTGGAAGACCGGCTTGGTGTGACCATGACGGAAATCATCAAATCCGAGAAAAGCTAACGTAAGAGAGGATATCCGACTATGGCCGAAGGGGGGACTAAAACGTCGTTTGACATTGCGACAGTCGGGGGACTGGCCATTGGCTTTGCGTTGGTGATTGCTGCAATCATCTTTGGTGGATCGCCGGGTGCGTTTATCGATATCCCCTCTGTCCTAATTGTTATCGGCGGTACAGCAGCCATTACGGCTGTCAGCTTTGCGCTGGGCGAGTTTCTCGGCTCTGGCAAAGTGCTGATGCGCACGATTTTCCACAAATCGCGCAATCCGGCGGATGCGGCACTTCAAATTCTTCAGCTTGCCGAAATCGCCCGCAAAGGCGGCGTGCTGTCCCTTCAGGGGCATCTTGATAGCCTGCAAAGCGAAGAATACCTTTGGAAAGGCTTGTCGCTTGTCGTTGACGGCACCCCGCCCGAGGAAGTCGAAGCCATCATGCGCAAGGACATGAACGCCACCATCGGCCGCCACCAGAAAGGTGCCAACATCATGAAAAAGGCCGGTGACGTTGCACCGGCAATGGGTCTGATCGGGACGCTGATCGGTCTGGTGCAGATGCTGGGGAACCTTGATGATCCGTCATCGATTGGTCCGTCGATGGCTGTTGCGCTTTTGACGACCTTCTATGGCGCGGTTCTGGCCAACATGGTGTTCATGCCGCTTGCCGGGAAGCTTGAACGCAACTCCAGCGACGAGGAACTTTTGAATTCGGTCTACATGGTTGGTGCTGTTTCCATCGGTCGACAGGAAAACCCCCGTCGTCTGGAAATGCTGATCAACTCGATCCTGCCGCCGTCAAAACGCGTCAGTTACTTCGATTGATCGTGAATGTGAATATGGTGGTTCTGGCGCATCAATGCTTTTGTGATGCGCCGGGTCCCCGAAACTGATCGGAAAGAGATGATACGATGCAGGTACTGATCGTTGGTGGACTGGGCGGACAGATAGGCGCAGCCAGCAAGATCGCAATGGCGCGCGGCGCTTCGGTCCAGTTGGCCGAAAGTGTCACGACTGCGCTTAACATCCTGCGGGCGGGCAACCGGATTGATCTGGTTATGGCGGACATCACCCTTGATGTCGCCGCCCTGATTGAAGGCATGGTTGCTGAACGCATCACAACCCCGGTTGTCGCGTGTGGTATCGGCAATGACGTTAATGGTGCGGTCAATGCGATTAAGGCAGGTGCCCAGGAATTCATCCCCCTGCCACCCGAAGCCGACCTGATTGCCGCAATTTTCGAAGCCGTCACCGAAGAAAGCCACGCCCTGATCCATCGCGATGCGCGCATGGCCGAGACTCTCCGACTGGCAAGTCAGGTGGCCAACAGTTCGGCATCCATCCTGATCACGGGTGAAAGCGGCACCGGTAAGGAAATCATTTCGCGCTATGTGCACCGCAAGTCCAATCGTTCGGACAAGCCGTTCGTAGCGGTTAACTGTGCGGCCATCCCCGATAACCTTCTTGAATCCGAACTGTTTGGCCATGAAAAGGGTGCCTTTACCGGTGCCCAGGCACGACGTATCGGCAAGTTCGAAGAAGCCAATGGCGGTACCCTTTTGCTTGATGAAATCAGTGAAATGGATGTGCGTCTTCAGGCAAAGCTTCTGCGTGCCATTCAGGAAAAGGAAATTGACCGGCTTGGCGGCAAAAGCCCCGTTAAGGTCGATGTTCGAATTCTTGCGACCTCGAACCGCAATCTTGAGGCCGAAGTCAATGCCGGCAACTTCCGCGAGGATTTGTATTTCCGCCTGAACGTGGTCAATCTCGACATCCCGTCCCTGCGTGAACGTCCCGATGACATCCCGGTTCTCGCCGAATTCTTTGTCAAAAAATACTCTGATGCCAATGACGTTCCGGTCCGCCCGATCAGCCCACTTGCGATCCAGCGTCTGCTGTCTCACCACTGGCGGGGCAATGTCCGCGAACTTGAAAACACCATGCATCGCGCGGTTCTGATCGCCGGTCCTGATGAAATCGGGCCAGAAGCCATCATGCTGTCTGGCGAAAGCAACGCACCTGCCCCGGCAGCCACAGCCCCCGTATCGCAGGCCCCGGCACCATCTGCATCTGCACCGGCCCCATCTACGACGGCACGCGCCAGTTCGGCCTATGCCAGTGCCAATGCCGCCTATGGCGCGGCATCATCGGCCTATCAACCCAGCGCACCAGCCCCTGCACCATCTACCCCATCCGCACCGGCGAATGAGGCCCCTTCTCGGGATCATGACACCGACAGCGGCGATGACGGTGCATCCGATGAAAGCACGGCTGGAAACGGTTCTGTGACCTCGGCACTTGTCGGGCGCACTGTTGCTGATGTCGAACGTGATCTGATTATTGATACGCTCAAGCATTGCTTTGGCAACCGCACCCATGCGGCCAACATTCTTGGCATTTCCATCCGGACCCTGCGCAACAAGTTGCGCCAGTATACCGACGAAGGACTTGCTGTACCGGCCCCGGGCGACGGTCACGACTGAACATGAAATTTCGGCGCGCTGTCCCCATCTTCAAGGCAGGTAAAAGCGCAACGAACATCGAGCAAGCAACAGGGTAACAAGCAAAGACAATGGCCGAAGGTCAAGACATCACACCGACTGGTTCCGGCGGCTCTGACGGCCCCGGCGGCGGTGCGCCGGGCGGGTTAAATCTCGGCGCCATTCAGTCGCGTGTCGCTTCGGCCATGAAACGTGGCGATATCGCCATGGCGCTCGGCTTTATCATGATCCTTGTGGTCATGATGTTCCCGATGCCGCCCTGGCTGCTTGATTTCATGCTGGCCCTTTCGATCAGCTTCTCTGTGCTGATCCTGATGACATCCCTGTTCATCCAGAAGCCGCTTGAATTCAACTCTTTCCCGACGATCCTGCTGGTGGCGACGTCGCTCAGGCTTGCGCTGAACATTGCGACAACCCGCCTGATCCTTGGTTATGGGCACGAAGGGACGCATGCCGCCGGTGCCGTGATCGAGGCGTTTGGCAGCTTCCTGATTTCGGGCAATTTCGTCATCGGGATTATCGTCTTTGCCATCCTTGTCATCATCAACTTTGTCGTTATCACCAAGGGTTCCGGTCGTATTGCCGAGGTCGCAGCACGCTTTACCCTTGATGCCATGCCCGGCAAACAGATGGCGATTGACGCCGACCTGTCATCGGGCCTGATCAATGAAGAACAGGCAAAGGCCCGCCGCAAGGAACTGGAAGATGAAAGTTCCTTCTTCGGGTCGATGGATGGTGCATCGAAGTTTGTTCGTGGCGACGCAGTTGCCGGTATTCTGATTACGTTTATCAACGTGATTGGCGGCATCATCATCGGCACCGCCCAGATGGGCCTTTCCCTTGCCGAGGCAACCGAAACTTACACGATCCTGACCGTGGGCGATGGTCTGGTGTCACAGATCCCGGCCCTGATCGTTTCGACCGCAGCAGGCCTTCTGGTCACCAAGGGTGGCCTTGATGGCGCAACCGAAAAGGCCGTTTTCGGGCAGGTCAGTAACTATCCGGCGGCCCTTGGCGTTGCCGCCGCCCTGATGGGGGGCATGTCCCTTCTGCCGGGCATTCCGATGATCTGGTTCCTCGGATTGGCGATCGGGTTGGGGTATCTCGCCTACTACATGAGCAAACGCCAGAACGCAGCCGTTGCCGAAGAACAGATGAAAGAAACCCAGGCCGCGGCCGATGCCGCCGGCCCGCCGCCGGAAGAACCCATCGCCAATGCGCTTCGTATGGACTATGTCCGTCTTGAACTCGGCTATGGCTTGCTGTCGCTGATCAGTACCGAACGCGGTCAGAAACTTACCGATCAGATCAAGGCACTGCGTCGCCAGCTTGCCGGTGACATGGGCTTTGTCATGCCATCGGTGCGCATTCAGGACAACATGCAACTGCCCGCCAACACCTATGTGCTCCGCGTCAAGGAGATCGAGGCAGGCCGCGGTGATCTGCGCCCGAACATGTTGCTTGTGATGGATCCACGCGGCGAGGAAATTACCCTGTCGGGCGAAAAGACGATGGAGCCGACCTTCAACCTGCCGGCCATGTGGATCGAACAGGGCATGAAGGAAGAGGCAATGTTCCGTGGCTATACGGTGGTTGATCCGCAAACCGTGATCACGACGCACATCACCGAAGTGATCAAGGATCACATGCCCGAACTGCTGTCTTATGCCGAAACGCAAAAGCTGCTTGATGAACTTGATGAAGACCAGAAAAAACTGGTCGAGGATATCGTTCCGGGTCAGGTTTCCGTCGGCGGTGTTCAGCGCGTATTGCAGAACCTTCTGACCGAACGCGTTTCCATCCGCGATCTGCCGACAATCCTTGAAGGCATTGCCGAATCAACTGCCTTTACCCGCAACCCGACCTTCATGACCGAACATGTCCGGTCACGACTGGCGCGTCAGTTGTCAGATGTGAATACCAATCAGGATGGCGTCATTCCGCTGGTGACCATGTCGCCGCAGTGGGAACAGATCTTTGCCGAAAGCCTTGTTGGTCAGGGCGAGGAAAAGCAGCTTTCCATTCCACCAAGCCAGCTTCAGGAATTCATCAACAAGGTCAGAACAACGTTCGAGCGCCTTGGCATGATGGGCGAAAGCCCGGTCCTTCTGACCAGCCCGGGCATCCGGCCATATGTGCGATCCATCGTTGAGCGTTTCCGCCCGAGCACCGTGGTGATGTCGCAAAACGAAATCCACCCCAAGGCACAGCTGAAAACGCTGGGGCAGGTGTGATGCGCATGATCAACCAAACCGCCCTGCTTGCGGACATGAAAAACCGGGGGGAACTGAATGCGTCTTAAGACCTTCACCGCCCCCACCATGACCGAGGCGATGGGGCTCGTTAAAGAGCACATGGGCACTGATGCCATCATCGTCTCCACCCAGGATATCCCCGGCAGTGGTGTGCGCCTGACCGCCGCCCTTGATCGTGATCCCGACTATGGCGATGACGACGGCCCGGCCCCTGCCCTTCAGGAACAGCTTGATGCGGTCGAGGCCGCCCTGACGCGGCATAATTTGCCGGAACGGCTGCGCATTCGCCTGTGCGATTTGATGGGGCGCGAAACGGCTGCTGCATCTGAGCAACAATTGCTGGCCGGTGCGCTTGATGAAATCTTTGATTTCTCGCCCCTGCCGGAAAAGAACACGCCGCGCGCGCTGGCCTTTGTCGGCCCGCCCGGATCGGGCAAAACACTGGCGGTTGCCAAAACCGCGGCACGTGCGGTGATGAAAAAACGCAAAGTTGCCGTTCTTTCAACCGATTACAAACGTGCCGGCGGCATGGCCCAGCTTGAGGCCTTTACGCGAATTCTCAAGATTGATCTGCTTGCGGCGAAATCACCGGACGATCTCAAGGCGCGCTTTGGCGAAATCCGCGAAGCCGATGTCATCCTGATCGATACGGCAAGCTGCAACCCCTATCTTGAAACCGAAATTGGCACGCTTCGTGAATTCATGAAAGCGGTGCCGAGTGAACCGGTACTGGTGAACCCTGCGGGGATTGATGCCTATGAGGCGGCTGACATTGCCAATGCCTTTGCCGATGGTGGCGCAACACGTGTCGTGATCTCGCGACTTGATGTTGCCGCCCGACTTGGCGGTGCGCTATATGGAGCCGATTCAGGAAATCTTTCCCTTTGTAATGTCAGTATGACAGCCCAGGTTGCGGACGGCCTCACCGCCCTTAGTCCCCTTGCCTTGGCAAAACTTCTGATACCGTCCCATCGCGCTGATACCGCGAAACCGAGCTTCTCCGAGGTCGTGAAATGACTACCAAGTCTGATGCATCACCCAAATCTGCCCCGCGGGCCAAAGGCCGCAATGTCCTTGCAGTTGCATCTGGCAAAGGCGGCGTTGGCAAGACCTGGTTTTCCATTACGCTCACCCATGCGATGGTTCTCGAAGGCCACAAGACCCTTTTGTTTGACGGTGACCTTGGCTTGGCCAACATCGACATTCAGCTCGGCCTGATGCCGAAATATGATCTGGGCGGCGTGATTGCCGGGCGGATCAGCCTGAAAGACGCGGTAACCCACTTCCCCGATGGTGATTTTGATATCATTGCCGGACGCAGCGGCTCGGGCAGTCTTGCCAACCTGCCGGCCACCCGGCTTCAGGCGCTGTCGGACGAATTGCTCCAGACCGGCAAGGAATATGATAAGGTATTGATCGATCTTGGTGCCGGTGTTGATCAAGGCGTGCGTCAGATGACCGGCCTTGCCAATACGGTGATTGTGATTACCAACGGCGATCCGACCTCTTTGACCGACGCCTATGCTTTTATCAAGATCACCCATATGGCCCGCCCGAAAACCGATATCCGGGTGGTGGTCAATATGGCCAAGGACAAGAAAGAAGGTCAGGCGATCTACAACAAGATTCTCAAGGCGTGCGAGGGCTTTTTGAAGATTTCACCGCCGCTGCTTGGCGTTATTCGTGCGGATTCCAAGGTATCGGAATGCATTCGCAACCAGACGCCACTTCTGACCCGTCATCCAAACTGCGATGCCGCCCAGGATATAGAGGCAATCGCCCAAACCCTTCTCGAGGAGTAGGTTGTCATGACGCTCCCGCCACAAGCAATATCGCCCGGCCCTGCCGTCGGTGGACATGCTTCGGCGGGCGGTACTGCCGGGCAGGCCAATCAGGGTTCGGTTCCGGCACAAATCAATGCAACCGTCACGACCGCCACCCCGCAACAGGTCGCTGCCGCACTGGCAAAGCTCCCGGTCGAAACGCTTTTGCAGGCATCGGTTCAATCGCAATCGGGCAATCAACTGACCCTTGCCACCGCCCTTGGTTCGGTCACGGTCAGGATACCCACCCCGCTTCCCAGTAATCTCGGCGATCTTTTGTGGGCCCGCATTCCGACAACCAATCCCGGCACCGGCCAATCCGCAACGGGCGGCAACCCTGCCGACGGCATGCGTCTGCAACTTCTGCCGCAAACCCTGTCACCGGGGGGATCCGGGGTGACCGGTGCCCTTGCCAGCGGAAATATCGCTGGCAGCAGCCTGACACCCGGCCAGACATTTGGTGCGGTGACGACATCCATCCTGACCATGCCCAATGGCACCCAGTTGCCTGCCGGAAGCCAGACACAGGTCATCTTCCTTGGTCAGGGCACGGTAACCGCACAGCAGGCCGCCAATGCCATGGCGTCCGCGGCCCAGGCCGGTTCTGCTGGTTCGGCGGGTATGGCAGGTGGCGCCGGCACAGGCGGCATGGCTGCCGGAATGGGACCAACCATTGCCGCACAAACAGCCGCCGGGCAGGCCCCCGCTGGCACCTTGATGCTGACCGGGACAGTCTTGCCCCCTGATAGTGCCGAGGCCCGCCTGCTGCCACAGGGTTTCACCGCCCTTCGCACCTCTGCCGGGATTGTTGGCATCAAATTGCCGGTGCCCGCGCCCACGGGGGCAACCCTGTCATTTAACGTTGATCCATCGGGCGGTGCCAAGGTATCGACATCCGTCCCGATGACCGAGGTACAATTGATCGCGCGCGGTCAGGCCGCCGCCCTCACCCATGACTGGGACAGTTTGCACAGGGCGGTTAGCGCTCTTCAGCAACATGATCCAGGTGCAGCACTCAGCATGCTAAACAACATTCCCCAGGCTGGCCCCAAACTGACCACCACCATGATGTTCTTCTTTGCTGCCATGACAGGTCAGGGCGGCAGTTTGCGTGGCTGGCTGGGCGATCGCGCCGCCACCAGCCTGGCCACATTGTCCGATACGGATGGTGGCGGGCTTAAACGGCTTGAAGGTGATTTTGCCCAGTTGCGTGCGATGGCAACCGAAGAACGTCCGGATGGCTGGCGCGTGATGGCGATGCCGTTCAATATGGGCGACAAGATCGAACAGCTTCAACTGGGTTGGCGGCATGGCGATCGTGAAAATGATCCCGACAAACCCGATGATCAGGGCACGCGTTTCCTGCTGGATCTGTCTTTCAGTGTAGTGGGTCACACCCAGCTGGATGGCCTGGTCAAGGGCGAGGACAGCAAGTTTGATCTGATTGTCCGCACCGAAAACCCGTTGCAATCCCATAACCGCGATGACATTCGCGGCATCTTCCGCGAGGCCCTTCAAATTGCAGGTTACACCGGCCATATCCTGTTTCAGGATGGGTCGCGTTTTGTCGAAATTGGTCCGGTGCCCGATGGCAAGGACCCGCATTCCCACCACGGGATCGAGGCATAAGCATCATCATTCTGAAATGAATGCTTTTCCTGCCTTGGGCGCGGACGTATCCTTGAATTTACCCCTTATGACAACGGTTGGAAGCCATGCTTGAGATTTATCAGCGCCGTAATCTGATCCAGACAGAGCCGAACCCGGGCACAAGGATTGATTATGTCGTTACCCTGCAAAGCAATCTGACCGGTGCCAAGGATGTCTTTCCGGCGCGCCTGACGCTGCGTTATGTACCAGACCGCCTGATCCTTAAGACCAATAATCTCGCGGAATATTACGCAGAGATCGCCAGTATCGAGTTCGAGAATTTCGAAGCCGCCGCCGTTCTGTTGATGGATGATTTCAACAACGAACTGGTGCCGCGCTGGATCAGCCTGCGTCTGGACAAACAGACAGCCGATAACGATCAGGTCTTCCACCACGAAACCGCGCTTGAAGACCGCCAGCCGAAATGGGGCAACCCGCGTCTTCTGGATCGTCTCGAACGTTACTGAGCAATCAGCGGAACGGGTTCCCGTGCACCCACTGGGTCAGGGAATAACGAAGCCCCGCCGTGGTCGGCGCTACGCGGTGCAAAACAAAGCTCGGAAAGAAGATTGCTGATCCGCGCGCCATCGGTGCATCGATAAAATGCCCGGCCGGGTTAAGCTGTAATTGCCCGCCTTCATACTGATCGGGCTCGGAAAGCTGGATCACCATGGTCAGTTTGCGACGGCGCGCAACGTCTGATGCCCCGACATCACTGTGCCAATCATAATGGCCGCGCAAATCACCCGCATAACAGGCAATCTGGGCGTCCTCGGCAAACTCAGTCAGGGAAAAGTCAAAGACGTTGCGATTGACCTCGGCAACCAGATCTACAATGCGCCGACAGACAACCGGTTCCTGTTCTTCGTTAAACCAGGTGATTTTGGATCGGCGAATATGGGTCGCTGCCTGCCCCTGTACGAGGCCACCTTCGTCCATCTCGTGGGCAAAGCCATTGATCAGGCGGTCACAGGTCGCCGGATCAAGCGCATCCGGGACAATTGCAAACATTTCTTCAGGGAACATTTACGACACTCTCCAGGCCGCACGGGCCTTTTGATTTAACGTCCGGGGCCCAAGATCATTCTTTGCGACAAGATGCTCTTAAGACCAATCATCGCGCGATACCAGCAAATTCAAACCCTGTCACCGATCCATGTTCGTGTATCTAGCCACGCAGTTCAATCACCCTACCACCGGCGGCTGCACCGTCTTCGGGGTCATGGGTTACCATCAGGGTCGGCAGGCTGTTCTTGCGGCACAGGTCAAACACAAACGACCTGATCTGGGATCGAAGGCCGCTATCGAGTTTTGAAAATGGTTCATCAAGCAACAAGGCACAAGGTTCTGACAACAGAACCCGCATCAAGGCCACCCGCGCGCGCTGCCCGCCTGATAATGTTGCCGGATCACGATCATAAAACCCGTCCATCTCGGCACTGCCAAGGGCTGCGTCAACCCGAGCCCGCCGGGCCGCACGCCCCTTGATATGCGCGGGCAGGGCAAAGGCCAGATTGCCGCCCACCGACAGATGCGGAAACAGCAAATCATCCTGAAACAGAATGCCGACATGGCGGTCTTGTGGCGCCAAGCCATCAAGCAACCGACCATCAAGAACCACTTCGCCGGTCACCTCGAACGCATCGGGTAAGGTGCCACAGATATGCCCAAGCAAACTGGATTTTCCCGAACCGCTGGGCCCCATAAGGGTCACGATCTCGCCCGGCGCAATGGTCAGATCGACCGCAACCAGTTCACGCCCGTCAAGGCGTACCCGCACGTCATGCAATTCCAGACCGTTTTTGGCTGCTTCAGGCATGTAGCATCCTTATCATCCTTTGTTCTGGGCACCCATGCCGCGCCGGTGACGGAATAAAACCGCCGGGATCAGCAAGGCCAGGGCAAATCCGGCAAACGGCAAAACCATCTGAAACAGGCCATAAATCCCGATCATCCGACGATCCCCGCCCGAGGCCAAGGCAACCGCCTCGGTGGTGACGGTGGCAAAGCGCCCTGCCCCGATCAGAAGTGTTGGCAAATACTGCCCGACCGTGACGGCAAGCCCGACGGCGGCGGCGGTTAAAACCGCACGGGTCAATAGCGGCAAACGCACCTGCCAGAATACCCGCGTGGGCGACGCGCCAAGACAAAGGGCTGTTTGCCCATAACGCGGATCAAGGGCGCGAAACGGTTCCGACAGCGATAAAAACACATAGGGTGCAACAAACACCAGATGCCCAAGAACAACCGAGACCAAGGTACGTTCCAGCCCAAGCAGGCTAAAGAACACCTGCAAACCAAACATGAAGCTGATTTGCGGCACCAGAAGCGGCAGATAAATTAAAAACATCGCCCGGCGCCCGGCCGGCTTGCCGGTGCGCACTTCGTTCTCAAGACAGGCCAGAACCAGCGTTACGGCAATCACAACCGCCGGAATACCGATCAGAAGGGTGGTTGTCAGGCTATTGCCAATTGCATCAAGTTCCCGCGCCCAGAGACGCATTGAAAAACCACGCGGCAACAGATCGGGAAACGCCCAGAACCCGGCGACACTCCAGACCAGCAAAACAACAAGCCCAAGAACCACCGTCCCGGCTGCCACCAGCGCCATCACCGCTGACACCCCGCGCGCAGCACCATCACGCTTGCACCGGTTGCCATCAACAGCCCAACGGGCACCAACTACGGCGACAAGCCGCTCGCCCGCAATCCAGATTGCCATGGCCGCGATCACGATCAGCAATTGCAGCACGGCTGCACTTGATGCCATGAACCGCAAGGCAAGATCGGGATCGGACAACCATCCCAGAATGCGCACCGCAAGCGGGGCCGGGGTTGTCGGGGCCAGAATGATCGCCACATCAACAACCGACGTCGAATAGGCCAGAACCGCCAGAACCGGCAAACGGATCTGTGGATAGATGCGTGGCAATGTTGCCTTGAACCATCCGGCAATCCTGCCATAGCCAAGGCTTGCCGTGACCTGTGCCGTGCGATCTGTGTCTGCCTGCGGCAAGGCTGAAAGCGTCATCAAAAAAAGAAACGGGATTTCCTTGGCAACCAGTCCGGCAATCAGGGCGATGCCCCAAGGATCATGGATAATCGCAACATCCGGGGGCCGATCCCACCCGGTAAATTGCGCGACCACCCGAACAAACCAGCCCGATGGCGCAATCAAAAATGCCAGACCAAACGCCGCCGTCGCATGCGGCACCGACAGGATCGGCGAGAGGATCCGTTGCAGGGTGTGAAAAGTGCGCGTGCCCTGCCATGCGGCACAAAAAAGCATGACAATCGCAACCGAGACAAAGGTTGCGATCAATCCATTGACCAATGAAAGCCGGATCGAGGCCCCCAACCCCGGCTGCGCCGCCAAAGCCTGCCAGGGTTCAAGGCTGGGCGTCGTGCCGCCAAGGGCGGGCAATATCCCGAACGCAGGCAAGATTGTGCCGATCAGCCCGGCAGAAACCGGGCCAATCATCAGAACAATCGTCAGGATCGGGATAAATCGCAGCATGCGCGATTATTGCACAACGCCGTAACGCTTCTGCCATTCTGTTTCGACAAGCGACATCCAGCTTGGATGCGGTTCGGGCAAGACGGTGCCGCGCTCAGCGGGCGCAAGCGATGCGATGCCAAGATCAAGATTGGCAAAGGCTTCCTGCATGTCTTTGGGAAGTTTATCCATCGCCAGTACCGTATCCGCGCCCCAATATTTCGGGTCCTGTTTGCGCAATTGTGCTTCGGGTGACATCAGGAAATCGGCCAGCACAACCGCGCCTGCCTTGGCCGATGCGTTATAGGGGATCGCAACGAAGTTGGTATTGCCAAGGGTGCCGTTTTCAAACACATAGGACCGCACGGTATCGGGAAGCTCGAACGCCTCGATCGCCGATGACACTTCGCCGGAACTGAATGAAAAGGCGATATCGACCTCGTTATCGGCCAAAAGGGTGCGCATCGATGCCCCGTTCTGCGGGTAGGCCTGACCATCGCGCCACAAAAGCGGCTGCAAGTCTTCAAGATAGCCCCAAAGCGGTGCCAGGGTCGCCTCGGCATCGGTTTCATCGGCGGGCTGTTGCAAAACTTTCGGATCTTTGACCAGTTCGGTCAGGATCTGTTTAAGGAAGGTCGAGCCCATATAGTTGGGCGGCTGCGGATAGGTGAACCGCCCCGGATGTTTCACCAGCCATTCCAGCAATTGCTGGGCGGATTTCGGAACGGTATCAAGCTTGGCGGTGTCGTAATAGAAACTGACCTGCGCCATGCCCCATGGGGCTTCAAGCCCGTCGGTCGGAACGGTGAAGTCATTGATCACCGTTGGTTTGCCTTCAACATCGACATAGGCAAAGTTTGGCGTCTGTTCTGCCCACGGACCAAACAGAAGGTCATTGCGCTTCATCGCGGCAAAGTTTTCACCGTTAATCCAGATCATGTCGACCGCACCGCCATCATCAACACCGGCGGTCTTTTCCGACAGAACGCGGGTAACCGCATCGGCAGTATCGGTCAGTTTGACCTGAACGACCTCAACGCCATAGCGTTCGCGCACCTGTTCACCCGCCCAGGCGATGTAATCATTAATACGTGGCTCCCCGCCCCAAGCATGCCAGTAAACGGTCTGGCCACGGGCCTGATCCAAAACCGATTGCCAGTTTCCGATATCCGGTGCCGGGTCTGCAAAGGCAGGCGTCGACAACGTCGTCGTCGCAAGCCCCACTGCCAGCGCCAAAGCAGAAACGAAAGTGCGCATTTTTGATCGCATCTCGGACAATCCTTTTACCTGATGACCCAAAGCCCTCCCCGCATGCCGGGTGTGGCCGGTTGATTGGTTTTATACCCGTCAGTTTTTCAACAGACGGCACATAAAATCAATTCACGCTTGCGTTAGGGGCCTATCAAACACACTTTGTCTGCAACAAGTTGTCCGCTTTTTGCGCCCCTGTTTAGGAAGTTTTCGATGTTTGAATGGATGAGTGATCCCAACATGTGGATGGGGCTTGCCACCCTGACCGCGCTCGAAATTGTTCTGGGCATCGACAACATCGTTTTCCTGTCGGTGATTGTGTCGAAACTTCCGCAAAACCAACAGGCATCGGCGCGCCGCATCGGTCTTCTGGCGGCGATGGGCATGCGGCTTGGGCTTTTGGCCGGTATCGCCTGGGTCATGCAACTGACCTCCCCGCTTTTCGCAGCATTCGGTCAGGAAATCAGCGGCCGCGATATGATCCTTATTTTTGGGGGTCTGTTCCTGATTGCCAAGGCGTCCAAGGAAATTCATCACACCATTGACGAGCCCGAAGAACACGGCCCGGGCAAAATCATGTCGAGCTTTGCCATGACCATCGTGCAGATCATGTTGCTTGATATGATTTTCTCGCTCGATAGCGTCATCACAGCGGTTGGTCTGGTCGATCATATTTCGATCATGGTGATCGCGGTCATCGCATCGGTACTGGTGATGCTGATGGCGGCCAAGACCATTGGCGACTTTGTCGAACAAAATCCCTCTGTCAAAATGTTAGCGCTATCATTCCTTATTCTGGTAGGGTTTGTGTTGCTGCTTGACGGGGTCGAAATACATGTACCGAAAGGCTACATCTATTTTGCAATGGCCTTTAGCCTGTCGGTCGAGACGCTCAATCTTCTGAACCACAAACGTAAACTCAAACGTCGTGCGCAAGAGAATGGCTGATGAAAAAAGTTGATCCGCCGCTATGTCTGGCAAACGCCTTCATGGAACGCGAACTTGAAAACGTCGACGTATTTGAGTTTCCCGAAGGCACGCGCACAGCTGCTGATGCCGCAAACGCCATTGGCTGCGATATCAGCGACATTGGAAAATCACTGGTGTTCATGACCGAGGCATCCCGCCCGGTCCTGATCATCATGAATGGTGCCGATCAGGTCGATCTCGACAAGGTCGCCGCACTGCTGCGTTTATCCGTCCGCAAGGCCGATGCAGCCGAAGTCCGCGAACATACAGGCTACGCCATTGGCGGCGTTCCACCGTTTGGTCACGCCAAACCCGTGGAAACGCTGATTGATAAAAAGCTTCTGGAAAAGAAAACCGTCTGGCTTGCCGCCGGGACACCGAAAACAGTGTTTGAGCTTAAAACCAGCGACCTCAAGCGCGTAACCGGCATCGAAACCGGCGTTAATATCGCTATCTGAGAACACCAACGCGGTTTAAATCTTCTCTATTTCAGATTGTTTTCTATTCACAAAAACAATCTGAAAAGATATTCCTGAATCGGACCGAGTTTCTGATTTCTACTGGAGTATCAAACAGATGAAGACCGCCATCCAAAAAGCTGCAGCAATTCTGGGCTTGGCACTTTTGAGCGCCTGCGCATCACCGGCCGAGTTCCAGAACATGGTGGTGACCGAAGGCATCGACACTGCCGCGACGCAAAATTCGGCTTTCAAAGACAGCATTGTCGTGAAATCGGTCGATGGCGGCGAAGAAACCAATCCGATGTGGACGTCTGAAATCAGCAGTCAGGCTTTTGAAAAGGCTTTGATCGCATCACTCGAAAACGCGCAGCTGTTGGCAAAGCTTGATGACAACGCGCCATATCGTTTGCGTGTCACGTTGCTCGAGGTTGACCAGCCCCTGTTTGGCCTGGACCTGACGGTCAAAACCCGTGTGCGTTACGAAATCATCGAAAAAGACAGCGATAAAACTGTTTTCAGTGAAGAAATTCCCGCAACCCATACCGCGACCTTTGGCGACTCTCCGTTTGCGATCCAGCGTCTGCGACTGGCAAACGAAGGGTCTGCAAAGAACAATATCGCCGCCTTCATTGAACGCGTCATCGCCGTTTCGCCTGAAATGTCAGGCGAGAACGTAGCGCTTAAATAAGCCCGTCATCGCGTGTCGCCGAACGCATGCCGATTTCGTCAAGTTCGTCTTGTTCTTTCTTGTCTTCTTCGGCGCGTTCGGCCTCAAGCCGATTACGTTCGGCAATTTCGGCAGTTTTAAATTCCTTGAAGGCATCGGCGACCTCATCGCGGAAGACGTCGATCTTTTCTTCCTGTTCGGCAATCATTTTTTCGATTGCCTCGCGCTCGGCGATCACTGCGGTGGCAAACCCGCCATAGGCAAACCCTGCAAGTTCCGGATTTTCGGCCGCGATCTTTTGTTCGGCCAGCACCGCCTGTTCTAGGGCTTCTTTTTCCGCCTCAAGATTACCCAGCACACCAAGCATCTCGCCCAATTGGCGCTGCTTTTCATCAAGCGCCCATTTGCGCATGCGCACCAGTGTTTTGAAATCCTTGGCCATGGGTTACCCCCTAGGGTCCGCGATCATTACGATCCATTCCCCGATGCGTCGTTGCCGCCTTCGCTCAGTGCACGTTTGGCCGCGTTCAGGTCCTGTCCGTCACGCTGTGACCGGCTGTTGACCTTGGGTCCGCGATTGATCTTGGGCCCGATTGACGGCGGTGGTGCCGGGCGGGGGGCTGGCATTTCCGGCCCTCCTGCGGGCTGTTGCGGCTTGGCACTTCCCGCTTGCCGCGCCTGTCCACCCGGTTGTCCTTGGGCAGGTGCAGGCTGTTCGGGTTGCTCGGCCAGCATGTCGAGACGCCGGGCGAGTTCCAGATATCCCTCATTGAGGCGCGTGCATTCCGTCTTGCGCTGTTTAAGGAATTCCTCGATTAGCGGGAAGTAATGAATGGCCTCGTCGACCTTGGGATCGGTACCCTTGCGATAGGCGCCAAGGCGGATCAGTTCGGCCATATCATCGTAGGTCGCCAGAAGCTGGCGCGCACGGGCAACGATCTGGTTTTCTTCCTCGTTATTACAGCCCGGCATGGTACGCGACACACTACGCAGGATATTGATCGCCGGATAACGGCCCTGCTCGGCAATCGCACGGTCCAGCACCACGTGGCCATCCAGAATACCGCGCACCGCATCCGAAATCGGTTCGTTGTGGTCATCGCCATCAACCAGAACCGTGAACAGCCCGGTGATCGATCCCTGCCCCGGCCCGCCGGGACCGGCACGTTCCAAAAGACGCGGCAATTCGGCAAACACAGTCGGCGTATAGCCCTTTGATGCCGGCGGCTCGCCCACTGAAAGGCTGATTTCACGTTGCGCCATGGCAAAGCGCGTCACGGAATCCATCATGCACAAGACATCGCGCCCGACATCACGGAAATATTCCGACAGCGCCATGGTCATATAGGCCGCCTGGCGGCGCATCAGCGGTGGTTCATCCGATGTCGCCACGACGACGACCGAACGACGCAGGCCTTCTTCGCCAAGATCATCCTCGATGAATTCGCGCGCTTCACGGCCACGTTCGCCAATCAGCCCCACCACCGACACATCCGATGTTGTATGGCGCGTCATCATCGACAGCAAACTTGATTTACCAACACCCGACCCGGCAAAGATGCCCATACGCTGCCCGCGACAACAGGTCAGAAACGTGTTCATCGCCCGAACGCCAAGATCGATTTTGCCCGCCACGCGCTGGCGCGAATGGGCCGATGGTGGCATGTTGCGGATTGGATAAGGTCGGTTGCCCTCAGACAGCGGGCCTTTGCCATCAACCGGCTCGCCAAAGGCATTGACCACACGGCCCAGCCAGCTTTCATCGGGATAGACCTGCGGTTGGGTATCGCCAAGTTCGACTTCGCAGCCGATCCCGATCCCGTCCAGAATGCCAAACGGCATCAAAAGGGCGCGTTCATTGCGAAAACCGACAACCTCGCAAATCACGGTTTTGCCATCGCGGCGTTTGACCTTGCAGCGGTCGCCAACCGACAACGCACCTTCGACACCGCCAATCTCGACCAGAAGGCCCAAAACGGCTGTCACCCGGCCAACCACGCGATAGTCGGGAATACGGCGGAGTTCTGCGACGATATTGCGGCCAATCTGAAACACAGGCGGTTCTTTTCAGCGAAAATGGTACAAACAACTCTTGTAACACGGAATTTTGCCCCGCCGAACGGTTACAGGGGTGGCAAATCGTACCGCGTCGTACCAAATATATAGTCATAATCGGTATTAAAAAGCCGTGTAGACGATTAAATCGATTTTTTTTCGTTGCATAAGGCTTTTGGAATTAACACCGCAAACCGTTGGGAAAACTTGCGTTCCGTCCCCGAGTCGCTTCTTTGAACGAAAAAAAGTTAACAAGTTGCGACTCGCCTGCTTGCCACGAGTCGCAAAGCAACGTATCGTTAACCGAATGGGGAAAATTTCCCAAAGGCCGGCAATCGTTGGGGCGCTTGTCGATCTACCGGATCAACACGGACTTATTGCGGAACACGGTAACGGAGCAGAGACATGCGGGTGCTGCTTGTTGAGGATGACAACACCTATGCTGACAGCATCGAATTGATGCTTAAGTCTGAGGGCATGGTGATTGACACTACCGACCTTGGGGAAGATGGTCTCGAGATCGGCAAGCTTTACGATTATGACATTATTCTTCTGGACCTTATGCTGCCAGATATTGACGGCTACGAGGTCCTGAGACGTTTGCGCGACGCACGCGTCGAAACACCGGTCCTGATCCTGTCGGGTCTGACCGAAACCGAAGACAAGGTCAAAGGCCTTGGCTTTGGCGCAGATGATTATCTGACCAAGCCTTTCGAGAAAACCGAACTTCTGGCACGTGTGCAGGCAATTGTTCGCCGTTCACGCGGCCATGCCCAGTCGATGATTTCGACCGGTAAGCTCAACGTCAACCTGGATGCACGCACCGTCGATGTCGATGGCAAACCGCTGCATCTGACCGGCAAGGAATATGGCATTTTGGAACTGCTGTCGCTGCGCAAGGGCACGACACTGACCAAGGAAATGTTCCTCAACCACCTTTATGGCGGTATGGACGAGCCGGAACTCAAGATCATTGACGTCTTTGTCTGCAAACTGCGCAAGAAAATCCAGTCTGCGACCAAGGGCGACAATTACATCCATACGGTTTGGGGCCGGGGCTATGTCCTGCGCGATCCCGACACCAACAGCGCTGCGGCCTGATTTTCGGGAACTTGGTATCAGGCATGCCTGATGCCGCCCCAACAGTTGCCGCTATACGAAAAACGCCCCGGTTCATATCCGGGGCGTTTTTCGTTTCCGATCACGGCAAATAGATAAGCGGATCAACAAGGCCGCTGATCTGCAACCGATCAATCAGTTCGAAAATCGGGATCACCATCAGAAAGACCAGCCCATCGCGCAATGTTCGCCACAAGAGATGCGGGCGAACTTCAAGGATCTCGGCATCGCGCCAGGCACCAAACCGTGGGCCAAAACGCGGCACGCGCGTTTTGTAATCTTCAAAGGATGCGCCAAAAAGTGTCGCAAGCGCCCTTTCTTCGCGCAAGATTACCGGCAAGAACACACCAAACGCCCCCACCCCGAACAACAGGGCAATCAAAAGGCTGCCGGTTTGCGCGCCAATGCCGACTGCGCCGAAGAAGCTGAACATATAAAGCGGATTGCGGCTGATGGAATAGGGGCCGGTATCGGTCAGATCGCGGGCCTTGCGCCCGCCGATATACAGCGTGCACCAGGCCCGCCCGAAAATGGCCATCAGGATCAGGACAATCCCGCCGGTCTCGACCGTTTCATGGGTAAACATCTCCACCTGCGCCAGCGACTGCATGAGCGGAAGCGCACACAGCACCAATAGCGCAACACCTACAATGGCAAGCTTGCGACGGCGCTGGACACGGCGGAGGTCCTGACGCGGTGAGGCGATCGTGTTTGATGGATTTGAGGTCATTGGCCTTCCCGACTTTCAGTTCAACAGAACAGTCGGCAAGAAACCAACTGTCAGTTACTTCTTGTCGTCCGGTTTGCCAAAGCGGGACCGATCAAAGGTCGTGGACGGGCGCGCGGTTCCGCTGGAACCGCTTGTATTGCTGCTGCCTGTCCCCGGTCGTTGCGTCGTACCACCGGCACCTGCACCTGCACCGGTTCCGGTGCCAAGCGGGCGGCGATAGGTCGAACCCGTGGTATCCGTTGTTCCCGGACGCGTGGTTGAACCTGTACCAGTCGAACCTGACGGTCTGCTGAACGCGCTGCCAGTTGTGCCCGATCCCGTGCTGCCGGTTCCGGTTGTTCCCGGGCGGGTGGTTGATGACGGGGTGGTGCCAAGCGGGCGCTGGGTCGACGTGGTGCCAAAACCTGAACCTGCGGGGCGGGTTGTTGCCGTCCCTGCTGTTCCAGTTGCTCCGGTCGTCCCGACTGCCGGGCGGGCCGTTGTACCGGTCGTGGTTGCGGCACCGGTTTGCATATGTTTGGGCTTCTGGAAGGCCAAGCCCCCGGGTGCAGCAGCACCGGCCGCACTGGCAGCCCCCGCCTGCGCCTTTTCAAGCGCGGTCAGATCGACTTCCGGCGCCCCCGGACGGTTAAGCTGATAAATGCCACGTTGACGCGCAAGCGGTTTGAACTTGTCGGAAATGCCCAGAACCGTCTCTGCCCCGCCAAGGAACAGGAAACCGTCATCTGGCATCAAGGCGGAAACACGCGAAAGAACGTCACTTTTGGTCGGTTGATCGAAATAGATCAGCACGTTACGGCAATAGACGACATCAAACTGCCCAAGCGGACGGAAATCTTCCAGAAGGTTGAATTCCTTGTACTGAACCTTGGACCGGATATCGGCCGAGATTTGCCACTGGTCTTCCTTCTTCTGGAAGTACTTGACCAGAAGGCCGATCGGAAGGCCCCTTTGGACTTCAAACTGCGAATACAGGCCTGCGCGCGCCTTGGTCAGGATCTCGCGCGAGATATCGGTCCCGACAATATCAATCCGCCAGCCAGCGAGCTGCGACTTGAATTCATCAAGGATCATCGCCAGCGAATAGGGTTCCTGCCCGGAAGAGGCGGCGGCACACCAGATGCGAAGATGTTTTTTCGACGCACGTGTCTTGATCATGTGCGGCAGGACAACATGGCGGAACTGGTCAAACGGTTTGGTATCGCGGAAGAAGAAACTTTCATTGGTCGTCATCGCATCAACGACTTCTTCGACCAGATTGCGGTCGCCACCGCGCAGCGTACCGATCAGCTCCGTCAGGTCCTTAAGACCCCGTTTGCGTGCAATCGGCATCAACCGGCTTTCGAGCAGATAAGTCTTGTCCTGGCTCAGAACGAGCCCGGACTTTGACTTGATCAATCTGCTTACAAACTCGAAGTCATCCGGCTTCATCATTGTGGGTTAACGACCCCCCGCGAATTTTTTGATATAGGCCGCAATCCCACCCACCGGCAAAACCGCAGAACAGATACCGGCATGCGCCGCAGCGCCCGGCATCCCCCATACAACGCTACTCTGCTCGTCCTGTGCCACGACCATGCCCCCCGCATTGACCACGTCACGTCCACCAAGCATACCATCCTGCCCCATTCCGGTAAGTATTGCAGTCAGAATGTTTCCTCCGTAACTCGCGACCAGACTGCGCAACATCGGATCGACCGACGGACGACAGAAATTCTCAGGCGGGTTCTGATTTAACTTCAGATGCCGGCTGGCACCACGCCCCTCTACAGTCATGTGGTAATCACCGGGGGCAAGATAAACCTGTCCACCAACAATTGGCATATTGTTTTGTGCTTCCTGACATTTAAGCCCGGTCAGACGGGTGATGTGCTCGGCCAGAATAGTCGTAAAGGTGGCGGGCATATGCTGGGTAATGAAGATCGGTTGGCGCACGCCATTCAGGCCGCGCAACACTTCAAACAGGGCCTGCGGCCCACCGGTGGAGCTGCCAATCGCGATGGCTTCGACATTGATGCGTTTTTCGGGCAACAGCGTGACGCCACCGCGTGCCGACTGGCGTTTTGCCGGGGCGGGTGCGCTTGGCGAACGGACCTGCTGGGCGCGCGCACTTTTTTGCGGCGCGGGTGCGGTTGGCCGTTTGGCCGGCGGTGCCGTTCTTGCGCTGGGTGCTGCTGTGGCGGGACGCTCCGGCATTTTGGGCACGGTTTTGCCCTGCCCGCCTGCCGCAATGGCCGCATCGCGAATAAGTCTGCCCGGATCGCGTGACGGTGTCGTCGAACGCGCCGCACCACCCGCCGGGTTGGCAGCCGGTTTTGCACCTTGCGTTGCGGCGTCCGACGATGCCGGTGTAGCCGGTTGCGGCTTTGGCGCAGGCTGCTGCGGCATCGGCGTCTGGCGCATCTGCGTTGGCTGCGGGCGGTGTTGCTGCATCGGGCGGGGGCGCAATTCGGCGGTAAATCGTTTGCGCTGGATCCGGCCTTGTTTGTGAAGCTGTTGATGTTCGACCGACATTTCCGCCCGGAAAGCAGCCGCCTTGCCACCAGAAGCTGCGTCATCGGGCTCAGATGCCTCGGCATCGGGCGCAGTTGATTTTTCTTCTGGTTCCGGTTCGGGGGTGGCTTGGGCAGCAGCCGCTTCTGCCGCGGCAGCTTCTTCGACCTCAAGCATCTTGCGACGCTGCTCAGCCCAGGCTTTCACCTTGTCGAGAAGTTCTTCGCGGAACCCCTCGCCGACATTCAGGTCTTTTGACGAGCTTGGCTTGGGGATGTAATCCACAGCCCCCAGCGTCATCGCCTGGAAACTGATATCGGCATTTCGTTTGGTGAGTGTGGACGCCATGATCACGCGGACTGTCGGATCGATTTCCAACAGCTTCGGCAAGGCCGTCAAACCATCCATCACCGGCATTTCGATATCAAGAACAACGGCTTCGATGCCGCCTTTTTCCATGACTGCCAGTGCTTCTTCGCCATTGCTGACCGATCCGACGACTTCGATTTCGGCGTCTTCGGTCATCATACGTGTAACAAGTCCGCGCACGATGGCGGAATCATCCACGATCAGGACTTTGTATGGCGAATGGATGGGCGTTTCTTCCACGTGGTAGCGTCCCCGCTTGATGATGGAGATCGGATCTTGAAGGCTTACAGGTTCGTGAGCACCCCGGCCTAGATCAGGCCGACCTGCTCGAACTTGGCCTGGATGATCTCGCTATCGAACGGCTTCATGATGTATTCGTTCGCGCCAGCGGTGATGGCTTCCTGAATGTGTTCAAGGTCATTTTCAGTTGTACAGAACACAACAACAGGATCATCGCCACCAGGCGTTGCACGCAGTTCACGCAGGAACTCGATCCCGCTTTTGACGGGCATGTTCCAATCAAGCAGAACCGCGTCGGGCATGGACTCAAGGCACTTATCAAGCGCCTCCTGACCGTCCACTGCCTCCACAACCGCAAACCCGATTTCCTCGAGAATGCGTCTTGCTACCATCCGGATGACTTTCGAATCATCGACGACGAGACAACTCTTCATCGACTTCCTTCTCGCTTACTTAGGTCGTTAAGCCACAATGGCAGGAACCGGGCACATTGCGTGCCCGGCATGGGAAATCAGGTTAACCGGCCTGCTTGATCGAAGACGTGAAATCAAGCAGACGGGTCACGTCGAGAATCACCAGAAGCTTCTTGTCGAGACGGAAAATACCGTCCGAGAATTCGCGCCAGCGCGGATCGAGCGTTGCCGGGTTCTGTTCGAACGCCTTTTTCGGAACGCTCAGAACCTCACCCACCTGATCGACCATCAGGCTGTAAAGTTCGCCACCTTCATCGACAACGATGCTCATGCCCGGCTCATCGTCTTCGCGGTCACGCAGACCAAGACGTTTGCGGACATCAATCGCGGTCACGATACGACCACGAAGGTTCAACGATCCGGCCACTTCCGGTGGTGAAAGCGGGATACGGGTAATGCGTTGCGGCCCCAGGACATCCTGAACGGTCAGGACAGGGATACCGAAAAGCTGCTTGCCAATATTCGCGGTCACGAAATCCTGGCTGTCACCACCAAGTTCAAGGGCGCCGCCTTTTTCCTGGCTCGGGACGAGTGCGTTTTTATCGCTCATAGGACTGTTCTCCCGCTTACATGCTGCTCAGTGTCTGGATCAGGGTCGAGACAAGCGCATCGCGATCAAATTTGGCCACATAGTCGCTGAAACCGACCTGACGACCGCGTTCGAAGTCTTCCTCTTTGGTGTGCGAAGACAGGGCAATAATCGGAATTTCACCCCATTCTGCATCATCCTGAAGCGCTTCGGCAAATTCAAAGCCGTTCATGCCCGGCATTTCGATGTCACTGATGATCGCGTCAAACAGAACACCACGGTTTTTAAGATCCATGGCCTGTTCTGCATTTTCGACCGCAGTAACATTGAAACCGGCAACCGACAGCATCGGCGTCAGCAGGTTACGGAAGAACGGGCTGTCATCGATCAGAAGAACACGCTTCTTCTCGCCGCCGTTATCCTCGGTGCCGAACCAGTCGCTGAAGGCCAGTTCAAGATAGTAACCGGCATCAATAAGGTCGGTCGCCTTGCCGTCAATCACGGCCGAACCAACGAGACCATCCTGATCCGCAGTCAGTTCAACATTCAGCACGTCATCAACAATATCGACGATCTCGTCGACAACCAGACCCATGGTGCGTTCACGATCCTGGAACACAAGGGTCGGCTGACGGCCTTCTGACTTCATCTGGTAGCTACCATCGATAAAGACAAGAGGCATAAGCTTGCCGCGGTACTGGACCAGCGGACGGCCATTCGAATGTTCGATATTCTCGACATCGATTTCTTCAAGGCGGGCAACAAGCGCCAGCGGAACCGCACGCACTTCGCTGCCACCGGCCCGGAAGACCAGCATGGATGTGGTTTCGCGATCCGATGCATCGGCCTTGGCCTTGCCTTCGACACCTTGCGAACCACCAACGGTGATTTCGCCGGTGCGGGTGGCAATGCCGTTCGGATCAAGGATCATGATCACGCTACCGTCGCCAAGGATGGTGTTACCCGAGAACAGCGACAGATCGCGCAGGATCGGGGCCACCGGTTTAACAACGATTTCCTCGGTGTCGAACACGCGGTCAACGATGATACCGAACGAATAGGTACCAACCTGTGCGACGACGATGAATGCTTCTTCATCAACCGCATCGTCGCTTTCCTGAGTGGTATCAAGACCAAGAATTTTCTTGAGCGTGACCAGCGGCAGCAGACGGTTACGCAGGCGCAGGACCGGTGTGTCGTGAATGCGTTCGATGGAATGTTCGGAGTTGTTCGATGCACGAACAAGTTCGAGAACGCTGATCTGCGGAATGGCAAAGCGTTCGCCGCCACTTTCCACGATCAGGGCCGACACAATCGCCAGCGTCAGCGGAATCTTGATGATGAAGGTCGACCCACGGCCTTCGACAGATTTCAGTTCGACCGTACCACCGATCTTTTCGATGTTGGTACGCACAACGTCCATACCCACACCACGACCGGAAACCGAAGTCACTTTTTCCGCGGTCGAGAAACCGGCTTTGAAGATGAACTGCTGAATCTGCTGTTCACCCATGCCTTCAAGCTCGCTTTCGGTCGCAAGACCGTTGGCAATCGCCTTGGCTTTAATGCGCTCAAGGTTCAGACCACGACCGTCATCGGAAATCTCGATGATGATGTGACCGCCTTCATGATACGCATTCAGCGTGACCGTACCGGTTTCAGGCTTGCCTGCATCGCGGCGGCCCGGAATATCTTCCAGACCATGGTCGGCAGAGTTACGCACCATGTGGGTCAGCGGGTCCTTGATCAGTTCAAGAACCTGACGGTCCAGTTCGGTGTCGGCACCGATCATTTGCAGATCGATTTTCTTGTTCATCTCAAGGGCAAGGTCGCGAACGATACGCGGCAGTTTCGCCCATGCGTTGCCGATCGGCTGCATACGGGTCTTCATCACGCCTTCCTGAAGGTCGGTCGTGATGTGCGACAGGCGCTGCAACGGAACGGTGAATTCACTGTCATCCTTGCCGCGAACCATCTGCAAAAGCTGGTTACGGGTCAGGACGAGTTCGGAAACCAAGGTCATCAGGTTTTCAAGCAGCTCGACATTCACACGAATGGTCTGGGCTGCAACCGAGCTTTCCTTGGCTTCTGCGCGCGGTGCCTCTGCCTTTGGCTTTTCGGCAGCCTTTTTGGCCGGTGCAACTTCCTGGGATTTCGCCGCGGCGGGCGGAGCAGCCGGTGCTTCCGGCTCCGGCTCAGCGGCGGCCGCCGGTTCGTCAGGAACTTCGAAATCGGGATCGTATTCTGCGGCGTCAAAAGCAGCCTGCAGTTTTTCGTCGTCCGTCATCGGAACTTCTTCGTCGGCTTCCTCTGCTGCCGGGGCTGCTGCAGCAGCCGGCGCACCACCCGGAATTTGGCCGGTATCGGCAAAGTGGTTCAGACGACCAATCAGATCAGCATCATTTCCGTCCGGCTCGGCTTCGTTCTGTTCGAGCTCGCCCAGCAGGTACTTAATGGTATCAATCGACTCAAGAACAAGCGTCACGGCATCAGGCGTCACCACCAGTTCGCCGTCACGGATTTTACCGAGCACGTTCTCGCCAGCGTGGGCAACAGCCTCAAGGCGCGGCAAGCCAAGGAAGCCGCAAGTGCCCTTAATGGTGTGAACCAAGCGGAAAATATTGGACAAGATGTCCGGATCATTCGGGTTCTGTTCCAGCTTCACCAGTTCGACGTCAAGCGTCGACAGGCTTTCAGAAGTCTCGGTCAGAAATTCACTTAAAAGATCGTCCATATACCCCCTCCAAATCTCCAACAATCAATAGCTTGTCGGAACTGGAACTCCCATTAAAGCGCCAAATGGCGCAAACGTACTATACTTCGGTATCTTAGGTAGAAGCTATTGCACGCCATTACCAGACCTGCCGGTCAAATTTTTATCCATAGATCAATGCAATATTTCCGTCCTGTTGCAAGACCGAAAGCACTCCACCCCCGAGTTTAGCCAGTTTCCGCAAGAAAAACGCCTGAACATTGCGCGGATCGAGTGCATCAGTAGAAACTTCTTTTTCCAATACATTCATGATTTCAGGGCGCAAGGCAGCGCGTTTGCCTTCGCCCAGAACCGTTACTTTGCCGGAGTCGCGCATAACCGAAAGCGTTCCACCGAACGGCAAAGCTTCACGGGCAAGCATAACCATGTTCAATACGATTCGCCCGTGAGATGGATCAATTGGAAGATCCGGCCAATCAAGTGCGACCTTCCCCTCGGCCGCATAAGTCTGTTTTGCCGCTTCACGCATCGCGGCGGTATCGGCACTGCTGCCCGCACGCCCGAAGGCCAACCGGAACAGTTGCAAACGACGCGCGGCCTCAAGACCGCTTTTGCGCATGAGTGCCAGCGCCTCATCGTCGCTAACGCCGTCTTCCCCCATCAGTTCTGCCCCGGCATTGACCGCCCCGACCGGACCGACAAGATCATGACAGATCCGCGAACTGATCAGTTCGATCAAGGTCAGTTCAAGGGTGGCATCCTCTTCCATAGCGCGGGCTCTCCAAGGTCTTTGCGTATCGTCACAACATCATGCCCCAAGACACGATGCTCCCCACGAATGGTCCGTTCTGATCAAACAGGTCACTCGCAGAAGCCACAAGATTGCCGCCGATATATTAAGAGCTTATTTAGCACGCTCGAAAATCAGGCTTTTCCGACCCGGCAAATTTTGCCTTTCTGCGATATCGGCCCCGATATCCGGCCCGCAACACGCAGCCGCAAATTGCGCGACCTCGGCAAACGACCTATATTGAAGCCAGCAACACAGGATACAGAGCACCCAATGGATTTCTTGCTGACGCCAGGCGCCATCGTGCGTCATCCCAATCAACCGGACTGGGGACTGGGCCGCATTCAGGCCGTTGACGGAGATCGAATCGCTGTCAATTTCGAAGAGGCCGGTCGCCAGATCATCCGCCAGCGCTATGTCGTTCTGGAAATAGTCGAAGCCGCGGCGGGCTACGAATAAGCGCCCTTCCTGCAACCGGTCCTTGAAGGCAACGCTTGGCACATGGATTGCTCGGATCGAATTGTTAATCAATTCACCATAAAGATGGACTCTATCATACACTCGATAGATGAACCTGACACGAGCACAACAGTCTTAAGAAGGTTTCGAAGCCCATGATCGCAGCCAATAAACCACCGCGTGACAGCTTTAAACAGCGCCACCACGTCGCGGCCTTTACCGTGCTGGAACAATTTGCCCAGGGTCTTGTGCATGTTGCCCGCAACCATGGCGGTTCGGTTACCGAAGAACAGATCCTGAAATCGCTCAATAGCCTGCGCGACAACGAAGACCTGTTCGACAATGCATGGGCGATCCTTGAAAGCGACCTCGAAGCGATCAAGACCCGCGAACATGCAGCCCTGCGTCACGACCCGTTCGGGCGCCTGCTGGTCTCGCGCTTTGATCATCTGCTTGAAGGCAACGCAGCCGGCGATACCGAACACGGCGCTCTGTCCCGCACCATCCTGCAGCCTTTCTTCAAGGTCATCCGCATGATGGTCGGCATGGACATGCTTCAGGAAATCGATCGTGAAATTCACGAAATCATCGAAGCCCACGCCAATGATGATGACGAGTTGCGCAATCCCTCCGAATACTGGGATCATCTTGCCAAAACCCCGGAAGTCCGATCGCGGATCAATCTGGTGTTTGCCCGTATGGCGCTGCATTTCAGCAACTATGAACACCGCAAGAAATGGCTGATCCAGCTCGTCAATGACAACATGGTCCACGGCGAAGAACGCTGGGAATTCACCGAAACCCATTGCATCCGCCTGCTTGATGCGCTGTTCGCCGATGTGCGCAAGACGCTTGCTGTGCCGGAACATTCCGCCGAACTGGTCGCGCGGATGGGTCGCGAAAACGTCGCCACCCTGCGCGAAGTGGTCAAATGCATTGATGCCGACGTCGCTAAGTTGTCAAAGTGATCGTCGACCTGCGGGCACCCGTTACCTGACGGTTACCCGTTAACGAACGAGTATATGAGCTGCGATCTGTTTTGGGATCGTGGCTCATATCGTTTTCACCTGACGGAAAGGTGAACACCACAGATCGAAACAGACTGGTCAAAACCCCGTCTGCTGTGCCACAGTCGCCTCACAACGATTGCAAAAAGCCCGCAAACTCAAAAACACCGTTGAAACGCCACCATGACCAAACCGCTGATCGACAAATATGGCAGACATGTCTCTTACCTGCGCGTTTCGGTAACCGATCGCTGCGATTTCCGCTGCACCTATTGCATGGCGGAAAACATGACATTCCTGCCCAAATCCGATGTTCTATCGCTTGAAGAACTCGATCAGCTTTGCACGGCTTTCATTACGCGTGGCGTGCGCAAACTGCGCCTGACCGGCGGCGAACCGCTGGTCCGTCGTGGCATCATGGATCTGATCGCCAATCTGTCGCGCCATCTTAAAACCGGCGCGCTCGATGAACTGACCATGACCACCAATGGCAGCCAGCTTGCCACCTATGCCGATGATCTGGCGCGCCTGGGTGTGAAGCGCCTTAACATCTCGCTTGATAGTCTGGATTCCCAGAAATTCACCGAAATCACCCGTCGTGGTCGCCTTGAACAGGTGCTGGCCGGGCTTGAGGCCGCCAAACAGGCCGGCATTTCGATCAAGATCAATACGGTCGCGCTTCGCAATTTCAACGAAGACGAAATGTCACGCCTTGTCGCCTGGTGCGGGAAGGAGGGCTTTGACCTTTGCCTGATCGAAACCATGCCGCTTGGCGACATTGATGGCGACCGGACCGATCAATACCTGCCACTGACTGCTGTGCGTGAACGCTTGGAGCAGGAATACACCCTTATCCCGTCCGAATACGTCACACCGGGCCCGGCCCGCTATACCACCGTGGCTGAAACTGGCGGACGTCTTGGCTTCATCACACCGCTCACCCATAATTTCTGCGAAGGTTGCAACCGTGTACGTGTGACTTGCACCGGTACGCTTTACATGTGCCTGGGCCAGGAAGACCACGTTGACCTGCGCGCCGCCCTTCGTACCGGCGACCCGCGTGCCCTTGATCAGATGCTCGATGCCGCCATGGACCTCAAACCCAAAGGCCATGATTTCGTCATCGACCGCAAAGGCCAGAAACCGGCTGTCGGTCGCCATATGAGCATGACCGGGGGCTAAGCAGCCCCGGCAAGACTTCTCAGAACCATCAAATAATTCCCAACGCCTGTACTGATCAGATGTGACGCACATTTGGTGCAATCGCTGCTGCCAAATCCCGGCACCGGAACGGGTCTGCTTTGGTCCTGTAATCCAGCCCTCAGCACACACTCATCCCCACCCGGCACCACCAGCACCGACACAACCCGCCCGAACCCGTTTGACGTCAGCTCGTCGACATGCCAATGGGGTTTCTTGGTCGCCTTGCAGTGGCGTTTGACCCTTGCAGCAATGCCGCCCGAGCCGTTGGCGGAGCCGCAATAGAGGTAGGTTCCTTTGGCAAGGGTGATCCCGGCGAAACGTTTGTTTTGAAGCGTCAGGTCAGCTTCGAGTTCAATCACCAGAACGTAAGCTCCGGCAACTTTGGGAAGCTGCCGGAGGGTTTGGTCATTTATCTCTGGGAAATACGTGCTCACGCGTCCGGGGACTCTCGCAGCAACAAATCAATCGAAAGCCCGGGTCCGGCCATGCCGTTGGTCAGGACCGGTTCGCAATGTTCGTTGATCCGTGCGCCAATGCGTTGGCGAAAACCGCTAAAGCGTTTTGACTCCACCACATCGACTGGCTCATCGAGATGCACTTCGACCCGAAACACGCCCGGTGTCGGGGTCGCCGTGACGCTTCGGATCAAGCCGGTGACGGCATGACCAAGGTAGGAGCCGGCAAACCGTTTACCGATACCAAGATCGGAGACACTGGTCGGGATATTGCGCCGTGCCATGGCAACGGCGGTGTTCCAGTCGCGAAAACCGTGGCTTTGCGCCAGCAGTTCGAGCGAACCGGTGTGCGAGATAGAAACATCACGCGCGGCCAAGGCTTTGCGCAGGCGTTTTGCCTGTGCCTTGAATTGTTCGGTCGCGTCGGTTTCAATGTCAGCACGGCTGATATTGAGCGTATTGGAAGTCATAAATCGTCTCCACGCAGGAGGCCGGGGTCCGCATTGCCGGGCCGTATCCTGATCGGGAAACGGGTCCGAAAAATTCATTCCACGCACTTTACCAAAGGCATAAACCTTGCGGACGGCAGGGGTGCGCACCCCGTAAAAAGCGTGTTAGCCCAATCTCGGCCCAAAAACAAGGTTTTCACATTGCCTGATATTGCGCGGTTATAGCCTGACATCGGCGGATGGCGCGCCTTTCTCAAAAATTGACAGCCCCCGTGACAACAACATATACCAGTGAAAACACGTCATATCGGCGGTCCCCAATATGCGCCGATCAACCATAAGGAATATGCGCCATGGCCATGGAAGCCTATGAAATCGAAAGCATGATCAAGGAAGCCCTTCCCGATGCACAGGTTCGCATCGAGGATTTGCGCGGCGATGGCGATCATTATGCAGCGATTGTCGTCTCCGAACAGTTCCGCGGCAAAACCCGCGTGGTTCAGCACCAGATGGTCTATTCCGCCCTTAAGGGCAAAATGGGCGGTGATCTGCATGCGTTGGCCCTGCAGACTTCTGCGCCGGAATAAGGTCATCCAAGATAAAACTTTGGCAAAGCACCTCGCCACCACGAACCGCTTCGCCAGACCAAACTCAGGGGCCGTTTGCCTTCGGCCCCTGTTGCCTTTCCGATCGAACTGAGCTGGTCCGAAGACTTAGCGGCCGGTCACAGCCCCATTCACTGACCACGGCTTGAAATTATGTCTTCTCAAGAAAAACCGGCACTGATCGGCCCCGGCCCCCTCGCCGGGCTTGGCGCCTTCATCTTCTGGGGGTTTTTCGGCCTGTATTTCAAACAGGTCGCTTTTGCCACCCCGCTTGAAATCCTGTCGCACCGCATTGTGTGGTCAGCACTTCTCACACTTCTGCTGGTGTTTGTTCTAGGGCGGCGCAAGAAACTGCTTGAACTGATTTCATCGGCACGCACCGTCGGACTTTTGTTTCTTTCAAGCCTTCTGGTTGCGGGGAACTGGTTGCTTTACATCTGGGCGGTCAATAATGCGCACGCCCTGGAAGCAAGCCTTGGCTATTACATCATGCCGCTGATCATGCTGATCCTCGGCCGCATTTTCTTTGCCGAAAAGCTCAACCGCATTCAGATCATTTCCGTTTTGATCTGTACTGCCGGGGTTCTGAACCTTCTGGTTTTTTATGGCAATATGCCCTGGGTTGCCGTCGGGCTTTCGACATTGTTTGGCTTTTACGGTGTGATTCGCAAATTCGTCCCGGCCGACCCGATCGCAGGCCTGTTTGTTGAATGTATTCTTCTGACCCCGTTTGCGTTGGGCTATCTTGGCTGGCTGACCTATCAGGGGGATATGACCTTCGGGCATATCGGGCGGGTCGAAGATGCGCTTTTGATCGGACTTGGGGTTTGCACGACAGCCCCGCTGGTGTTGTTTGCCTTTGCGGCGCGCAACATGAAATTCTCGGCCCTTGGATTGATGCAATATCTCAATCCGACCATCCAGTTCTTTGTTGCGGTTCTGATTTTCGGCGAGATCTTTACCGAGGCCCACATGATCACCTATGCGCTGGTGTGGTTCGGCCTGGCTATTTTCACCTGGGATAACCTGCGTACCGCACGGCAAAATCGCGCCAAGAGTTGACAGAACCGCAGGTTCCAGCCATATCTTCGCCCATAAAAGTTTAACCTGAATTCGCGGCCCGAACAGGGCCCCCAAGCCAAGGACAATCATCATGACCGACAATCCGGTATTCGAACGCATCCAGAAAGACGTCAATGACAATGACGTCGTCCTGTTCATGAAGGGTACCGCAATGTTCCCGCAGTGCGGCTTCTCTGCCGCTGTTGTTCAGGTCCTGGCCGAGCTTGGCGTTCAGTTCAAGGATATCAACGTTCTGGTCGACCCGGCGATCCGTCAGGGCATCAAGGACTTCTCCAACTGGCCGACCATTCCGCAGCTTTACGTCAAGGGCGAGTTCCTTGGTGGTTGTGACATCGTGCGTGAAATGGCCGCCAGCGGCGAGCTGTCACAGCACCTTAAAGACAAGGGCGTTGCCGTTGCCGCCTAAGGCAACAAGGCAGGCCTGACCCCATTCAAAACGCGCTGCGCAGTTTTTCTGCCAGCGCGTTTTTTGTGCCGGACCATCGCCAAACTCGCCAAATGCGATCATATCCCGCCTGCGACAAAACTATTTCTTGATGGTTTGATCGCCATTCCCCATCTTTAGGGCAAGCTGAAATTTGCGCCACAGGGGAAGTCACAGGCATGAAACCGGCAATCAAAACAATGGCATGTTTTGCGATCTGGCTGTTTGCAATCTGGTTTGCCTTGCCCATCCCGCCCACAGCAGCACAGATGGCGGCCGCGACCGCCCTAAGTGGCTCAGAGGGCGGATCAGAAGACGGATCAGCCCCCGCCACAGAACTTCCCGAAGACGGCGTGATTGCCGAAACATTCAGCTATTATGGCTTCCTTGAAGAAGGTGTCACCCGCACCCAGGCCCGCATTGCAGAAACCATGTCCGGCCTCGATGCCTTTCCAGAAGAACTCGATGCCACACGGGCCTTGCTGTCGACCGATTTTGGCCAGACCGGCCTGATGCGCATTTTGCTGTTTACCGTCATTTTCGTTGGTGTCGGTATCGCAGCCGAGGTGATCTATCGCCGTCTTTCGGCACCGGCCTGTGCCTATCTTGAATCGCAAAGCCCGCGGAAGTTTTCGGAACGCCTTAAACATATGGTTGGGCTTTGTGTGCTGTCGCTGTTTTCGCTGCTTGTCTTTGCCATTGGATCGCTTGGCGCGTTCATGATGTTTGACTGGCCGCCCATCATGAAATCGGCCGTAATGTCGCTTCTGATGGCGTTCTTTGCCCTGCGTGTCCTGATCATCGTGTTGCAGTTCCTGTTTGCACCTAAGGCAGAAGGCCTTCGCATGATCAATGTCGATCCGCAGGCCGCAACCGTGTTGACCAAACGCCTGACCTGGGCGGCGGGGATATCATTGTTTGCCTTTGCCTTGGCAAAGGTATTCGGTGCCGCGCCGACCATGGTTGCCGGCGATATCATCCTGTTTGATGCAGCCGTGGTGATTTCAGTTGTCGCTTTTTGCGTGGTCACACTGTCAATTGGCCGGTTCTTTGCCAGCCATGCGGCAAGTGCCGAGGTCGAGAAGATGGCCCTGCCAACATCCATCGCCCGTCTGTGGCCGATGATTGTCTGTGGCTGGTTCATTCTGGTGGGCGGGGTGGCAATCATTGGGGCCGAACGCATCCTTAAGGCGCTGCTTGCCATCGGGCTTGCCTGCTTGTTTGACGTTGTGTTTCGCAACATCATCGAAAGCCAGCATCGCAAGAAACTGCAAGTGGCCGAACAGGAAGCCGCCGAACACAATGCCCGGGCAGAGGCGGCTGCGCATGAACATGACGAAGTGTATGAACCGGTCAAGCCCAAGGCACCTGTTTTTACCAAGGTGCTCAAACGCGGTGTGCGGCTTCTGGCACTGGTGTTTGTGCTGGCAAGTATCTGGCGCATCTGGGGCTTTGATCGGTTGGCCCAGGCCGATGATGCCGGGATCATTGCCCGGATTATTGATAGCTCGACCGAAATCATCATGATCCTTCTGATCGCCGATCTGATCTGGTCGCTGATCAAGACGTTTCTTGATGAACGCATGAGCGCGTCGGCAACGAGCAATGCCGGTGATGAGGGCGGCGGCACCGGGCTTTCGCGGGTCGAAACCCTGTTGCCGCTTTTGAAAAACTTCGCGCTGACCGTGATTGTCATCATGGTCGCCATGGTGACCCTGTCCTCATTGGGCGTTGATATCGGCCCGCTGATTGCCGGTGCCGGTGTTGTCGGCCTTGCCCTTGGTTTTGGCAGTCAGGCACTGGTGCGCGATGTCGTGGCGGGTGTGTTCTTCCTGCTTGATGACGCGTTTCGGCTTGGCGAATATATCGAAGTCGACAATCTGCGTGGCCGGGTCGAAAACATCTCTATCCGGTCCATGCAGCTGCGCCATCACCGTGGCCCGCTTCAGACCGTCCCGTTTGGCGAGATCAAATCCATCGTCAACCACAGCCGCGACTGGGTGATCGTCAAACTCGAATTCCGTGTGCCGTTTGAAACCGACGTCAACAAGATCAAGAAACTGGTCAAGAAACTGGCGGCCGAACTTCTGGAAGATCCGCTGATTGGCGACAGCTTCATCGAACCGTTGAAATCCCAGGGCGTGCGCCGGATGGAAGAATTCAACATGGTAATCGGGCTGAAATACACATCAAAACCCGGCGAACAATTCACCATCCGCAAGACCGTCTATCAACGGGTTCTGGCGATGTTCAAGGAAAACGGCATCCAGATGGCCTCGCGCAACGTCAAGGTCGATGTGCCGCCCGATGCCACAGCTGAACAAAAACAGGAAGCGGTTGCCGCCGCCGCCCAACAGGCGTCCGAGCAACTGAACAAACCACCCGCCTGAGGACGTTTTGCAAAACGCAGACAAACAAAAACGCCCGCTGTTTCCAGCGGGCGTCTTCGTATCGGTTCGTCGCGAAACCCGTAAGGATTAACGCGAGTAGAATTCGATGACCAGGTTCGGCTGCATCTGAACCGGGTACGGAATTTCTGCGAATTTCGGAACGCGAACGAAGGTACCTTTGAAGGCCTTCGCGTCAACGTCGAGATATTCCGGAACGTCACGTTCGTTCAGGTTGGCAGCTTCCATAACCATCGGGATTTCGCGCGAAGCAGGTTTCACTTCGACAACGTCACCTTCCTGAACCAGGTAGGACGGGATGGTTACTTTCTTGCCGTTAACAAGAATGTGGCCGTGGTTCACGAACTGACGTGCAGCAAACACGGTCGGAACGAATTTCATGCGGTAGATAACCGCATCAAGGCGCTGCTCAAGAATACCAACGAGGGTTTCGGAGGTATCACCCGGACGACGGGATGCTTCTTTGTAGTAGCGCAGGAACTGTTTTTCAGAGATCGAGCCGTAGTAGCCTTTGAGCTGCTGTTTCGCAAACAGCTGGGTACCATAGTCGGTCGGCTTCTTACGACGGGTTGCGCCGTGCATGCCCGGTGCATATTCGCGCTTGTTCAGCGGCGATTTTGCACGGCCCCAAAGGTTCACACCAAGGCGGCGGTCAATCTTATGCTTTGCAGCAATACGTTTCGACATTTTGTAACTCTCTTTTTTTAAAGATCACTTATTGTCCCGATAGTTTCCAGCCGCCCAAACCTGAGCATGCGGAACGGGGACGAAACCACATGTTTCGACCCACTTTCTCGGAAGTGAGGCGCAATATAGAGATGATTGATCAAGAGTCAAACATTAATCGCGCCCGCCATCCCGCATGGAAGCCCTGCATTTCTGCCGAGTTCCGCTTGAATGGCACCCCACCTGCACCGCACTTGGCAATCGGGTGGAAAATCAGTCCTTTGGCTTGTGCTTGCCACCGCGCATGGCAACGATCATCCCGCGCAGCGTCTGAACTTCCTGATGGGTCAGATTGGCACGGTTAAAGATGTTGCGAATATTGCGCGCCATACCGGGGCGCTTTTCCGCCACCCGAAAGAACCCCGACTCATCAAGTTCGCTTTCGAGGTGCAGGAAAAGGCGTTCCATATCATCCTTGGTCGCCGGGAACGTATCGGCCATCATCAATTGATAATCGGGCACATCAACGCCCGCCTGCCACCATTCATAGCCAATCAAAAGAACCGCCTGGGCCAGGTTAAGCGACGTAAAACCGGGATTAAGCGGCACGGTCACCACCGCATCACCCATGGCGATATGTTCGTTGCGAACGCCGGTGCGTTCCGGGCCAAACATCACACCGACCTTTTCACCACGCCCGATCACAGCGCGCATTTCCGGTGCCAGCCCCTTTGGGGTAAAGACCGGTTTGATGGCATCACGGGTACGTGCGGTGGTGACGTAAACCCGGTTCAGATCGGCCAGCGCATCTTCTTCGCGCTCAAACACCTTGGTGTTGTCGATGACGATATCGGCCCCTGATGCATTGGCAGTTGCCCGTTCATTTGGCCAACCATCGCGCGGCCGCACCAAACGCAAATCCACCAGACCACAATTGAGCATCGCGCGCGCGGCCTTGCCGATATTATCGCCAAGCTGCGGCTCAATCAGAATGATTACGGGCGGATTGGCAATCCCGCCTGTTTCAGGCTTGGCACTGCCGATGGGCTCGCTCATCGCGGTATTCTCCGGTCGTCAAAGGAAGGCATAGAAGCTGTTTTTTCGGGCGTTCCCGTCCATATTGGCGCTTACTTAGCAAAAGCCAACCGTTCGCGCCAGCCTCCAGATTTAACTCTCCGGACTGATACGAAAACAGCCGGACCTTGATATGGCCCGGCTGCATGTATTTGACGGATATCCGATCACATCATCAGGCGTGCTGGCTGCGCACACCGGACTTGAACAGTTTATAGGTGATGGAATCACGCAGCGCGTTATAGGACGCCTCGATAATGTTGGTCGAAACGCCCACCGTTGCCCAGTTATTGCCTTCGGCATCACGGCTTTCGATCATGACGCGGGTCACCGCACGCGTACCATCGCCGCGGGTTATGATGCGGACCTTATAATCGATCAGTTCGATCTGTTCGACCGCATCGCGGTATTCCGGCACGGTCAAAAGGACTTTGCGAAGCGCAGCATCAAGGGCGTTGACCGGGCCGTTGCCCTCGGCCACCGACATGAACTGATCATCGCCAACCACGACCTTGACGGTGGCCTCACTCATGGTGATGACCTGCTCGTCCTGTTCATCGACCCAGCGACGTTCGTCAATCACACGGAAAGACGTCACCCGGAAATACCGATCAAGCTCGCCCATGGCTTTCCGCGCCAGCAATTCAAAGCTGGCCTCGGCCCCGTCATAGGCATAACCATCGAACTCACGGCGCTTGACGGTTTCAACCAGTTTGCCAACCGCCTCGGATTTGGGATCAACCTCAACGCCAATCTCGCGGAAACGCGCCAGAATGTTGGATCGCCCCGCCTGATCGGAAACAAGGATATGGCGCTGGTTGCCAACCAGATGCGGTTCGATATGTTCGTAACAGGTCGGGTTCTTTTCAACGGCTGAAACATGCAAGCCGCCCTTGTGGGCAAAGGCGCTGTCGCCGACATAGGCCGCCTGACGCAGCGGCTCACGGTTCAGCCGCTCATCAAGGATATGCGAAATGCGGCGCAGATGGGTCAGCTGGTCATGGGAAATGCCCACGTCATAGCCCATTTTCAGCATGAGCGTCGGAATGATCGAAATCAGGTTGGCATTGCCGCACCGCTCACCCAAACCATTCAGCGTGCCTTGCACTTGCCGCGCACCGGCACGCACGGCCGCCAAAGAGTTCGCCACCGCATTTTCGGTATCATTGTGGCAATGAATGCCAACATGGGTTCCGGGGATCTGGCGGCAGACATCCGTGACAATGTCAAAAATCTCGTCGGGTAGCGTGCCGCCATTGGTGTCACACAAAACAACCCAGCGCGCACCAGCCTCATAGGCCGATGTGATCGCAGCAAGGGCATATTCCCGGTTGGCCTTGTAGCCATCAAAGAAATGCTCGGCATCGAACATAACTTCGGAAACCTTGGATTTCAGATGGGCAATTGAATCCGAAATCATCGCCAGATTTTCATCAAGCTCGATCCCGAGTGCCTCGGTCACCTGAAAATCCCAGCTTTTGCCGACCATGCAAACAATCGGTGCATTCTGCGCCAAACTGGTCAGCCCCGGATCGTTCGAGGCAGACCGACCCGCACGGCGGGTCATGCCAAAGGCGGTCAGTTTGGAATTCTTGAGTTTGGGCGGATTGGCAAAGAATGCATCATCGGTCGGGTTTGCCCCCGGCCAGCCGCCTTCAATATAGTCAATCGACAGTTCGTCCAGTGCCTTGGCAATCGCGGTCTTGTCCGCGGCCGAAAAATCCACGCCCTGGGTCTGCTGCCCATCGCGCAAGGTACTGTCATAGAGATAGACGCGCTTGTCTGACATTTTCATTCCAACTGATCGATCGTCTCGGGTGCCGCGGCCGTTTTTGGCTGCTGCTATTCTGTTCGCAAGGCTCATGATTTCATGTCTTTTGCGGGTCTGGCAAATTGCCGCAAAACAGACAGCAGCGCAACAGCATTACTCAAATTGCCATCCCGACGACAATTTCTGCTCTATTTCAACAAATTACCCATCTTTAGGATAGCTGACCTGTCCCCTTGAATGGTTGCAACCACCACTATGCGATGATTACCTTTATCCTAGGTTGTAGTACGCTTGATCAAAACCCTGCACATGTAGAACAAAGCTAATGATCGCGCGACGTCCAAGGACAATAAAAATGGCAAATGACGCCCCCACCAGCGTTGATATCATGATGCTTGCCGGCCTGACGTGGGAACGTACCGGTCGCAATTGCTGGACTGCATCAGACCGTTTTGCCCGCTACATCATATTCCGTGACATTGATGAACGTTGGTATGGCGACTGGGAACGGGACGGGGAATTGACCCGTGCGGATTGGTCTTGCCCGATCCTTGAAACTTTTGCCGAATACATGGTCGACAACGCCCGACGGCAGTCGTCCTGATGATCGTCGGGTAACCACACCCGCAAAATCAGATACAACTAATAAATCGCCCCTCAAATATGCGTCCGCCCCGGCTTTTCCTTGCGTTTGACGCCATGTCGATTATGTGTTGGGGTAGCACAACGTTACATAATCCAAGGCAAGCCTAATCCAATGACCAAAGCCATTCCCATGCAGATCGACATTGTTTCGGACGTTGTCTGTCCGTGGTGCATCATCGGGTACAAGAACCTTGAAGATGCCATCAGCCGTCTCGACGGCGAAATTGACGTCACCCTGCGCTGGCACCCGTTCGAACTGAACCGCGATATGCCGCCCGAGGGCCAGGACCTTTCGGAACATATCAGCGAAAAATACGGCCTGACTGCCGATCAAAGTGCCGATAACCGCGCACGCATCACCATGATGGGCGAAAATGTCGGCTTCCCGATCCATTTCGGGTCAGATGCACGCATCTATAACACCTTTGACGCCCACCGTTTGCTGTACTGGGCGGGCAAGGAAGGCGAATACGGCCAACAGACTGCGCTTAAACTTAACCTGTTTGCCGCTTACTTCCAGGGTGGTGACAACACCGCCGACCATGGTGTTTTGAAACGCGCGGCCGAGGAAGTTGGTCTTTCACCGGAACGCGCCGCCGAAATCCTTGCCAGCGACGAGTTCGCCAAGGAAGTCCGCGCCGAGGAAGACGAATTCGGCGATGCCGGCATCAGCTCGGTACCGACCTATGTGGTCAATGGCAAATTCGCCATTTCCGGCGGCCACCCGCCAGAAGTGTTCGAACAGGCCCTTTCGGAAATCGCCCGCCAAGGCGGACAAATTCTTGCCGAGGCAGAGGCCGAAGCAGCAGCCGAAAAAATTGCGCAGAATTAATCAGCTACCTGGCTGACAGATTGACCAATGAAAAAGCCCCGGCACATGAACCGGGGCTTTTTTTTGCGATTTCTCGCCATGAACAGGTCCTGCGACCTAGAGGTAATCGGCCATTTCTGCATTGAAATAGGTTTTGGTGCGCGGACCGGTGATGATCGGGTCGATGCGGCGCACGCATTCTTTGTAATGCTCGGTCTGGCGATGCGCCTGAAACGCTTCTTCGGAACTGAACACTTCATAGATCATGAATTTATGTTCGTTTTCCGGGTCGCGCAGAACGTCAAAACGCAGGTTGCCTTCTTCGTTCTTTCGTGTGCCTTCGTAATTGATCCGGAACGCTTCGATGAACTCGTCAACATGACCCGGCTTCACTTCGATATGCACCATTTGTACAAGCATGATGTATCCTTTTTAACTAATTAAATGCGATAAATATCTTGCCGGAATTAGACACCCGGCGCCTTCCACATAGAGGTCGTAACCCCCTGATCGACCAGTTGGCGTTGCGCGCTATATGCTTGCGCCCAGCGGTCGCCCAAGGCGTCATATTCGGATTTAAGCGACACGTTGGGTTCAAACGTATGCTCCCAACGCACCCAGTCGCGCCCGAGTGCGGCAAGGTCATCATAAAGCCCGCCACCAACAGCCGCCGCGGCCGCACAGCCAAGTGCGGTGGCCTCCTTGATCACTGGGGTGACAACCGGGATGCCGGTAACATCGGCCAACATTTGCGACCAATGCGTGCTTTTCGCAGCCCCGGCCGCAAAGACGATTTTGTCTGGACGCTGACCACTGAGCGTGAAAATGGCCTCAAGGTTTCTGGCTGCAACAATGCAGGCATTTTCCTGAAGGGCGCGGAAAAGAACCGCCTTTCCGGATTTTGCCGGATCGATGCTCAGATTAAGGAAGGACGGTGCGGCGTGATACCAGCTGCCATAGCGCATGACATCGGAGAAAATCGGAATAACCCCATGCGCACCAAGCGGCACGTCACGTGATTGTTGCTCAAGCAAGGTATAGGCATCACCCGGGTCACTGACCTTGGCAAGCTCTTCCTGACCAAAGGAATCCCTGAACCAGCGCATGACCGCGCCGACGAAGAAACTGATCGCTTCGGCCTGGTTCAGGCCAGTGATCACATGCGGGTTGATGCGCAAATTCATTGACGGATCGGTCAAGGTAGCATCGACATTAACGATCTGCTGCCAGAACGTGCCCCCCAGAACCGCACAATCCCCGATACCGGTAACACCAAGCCCCGCCGTACCAAGCTGACAATCGCCACCACCTACAACAACCGCCGTTCGGGTCGAAAGCCCCGTTTCCCCGGCGGCCTTTGCGGTCACATGACCAACCGCCGTACCGGTTTCGCAGGCTTGGGGAAAGATATCATCGCGCAGTCCAACCGCACGCATAGCTTCAGGCCGCCAAGCGCGTTCGCGCAATCCGAAAATGCCCGTGGTTCCGGCATTTGACGGGTCGGAGGAAATTACGCCCGACAGACGGGCCACCACCCAGTCCGACAACATGGCTATGCGGTCAATCTTTCCATAGATGTCAGGCATCTTTTGACTGATCCACAGAAGCCTCGGCAAGGCACCAAGCGCAAAGGTCTGTCCGGTCCGGCTATAAAGGTCTTCCTCCACACCGGGAAAGCCTTCCTTAAGGGCACGCACCTGATCAACAGCGCGCCCGTCAACATTCGCACAGGCCCAGATTTCATTGCCATCCTTATCAAAGGCAACGATGGCCTCGCGCATGGAGGTTGCGCTGACAGCAGCAATATCATCACCCGTAACGCCAGCCTCGGCCAACGCACCCTTGATGCAATCACAGATCAGCTTCCAGTTGCCTTCGACATCGAAATCCATCGATCCCGGAAAGCGCGGATCTTCCTTGTGCCACCATTCGCGCTGAGACGATCCCAACTGGTTGCCGTCCCGGTCAAATACGACCGCCCGGCCACTGCCCGTTCCAGCATCAATCGCAAGAACATAATCTCCTGCTGCCATTCCCTAGACTTCCTCCAACAGTTTTTCTGCCGTTTTTTCATCCGTAATCAGGATGTCGACATATTTTCCTTTAAGGGCCGCACGGATTGCACGCACCTTGGCATCACCGCCAGCAGCGGCGATGACGTTCTTTGATTTGTTCAGGGATTCAAGACGCGCCCCGATGACCCGTTGATGCAGCGAGAGATCAAGGACATCACCATTATCATCGAAGAACTGACACAGAATATCGCCCACAGCGCCCTTCCGGCGCAGAGGTTCTACCTCGTCTGGAGTGACATAACCGCTGCGAACAACCGTCGACTCGCTATGAAGCTCACCAATCCCGACCAACTGGTACGCCGCATTCAACGCCATCTCCAAAACATTTGAAATGCCAGGCTCGCTCATAAGGGCGGTGGCCACCGCATCTTCGGAAACGACAAGCGGTGCGGGCAAAAGATGCACGCTGCTACCCCAGTTTGCCGTGCGCATGCCGTCAACATAGGTCGCGACACCACCCGTCAGGCTGACCAGCGATACATTGCGTTCATTGGCCATGTGACCAATGCGCTGAATGGTGTGACTGACCGTCGCCCCCCAACCAACCGCAAGCAGATCGTCATTGCCAAGACGCTGCATCAAAAACTGCGCAGCCGCCTGTCCCAGACGTTCATTCAGATCGCCATTTTCCAGATGTGGCACAACACGCACTTCGCGCAGACCCCAGCTTTCCTGAAGACGCTGCTCATATTCAAGGCATCCCTGATAGCGCGAATTGATACGCACCTGAATGATGCCGGTACGGCGCCCACTTTCCAGAAGACGGGAAACCTTAATACGCGAAAGACCGAGCTTCTCGCCGATTTCCCCCTGCGTCATGCCATCGTTGTAGTAATACCAAGCAATACGGGTTAGCGTCTCTTCTTCTGCGTCCGCATAGCTCCAGTCATTTGTGTCCGACGCCATCTTCCTCATCCCCGGATTCTTACAAACTGTTCATTTGATTATCGTAAAAACAAATGATCACGTCAACACCTGTAAGAACCAGAAACATTCCCTTGTTGAATATCGCGCTGCAGCATCATTTTAAGCCGCATAATGGTGTAAGAATCAGTTTCACCAAAACATCATGAATGTTGACGAACCCATTTCGGTGTGATCAAATGTTTTACATAAAAACAAATGAACAGGCCTCTAGGGATGGAACAGAATACAAAACCCCGTGTTGCGGTCCGTGTTGCCGATGTATGGAAATCTTATGGCGGCACGCCGGTTCTTAAGGGGATCAACATTGAATTGCTTGCCGGACAAGTTCATGCGCTTTTGGGCGGGAACGGCGCCGGCAAGTCGACCTTGATGAAAACCATTGCCGGATTGGTCGACGCCGATCAGGGATCGATTGAAATCAACGAACAGGCACTAAGCGCGGCCTCACCTGCAAGCGCACAGGCACTCGGCCTTTATCTGGTCCCGCAGGAAGCACACATCCTTCCTAACCAATCGGTTCTCGAAAACATTTGCCTTGGCCTGAAAGCCAAGCCGCGCGCCCTGCGCGCCGAGGCCGAGGCATTGCTGCGTGATCTTGCCGTCAGCCTTGACCTTGATGCCCAGGCGGCCACCCTTGAAATCGCTGATCGCCAGATTGTTGAAATCATGCGCGGCCTCATTCGCAAGGCAAGTGTCCTTATCCTTGACGAACCGACATCCGCGCTGACACCGCACGAGGCAAACGCGCTTTTTGATCGCGTACGCCAGCTCAAGGCGCAGGGCGTTGGCATCTTCTTTATCTCTCACAAGCTGCGCGAAATTCGCGAAATCTGCAGTGTGATTAGCGTCCTGCGCGACGGCGCGATCGTTCTTTCAGGATCGCTTGATGACTATGACGACAACCAGGTCGTCGAAGCGATGACCAAAACCCCGCAATCGGCCCAACCTGTGACCCGCGCCGAACTGGCAACCGATTTCTCCGGTCGTGAAGTCGTTCTGGAAGTTGACCGTTTCAGTGGCGAGGGTTTCCGCGACATTTCCTTTAATGTGCGGGCGGGCGAAATCGTTGGCCTTGCCGGTGTTGTCGGCGCTGGGCGTTCGGAACTGGCCGAAACACTTTTTGGTTTGCGCCCATCACGAAATGGCAATGTCAGTCTGCTTGGCAACACCCTTAAAAAACGCTCCCCGCGCGATTGCGTTGATGCGGGTCTTGTTTACCTTCCCGAAGATCGTCAGCAAAACGGCCTGTTTCTCGAAGCATCGCTTGCATGGAACATGTCGGGCTACACCATGCATCGTTTGGGCTTTTTCCCGAAACACAAATCTGAAACCGCAGCCTTTGCCAACTTCCGACAAAGCCTTGGCATCAAGTGCGAAAGCGAAGACCAAAATGCCGGTCGTCTCTCTGGCGGGAACCAGCAAAAGGTCCTTTTGGCCAAATGCCTTGCTGCGGATCCGCGTGTGCTGATCCTTGATGAACCGACCCGTGGTGTTGATGTCGCCGCACGCAACGACATTTACCAGCTTATCCGCGAACTGGCTGCCAAGGGACTGGGCGTTGTTCTGATTTCATCAGACTTTGACGAAATCGAACAGCTTGCCGACCGGGTGGTGGTCATGGCGCACGGCCTGCAATGCGGCGCGCTTGACCACGATGCCATCACGGTTGATGCCATCGCCCACCTCGCCTTTGAGTCCGGGAGCCATTCACATGCTTGATTTCTTCGCACGCAACCGTGTGGCGACCCTGTGTGCTGTCACCGTTCTTGCCTTTCTTCTGATCGGTGCCGCGGCACCGGGCTATTTGTCGCTGTCGACAGCTTCTGTAGTCATGTCCAACAGCTTGGTCCTCTTGTCGGTTTCACTCGGCACGATGCTGGTGATCCTGACCCGCAACATTGATGTTTCAAGCGGATCTGTCCTTGGTCTGAGCGCGGTCGTTCTGGGCATGATGCTAAATGATGGGCACAGCCTTGGCGTTGCGATTGCAGCCTGCCTTTTGACCGGGGCCGTTGCCGGATTAATCAACGGTCTTTTGGTGACCTTGCTTAATGTGCCTTCGATCATTGCAACCCTTGGCACGCTGGGTCTGTTTCGTGGCGTTATGTTAATCCTGACCGGCGGGAACTGGATCGAAGAACTTCCCCTTTCGCTTAAGGCATTGGCAGATAACGGCGCGGTCGGGTTTTCCGTCCTGACCATCATCGTTATTGCCGCCCTGATCATTGTTGGGATTCTTGTGCGCCAAACCCGGTTCGGGCGGTACTTCTATGCGATTGGCGACAACCGCGAAGCGGCACGGCACCTTGGTATCCCGGTCAAACTGGTACAGATCGCCGCATTCGTTGCCGCCGGCCTTTTGGCAGCGATTGCCGGGATGATCTTTGCCGCACAAATCGGCTTTATCCCCAACCAGGCAGGCAACGGTGTCGAGCTTAAGGCGATTGCAGCAAACGTTCTGGGCGGTGTGAGCTTGCTGGGTGGCAGCGGCACTGTGCCCGGCATTTTTGTCGGCGTCATATTCCTGACCTCAATCGACAGTGCGCTGGTTTTCCTGAAAATCCCGGCTTTCTGGAACGATTTCATCGCCGGTGCGGTTCTGCTTCTTGTGCTGTTGCTTGATGGCCGTGTGCGCATGGCCGTTGATCGCGCCATCCGCGCCAAACGCTATGCGGTGCATCACCATCATACCCCGAACCAATCTGCCCCGACCGGATCAGATACCCCCACCGACCACCGTCCGCAGGAGGCAGGCGAATGATGAAACGTTATCTTCTGCGCTGGGAAGCCGCCCTGCTTCTTATGCTGGTTGCCGAATTTGCCATCTTCGGCATGATCAATCCGCGGTTCCTGAACCTGTCAAACCTGCTGTATAGCACCAGCGACTTTGCCCAGATCGGGATCGTTGCCCTGCCCTTGACCATCGTGATCATCGCAGGCGGCATTGATGTGTCCTTTGCATCTGCGGTCGGACTGTGTGCGATTGTCTTTGGCATCGCCAACTTCTTTGGCATGCCATTGCCGATTTCAATTCTGGCATCCTTGGCATCCGGGGCAATGGCCGGGCTGTTTAACGCCACCATCATTCATGTCTCACGTATCCAGCCGCTTGTTGTCACCCTTGGCAGTTTGTACCTGTTTGGCGGTGCTGCGACGGTGCTTTCGGGCGTCGTCGGTGCAAGCGGCTATGAAGGCATTGGTAATTTCCCAGACGCCTTCACGTCCTTTGCCTATTTTGAACTGGCAGGCCTTCCCGCACCATTCCTGGTTCTTCTGGTCGAAGCAGTTATTTTGTTTGTCGTCCTGCATTATTCGCGCTTTGGACGGTCCGTCTTTATGTGCGGACTAAGCGAACATGCAGCACGTTATAGCGGCCTTTCCATCAAAACCATTCAGACAATCACCTATGTCATGACCGGCGTTTTTGCGGCTGTCGCAGGGCTTGTTCTGTCATCCTATTTCGGGTCGGCCCGTGTTGACCTTGGCACGGCTACTTTGTTGCCCGCCATTACCGCCGCTGTTCTTGGTGGCGCGTCAATTTACGGCGGTCAGGGATCGATCATCGGCACCCTGTTGGCCACCCTTGTCATCGGTTACTTGCAGCAGGGCCTGCAAATGAGCGGTGTCCCCAGTCAGATTTCCAGCGCGCTCTCCGGTGCGTTGCTGGTTGTTGCGGTCGCATTGCGTCACGGAAGTGCCGTGCTGGCCGATTTTGTCGCTGCGCGAATAATGGCGACGAACCGAAAACGCGCAGCATCTTAAGGAGGAAAGAAATGTCAGGAAGAACTTTTAAACTGGTGACAGCAGCAGCATTTGCTGGCTCGCTTCTGGCCGCTGCACCGGCGTTTGCCGAAAACCAGATTGCCTTCATTCCGAAACTTGTCGGTGTTGGCTTCTTTACCAGCGGCGGCAACGGCGCAACCACGGCCGGCAAGGAACTTGGTGTTGACGTAACCTATGATGGTCCGACCGAACCAAGCGTATCGGGTCAGGTCCAGTTCGTGAACAACTTCGTCAACCAGGGCTATAACTCGATCATTCTGTCATCTGTTTCCCCTGATGGCCTGTGCCCGGCCCTCGAACGCGCGATGAAACGCGACGTTCTGGTCATGACCTGGGACAGCGACGTAAAACCGGAATGCCGTAGCTACTATATCAACCAGGGTACGCCAGAGCAGCTTGGCGGTCTTTTGGTCGACATGGCCAATAACGGCATCAAAAAGGAAAAGGCCAAGGTTGCCTTCTTCTATTCCAGCCCGACCGTAACCGACCAGAACGCATGGGCAAACGCCGCCAAGGCGAAAATCGCCGCAGAGCATCCGGAATGGGAAGTTGTGACCACCCAGTACGGCTATAACGACGCCCAGAAATCGCTTCAGACTGCGGAAAGCATCCTGAAAGCCTATCCGGATCTTGATGCGATTATCGCACCGGATGCTAACGCCCTTCCGGCATCGGCACAGGCGGCCGAAAACCTTGATCGCGCTGGTAGCGTTGCCATTGTCGGCTTCTCGACACCGAACGTCATGCGCCCGTATGTCAAACGCGGTACCGTCGAACGTTTCGGCCTGTGGGATGTCACCGAACAGGGCAAGATTTCGGTCTATGTTGCCAACCACGTGCTTGAAAACGGTCCGATGAATGTCGGCGACACCCTTGATATTCCGGGCGTTGGCACCGTTGAGGTCTCCCCGAACAGTGTTCAGGGTTACGACTACGAAGCAGACGGTAACGGCATCATTCTGCTGCCGAACCGCACTGTCTTTACCAAAGACAATATCGACGATTTCGATTTCTGATCTTTGGCACTGCGGGTACGGCATTCCTGGGGGTGTGCCGTACCCGAATTTGTTTAGCCATTTTTAAAAGCTACGGATATTGCCCCATGGAAAACCTTTGGAACGAAAACGACGCAAACCGCTACGCCGCGGAAGCCAAGGCAGCGGGACAGCCCGAAGCATTGGGCTTGCGCGTTTATACATCGCGCATCATCGGCCAGGTCGCAGACCTTGTTTTGCATGGCGGCGGCAACACATCCGTCAAGGTCACCGACGCGAATGGTGACGCCATCATGCATGTCAAAGGCAGCGGTTGGGACCTTGAAACCATTGAAGCCCCGGGATTGCCGGCGGTGAAGCTCGCCCCGCTTCATGCCGCACGCAAGGAAAAGAAACTCTCTGATCCGGAAATGGTCGCGCTTCTGCGCACCAACCTGCTTGACCCGTCTGCCCCAAACCCGTCGGTCGAAGCATTGCTACATGCCTATCTGCCGTTTGATTTTGTCGACCATACGCATTCGACTGCCGTCCTCGCGCTCGCCAACCAGGACCACTCCGAAGACATCATGCGTGAAATCTATGGGGATCGTCTGGCATTCCTGCCCTATGTCATGCCGGGCTACGACCTTTCGATTGCCGGCGCAGACCTGTATGACCAGTTCCCCGATTGCGAAGGTCTTTGGATGAAGAACCACGGTCTGTTCACCTTTGGGGATACCGCCAAGCAATCCTATGACCGCATGATCGATTTCGTGACTGACGCGGAAAACTACCTTGCGGCCAAGGGCATTGCCTTGCCCGGCCCGGAAAGCTCGGACCAGGAAATTGATCCGGCGCTTCTTGAAAAAATCGAGGCCGGCCTGCGTACCGGAAACTCGCCCTTTGCCGAAAGCCTCGCGACCGATTTCCGCAGCACACCATCCATCCGCAAATATCTGTCCAATGGTAATCTTGAAACCATTGCCGTACGCGGCACCGCGACGCCTGATCACGTCATCCGCATAAAGCCGTTCCCGTTGATCGTCAGCGCCAATGCGACCGCCGACGACATCACAGCAGCAATCGATGATTACAAGGCACGCTATAGGGCATACTTTGAACGCAATGCGCCGAACGCCAGCGAAATGAAAGTCATGCTTGATCCGTGGCCACGCATGGTTCTGGTCAAGGAAACCGGATTGATCGGGCTTGGTGCTAATGACAAGGCTGCACGCATTGCCGGTGATCTTGGCGAACAAACTGCGCGCATCATCAATGCAGCCGAACAGGTCGGCACCTTCCAACCGATCAACGAAGCAGACTTGTTTGACATGGAATACTGGTCCCTTGAACAAGCCAAACTCCAGAAGAAGTAAAGTATCTCAAATGCGTCCCTCCCCTTCCAGTTGGTTTGGGATATGATTACTTCTCTGAAGACCCCTGCATTGGCAGGGGTCTTTTTTTGCCTGCTCGACAATAACCTTGCTTCGATCTACGCTTGGCTGACGCCACCTTATCAAGGAAACGCGCCATGATCAGCCTTGCCGAGTTTGGGCAATATCTGCCCGGAATATTGCTGTCTTATGCTGCCTTGCTTGTCGGCCTGATTAGCCCCGGTCCTGCCCTTTTGGGTTTGATGGGCGTGTCACTTGATCAGGGCCGTCGTGCTGGTCAACATTTTGCCCTTGGCATCGGAACCGGATCGTTTTCGATCGGTCTTCTGACCCTGACGGGTTTGTCCGCCGTCCTTGCCACTTATGCCGATGCGATGACGGCCATCCGGATTTTTGGCGGGCTTTATTTGCTGTGGATGTCCTATCGGGCGTTTCGTACGGCATTTCGCAAACCACCCACCACATCAGATATTGCCCACGCCGTTGATGCCCGAAAGATATCCGGACGCGGGTATTACTTTCGCGGATTGGGACTTCACCTGACCAATCCCAAGGCCATCCTGACCTGGATTGCCATCATTTCAATCGGCTTTCACGAAGGTGCCCCGCTTTGGGTTGGGGCGGCGATCGTGATTGGCTGTGGTCTGATTTCAACCTGCATTCATTTGCTTTATGCCACCGCCTTCTCCACCGCCCCGGCGATTTCGATTTATCGCCGGGGCGCCGGATGGACCAACGGATTGCTTGGTGTGTTCTTTGCCGCCGTCGGGCTGCGGTTGTTGTTCAACCGCTAAGCTGTCAGTGAAAGGCTATGCCTTGGGGGCCTTGTCTTCGGAAGCCTCGGCCTTTTCTGCTTCGGCTTCCTCAGCGGCTGCTTCCTCGGCAGCAGCCTCCTCAGCCGCGGCTTCTTCTGCGGCGGCCTCGGCCTGCTCAGCGGCCCATACCCCGGCGGTTTCAACCGCCATGGGGGATGCCGTCGGCAGAACGCTGACATAGCTTTCGGTTTCTTCAACCGGCAGGGCTTCACGGCGCGTCATGCGATAAAGCGCATAAAGCGCGATCACCGCAAAGGTCCCGGCAAGCACCAGCCAGAACGACTGCGGGCCAAGATGCTCCATCGACCAACCGGCAATCAACGGGCCAAGAATTGCCCCCACCCCGAAGGTCAGAACCAGACCGCCTGATGCCGCCGGCATTTCCTCAAGTGACAGGAAATCATTGGTGTAGGCCAGAAACAGCGCATAAAGCGGTGTGGTCATGCCGCCTGCGACAAAGGCTGCACACATCATAAAGACCAACTGGTTACCCGAAAGCCAGCCAAGCATACAGGCCGACATGGCAACCGCCGCCGCACCGAAAATCAGCTTGCGACGATCCATGCGGTCCGACAACCAGCCAATCGGGTATTGGAACACCAACGCACCGGCAAACAGCATCGCGACAAAGGTCGCGATCTGCACGGTCGTCATTTCAATCTGGGTGCCATAAACCGCCGCCATACCGGTCTGGGTGGCATACACACAGCCCAACAGGAAGATGCCCACGGTACTGAGCGGCGACCCGGCAAACAGTTCCTTAAGCCCCATCGGGCGGGCCGCCTCGGTCACTGGCACGGACGAGGCCGACAGCAGGATCGGCGCAAAGGAAATCGACACCAGAATGGACGCAACAATAAACAGGGCCGAGTTCGCAGCATCGCCAAGCGTCAAAAGCCCCTGCGCCCCGATAATGCCAAGCGTCTGGGCAATCATATAAGCTGACAGAACCTTGCCGCGGGTCTCGTTGGTCGAGGCATCATTAAGCCAGCTTTCCGCCGTCACATAGATCCCCGACATGCAAAAGCCCAATATCACGCGCAACGCCGTCCATGCCCATGGCTCTGCAATCAGTGGAAAGGCAATCAGCCCGGCTGAGGTAAAGCTGCCGAGTGCGGCAAAGACTCGCACATGGCCAACCCGCTTGATCATGCGTGGCGTGATGCGCGCGCCTGACAGGAAACCGGCAAAGTAACCCGATGTGACAATCGCCAGTTCGGCCGAGGAAAAACCCTCAATCCCGCCACGCAAACCGATCAGGGTGAAATGCATGCCATTGCCCAGCATGATCAGGACAACTCCAATAAGAAGTGCCCAGACACTGGTTAAAACCTGGATCATGGATCGCCCTTTCGCACTTTGGGGATTACCGGACTGTCTGTGAGCTCAGCGCGCCTTGGTCTGATGTCGTGTTGGTTCAGACAAATGACAAGTCTCAGCGAAAAGTACGAAACCACTGATCACATTCAGTTTCCAGACTTTTTTCGGTATGAAGGGGATTTTTTGGACTAAGCACCCGGGTCTCTGATCTCAGCCTCGGTCAGGCGTTTGGTGGTGACCCCGTTTTTAAGATCAAGCCAGCCGCAAAAAACAGTCACCCAGACGGTGGCCAGAATCAAATACGCGACGTACTGATCCATCACCCAAAGCGTACCTGCCGATATCACGCACCACGCTAGGGGAACCGGCAGCAAAACCCACCTCCAGGTGCCACGTGACAGCAAAACAAAGCCCAATGTGCCAAGCGCTGTTGGATCGGCGGCACTGCCAAAAATCTCGGCCTGCACCAAGTCGCGCTCTTCAATCAGGCCAATAAACGGATAGACAATCAGCGCAAAGGCAACCAGAGACGCCCCGACATAACACGACAAATCCCCGCGCCAGCCAAACCGAAGCGGCAATGGACGCGCAGCAAAGATGGCAAACAAAACCACCTGCAGGGCAAAGGCCGGAAGCAAATAAGGCACCGCCCAATTGATCGGCTGATAATATTGCCAAAGGAAGCCATAACCCGACCAGGCCCAAACCAGTGCCAACAAAACCAGAATAACCCGGTTGCCGCGAAAACCGTGACGCAGGGCAAGGCCCGATGCGATCAACCCGGCAATCAGCGCACTGGCAACCACCAGCCACCAGGTGGTGTTCATGGTTTCAAACAGCCGGTAATAGACACGCGGCGAAAACAGCAACAGGTCCGCCAGTCCGTAATCCCACCATTCAGTCATGCTGTCTGCCCCCGATTGCCTTGATCACACCAGAACGCCAATGACGGCGGCGATCTGTTCGCGCATTTTATCATCGGGCAAAGGCCCGGTTGCGGCCGCCATGTTTTCCGCCGCATGGGCCGGTTTGGTGGTGGCCGGGATCGGACAGGTTACGGCCGGGTGGGCGATCAGATATTTCAAAATCAGTTGCGCCCAACTTTTGGCTTCAAGTTCGGCGGCAAATTCCGGCAAGGGCTGGCCTTCCAGACGCTCGGTCAGGCTGCCGCCACGAAACGGCCGGTTCACAATCACCGCAATCCCGCGATCATATGCCAGTGGCAAAAGATAATCCTCAACCTTGCGGTCAATCGGGTTATAGGTCACCTGCACGAAATCAAGCCGTTCGTTCTTCATCACCGCAATCAGGTCTTCGGTACGTCGCCCGTGCGAGGTCGTGACACCGACATGGCGCAACTGCCCTTCGTCCTTCATCCGGAACAGAAGCGGCAGGTTTTCATTGATGCCCAAAAGATTATGGACCTGCAAAAGGTCAAACTGATCGACCTTCCATCGATCTGATGTCTCGGCGATCTGTTCGGCACCATCGCCTGCGGTCCAGACCTTGTCGGTCGAAAACACCCGATCACGCGCACCAAGCTTATCAAGCCCGTAGCCAATCACGTCCTGGGCGGAGCCATACATCGGCGAACTGTCAATCATGCGCCCGCCGGCATCGAAAAACGCCGACATCACATCTGCGCACTGATTGCGCAGCTCAATGTCTTGGCCGACATTGAACGTGATCCAGCTTCCAAGCCCGACAGCGGGGATTTCTTCACCGGTTGAGGGGATTTGCTTTTGCAATACTTCCGATGCACGCGCATCGGAGCTTCCCTGCGCCCACGCCGGCATACCCGACGCCAACAGGCCAAGCGCGCCTAATGAGGCAGAAGCCTTCAGAAACCCTCGACGGTCAAATTCAGACATGGCTTAGAGCACCTTTTCGTTGCTTCGGACCAATCTTCAAACATGATCCATCAAGATTTGGGCAGAAATCTGCCCAAACGCAACTTTTGGTAAACTGGCAAGAGACCTATATCACCCCAAACGAAAAAGGGCTGCAAACATCACGTTTGCAGCCCTTTTTAAATTTCAACCACGCCCTAACAGTTTGTTCGCTTGAAGAAATATGTTGGCGGCAAGCAAGCGACCATTTGCATGCCTGCAGAAACGAGAAGTTGGTATGCTTCTGTATTCGACACTTCCGCCAGAAGCCCATGGATTTCAATTGAGATAATATCAGGTTGGAAACGCGAAATATCGAACCCGTTAAGTACGGGTATCTCAGCACCTTCAACATCGATGTTGAGATAATCAATCTTCTCAACACCGTTATCAGAAAGAACGTCGTTCAAGCTTCTTGTGGGGACTGGCCGTTTCTTATAATCAAGTCCAAACTTTTTGGCCCATTCGTTCGCAATATCCTCGTCCGTGGTGTCGAGAGCTCCCATTCCTGGAAACTCGTAAGCAATCATCTCACCGGCTTTGTCTGAAACTGCACAACAAACATTTATGTCGTTTGGTCGATCAAACTTGAACAAAGCAATCTTTGTCTCAAACATGTCGATATTCACGCCCGACCATCCCTGCTCATAAAGAAGTCGGGTGTTTGAGTACTTTCGTGGATGAAACCCACCAACATCGACGTAGGTTCCCCTCTTACGGTCACCGATCAGGGCCTGTAGATACGCGTCCTCTCCGTTCTGGCTATAACATTTTTGCCAAAAACGTTTGCGTAGCAACCGGACCTTCTCAACCCATAACGGCCGCACTTTGCTCTTCTTCACGATCCCATACCCCCGATTAAAACCTGATAACGCCTTATCAAACCCTCTTCCAGCTGGTACCCTCCTTGAAGTCTTCAAGGATGATGCCACGTGCCAGAAGGTCATCACGGATTTTGTCCGCCGTTGCGAAATCCTTGTTCTTCTTGGCATCCGCACGCTGGGCAATCAGGCTTTCGATCTCGGCGGCCTCGTCTTCGTCGGCTGATCCGGTGAACCAGGCTTCAGGATCCGCTTCAAGAATGCCCAGAAGCTTGGCCGCGGCAAGGATTTCACCCTTGGCTTCAGCACGTTCGAACTTCTTTTCCGCCTTGTTGAACTTGGTCACAAGGTTATGGAATTCCGAAATCGCAAGCGGCGTATTAAGGTCATCACACAGCGCTTCAAGCACCGCACGCGGCACCGGCATATTTTCCGGGGTCACGTCAGAACTCTGACGAAGTGCGGTATAGAACCGATCAAGCGCCTCTTTGGCCTGACGCAGGTTTTCTTCGGTCCAGTTGATCGGCTGATGATAATGGGTTCCCATCATCGCCAGACGGATCGCTTCACCCGGCCATTTTTCAAGCAGCTCATGCACGGTGACAAAGTTGCCCAATGACTTGGACATCTTTTCGCCTTCGACCATCAGATGGCCGTTATGCATCCAGTATTTGGCGTAGCTGGAACCCTTGTTCGCGCAGCAGCTTTGCGCCAGTTCGTTTTCATGGTGCGGGAACACCAGATCCGAACCGCCGCCATGGATGTCAAAATTCTCGCCCAGATAGCGCGTCGACATGGCAGAGCATTCAATATGCCAGCCCGGACGCCCCCGGCCCCACGGGCTATCCCATCCCGGAATATCGTCACTCGACGGTTTCCACAGAACGAAATCAGCCGGGTCTTTTTTATAGGGGGCGACTTCCACACGGGCGCCGGCGATCATTTCCTTGCGGTCACGGCGCGACAGCTTGCCATAGTCATCAAACGCCTCAACCGAGAACAGCACATGGCCTTCGGCGGCATAGGCAAAGCCCTGCTCGATCAGGCTTTCGCACATGGCGATCATTTCAGCGATATGTTCGGTCGCGCGCGGTTCGATATCGGGTTTGGCGGCATTCAGCGCGCCCATATCTTCTAGATAGGCTTGATGGGTGCGTTTGGTGATTTCGGAAATCGGCTCGCCGCTTTCCTTGGCACGTGCGTTGATCTTGTCATCAACGTCTGTGACATTCCGAACGTAAGTTACCTTGGGATAGATATGGCGCAGCACGCGCACCAGCGTATCAAACACCACCACCGGGCGGGCATTGCCGACATGTGCATAGTCATAGACCGTCGGGCCGCAGACATAGAGGCGCACGTGATCGGGATCAATCGGCGCGAACACCTGCTTTTCGCGGGTGAGCGTATCAAAGATGCGAAGGGTTTTGGTCATTTCAAACGTCCGTTTGGCTGTGTTATCGGGTCAAATGCGTGCATTTTCCGGCGATCAAAGCAAATGCTTAGACCGCCTTCCCACACAACCGGTCACGCGCCTTTTCAGACCCGATCAAAACCAGCATCGTCGACATTTCTGGACCATGTTCGCGCGCGGTCAGCGCCTTGCGCAGCGGCATGAAAAGCTGCTTGCCCTTGCGCCCGGTTTCATCCTTAAGCGCCGTGGTCCAGGTTTTCCAGCTGGTGCCGTCAAGCTCACCTTCCGGCAGCATATCGGCGGCTTGTTTCAGGAACTCGGCATCCTCAGCATCGATTTCGGGAATGACGTTTTTGTGGATCACATCCCACCATTCGAGTGCCTCTGCCACGCGCCAGCAATTGCCGCGCACCGCATTCCAGAACATCTCGTCGGCATCTGCCATGCCAGCTGCTTCGAGCTTCGGCTTGGCGGCCTCAAACGACATTTCGTGAATGACTTTTTCATTGAGGCTGGCCAGTTCGGCCGGATCAAATTTCGGGGTGGAGCGGCCATAATGATCCAGATCGAATTTCTCGAGCACCTGCGAAAGGTTTGCAGGCTCGATCTTGTCCGATGCACCTAGGCCGGTCAGGAGGCCAACAAGCGCCTCGACCTCAAACCCGTCATTGCGCAGTTCGCGCAGCGACAGGCTGCCCAGACGTTTGGAAAGCTGCGAGCCACCCGGCCCTGCCAAAAGCGGCATATGGGCAAATTCAAGCGCGCCCGGCTTGCCGCCAAGCGCCAGATACAACAGGATCTGCGACACGGTATTGGTCACATGGTCTTCGCCGCGGATGATATGGGTAACACCCATTTCAAGGTCATCCACCACCGAGCCCAGCATATAAAGAAGCGAGCCATCTTCACGGATCAGGACCGGATCAGACACATGTTCGGTATCAAACGAGCAGATCCCGCGCGTCAGGTCATCCCACTCGACCATGCCGTCAGTCAGAAGGAAACGCCAATGCGGCTTGCGGCCTTCGGCCTCAAGGGCGGCAATTTCTTCATCAGACAGCGTCAATGCCTTGCGGTCATAGATGAACGGCTGGTGACGCTGGCGGGCAGCCTTGCGTTTCCAGTTGAGCTCGCCTTCGGTTTCGTAGCACGGATAAAGCAATTCACGCTTTTTCAGGTCATCAATCGCCGCGTCATATTTGTCCTGACGCAGGCTTTGACGTTCTTCCTGATCCCAGTCGATGCCAAGCCAGGTCAGATCTTCACGGATCGCATCGACATATTCGTCTTTGGAGCGTACCGGATCGGTATCGTCAAAGCGCAGGATGAATTTCCCGCCAGATTTACGGGCATAAAGCCAGTTCATCAGCGCCACACGGGCGTTACCGACGTGAAGAAGCCCGGTCGGGCTGGGGGCAAATCGCAGAACAGGTTTTGTCATTTCAAACTTTTCAATCACGTAACAAGGTTCGTGAAACCATTGGTAATCGGATAGCGACGGTCACGGCCAAAGGCACGCGGGGTGATCTTGACCCCCGGGGGTGCCTGACGGCGTTTATATTCCGCCCGATCCAGCAACCGCCAGACCCGGCGTACTGTTGCCTCATCGTGACCGCTATCCACGATATCGCGAACAGACCGCTCACCTTCAATCATCTGATGCAGGATATCATCCAAAACATCATAAGGCGGCAGACTATCTTCGTCTTTCTGATCCGGGCGAAGTTCGGCCGATGGCGGCTTGGTGATAATCCGCTCCGGGATCACCATGCCATCCGGGCCAACAGCCCCGACCGGTTTGTGTTCATTGCGCCAGTGGCACAGATTAAACACGGTCGTTTTATAAAGGTCTTTCAGAACCGAATAGCCACCACACATATCACCATAAAGCGTCGCATAGCCAACCGACATTTCCGACTTGTTGCCGGTCGTCAGGACCATGTGGCCAAACTTGTTTGAAAGCCCCATCAGGATAATCCCGCGCGAACGGGCCTGAATGTTTTCTTCGGTAATGTCGGCATCGCGGCCTTCAAAGGCGGGGGCCAGCATCTGTTCGAACGCGGCCATCGCCGGACCGATATTGATGCTCTCGATCCCGGTCTTGAGCATGCCTGCGCAAAGCTCCGCATCCTCAAGGCTCTCGGTCGAGGTATAAGGCGACGGCATCATCACCAGACGCACACGATCAGAACCCAGCGCATCCACCGCAACCGCGGCCGAAAGCGCACTGTCGATCCCGCCCGACATGCCGATCACAACACCGGGGAAACCGTTTTTATTTACGTAATCGCGCAGGCCCAGAACCAGCGCCTGATAGATCGCATCAAGCCCGGTGGGATAGCCAACCTTCGGCGCGTCATCCGTGCAACGCCATTGACCGCTTTCATCCTGTTGCCAGGTGGTCAGCACCACATCCTCGGTAAAGGCCGGCAGAGCCACTGCAAGCGATCCATCGCCGTTCAGCCCGAATGATCCGCCGTCAAACACCAGCTCATCCTGACCGCCGACTTCGTTGCAGTAAATCATCGGCTTGCCGCTTTCGCGCACCCGATCCTCGATCAGCTTACGGCGCAAATCATCCTTGTCGGCTTCAAACGGTGATCCGTTCGGCACGAGGAAGATTTCTGCCCCCGCGTTCGCCAGATGGGCAACGACATTCGGTGTCCAGACATCTTCGCAGATCGGCACACCCAGCTTGACACCCTTGAAGGATATCGGGGTCGGCATCGGGCCTGCGGCAAAGACGCGCTTTTCATCAAACACGCCATAATTGGGCAAATCATTCTTGGCGCGCACATCAACGATCTTGCCCTGATCAATCAGCAACACCGCGTTATGGCGCGTGCCATCGACTTCCCATGGCGTGGTCAACAGCAAGGCCGGACCATCTTTGCGTTTGGCCGTGTGTTCGCAGATGAATTCGACCGCGTCATGCAGATGGCGCATGAAGGCCGGCTTCATTACCAGATCTTCGGGCGGATAGCCCGACAGGACCAGTTCAGAATACAGAACCACGTCCGCAGCCTGATCGGCCGCAGTTTCCCAGGCAGCCACAACCTTGTCCCGGTTCCCGGTGACATCACCGACAATCGGGTTGAGTTGGGCAATCGCAATGGCAAGCTTCTTTGTCATGATGTTGGAATAGGATCGCCCCTGCGCGCTGTCAATTGCGGAATGCGCAATATCCCATGTTTCAGACAAGATCACCATTCTTGCATGGCAGAAATGCAAAGCCTTGAAACCTGCAAGTACGCTGTCTTTCAGCGTGATTTTATTCTTATCAACGACTTAGCGTGTTGATAATGACTTGCAAAATCGGCTTCATCCCGATCTATTGCTCGCGACCGTGAAAACACGGCAATAAACACAAATTAAAATACGAGCAAACAACATGACCCACAGCCCCAATGCGGCCGCCGAAATGGCGGCGGTAACCATTTCCCATATTCCAGGCCGCGAAATCAGTGAAAACCTTGGCATTGTCTTTGGCAGTTCCGTGCGCAGCCGCAACTTCCTTTTTGATATTTTTGCGATGCTGAAAAACCTGTTCGGGGGTGAAGTGCGTTCCTACACCCGGCTTTTGGAAGACGCCCAGCAGGAAGCCACCAGCCGCCTGATTGCCCAAGCCCAAAAATTGGATGCCGACGCAGTTGTCGATGTTCATTTCGCAACGTCACAGGTGGCCTACAAGGCGGCTGAGATTTTCGCATACGGCACAGCCGTAAGACTGAAATAACAGGGCAGGCACAGTACCATGGAAGATCTGTTTCTTCCGGGAATTGCCCTGACCATCCTGACCGGAATCGCTTATATAACCGGCCGTTTGGCCGATGGAGCACATGAACGCGCGCTCAAACGCGACGAAGCGTTGTTGCCCCATCAATATCTTGATTCCGGGGATGCAGTTCCCGATGACATCACGTTGCATGACAGCAAACTGGTGACCGGCAAGGTCGTCATTGCCGAAGACCGTTTTCGCAATCTTCTGGCGCGCCTGCGCATTTTCGTCGGCGGTAGACTGGCCGCACACGAAGCCACCGTCACCAGAGCCAAGCGCGAGGCGATCTTGCGGCTTCGCACCAATGCCAAGGGCGCAAGCCACATCATCGGTCTGCGCTTTGATTCTGCTGAACTTGGACGCGGCATGATCGAGGTGATCGTTTCCGGTACCGCCCTTTACACCGATCATCGCCCGACGGGTGGTCGGCCATCTGCCCTTCCCGATGACGGGGTGAATATTTCGCATCGCAACCTTCTGGCCGAATTTGCGTCGGGGAGTATCGCGTTCCTTCTGATTTGCTGGGGGATTTATACGGCAAGCGGCCTCGCAGTTGAATGGGCGGCAAACAGCATTTCGGTTCAGGAAGAAGTTGCCATCTGGTCACAGCTTGAACCCGGACTGATCGCAGAACATCGCGAAGATTATGAACGCAGCCTGCCGGAACGCTATCTTCTCGATCTGGTCAATTCCATCCCCAAGGAGGCCATTGGCCCGGCAAGGGATTATGACTTTGACGTTCTGATCATCCCCGATGACAGTCCCAATGCCGCAGCACTGCCCGGTGGCCTGATGCTGGTTCATACCGGAATGCTTGAACTGGTCGATACCGAGAACGAGCTGCTGTCGATCCTTGGCCATGAAATCGGCCATTATAACGGGCGCGATCACCTTGAAGGCATTGGCCGCGAGGTCGTTGGTGTCGCACTTTCGGCCATGATGTTTCAGACCGATGCGGTTCTGACCACCTGGGCTGCAAGCTGGCCGAAACTTCTGGCTGATCGGGACTATTCCCGAAGTCAGGAACTTGATGCCGATGACTGGAGCCTGCGCATCCTGATGGCCAAATACGGCCATGTCGCAGAAGCATCCACCACCTTTGCAAAGCTGGGACAGCTTCAAGGCGACCGCAGTTTGCTGGATTATCTCTCAACCCATCCCCATCCACGTGATCGGGTGGAACGGCTTGAGGATATGGCACGCGAACAGGGTCTTCCAATCGGAGAACCGGTTGATCTTCAAATCGCCTTTGAGAATTTCCTTGTACGCACGGGTGAAATCCCGGCAAGCGCGCTTGAAGACCGCCACCAATTCAATCTTACCAATACAGGACACTAGCCCATGCGCGGACTTTTCGCCCCGTTTCGCTTTCTGAGCGTAAGTGGCCAGCCCAATACCGAGTTCTGGCTTACCCAGTGCATCATTCTGGCATCAACCGTTCTGGGTGTGTATCTGGCAAGCTTTGCCGGTTTTGAAATTGCCGTTGATTTCGACCGTTATCAAAGCACGTCTGATGTCTATAACCTCGAACGATCGCTTGAGGCGGAGTTTGTCGATAACATCGAAAAGGTCGAAACCTGGATTGCCGACTATCCGGAAGGCCCGATGACATGGCATTCGGCAGATCTCGCCCCGCGTGAACGCCACAAGCTTGACGATATGGTTTGGGAAACCATGCGCTATTCCCAGCGCACCTTTGAAGTCGATCCGGCAATTATCACCGGTGTACGTCGGTTTTATTCCGATATCGAAGCCCAGATGACGATCATGTTCATGCAGCAAAATGCCAACGGCATGGCAAAACATGCGCTTAAAAATATGCAGGAAATTGTCGCCACCGCCCGCGCCGATGTCTTGCCGCTGTTGCAGTCCGAAATTCAACGTCTTGATGGTGAACTCGCCAAAATGACGGACTGATCACGCCTAGCTTGTCGACCAGACAAAAACAAAACCGGGGCTGTTCGCAGTCCCGGTTTTTTGTGTCCGCATACATGAAAACGTCGACATGGATTAAAGTGCCAGGGCCGCGTCGATCTCGTCCTGGCTCATGGTTTTGGCCGAACCGTGGATAATGCCACTGGCGACATCCATGAATTTCTGAAGCGAGGTTGTTACTGCACTGGCCGTCACACGCAGCAGGTCTTCATCACCCGTCTCGATGATGGTTTCAAGCTGCGAAACCGCATGTGCCACGATCGTATTGAGGTGCTCGATGGTTTCCTCGAACGGGCGACGGAACCTCGGCGGGACGTGTTCATAGGCCTCAATCGCCAGTTCCTTGTCGGAAAAGGCACTATCGCGGAAATGCTCCTGATAGCTTTTCGGCGCCCATTCCTTGCAGTCCTCGATCATGTCAGGCATGTCGGGCACCATTTCGAGCAGCATGACGATCTCGTTGAAATGGTTCAGATAGTCGGTCGCCAAAAGCGTGGTCGAGGAAATGTTGGTTCCCTCCACCTTCTTTTGCCATGCGCTGAATTCAGCGTCGTCCATCATACCCGTTGCGACCCCTCGCCCTTAATCGTCTGTCAGGAACACCCTGCAATTACCCATACTTAAGAATATTTACTGGCCATTGGTAGATGTTTTTTATGAATTCATGCCGATTGCGCAACAAATTGATATTTTGAGTCGTCAACTAGCAACAAAGAGACTTGAAACTTTGCCAGATGCAACAAGGTAGATGCGGCAAAATCTGGACGTTTCCAATGTTATCATGCTAACCATTGCCCTATTCCATTAAAGTAGCAGATAACAGGGCATTCAGGTGGCGCAAGCTGACTCTCAAACTGGCAACCTAACCGAATTGTCGGTCATCGTTCCGATATATAACGAAGAAGAAAGCATAAAGCCGCTCTGCGAACGCTTGCTCTCTGTCCTCGATGAAATGGGAAAACCATTCGAGGTAATCTTCGTTAATGACGGAAGCTCAGACAACTCTTTCTCGCTGTTGCAAGATGCGGCAAAGGAGCGAATTGAACTGAAAATCGTCAACTTCCGCCGAAATTACGGCCAAACCGCAGCCACGATGGCTGGCATTGATCATGCGTCAGGCGAAGTCATCATTCCAATTGATGCCGACTTGCAGAATGATCCTGCCGACATCCCCAAACTGCTCGGCAAACTGGCAGAAGGCTATGATGTCGTATCTGGATGGCGCAAAGACCGTCAAGACGCGGCCATACGCCGGAACTTTGTCAGCCGTTTGGCTAACAGACTGATTTCAAAGATTTCTGGTGTCCACCTTCACGACTACGGCTGCACGCTCAAAGCCTATAAGAAAGATGTTGTTAAAGGCATTCGGCTTTATGGCGAAATGCATCGGTTTATTCCCATTTACGCCACATGGATGGGCGCAAAGGTCTGTGAAATTCCGGTTCAGCACCATGCCCGTCAATTTGGGCAGTCAAAGTACGGTTTGGAGCGGATAGCGAAAGTGCTTCTGGACCTTATGGTCGTGAAATTCCTCGACCGTCACATGGTCAAACCGATCTATGTGTTCGGCGGAATTGGACTTGTGTCTTTCTTCGCTTCTTTTCTGAGTACAATCTGGATGCTTTGGCTGAAATTTTTTGAAAATACTTCAATGATCCAGACCCCACTACCGCTTGTCGTTACGATGACATTCCTGGTCGGCGTAATGTGTATCCTACTCGGCCTTCTGGCGGAGATGATTGTCAGAACATACTTTGAATCTCAAGGGCGCAGCCCTTACCTCGTCAAAGAGACGGTCAATATGGAGCAAGAATAGCGATGTGCGGCATTGCCGGCTTTGTGGGACGGGGTAGTCGCTCAGATATCCATGCCATGACTGATGCACTGGCACATCGCGGCCCCGACGGGGAAGGGTTTTACTTCGACGAAGAAAAACATATCTACTTAGGGCATCGTCGTCTGTCTGTTAGAGACATTGAAGGCGGTGCCCAACCGATGTGGGACGCGTCAGATGAAACGGGGATCGTCTTTAACGGCGAGATTTATAACTTCCCCGAGTTACGAACAGAACTTGAAGCATTAGGTGCCGTCTTTCAGACATCGCACTCTGATACCGAAGTTCTCATTCATGGCTATCGCTACTGGGGCACCGATCTGGCTCGACGCCTGAACGGCATGTTTGCCTTTGCTATTATCGACAAGATACGAGGCAGACTTTACCTCGCCCGTGATCGCTTTGGTGAAAAGCCGCTATTTTATACAGCTAAAAGTGATCTGTTTGCCTTTTCAAGCGAACTGAAATCGCTGGAAAAACATTCCGGGATCGACGGCAATATATCCAACTTTGGCCTGCAGAAACTGTTTGCTTACGGCTACATTCCTGCCCCGAACAGTTTGCTTGAGAATGTCCTTAAGTTACCAGCTGGCCAGCAAATGACTGTCGAACTGGATACACTTGACACGAAGATCACCAAGTATTGGGAATTTTTGATCACCCCGGATGACAACCTCACCGCAGCCAAAGATGACGAACTTGCAGAACATCTTCAGGAACTTATTTTGCAATCAGTTTCTCGCCGCCTTGTAAGTGACGTCCCTCTCGGGGTTTTCCTGAGCGGCGGTGTCGACTCAAGCGCAATTTTGTGTGCAGCAGCCAAGAATGCCAAAGATAGGAAGGTATCATCCTTTACCATTGGCTTCGAGGAAGCATCCTATGATGAGTCGGGTTACGCTCAGTTGGTTGCCGAGCACGCGGGGTCCATTCATCATCTTAGAATGCTAAACCTTGCCAACGCACAAGAACTCATTCCGGATGTCCTGGGGCAACTGGACGAGCCAATTGGTGACGCCTCTTTGCTTCCGACTTACCTTCTAAGTAAATTCACAAGGGAAAATGTTACAGTTGCACTTTCGGGCGATGGGGCCGACGAACTTTTTGCTGGGTATGACCCTTTTTTGGCTCTCAAGCCGGCACAGGCCTACAAGAAATACGTGCCAGATCTCGCGCACAAGTTGTTTACCGGACTTGCAAACGCACTTCCGAAATCCGGTCGCAACATGAGTTTCGATTTCAAGCTTCGGCGAACACTTGCTGGATTGTCGTATCAGGAATCTGTTTGGGCACCTGTCTGGATGGCGCCACTGTTTCCTGACCAAATGAAAGAGTTCTTCGAAGAGCCCCTTCCTCTTGAGGATCTTTACTCCGAAGCCATGGAAATCTGGGATAGCAATTCTGCTGTGGACAGAACTGACCGACTACTGACATTTTTCACCAACCTCTATCTGCAAAATGACATCCTGACCAAGGTCGATCGTGCATCCATGATGTCGTCGCTAGAGACGCGTGCTATCTTCCTCGACAACGACATTGTTGATTTCTGCATCAAGCTGCCATCGCACTTCAAAATCCGGAACGGTCAAAGAAAGTACCTACTCAAGAAAGCTCTAGAACCGCTGGTGCCCAGCCAAACGATAAATCGTAAGAAGAAAGGCTTTGGCATCCCGTTGGCAGACTGGATGCGAAAAATGCCTGAGCCAACATCAAAGATTGTTGTTCCAGGAGTGAAAATGAACTATCCAAACACAAAATGGATAGCGCATAGGACAGGCAAAGAGGACAACCGATTCTTTCTTTGGAACTGGCTTGCAGTACAACACGGAAGACTTTCCCAATTTAGTGAGAAAACAGGATAGCTGCATTCTTTAGTGGCCCACTTCGCCAAATGTGCCTTGATTCATTTTCGACTTGAGATATCATTCAAATGAAATCCGTTGCTAAATTCGTTGGTCTGGGCGCAATCACAACGGTTGTAAGTTATTCAGCCTATCTAATTGCCTTGCAATTTTTAATCCCAATGACTGCCTATTTTGTAGGCCTTCTGGCATCATTTATTGTTCAGACAACAATGATGGCCCCGTTTGTGTATAATGAGAAGCTCACAATCCTAAATGCTGGCAAATCACTATTAATTTATGCTGGGTATTCCACGGTTTTTGCCGGACTTATGTGGATTGTTTTAGAGATTGGCGCAGCGCCCGAATTAGCACCTCTTCTCGTAATTATTATTGCTGCGCCTCTACAGTTTCTGGCTGGAAGAAAATGGATTCATAATCCCGTCGACGACATTAGGACTTAGCTTTAGAGAATCTCCAATCGCGAACCATCCGCTGAAGGCAAAGACAACCAATTAAGGTTGAGAACGGCAACACGGCAGCTAGGTAGCGCGTTTCCAAATGTACCATAGCGTGTGCAATCAGAACCCCGAAATAAAAGGCCCATAATGCCAAACAAACCAGTATTTCTCTGTATCGCTCCGTCCTTCCCCTACAGAGACGCACAAACCAGATAATTGGTACAACGACGAAAGCGATCGTAATGATGACCGCAATTGCACGTTCGACCATTTCCCCAACGAAAAGGACCAATAAGTCAACGTCGTTAAACATATCCTTGCGAAGTTCGCGATAGTCCGGCCATGGCTTTACACCTTCTATCCAGAAACCTGTCTGCCTAACAGCGTCAAAGGGCCGAAAAGGCAGCATTGCATAGTTTTCGCGTATGTGACCGATCGTCATCCTTAGCATTGAACCAGGATACTCTAGCCAACTCTCGAAGTATTTTTGCTTTGACATATTGGCCAGTTCAGGTGCCACATACCCGTTATTGAACAAGCTAGCCTGAACAGAGAGAACCTCAGAAAACGCGTAATCTTTCGCATAATCACGCGCGGCAATTTCAATTGGTTCATTGCCAGAGAAAATCCGTTGGTCCTTCTCGGCGGCGTCAAAAAGCCCCTGCAGATAAACTGTCTGCCCTCCGGATGTGACAAAGCGGTATCCTGTCCGCCCCTCATTCCAGGACATGTATATCTGGCTACTCAGGACAAGTGGAATGAAGAAAACCGCGATTGCAGCGCATGATCTCCACGTCTTTTTTTCGGCCACAAAAGCGCGAACTAAAAACGGCATAACAAACAGGATTGAGAGGATCGCTACGCCTTCGCGAACAAGGAAGGCAAGGGTGATCAGCATACCAAAGAGTAGCGCTTGAACAAACCCAAAGGGACGTCCACGTAAAGTGGCAACCGCGTTTTCGCTAAGCACAATCACAAAGAGGCTCGTGGCAAAACTGTCGGTCAAGATCATGTTGTCCAAAAGCAACGATAACGAAAGCCCCGTCGCCAGCAAACTAAACGCGCCAAGAAAAGGCTTCATACCCAACGCGGAAATAAGGCGAGAAAGACTGTAAAGCGATACCGCTGACAGCAAGAACTGGGAAAGAACAACAATCCACTGCCAATTCTCTGAGGAGATCAATTGCGTTAGCGCAATGAACATAGGATATCCGGCTATTCTGAAGACAGTTGTCGGCATTGCACTGTCCTCGAGACCGGCGTCGGTCAACCAATCCGAACTTTCCAATATCAACTCGGCAAAGCGTGTATATCCACCGGTATCCGGTGCAATTCCTGGCCCCCAAATGAGCAACACAGCGATCTTGAACAGCACGATCATCAAAATGACGGAAAGGTACAATTTTCTGTCGTCGAAGGTTGACGCCCGAAAATCGGGAAAGGCTGAGCGCTTCACAGCAGTAACCACCTGAAAAATAAAATAAAAAACGGGCGCCCGACAATCGGACGCCCGTGACAATATCAACCCGACCGATCAAATCAAGCAGAAGCAGCCATCTGTTCTGCGCGCACGCTGTCGCGTTCTTTTTTGATCATTTCCGCCATCAGGAACGCAAGCTCAAGGGCCTGTCCGCCATTGAGGCGCGGGTCGCAATGGGTGTGGTAACGATCAGAAAGCGCGTCTTCGGTGACTTCGCGTGCACCACCGATGCATTCGGTAACATCGGTGCCAGTCATCTCGAAATGAACGCCGCCGGCATGGGTGCCTTCGGCCTTGTGCACGTCAAAGAAGTTTTTGACTTCTGACAGGATCGCGTCAAACGGACGGGTTTTATATCCGCTTGATGCCTTGATCGTGTTGCCATGCATCGGATCGCAGGACCAAACGACCTTGCGGCCTTCGGCCTTCACACGTTTGACCAGGCGCGGCAGGTTATCAAACACATTGTCTGCACCCATGCGTGCGATCAGGGTCAGACGACCGGCTTCGTTCTGCGGGTTAAGGATATCGATCAGACGGATCAGGTCATCCTCATCCATGGTCGGTCCGCATTTCATGCCGATCGGGTTTTTCACCCCGCGCAGGAACTCAACATGAGCATGATCGGCCTGACGGGTACGGTCCCCGATCCACAGCATGTGGGCCGAACAATCATACCATTCACCGGTCAGACTGTCCTGACGGGTCAGTGCCTGCTCATACCCCAGCAGAAGTGCTTCGTGCGAGGTATAGAAATCGGTTTCACGCAGTTGCGGCGCGCTTTCAGCCGTGATGCCACATGCTTCCATGAAGGCAACCGCCTCATCAATCTGGGTGGTCAGCTTGCTGTAACGTTCACCGGCCGGGCTGCCATCAACAAATGACAGGTTCCAGCGATGGATCTTGGTCAGATCGGCAAAACCGCCCTGCGCAAAGGCGCGCAGCAGGTTCAGCGTCGCTGCCGACTGGTTATAGGCGCGGATCTGGCGCTGCGGGTCCGGAATACGGGCTTCTTCGGTGAACTCGATCCCGTTGACCACGTCACCGCGATAGCTTGGCAGTTCGACGCCATTGATGGTTTCGGTGTCAGATGAACGCGGCTTGGCAAACTGGCCAGCCATACGGCCAACCTTGACCACCGGGCATGCCGCGCCATAGGTCAGAACCACCGCCATCTGCAGCATCACCTTAAAGGTGTCGCGAATGTTGTTGGGGTGAAATTCCTTAAAGCTTTCGGCACAGTCGCCGCCCTGCAGCAGGAAGGCGTTACCTTCTGCAACGTCACCAAGCTTTTCCTTAAGCGCACGCGCCTCGCCAGCAAACACCAAAGGAGGATAGCTGCCGAGCTCTTGCTCTACGGCCTTTACGGCCTGTGCATCAGGATAAGTCGGCACCTGCTTGATCGGCAGGTTACGCCAGCTTTCAATGCTCCAGCTCTTGCTCATTTGCTTCCTCTCAATCCGGCATGTTCATCATCATGCCGCCATTATAACACAAATCCAGTTGTCCGGCGGTTTTCCGCCTTGGCATCCGGTCATGCAACCGGGCCAAACTTGATACGGGTTTTGCAAACGCATTTCCACCCCTTCTCGACGTTTGGACAATAAAATCCCGCAATTTTTTGCCAACCGACCCAAAAACCACGCAAAATTCCACCCATAACCGTGAATTCATGCAAGATGCACCGGTGACTGCCAATTCGTCATACCAAACAAGGTAGTGCGAATCCGGCACTGCGCAATCATCAGACCAATTGCACAGTTCATGATTTGCGGGCACACTGCCAGCGCCTACCACCACCAGCAGCGCCACCGTTCAGCCGGATCCCCAATGCCCCTTGAAACACTTGCGATAATTGCCTGTGCCTATTTCGTTGCCGCCTTCGTCAAAGGGGCAACCGGGCTTGGCTTTTCGACATCGGCCTTGCCGATCCTGGCGCTTGGGCTGGGGCTTAAGGCGGGCATGCCGCTGGTGATCATTCCATCGCTTGTCAGCAATTCTATCATCATGGCCCAGGCGGGTCACTTTCGTGAAACGATCAGCCGGTTCTGGCCGATGTTTCTGGCGACCATTCCGGGCATTCTGATCGGGCTTGCCGTGCTTGAAATGGTCGACAGCATTCTGGCCGGTGCGGTTTTGGGGTTGGTGTTGATGAATTACGGGGCGATTACCCTGTTTCGTCATGGCAAGCCGCTCTCTGACAAGCTTGCACGGCGACTGGCGCCGATATCCGGCTTTGCCACCGGCCTGATCAACGGCATCACCGGATCGCAGGTCATGCCGGTGTTGCCCTTCCTGCTTTCCATGCGGCTTGAGCCCAAACGCTTCCTGACGGCGATCAATATCTCTTTCAGCCTTTCAAGCATTGTCATGGCACTTGGCCTTGCGCGATTGGGGCTGATGACAATTGAAACGCTGTGGATATCGCTTGCCGGGTTGGTGCCGGTTTATTTGGGCACCAAGCTGGGCACGCGGGTACGTGACCGGATGGATGCGGAAACCTTCCGCAAGGTTGTTTTGATCATGCTGATCATTTTTGGCGTCATTCTGGTTGGCAAACTGTTTGCGTCTTAACGGTCAAACGCCAGTTCGGGTCGGAGATGTCATCTGGCACAAGCCGACCATTTCTGATAGCACATCGCCATGAAAACCATCGCCCGCCCTGCCTTTGCCGAAACCGAAGAAAAGAAGTCCCGCTTTCTGGCCGAACTCGTTTTTCACGATGATCTGGCCAAGCGGATTGATGAATTGCGCACCCTCCATCCCAAGGCCAATCATCATGTGAACGCCTATCGGTATCTTAATGACGAAGGCCAGCTGATTGAACACGGCAAGGACGACGGGGAACCATCCGGCACATCGGGCATCCCCTGCCTCAAAGTCCTTCAGGGGCGGGATCTGATCAATGTTGCGGTAATTGTGACGCGCTATTTCGGCGGCACGAAGCTTGGCACCGGCGGGTTGGTGCGCGCCTATAGCGGGGCGGCCAATGCGGTTTGCGACGTCGCCGAGATCATCGAATATATCCCGCAAGGCGAAGCCGAACTGTTTGCCGGATTTTCCGATGCCGGAACGCTGGAACAAGCCTGCGCAGAGGACGGCATCACCATCCTTCATCGTCAGTTCGATACCGACGGAACGCGGATCAAAATCACCGGACCACGTGAACGCCTGTCAGAGCTTAGCGTTCAGTTTCCAATGCCTGAGTAAGAGTTATCAGCGCGCTTTTGACTTCGGGCGCATGGTGCTTTCACGGCACTGAAGCTCGAAACCAAGATCGATGATTTTTTGTTCCGGGGCTTCGCCGTCCAGCACGCTTTTGATCATTTGCACGGCCCGTTTGCCGATCTGATAGCGGTCGGTTCGGATGGAAGTCAGTGACGGGTAGCTTGCCGCCATCATTTCAAGATCATTAAAGCCGATGATGCCCATTTCATCGGGGACCGAGATACCGGCCTTTTGACAGCCAAACAGTGCGCCAAGCGCCATGTCATCATTGTTGCAGAATACGGCATCAAGGTCCGGACGGCGTTTGCGCAACTGTTCGATCAAATGCCCGCCAAGCGAAACACTTGAAGAATCGGTTGTTGTCATCATCAGGTCCGGGTCATATCGCCCGCCAGATCGCAAGGCTTCCTTGAAACCTTCCATACGGCGGTGCGAGCGCGGATCCATGCGTGCGCCGAGAAAACCGATACGTTTGTAACCCTTTTGCACCAGATGCACCCCGGCGGCCCGCCCGCCTTCAAAATGCGAAAACCCGACCATCATATCGATCGGGTCGTCACTGATATCCATGACCTGGACCACCGGACATTCGGCATTTTCAAGAAGTTCGCGGGTTACATCGGTCTGATCAACCCCGGCAACAATCATGGCTGACGGGCCCTGGCCAAGGAAGGTGCGCACAAGGCGTTCCTCGTCCTTGGCAACATAGCGCGAGTTGCCAAGCTGCACCTGAAACGGCCCCTTATAGAGCTCGTCATAAATGGCACGCAGCGTATCGGCAAACACGTTGTTGGTCAGGGAGGGAACGATCACACCGATCACATTTGACCGGGTCGAGGCCAGCGCACTGGCATGCGAATGGGGCACATAATTAAGCTTGCGCACCGCATCGTTGATTTTTCGTCGCAGATGATCAGACACCTTTGACGGATCGCGCAACGCGCGTGAGACCGTAATGGTGCTGACGCCAGCCCGTTCGGCAACATCTGATATTGTTGGCCGTCCGGCCCCTTTGCGCTTCCTCATAACCTTACATTTATTACGTCTTTTCCAAACCGACAAGCACCTTGTGACGGTAAAGCAAACACCGGAAATTCGGCTGTTGACTCAATGTTAGCGCTAACATTATGTTAGCGCTAACATTATAACACAACAGGGCAGTCCAAGAGTAAAACCCGCCCTGAAAATCAGTGAGTGCATCGAATTCAATGAACCGGCAAACGCAGTATGTCGTTGTCATGGGTGTGAGCGGATCGGGCAAAACCGAGGTCGCGCGTCGTCTGGCAAGCATGACAGATACCATGTATCTGGACGCCGACGATCACCATCCAAGCACGAATGTCGAACACATGCGTCGTGGTCTTCCGCTCAATGACGATATGCGTTGGCCTTGGCTTGATGCAGTCGCAGCAGCGGCCCGCACGCAGGCTGGTTCAACTGATGGGGAAGCCGGGAGCGCGAAGTCCGGTCAGGCCATTTTCATCGCCTGTTCTGCGCTTAAACGTCGCTATCGCGATGTGTTGCGCAGGCACCTCGACCCGATCACCTTTGTTTTTCTGGATGGCACGCGCGAAGTGATCCAGACCCGGCTTGAACGCCGCGTCGGTCATTTCATGCCATCCGCACTTTTAGACAGCCAGTTTACAGCTCTCGAGCCGCCGGGGCCGGACGAGAATTGCGTGACTGTCTTTATCGATGCCCCGCTTGAAACTGTTGTTGCCACGGTCCTTGACCGACTGGCGGAGCGTGAAGACGGCAGTTTTTCCTTTGTCAAAGAGAATACTGCCGGAAAATAAGGCATTTTAGGGAGAAGACGAATGACCAAGACTCTTAAATCGCTTGCAGGTGCAGGCTTTATCGCAACCCTGATTGCAACGGCGCCGTTTGCCGCGAATGCACAGGAATTTACCCTCAAGATGCAGTCGAGCGATGCTGCTGGCGTGCCTAACTTCGAGCTGGAACAGGAATGGGCCGAACGTGTCGGCGTCATGACCGGTGGCCGCGTTTCCGTGGAAATGCTTCCGGTTAACTCGATTGTCGAACATGCCGAAACCCAGGACGCAATTGCCGCTGGCATTCTTGACGGTCACATCACCGATACCAGCTATTTCACCGGTAAAGATCCGGCATTCGGCCTGATCGCCAACCCGGTTGGCGCATGGTCGGCACCGTCCGAAATGCTGCGCTTTGTTGAATATGGCGGCGGCAAGGAACTGATGAACAGCCTTCTGAACCCGCGTGGTTTGCAGTTCGTCGGTGCCGTTACCCCGGGCCTGGAAGCATTTGTTTCCTCTGTCCCGCTTGATGGCGTTGCCGATCTTAAAGGCCTGAAAATGCGTGCCCCGGAAGGCATGGTTCAGCAGGTCTTCGCAGCAGCCGGCGCATCGCCGGTGAACATCCCGCAGTCCGAAGTATTCACCTCGCTTGATAAAAAAGTGATCGATGCTGCGGATGCGACCGTGTTCTCGACCAACCAGGCCATGGGTCTGCATGATGTTGCAAAACATCCGGTCTATCCGGGCTTCCACTCCATGCCGATGCTTGAAGTATCGATCAACAAGACCAAGTGGGATTCCATGCCCGCTGATATCCAGGCGATCCTTGAAATGTCGGTCCGCGATCTGGCCCATGACATGGATGCACGTCTGGCGATGAAAGACATGGAAGCTGTTGCCAAGGCCCGTTCGGAAGGTGGCGTCACCATCCACAACTGGTCGGCTGAAGAGCGTGCGAAATTCCGTCAGATTGCCACCAGCCAGTGGGAAAAAGTCGCGGCACGTTCGGAAGATGCACAGCGTGTATACGACACCCTTGTAGACTACCTTAAGTCACAGGGTATGATCTAAGACAGAACAGCTTTTTCGCCGGCAGCAACGCGCCGTGTTGCTGCCGGCAAACTGCTGGGATACAATCCGGCTGGTTCCGTGATCCGAGACGTATCGGGACTGAAGGCCTCCCTCCTTGCCGGATTGTATTTCCTGTTGATGCAAGGAACGCAGAAATGTCTGACACCCCGCAACACTCACCGTTGCCCGAACTTCCCGAACTTAAAGAAAGCACCGATCAGGCAACTGAGGTGTCCGGTCTTCTGGGCCAGATGATTACGAAGGTTTCCAGCGTGTTCGCCATTGGATTTCTGCTTTCCATGGCGACGTTGATTTATGAGATCGTGGCACGTCACGTTTTTGGCAGCCCGACCTTGTGGGCGCACGAAACCACGACCTTTATCTGTGCTGTCGGCTTTGTGTTTGGCGGCCTTTATTGTGCCGCGCGCGACAAGCATATTCGCGTTGTCCTGCTTTATGACATTGCCGGACCGAAAATGCGCAAGACGCTTGATATCTGTATTTCGCTGGTCTGCATGATCGCATCGGGTTTCTTTGCCTGGGCCGCCTGGCTGATGGTCGAACGTGCTGTCTTTACGCCCACCGGTGACATCCACCTTGAAACAACCGGCAGTGCGTTCAATGCGCCTTATCCGGGCGTGCTTAAGGTATTTTTGTTGGTGGTCCTGATTGTATTGATGGTTCAGTTCCTGGTTCAGGCCTTCAACTATGCCCGCAAGGCACCGATCATGCCGGCATCCCACACTTCGACCGAATAATCAGCGCCTCGTGCCCAATCAATTGATGCGTCTTCGCACGGCCATGCCAAGCAGCGCAACAGGATACATTTAAATGTTTGATTTACAGTCCCTTGGCATCGAATTCGGCACACTTGCCATGTTTGTCATGTTGCTTGGTTTCCTTGTGACCGGCATGCCGTTGGCATTTGTCACGCTGTTGATTGCCTTGATCTTTACCCTTGGCTGGTTCGGCCCGATGGCAGTGCCGCTGATTACAAGCCGGGTCTATTCATTCGTTTCATCCTTTGTTTTCGTCTCGGTGCCGATGTTCGTCCTGATGGCGGCCATCCTTGACCGATCCGGTATTGCGCGCGATTTGTTTGATGCCATGCGCCTGTTTGGCGGACGCCTTAAAGGTGGTGTTGCCGTTCAAACAATCTTTGTTGCCGTGATCTTGGCCGCCATGAGCGGTATCATCGGTGGCGAAATTGTTCTGCTGGGCCTGATCGCCCTGCCCCAGATGCTGCGTCAGGGCTATGACAAGAACCTCGCCATCGGCGTTGTCTGTGCTGGCGGCTCACTGGGCACCATGGTGCCACCATCCATTGTTTTGATCATTTATGGCCTGACCGCGAACGTATCGATCGGCGATCTGTTCACCTCGGCCTTTTTGCCGGGCTTCATGCTGGCGGGCTTCTATGTCGCCTATGTGTTGTTCCGCTCTTACACCGGTAACAACATTGCCCCGCCGCCGCAGACCGAAAAAATCCCGCGCGAAGAAAAGATCCGCCTGCTCAAGGGCCTTTTCCTGCCCATTCTGGTCGTGTTCTGCGTTCTGGGGTCGATCTATGGTGGCATCGCATCCGTGACCGAGGCATCGGCCGTGGGTGTGGCCGGTGTGATCGCCTCCACTGTTCTGCGGCGTGAGTTTTCGCTTCCGATGCTTAAGGCGGCAGCACTTCAAACGCTTTCGACCTGCGGCATGATTGTCTGGATCGGCATCGGTGCATCGGCCCTTGTCGGCGTATTCAACCTGATGGGCGGGATCAAGTTTGTCTCAACCCTGATCACCGGCATTTCCGATGATCCGACCATCATCATCCTGTTCATGATGCTGATCCTGTTTGTGCTGGGCATGTTCCTTGACTGGGTCGGTATTGCGCTTCTGACCATGCCGATCTTTGTGCCGATCGTAAAAGAGCTTGGCTATGACCCGGTCTGGTTTGGCGTGCTGTTTGCCATGAACATGCAGGTAAGCTTCCTGTCGCCACCGTTCGGGCCTGCGGCCTTTTACCTGAAATCGGTCGCGCCCCCCGACATATCGCTTGGCGATATCTTCAAGTCGCTTCTGCCCTTTATCTGCCTTCAGATTTTGGCCGTCGCCCTTCTGATCATCTTCCCGGGCCTTGCCGGGGGCTAAGACACCAAACAAGAACAACAAAAAAGGCGGGACCAATCAGGTCCCGCCTTTTTGCGTTAAAACAGATTGCCTAGTTCGCGACCGGGAAGCGCATGGTGACGAATTCCTCTGCCGCAGACGGATGAACCGCAACGGTCTGATCGAACTGCGCCTTGGTTGCACCCATGCGGACAGCAATGCCGATGCCCTGAATGATTTCAGCCGCATCCGGGCCGACCATATGGGCGCCAAGCACCACATCAGTGGTTTTGTCGACGACCAGCTTCATCAGCGTTTTTTCATCACGTCCCGACAGGGTGTGGCGCATCGGCTTGAAGGTCGATTTATAGATTTCGATGTCCTTGCCCTTATCGCGCGCTTCTTCCTCGGAAAGCCCGACGGTGCCAACCGGTGGCTGGCTGAAGACCGCGGTCGGGATGGCCTGATAGGACATTGACCAAGGCTTGCCGCCATAGACTGTGTCGGCAAATGACATGCCTTCCTTGATCGCGACCGGGGTCAGTTGCACGTGATCGCGGACATCGCCAACGGCATAGATGTTTGGAACGCTGGTCTGCAAACCGGCATTGGTTTTGATTGCCCCGCGGTCGTTCAGTTCCACCCCGGCCTGTTCAAGACCCAAACCGTGGGTTTTGGGTTCGCGCCCTGTGGCAAACATGATGGCATCGACTTCCTGATGCCCACCACCGGTCAGCGTCAGGCTGAGCGAGCCGTCGTCATTCTTTTCAATCGCCGTGACATTGGTGTCCAGACGCAGATCAATGCCCTTTTTGACGATTTCGGCGGCCAGATGGTTGCGGATATCGTTATCAAATCCGCGCAGGATCTGATCGCCGCGATAGAACTGGGTCACCTTTGCGCCAAGACCGGCAAAGATACCGGCAAATTCAACGGCAATGTATCCGCCGCCAACAACCGCGATGCGTTCGGGAAGGTCTTCAAGATGGAAGGCCTGATTGGATGAAATCGCATGTTCGATACCCGGAATATCAGGCATGACCGGCGTTCCACCGACAGCAATCAGAATGCGTTCGGCAGTCACCGTTTTGTCGCCGACCTCAAGGGTATGGGCATCTTTCAGGACCGCGCGGCTTTCAAACAGCTCGACATTCGATCCCTTCAGAAGGCTTTTATAGATGCCATTGAGACGATTGATCTCGGTATCCTTGTTTTCGATCAGGGTCTTCCAGCTAAAGCTTGGTTCGCCCGGAAGGGTCCAGCCATAGGCGGATGCATCTTCGAAATCCTCGGCAAAGTGTGCGCCGTAGACCAGCAGTTTTTTCGGCACACAGCCGCGGATCACGCACGTACCGCCGACCTGGCTTTCTTCGGCGATGGCAACCTTGGCACCATATCCCGATGCCACGCGGGCGGCACGCACACCACCCGAACCGGCACCAACAACAAACAAATCAAAATCATAGTCCGACATGCGGAAATTCCTGTTTTTGGTCAATTGACAACATGGCGCCAAATGTAGGGCGAATTTGCCAAGAGTCGAGGCAAAACACGGTAAACCGGGCGTAAAATCCGCGTGAAAGGGCCCCAAGATACCCGCAAAGGCGCAAGATGCCGCTATGGGATAGCATTTTTAAACTTTTGGGTTATATGATCTGGCAGACGCGATGGGGATTGCGACAACTTGATAGGATTTTATCCATGAACGACCATATCCACGGTCAGGATGCGTCTTTTGACAATGCACCGCGCTATACTGACGAGCGCGGCGGGAATACGGCCGCTGTCTGCTACGGGCTGATGATCGCAACCCTGTTTACGGCCTTTGCCACCGGTTTGATTGCGCTGATTGTGTCCTATGTCGCGCGCGAAGACGACAATCACTGGACCAACAGCCACTACACGTTTGTGATCCGCACCTTCTGGATCAGCATCCTTTATGCCATCATTCTTGGCTTCTTCACCTTCGTGATTGGCTGGATCCCGCTTCTTGGTTGGGCTGTCGTCGGGTTGATGGCGCTTTACACCACCGCCTGGTTTATCGGGCGTAATGTGATCGGCCTTCTGCGCGCCTTGAATGGCCGTCCGATTGATAACCCGCAAAGCTGGTTCTTTGGCTGATCGCCCATAAACGCGGTGCAATCGGGTCAAAGACTGTTTGTCCGATTGCACCGGACTCCCCGGCCCGTTAAAGTTGCCCGATAATAACATTTGATTTGGACAGGGGTAAAAAGTGGCGTCGTCTGTACAGGGTTCCGGCGATAAAATGCGCTGGGAAGATCTTCTTTCTTCTCATCGGCTTGAATTCAAGGATGGCAAAATTCGCCTGCCCGAAGGTGCCCCTTATCCGACACCGGATGGCCGAAGCCCGTTTCAGATCGATGTCGACCGGGTAATCTTCTCATCCTCGTTCCGGCGTCTGCAAAACAAGACGCAGGTTCACCCCCTTTCCGAAAACGATCATGTCCATACCCGCCTGACCCACACGATAGAGGTCGGCTCGGTCGGGCAATCATTGGGGCTGATGGCGGGCGCGCATATCGTCAAAAAACTGCCCAAGGGATCGGAAACCACCGTGGCCGATATCGGGTATATGGTGCAGGCCGCGTGCCTTGCGCACGATATCGGCAATCCGCCATTCGGGCATTCCGGCGAGGACGCCATCAATGAATGGTTCACCACATCGCGCCTTGCCAAGGATGAACTGACATCACGCCTTTCCGGGCCGGAACTTGAAGACCTGCGTCACTTCGAAGGCAACGCACAAGGGTTACGCATCATCAGTCAGCTTGAAATGAAGCGCTTTGACGGTGGGCTTAACCTGACATACGGCACGCTGGGCAGTTTCATCAAATATCCGCGCAGCACGTCGGTCCCTGACGCGCGCCGCAAGGAATATACCGGTCTTAAAAAGCCCGGCTATTATCAGGCCGAACGCGACATTGCGCAGGCGATTGCCAGGGTTTGCGGCCTGTCACCGCTTGAAGGATTTGATGGCGCATGGCGGCGTCATCCGCTGGTCTATCTGGTCGAGGCGGCCGATGACATTTGTTATTCCGTGGTCGATCTTGAAGATGGCTGGGAACTGGGCTGTGTCAGTTTCGAGGAAGTCGAACGTGCGCTGGCCCCGATTGCCCGCCATCCGGAAAAATACGACGGCGATGCTGAACAACGCTGGAAAGACCTGCGTTCGGAAGGCTGGTATGCCGAAAAATCCGAAGATGACCGGATCGGGTTCCTGCGCGGCAAGGCGATTGGCAATCTGGTCAAGGCCGCCGTTGATGCCTTCATCGAACATGAAGACGCATTGCTTGCCGGCACCATTGAAGGTGATCTTTTGGCCAACACCCCGCTTGGCCCCTATGCCAAGGCGTGCAAAAAACTAGCGGTGCAAAAGATTTATAACGCGCCGCATGTCCTGCCGATTGAAATGGCCGGGTTTGAAGTCATCAATGGCCTGCTGGATAGCTTTGTTCGGGCCGCCATCGACATTGACGAGCATAAAAACCACGGCAAACGCCTGCCACCGCAGGCAGACCGCATCGACAAGCTTCTGTCGGGCAAACTGATGGCGGCCCCCGACCTCTATAGCCGCCTGATGCGGGTGATGGATTACATTTCCGGCATGACGGATCGCTATGCGGTGACCCTATTCAGGAAGCTTCAGGGCATCACCATCTAACAAAAAACCCGGCCATCTGGCCGGGTTTTTCATGAAAGCGTAATTAGGCCTAGATAATGTAGTGAATGCCGCACTCGGTCTTGTCCTGCCCGGCCCAGCGTCCAGCACGGACATCGGTCGTGTTGGGGTCAACACGTTCGGTGCAGGGCATGCAACCGATTGACAGGAAACCTTCGGCCTCAAGCGGATGACGCGGCAACGCGCGATGTTCAAAGATGTCTTCGATATCTTCGCGCTTGTACCCCGCCAGCGGATTGATCTTGATCCGCGAACCTGCCGGTTCGATCACCGGAAGCGCATCACGCTCGCCACCGTGGAAGCGCTTGCGCCCGGTCAACCAGGCGTCATAGCCCTCAAGCGCACGCTGAAGCGGCTCCACCTTGCGCAAGTAGCAGCATTTCGCCACGTCCGAGGCAAACAGCATGCCGTTGGGGTCCTCAGATTTAAGCTTTTCCTCGTCCGGGCGCATGATCTTGATATTGGTCAGGCCCAAATGATCGACCAGCTTTTCGCGATAGGTATGCGTTTCGCCAAACAGCTTGCGGGTATCAAGGAAGATCACCGGCAAATCACGGTCGACCTCGGCCACCAGCGCCAGAAGGGCGGCGGCCTCTGTCCCGAAGGATGAGGTCATGGTGATACGGCCGTTGAATTCTTCATGTACCATCGGTTCGATCAGTGACACACCCTGAAGGTGCCCATACTGATCCATCAAACGGGCGGCACGATCCGTGGCCTCCTCAACAGACATGGAGCCGCCGGTGACGATGTCTTCTTCACGCATCACATTCATGGCAGCCACCTCCGCTGATCGATATATTCATCGGTCTTGCGCAACAGGGTCTGCATGTCAGCCCCGTCGGCCTTCCATTTTTCGCGCTGTTTGGACAGTTCGTGCAGGCGCTGTTCCCAGCTTGGCACCAGCCATTTTTCAAGCGCGCGGCGAATACGACCGGCAAGCCGCGGGCTGTGCCCATTGGTCGAAACCGTGATCATCAGATCACCGCGCTGAATGCGCGCGGGCGATGAAAAATCACAATATTGTTTGACGTCCTCGACATTGGCAATTGTGCCAACGGCCTTGGCAATGGAGGCCAGCTCGGCTGCCTTTTTTAGATCAAGGTCGATGATAAACATGATGGAAGCCGCGTTGACATCCGCCGAGTTTGGCAAATAGCGCTGCAACCGGTCACCGGCCTGTTCGGCCAGTTCGGGTATCGGGTCTTCGGAATAGACGGTGACGTATTTTGCCCCATCACCGTCAAACTGGCGCAAACGGTTCAGGGTGGCCTGACCGTTGCCGACCAAAGCGACCGAAAGTCGCGTCAGGTCCAGATTGATGGGAAACATCGTCGATCCTCTAATGCGGGTTTCTCTCTATTGCCCATGACTATGAGTGTGGATAGCAAATTATTCAATACATTTTTTATGTGTTTTATATATAATTAACACTAAATATTGGTATTTAATAGTTGCGGACTGACTGATCCACCGGCCCCGATTTTTCCGTAAAGCTTTTCCTGCAATTCTTGCAAAACCGCCCTATATTGGGCCAAATTTCAAAACCCGTCCGCCAGAAGATACCTTCAAGAGAGCGTCCAGATGTCCAGCAGTGCCTCCCCTGCCCTGTCCGAAGTCAGCCTTGCGCAACCACAAGCCAACAAAAACGTTGCCATCTGGCTGTTTTCCTGTGCGGCGATGGTTTTCATCATGGTGGTGATCGGTGGCTTGACCCGCCTGACTGAATCCGGGCTTTCGATCGTGGAATGGCGGCCCTTCACCGGCATCATCCCACCGATGAACGAAGCCGACTGGCAGACGCTTTATGAAAAATACAGCCAGTATCCCGAGTTCCAGAAAATCAACGCCTGGATGTCGGTCGAAGATTTCAAATCGATCTTCTGGCTCGAATTCATCCATCGCCTGTGGGGACGGTTGATCGGGATTGTGTTCTTCATCCCGTTCGTCTGGTTCCTGGCCAAGAAATCAATTGATCGCGCAACCAAGTGGAAGCTCTGGGGGCTTTTCATCCTTGGCGGTCTGCAGGGCCTGATGGGCTGGTACATGGTGATGAGCGGTTTGGTTGATCGCCCGGATGTCAGCCAGTATCGCCTGACGGCGCACTTTGGTCTGGCACTGGTGATCTTCATCGCCCTGCTTTGGGTTGCCCTGCAACAGTTGAGCCCGCGTGCGGCAACCACCGCATCGTCAACCCGCGCCTTGCAGTTGCTGTGTCTGATCGTGTTTACCGCCCTGTCCGGTGGCTTTGTCGCCGGCCTTAATGCCGGGCACATATACAACACCTTCCCGCTGATGGACGGGCAACTGATCCCCGATGGCCTGTTCGTGTTTGATCCGGCGTGGCTCGCGCCATTTGAGGACCATATGACCGTGCAGTGGGATCATCGCTGGCTAGCGAAACTGACATTTGTGATGGTGCTGGTGTTCTGGTGGCGTGCTGGCAAATGGGACCTTAACCCCAATCAACGCTTTGCCACCCATCTGGTTCTGCTTGCAGCCTGCCTGCAGGTCACGCTTGGCATCACGACCCTTCTGACTGTCGTGTGGCTGCCGCTGGGTGTTGCCCATCAGGCCGGTGCGGTTGTCCTGGTTGGGGCGACGACCTATGCCGCTTACAAACTGCGCGATGCGACTTAATTCAGAAACGTCACGTCAGTCATCGGCACGATGCAGCGCCTTGCGGATGCGATGCATCGAAAACCATATCGCGCCCAGCACAAGCGGCACGGCAACACCCGTGGCAACCCGGTCGTTGATCGGAACCCCGGTATCCTTGATCGCCTTGAACAGATAGCCCAGCAGCCCGACCGCGTAATAGGTGATGGCGGCCACCGACAAACCCTCGACGGTTTGTTGCAGGCGCAGTTGCAGTTTCACACGTCGGTCCATGCTGGCCAGAAGGTCACGGTTTTGCGCCTCAAGCAGGATATCGACGCGGGTGCGCAGCAGGTTATTGGCCCGTGCGACACGCTTTGACAGAACTTCCAACCGATCGCCGATATTCTGACAGGTCCGCATCGCCGGGGCCAAGCGACGTTCAAGGAATTCGGCAATGGTTTGCATGCCTTCGATGCGTTCTTCGCGCAGTTCACCAAGGCGCGCCTGCACGATGCGGTAATAGGCGCGCGCCGCACTGAACCGGTAATTGAGCGAGGCTGCCATTTCCTCGGTCTGGGCGGCAAGATCGGTCAGTTTGGCAAGCGTTTCTTCGTCATTGGTTTGGGTTTTACTCGCCATTTCGGCGGTGATTTCCGACAGGCGGGTATCGATTTCCGACACCTTGGGGGTCGCCGTATGCGCCAACGGAAAGGCCAGTAGCGCCATCATGCGATAGACCTCAATTTCCTTAAGCCGCTGCACCAGACGCCCTGCCTGAAGGTGTTCGAGGCCGCAATCCTTGATCAGGATGCGCCCAAACCCGTCGCCATGCAGGCGAAAATCCGTCCAGACCTGTGCCGTGCCGCCCAATATGCGGCTGCCGGTCAGGCCATTATGATCAAACAGCCGGGACAGTTCATCTTCACTCCGCTCAGCCTTGTCGACAACGATGTGCAATCCCACCAGCAATTGCCCCGGTGTTTCATCAAGCCAGTCGCGCGGCACAAGATTGATCACCGGGTCTTCGAACGGGTTATCGAATGGCTCGGTACGTTTAAAGACATAGACCGTGAATTCCGCGTGCCGTTCCCAGATGACGGAAAATCCGTCACAGGCGGCTTCAAAATATTTTTGATCTGCGGCCGGCGGCGTCAGGCTATAGCGGTGGCAAAAGGCGGTGAAATGGTCGCGCACCGCGTCATCAAGGTCTTCACCCGTTTGAAAGGCAAGGCAGGAACACCGCGCCGGGCTGGTCACACCACCAAACGGTCGGGCATGGATTTCATTATGAAGGGCGACACGCTGGGGATGTTCGACAAACATTGCCACGGGCTTTCATAATTGGTTATTGCAGTCTATATAAACCACTCGGGCCATGGCTTTGTCCTTTGCCCGAACAAGTACCTGTATAGATGAAAGTCGAAGGCATCAGAAACCCTAAATTGAGTAAGGGATAATACTGCCTCAACTGAATTATCTTATAGGGAAAGACATTTTCTCTGGCCGTGCTATCGCGGCCCCAAGGAGGTTCCATGACCGATCTTCGCACCACCGACAATCTGTTTTTCGCCAAGGGTGATCTTGATCGCGACCGGCTTGAAACACAGGTCAATGATGCACTTAGCGCTGCCGAAGACGGGGAACTCTTCCTTGAATATCGCCAATCCGAAAGCCTCGTCTGGGATGATGGCCGCCTGCGCAGCGCGAACTTTGACACCGCACAGGGCTTTGGCCTGCGCGCTGTTGCCGACGAGGCAACCGCCTTTTCGCATTCCAATGAACTGTCCAATGACGCGGTTGCGCGTGCGGCTGAAACCGTCAAGGCGGTTGGCTCGGGCAGCTCGGGCAAGGTTGATCTGGGATCAATTGGCACGAACGTATCGCTTTATTCCGAGGTGAACCCGCTGGGTGAGGCCACATTTGAAGCCAAGGTCGATCTTCTGGCCCAGATTGATGCCTATGCCCGGTCGCGCGACCCGCGCGTTGTGCAGGTTTCGGCCTCAATCTCAGGCAACTGGCAGGCCGTGCAAATCTGGCGTTCCGGCGGACAGCGTATTGGCGATATTCGCCCGCTTGTGCGTTTTAACGTCTCGGTCGTTGTCAAACAGGGCGATCGCATGGAAACCGGATCGCACGGTGAAGGTGGCCGGATTGGCTATGACGGGTTCTTTGATGAAAAAACCTGGAAAAAGGCGGTTGATGAGTCGCTCCGTCAGGCGGTTGTGAACCTTGATTCAGTTGCCGCACCGGCTGGTGAAATGACCGTGGTGCTTGGCCCCGGTTGGCCGGGCATTTTGCTGCACGAAGCCATCGGTCACGGCCTTGAAGGTGATTTTAACCGCAAGGGTACCTCAGCCTTTGCCGGGCTTCTGGGCCAGCGGATTGCATCGCCGGGTGTGACGGTGGTTGATGATGGCACCATCCATGACCGGCGCGGGTCGCTGTCGATTGATGATGAAGGCACGCCGACCCAGAAAACGGTCCTGATCGAGGATGGCATCCTCAAGGGCTTTATGCAGGATCGCCTGAACGCGCGCCTGACCGGTGTCAAATCCACTGGTAACGGCCGTCGTCAGTCCTATGCCCACGCCCCGATGCCACGCATGACCAACACTTATATGCTGGGTGGCGACAAGGAGCCGGAAGAAATTCTGGCCTCGGTCAAAAAGGGCATCTATGCCGTCAACTTTGGCGGTGGTCAGGTCGATATTACATCGGGCAAATTCGTGTTCTCGGCCTCCGAGGCCTATCTGATCGAGGATGGCAAACTTGGCGCACCGGTCAAGGGCGCGACCCTGATCGGCAACGGGCCAGACAGCCTGACCAAGGTGTCCATGATCGGCAATGACATGGCACTTGATGATGGTATCGGGACCTGTGGCAAGGACGGGCAAGGTGTTCCTGTTGGTGTCGGGCAACCGACGCTCCGCATTGATGGTCTGACCGTCGGCGGGACCGCAGTATAACCCTGAGTGACCTATGGATAGGAGCAAAACCACCTTTCGATAAATTTACTATACGCGAGGTGCGAAATACTATCCATCCACACATGGCAACACCAACCTGCCGAATGGCTATCCCTGTCTTTTCAAAGACCATAATCTGATTTGATCGTTTCCAAACAGGTTATGGTCGCCATTCGGGTTTCGTCGCCAAACTTTCTGCTGACATTATGAGCACCCGATGACGGTCCTGACCTGCCAATGGTAGGAAAGCAGTTTGACGACAGGCAGATGGCAGTACGTTACCGCGCTGATTGCAGCGGGTCTAACGTCGCTTGCAATCGGAACAACCGGGGCAAGCGCACAACAAAGCATTGATGTGCGCACAGATGAAGCACGCCAGTTTTCCGAAGATTTCGAGCGATTGACCGACGTAACCGCACGGGCGAACTTTCTGCTGAGCACTGATGATGGCGGTGACATCACCTATGCCGATATCCTTGCAAATCCCGATGACATCGTCCTTAACTTCCGTTGGGCCAAGGCCCAGCTGGCGCGCGGCGACGTCCGCGGGGCATCCGCAACCCTTGAACGCATTCTTGTTCTGGACCCGGATCTGGCACCGGTACGCCTTTATTACGCGATTGTTCTTTATCGCCTTGATAGCCTGGACGAGGCCCGCAGCCAGTTTGATCGGCTGTTGCAAATGGATATCTCGCCAGATGTCGAAGCCAATATCCGTCAGTATGTCAGTGCCATCGAACGCCGCCGCAAGCGCTTGTCACAAAGCCTGACTTTGACACTGGGAAGCCAGATTGACAGCAACCGCAACGCGGCCCCGAACGACAAGGTACAGCTTCTGACCGGCACACCGACGACCATCACCGCAAGCGGCGACAAACCCAATAATGACATCGCCTATATCGGGGCGCTTCGCTATGACGTCAGCTATGACCTTGGCTATCAGGAAGGCCACGAGGTTTTTGCAAGTTTAACCGGCTATGGCAGTGACCAGGTTCAGCTTGACGCGCTGGACCTTGGATCCTTTTCGGCTGAAATCGGCACACGTATTCGCGGCGGATACTGGATGCTGACCCCGACACTCAGCCAGACCGCTCAGTCGCTCTCGCGCGAGAAGTACCTGACCGCCAGAACCGGTCGCCTGCGGCTGGACTGGAACGTACGCCCGTTCTTTAATCTGAACGGCGATGTCAGCTATTCTGACGAGCGATATCAGAACACATCTGAATCCAGTGCGCTTCGCCTGCATTCCGGTCAGCGCTATGGCGCACGGATCGGTGGCAACTACAATTCGTCGCCAAATCATCGAACGACGCTGAATTTTGCGGCCGGGATGAAGGATGCTGCCAGAAACTATTACAGTTACAATAGCTTGAGCGGCGAGCTGATCCATGCTTATCTGTTTGGTGGGGGAAGTTACATCAGCGGAAGCATCCGCTATGGCATGGACCAGTACCGGGATCCGGATTTTCTGACGACCGGCAATTCGCCGCAACATCGCACGGATCGCATTACTCGGACCCGCCTGACATACGGTGCACCGCTTTCGACGATATTGCCGACCGACTTGTTTGGGGATAGCGAAACGGCAAATCAGATACTTGGCTTTCTGGCACCGATCAACTGGTCGGTCACCGGTGAGTATCTGAACACAAAATCAAACATTCCCAACTACGAATACCATAACGCACGTGCACAGGTATTTCTGACACGCCGCTGGGAGTTCTAGTGATGCAAAAGGCCAAATATTCTCCCCTGAAACCGACTGCGACAATTCGTCGTCTTGCCGGCGCAACGTCGCTTTGCGCACCTTTGATTGCCGCAACAGTCTTGATGGCGCCAAAACCCGCCAGTGCAGAACTTGAAGCCGAAATGGCGGGCGTCTCGGCCGCAGTGACCGGTGAAATCACGCTTTCCAAAGTCACCGGCGAAGTCGGTATTCTGGTTGAGAGTGGCATGCCCGTTTACTTGGGGGATCGGATCGTTACATCGGCCAACTCGGGCATGCAGGTCCTGTTGCTTGACGAAACGGTCTTTACCATCGGCCCGAACAGCGACGTTGCGATTGACGAGTTCGTTTATGACCCGGCCACCGGCGACGGACGCATTGTCGCCGATATGGCCAAGGGCGTGATGCGCTTTGTCACCGGTAAAATCCCGCTCAACAATCCATCAAGCATGGATGTGAACCTGCCGGTTGGATCGATCGGTATTCGGGGCACCATTGGCCTGATCCGATCCATGACCGCCGAACAGGCAAACGAAATCGTGCCGGGCAGTTTTGATACCACCGACGCAAACACCGCAAACCAGCTGGTTTTCATGGCGGTGAACCAAGGCCCCGGTCTGTCGCGCAATGACACAACATCGCGCCCTGGCGCCTTTGCCGCCTTTAACCAGAATGGCGGCTCACAAAGCGTGACCGGCGAAAACTTTGGCGTCTTTGTCTCAGACACCAACGTCACCACGCCCGCACGTTTCCCGACCAGCGCCGCGACTTTTGATTTTTCGGCAAATGTTGTGCGTACCGCATCACTTGGTGGTGGCTCGGATTCCGGTGCAGGTTCAAGCTCGACCTCATCCACCACGCAGCAGCCTGTTGTCACGAGCCAGCAAACCGGACAGGCGCAAAACCAGACCGGCGCAACCAGCGCGCAGGCTGTTGACGTCGCCATGGCGCAAATTGGAACGGTCAATAGCGCCGCAAACGTCGCTGAAACCACGACGATCCTGAACAACAATACGCAAAGCGCTTCATCAAGTTCGTCGGGACCATTTACCTATGACGGGCTTCGCCAGGTCACAAGTGGCAGCGCAACGACTGGTACGATCAACGTCGATGGTGCCAATGTCGACTATAGCTTCAGTTCTTCAATAGATTTTGCGAACAGAACGATTGCCATAGAGTTTTCAAATATAACTCAGACCGGTTCTGGCCTGACCGGTAAAGCTGGGATTTTTGATGGTAGTTTCAACCCGACGACTTTCGATTACACCAGTACAAGCGGGGAAGTTGCCTTCGCCAACGATGACTTCACCTATGACTCGAACTGCGGCACTTTGGGTTGCAAGGCGACCGCAACATTCAAAGATGCGTACAACGTTGATTTCAACGTGTCGACCACCACTTATTCCTCTGGCACCGACGGCAGCGCAACGCTTGAATAGTTTTGTACGACAGACGGAAGTCTGAATGGTCAAGCACCTCAGCAAACCCGTTCTTTTGACCGGGCTGCAATACACCGTTCCGCTGGCCATATTGTTCACCTGCATCGTTTTGCGCTGGCAGAATGTGCCGGTGATTGATCAGCTGCGTTTAACGGTTTTCGATCTTTATCAACAAATTGCACCGCGCGCTTATGAAGATGTCGGCGTGCGGATTGTCGATATTGATGAGCGCAGCTTGGCAAGCGAGGGCCAATGGCCTTGGCCGCGCACCAAGCTTTCGGAACTGCTTTATCGCCTGCGCGCCAATGGGGCGCTTGTCGTTGGCTTTGATATGGTTTTTGCCGAACCTGATCGTACATCACCATCACGTGTGATCGACGATTGGCCGCAAAGCACCGAACGTGATCGTATCGCGGAAATGGCAAAGGCCTTGCCCGATCACGATCAGCTATTTGCCCAATTCATCAAGGGTACTGGCAACGTGGTCACCGCGGTTCAGCTCCGCAATGGCGAGTTTGACGTCCTCCCCCGCCAAGTCGGGAATTTCAGTGCCGCTGGCGAAGCAGGTCGCACGCTTTCGGATTTCGTTCCGGTATTGCCAAGTGCGGCCAGAAACCTTGATATTATTGAGGCGGCAGCCACCGGCAACGCATTAGTTAACGTATCGCCGGGTCAAGACGGGATTGTGCGCCGTGTGCCGCTGATGGCTGCCATCGACCACGATCAGCCAGGCATTGGCAAGCCAGTTTACCCGACACTCAGCCTTGAGATGTTGCGCGTTTTACAGAATGCCCCCAAGACCATGCTGGTGCGGATGTCCGGGGCTAGCGGCAGTACGCGTTGGACCAACTCGGAAGGCATCGCGTCCGTTCGCGTTGGTGCCCTGACCATCCCGACGGATCGCGCCGGGTATATGTGGGTGCACTTTACCGGCCATCAGAAAGACCGGTATCTGTCGGCGACAGATATCCTTAACGGATCAGTCGGAACCGACATCCTGCAAAATAAAATGGTGCTGCTGGGGACGAGTGCGGCCGGGTTGCTTGATTTGCGCTCCACGCCGCTTGATCGCGTGATCCCGGGGGTCGAAGTCCATGCCGAGATGCTTGAACAGATGCTGCTTGAGCATTTCCTGACCCGTCCCTATTGGGCGGCGGAAGTCGAAATGCTGGTCCTTCTGATCATCGGCATGTTCTTCATTCTGGCAGTCCCACGGCTTGGTGCGGTCTGGCCGGCGGTGATTGGTCTGGCGATTGCCACCAGCGCAATGGGCATTTCCTGGTGGGCCTATTCAGATAAACTCGTGCTCATCGATCCGCTTTATCCGATTGTCGGTTTGGCAGCCGTCTATCTTGCGACCAGTTCGCTTGGTTTCATGCGGACCGAAGGCGAACGCCGTCAGGTGCGCGCGGCCTTTGCCAACTATCTGTCACCGGCATTGGTGGCGCAACTGGCCGAACATCCCGAGCGTCTGAAACTGGGCGGGGAAACCCGGGATATGACATTGATGTTCTGTGATGTCCGCGGATTTACCGCAATATCCGAAGGTTTCAAATCCAATCCACAAGGCCTGACGCGCCTGATCAACCGGCTTCTCACACCGCTGAGTGACTGCATCCTGAACCGTGAAGGCACGATTGATAAATATATGGGCGACTGCATCATGGCGTTCTGGAATGCGCCACTGGATGTTGAAAACCATGCCCATAATGCCTGTGACAGCGCGCTTGCGATGCGAATTGCGCTTAAAAAGCTTAATGACCAACGCAAACAGGAAGCAGAACAGGACAATGAAGCTTTCCTGCCGCTTAATGTCGGCATCGGGATCAATTGCGGCGATTGTCTTGTCGGCAATATGGGATCGGATCAACGCTTTGACTATTCGGTGCTGGGCGATGCGGTCAACCTTGCATCCCGGCTTGAGGGACAATCAAAGAACTATGGCGTCGATGTCGTTCTGGGTGAGGATGTTGCCAAACGGATTGGTAATGATTTCGCACTGATCGAACTCGATTTGATCACCGTTAAGGGCAAAAGCGAAGCACTGCACATCTTTGCCCTGCTGGGCGATAAGGACATGGCGGGATCAGCGCAATTCAAAAACTTCGCCGATTTGCACGCGGCCATGCTTTCGACCTATCGCGCCCGAAACTGGGATGAGGCCGAAAATTTGATCGCAGAATGCCAGCAGGCATCAAGCGATTTTGCGAAGCTTGGCGACCTTTATGATCTTTACGCCAGCCGCATCGCTTTGTTCAAAGAAACGCCCCCACCAGCCGATTGGGATGGCGTATTCATCGCCACCAGCAAATAGCTGACTTGCCAAGCACGCAAAATCCAAACAATCTTGGCCAACCACCAAACAGCATTGCCTTGCCAAACTGCGCGCCTTTTTACGTCATCCCTTTGAGGCCCCAATGAATTTTTCATCAGACAATGTCACCCCGATCTGTCCGGAAATCCTTGCAGCCATCGCCGCCGAAAGCGATGCCAGCGCCCTGCCCTATGGCGCGGATGACAAAAGCCAAATGCTTGATGCAGCTTTTTCAGGATTGTTCGGGCGTGATGTATCCGTCGTGCCGGTTGCAACCGGAACGGCGGCCAACGTCATTGGACTTTCGGGGCTGGTGTCGCCGTTTGGCGGCGTGGTCTGTCATCACCACGCCCATATCAATGTCACGGAATCCACCGGTGTTGCCTTTTACGGCGGCGGGGCGAAGTTGCTGGGGATTGACGGGCCTTCGGCAAAGATAGAAGCCGACGCACTGGATGCCTATTTGAACAACCATGTTTCAAACGGCATGCATTCGGTTGACCCGGAATGTGTTGCGATCACGCAAAGTACCGAGTTCGGAACCGTTTACAGCGTCGACGAAATTCAGGCGATTGGGTCGGTTTGCCAAAAACACAATATGCGGCTTTTCATGGATGGGGCGCGTTTTGCCAATGCGGTAGCCGCCCTTGATTGCCACCCATCTGAAATCACATGGAAAGCCGGTGTTGATGTTCTGAGCTTTGGCGCGACAAAGAACGGTGCATTGGCGGTTGATGCGATCATATTGTTTGATCCGGAACTCCGGCGCAAAACGGAACAGAACCGCAAGCGCGGCGGCCATCTGTTTTCCAAGCATCGCTATCTTGCTGCACAGCTTCTGGCCTATCTTGAAGATGATCTGTGGCTGCGCAATGCCCGTCATGCCAACGCGGCCGCACAGGCACTTGCCAAATCCCTTTCAACCATGGGCGCAAAGCCCGCCTTCGTCCCCCAAGGCAACGAGTTGTTTATTCACATGACCAATGCGTTGGCAGAAAAGCTCCGCGATGCAGGTATTGTATTCCGCCCCTGGCCATCGCTCGGCCCTGATGCCTATCGGTTTGTCTGTGCCTGGAACAGTCCGATCGAGATGATCGAAGCCTTGCCGGAAACCGTTGGTCAATAGCGCAACCTTGCCATGCCGCCCGATTGCATGTGATATCACCGCCCCAATGCCACCAAAAAACGACGAGATTTAAGATGAATTTTGCCTCGGACAATGTATCGCCCTTTTGCCCGGAAATTCTGGAAGCCCTGACAAAGGACGCGTTTGTCAATGCACCGGCCTATGGCGGTGACGCGCTCAGTCAGCAACTCGATGCAGCCTTTTCCGAGCTGTTTGACAAGGAAGTTGCCGTCATCCCGGTTGTAACAGGTACTGCTGCAAACTGCATCAGCTTGTCTGCGCTTGTTTCGCCCTATGGCGGGGTGGTTTGCCACCACGAAGCGCATATCAACGAGGATGAAAGCACCGGCGTTGCCTTCTTCACGGGCGGCGCGAAGCTTTTGCCGATGGATGGCCCGGCGGCAAAGCTTGAAGCAGATGACCTTGATGGCTTTGTCAGCGGTCTGGTTGATCGCGGTGTGCATTCGGTGTCGCCTGAATGTGTGGCGATCACACAGGCGACTGAACTTGGTGCGGTTTACACCGTTGGTGACGTCAAGGCGATTGGCGAAGTCTGCCGCAAGCATGATCTGCGCCTGTTTATGGACGGGGCGCGGTTTGCCAACGCGATGGCACATCTCAAATGCCATCCGGCAGATGTCACCTGGAAGGCCGGCGTCGATGCCATCAGCTTTGGCGCGACCAAAAACGGTGCCATGGCGGTTGATGCCATTGTTCTTTTTGACACCAGCCTGAAACCCCGGATCGAGCAGGCGCGCAAACGCAGTGGTCATCTGCATTCCAAGCACCGCTACCTGGCGACCCAGCTTCTGGCCTATATCAATGACGATGTCTGGCTGAAAAATGCCGCCCACGCCAACGCAGCAGCGCAGGCCCTTGCCGACGTCCTGATCAAACAGGGCGCGTCACTTACGCATGCGGCAGAGGGCAATGAGCTGTTTGTCAAAATGTCCCCGGATCTTGCCGGAAAATTGCGTGATGCCGGCCTGATGTTCCACGGTTGGCCATCGCTTGGTGCCGATGTTTATCGATTTGTTGCGGCGTGGAACGCGGATATCGTGCAAATCACCAAACTCAATACCACTCTAGGGTAGAAATTGAGGCAAAAAGGCCGGGTGAAATCAAACGAATCATTATGATTCAATAAGATATGAATCGTTCAAAAGCACATTTTAAACACGTGATTTACCGATTTCACCTGCCGAGCCTTGAAAAAAATGCACTGCTGCAATGATGAAACCGGACAGTGAATTTCATAAAAATAACAAATACTTGACTTAAATTCATCATTCGAACCTGCGGCCGCACTACGTAAAATCCCGCAGGAACCGTTGACGATACGCAGAAACCCTGATTACTTTCCCTCGTCGATTGCCAACATTCATACCTGTTGGATCGGGTAAACCTCGTCCGTTGCAAAATATGCTGTCAAACGTGACCGGATCAAATGTCACGCGGACAGCATTGATTTGCTCGGACCAGCCTTGAGGGAGGCATTTAATGAAAGCGAATTTCGTCAAAGTGGCACTTGGTGCAGGCCTGCTTGCAGCCACCGCACTTGCTGCTCCGACTGCCGCTTCGGCAAAAACCCTGGTATATTGCTCGGAAGGTAGCCCGGAAGGCTTCAACCCGCAGCTTTACACTGCAGGTACGACCTTCGATGCGTCTTCGCGTCAGGTCTTCAACCGCCTCGTACAGTTCAAGCGCGGTACCACCACCATCGTTCCGGGTCTTGCGACCAGCTGGGACGTTTCGGCTGATGGTCTGGAATATACCTTCAACCTGCGTGAAGGCGTGAAATTCCACACCACCGAAGACTTCACCCCGACCCGTGATTTCAATGCTGATGACGTGATCTTCACCTTCATGCGTCAGTTTGACACCGAGCACCCGTATCATGGTGTATCGGGCGGCGGTTACGAGTACTTCAACTCGATGTCGATGGGCGATCTGGTCAAGGACATCGTCAAGGTTGACGATCAAACCGTCAAATTCGTTCTGAACCGTCCGGAAGCACCGTTCATCGCCAACATGGCCATGGACTTCGCATCTGTTCTGTCGGCTGAATATGCTGACAAGATGATGGAAGCAGGCACCCCGGAAAATGTTGACCTGAACCCGGTCGGCACCGGTCCGTTCCAGCTCGTTGCCTATCAGAAAGATGCGGTTATCCGTTACAAAGCATTCCCGGAATACTGGGAAGGCAAAGCAGCAATCGATAACCTGATCTTCGCAATCACCCCGGACAGCACCGTTCGCTACCAGAAGCTGAAAGCTGGCGAATGTCATGTCATGCCGTTCCCGAACCCGGCCGATCTGGAAGAGATGGAAGCAGATGCCGACATCAACCTGATGAGCCAGGAAGGTCTGAACGTTGGCTATCTGGGCTACAACACCCAGAAAGAACCGTTCACCGACCCGAAAGTCCGTAAAGCACTGAACATGGCGATCAACAAAGACGCCATCATCGAAGGTGTTTATCAGGGTGCCGGTTCGGCTGCGAAAAACCCGCTCCCGCCGACCATCTGGTCTTACAACAACGACACCGTTGATGACCCGTATGATCCGGAAGCAGCCAAAGCCATGCTGGCAGAAGCTGGTTATCCGGACGGCTTCACCACCGACATCTGGGCGATGCCGGTTCAGCGTCCTTACAACCCGAACGCACGCCGTATGGCTGAACTCGTTCAGGCTGACTGGGCTGCAATTGGTGTGAACGCCGAGATCGTATCTTACGAATGGGGTGAATACCTTGATCGCACCAAAAAAGGTGAACAGGGTACCTTCATGCTCGGTTGGACCGGTGATAACGGTGACCCCGACAACTTCCTCGCAGTTCTTCTTGGCTGTGACGCAGTTGGCAGTGCGAACCGTGCACAGTGGTGCAACGAAGAGTTCGATAACCTGATTCAGCAGGCAAAAACCACCTCGGACGTTCTCGAGCGTACCCGTCTGTACGAAGAAGCTCAGCTGGTCTTCAAACGCGAAGCACCGTGGGCAACCATCGCACACTCGATCGTGTTCGAACCGATCCGCAGCGAAGTTGTTGACTACAAAATCGATCCGTTCGGTGGTCACATCTTCTATGGTGTAGATCTCGCTGAATAAGCGTATCAAAACCTGATCAGAGAGGCCCGGTTTTCCGGGCCTCTTTGCAATTTCGCAAAAGAGAGAGACGTCCGCCTGCATCCTTATGTGTGCGGACACAATAAAGGCCCGATGGCATGCTAGGATTCCTGTTTCGCCGTTTGGGGGACATCATCCCGACCTTCTTCGGTGTCACCCTTTTGGTATTCTTCCTGATCCGCCTCATTCCCAGTGATCCCATCCTGATGATGGCTGGTGAACGTGGTGTCGATGCTGAGCGATATGCAGAGCTTCAGGCTCAGTATGGTTTCGACCAGCCACTGATCGTTCAGTATTTCGATTATCTGATGGGCGTATTCCAAGGGGATCTTGGCAAATCCTTTGTCACCAAGAAACCTGTTTTGGACGAATTCCTGACCCTGTTCCCGGCAACGGTCGAACTTGCAGTCATGGGTATCCTGTTTGCCGTGATCCTTGGCATTCCGTTGGGGGTGCTTGCCGCCATTAATCGCGGGAAGTGGCTCGACCACCTGACAATGTCTGTATCCCTTACAGGCTACTCGATGCCGATTTTCTGGTGGGCGCTGCTTCTGATCATGTTCTTCTCGACCACCTTAGGCTGGACGCCGGTCTCGGGTCGAATATCGGTCATGTATTTCTTTGAGCCGGTGACCGGTTTCATGCTGATCGACAGCCTTTTGAGTGGTGAGAAAGGCGCTTTCACAAGTGCACTCAGCCATATGATCCTGCCTACCGTTGCGCTCGGCACTATTCCGATGGCGGTGATTGCGCGTATGACGCGCTCCTCGATGCTGGAAGTCCTGGGCGAAGAATATATCCGCGTTGCACGCGCCAAAGGTTTGGCACCGATGCGGGTAATCATGGTGCATGCGCTTCGCAATGCCCTGATCCCGGTGATCACGGTGATCGGCCTTCAGGTCGGCGTGCTGCTGGCTGGAGCAATCCTGACGGAGACGATTTTCTCTTGGCCGGGTATCGGTAAATGGATCATCGAAGCCATGAACCGTCGCGACTATCCGACCATTCAGGGTGGCATTTTGATGATTGCCTTCCTTGTGATGGCCGTGAACCTGATCGTTGACGTTCTGTACGGGATTATTAACCCCCGTATCCGTTACAAGCGCTAAGGAGAGCTGTGAGATGAGCGAGAACACCACCCCGTCCGCAGCACAGGCCTCAAACGTTGCCGAAGCAGCCGTTGAGCCCGTCGGCGCACCGCCGAGCCCGATGCGCGAAACTTGGGACTATTTCAAAAAGAACCGTGGTGCCTTTGCCGGTCTGATCGTCATTGCGGTCATTCTGTTTCTGGCCGTGACCGCACAATGGATCGCACCGTTCGATCCGGTGGCACAGGACCGTACCGCGTTTCTGAAACCGCCGATCTGGATGGAAGGTGCCGATCCCCGTTACATCCTTGGCACTGATGCGGTTGGCCGTGACATCCTGTCGCGCCTGATCCATGGCGCTCAGTTGTCGGTTTCGATCGGTGTCGTCGTCGTGATCCTGTCGATGATTGCCGGTATCGTGCTTGGTATGGTTGCCGGTTACTTCCGCGGCTGGATCGAAGTCGGCGTCATGCGCCTGATGGACATCATGCTGGCCCTGCCCAGCCTGATCATGGCACTTGCGATTGTTGCCATCCTCGGCCCGGGGCTTGAAAACGCGATGCTGGCCATCGCCATCGTCCAGTTGCCGCACTATGTGCGCCTGACCCGTGCATCGGTCGTATCCGAACTTAACAAAGAATATGTCATCGCATCGCAGATTGCCGGTGCCGGTCATGTCCGCCAGATGTTCGTCAATATTCTGCCGAACTGCATGGCACCGCTGATCGTGCAGGGCACGCTTGGTATTTCAAGTGCGATCCTTGACGCTGCTGCCCTTGGCTTCCTTGGCCTTGGCGCGCAGCCGCCGCTGCCGGAATGGGGCACCATGCTTTCTGAGGCCCGTGAATTTGTGGGCTCCGCTTGGTGGGTGATCACCTTCCCCGGCCTTTGCATCCTTGTCACCGTGCTTGCCTTCAACCTGATGGGTGATGGCCTGCGCGATGCCCTTGATCCCAAGATGAAACGGTAAGTCATGGCTCTTCTCGAAGTAAAAAACCTGACAGTCGAGTTCGGCTCCGAAGACAAGCCGTTTCGCGCTGTTGATTCCGTAAGCTATTCTGTTGATCGTGGCGAAGTCCTCGGCATCGTCGGGGAATCCGGTTCGGGTAAATCGGTTTCATCGCTTGCTGTGATGGGTCTGATCGATTTTCCCGGTCGCGTGACCGCGGATGCCCTGACCTTTGATGGTCAGGATCTGATCACCATGCCGGCAAAACGCCGCCGCGAAATCACCGGCAAAGACATTGCCATGATCTTTCAGGATCCGATGTCGGCGCTTAATCCGTGCTTCACGGTCGAAGCCCAGATCATGGAGGCCCTCAAGGTCCATGAGGGCGGCAACAAGAAGCAACGCCGTGAACGCACGCTTGATCTTTTAAACCAGGTCGGCATTCCCGATCCGAAGTCGCGCATGACCGCCTATCCGCATCAGCTGTCGGGCGGCATGAGCCAGCGTATTGTTATTGCCATGGCGATTGCGTGCAACCCGCGCCTTCTGATTGCCGACGAGCCGACCACGGCCCTTGATGTGACCATTCAGGCCCAGATCATCGACCTGTTGCTGAAACTGCAAGAAGACAGCGACATGGGCCTGATCCTGATCACCCATGATCTGGCACTGGTTTCCGAAGCCGCCAACCGCATTCAGGTGATGTATGCCGGTCAGCTGTTTGAAAGTGGCCCGGCTGACAGCATCTTTGCAGCCCCGCGCCATCCCTATACGCAGGCACTGCTCGAAGCGCTGCCGGAACGATCCGAAGGCCATGACCGTCTTCGCACCATCCCCGGCGTGGTTCCCGGTCAGTATGACCGCCCGCAGGGCTGCCTTCTGGCACCGCGTTGCCGTTATGCCAATGAACACTGCGTAAAAGCGCGCCCGGAGGTCACCGACTTCAATGGCCGGGATGTGCGTTGCTTCTATCCGCTAAATGATCAGGGCCAGCCGACCGGCCTGACCGCTGATACGACCACCGGGGAGACTGTGTAATGAGTTTTCTGGATACCAAACCCGGTGTTCCGCTTCTGGAATCCGATGATCTTGTCCGTCACTACGAGGTCAATCGCGGCTTTGGCAAACCCAGTGCCATGGTCAAGGCGCTTGATGGTGTTTCCTTTACGCTTGAATCGCAAAAGACCCTTGCGGTGGTCGGCGAGTCCGGCTGTGGCAAATCGACCCTTGGCCGTCAGTTAACCCTGATCGAAAAGCCGACCTCGGGCGCGCTGAAACTGAACGGTAATGCCGTTGGCAATCTGTCTGACAAGGAAGCCAAGCAGTTCCGCCGCACTGTTCAGATGATCTTCCAGAACCCGTATGGTTCGCTGAACCCGCGCAAAAAGGTTGGCCAGATCCTGGCCGAGCCAGTTCTTTTGAACATGGATAATCTTGGCCGCAAGGAACGTGAAGAACGCGTCCATGCCACCATGGCAAAGGTTGGCCTGCGTCCGGAATTCTATCAGCGTTATCCGCATATGTTTTCCGGTGGTCAGCGTCAGCGTATCGCGATTGCCCGTGCCCTGATCCTTGAACCGAAAGTCATCGTCGCGGACGAACCGGTATCGGCCCTTGATGTATCGGTGCAGGCACAGGTCCTGAACCTGATGATGGACCTGCAAGAAGAGATGAATGTCGCCTATGTTTTCATCTCGCATGATCTTTCTGTCGTCAGACATATTGCAGATGACGTCATGGTGATGTATCTCGGTCGCGTCGCTGAAAAGGGACCAACTGACGAGATCTTTGCCAAGCCGCTGCACCCCTATACACGGGCGCTTTTGGCGTCGGCACCAAAGATCGATCCGACACAACGTGTGAAGGCAGAACCGCTGACCGGCGAGTTGCCATCACCGATCAACCCGCCATCGGGCTGTGCGTTCCATAAACGCTGCCCGTTTGCGACCGAGGAATGCGCAAAAGTTCGCCCGGAACTGCGCAATTTCGAGGGCCGCGAAGTGGCGTGTCATCGGGTCGAAGAAATCGCCTGACAACAGGCGATCGCCCGGAAAGCCTAACAGCTATCCAGGTAGACAAGGGAGCAAGGGGGCGCGCTTTTTACAAAGCTGCGCCCCTGCGCATTTCTGAGGATATGTTGCCTGAATTAGGCCGTCGTACGTGACCGGTCGGTGAGTGCAAGCAAAACACCCGCCCCGACCAGAAGCGTGCCCGAAACACGGTTAAGCATCCGCATATGTCGGGCTGACTTGATCAGGCCCTTCACCTGCCCGCCCAACAATCCATAGGCCAGCAAAACGCTGGTTTCCATGGCAATGAATGTCACGCCCATGACGGTGAATTGCGGCCCGTATGCCACAGCCGGATCAAGGAATTGCGGGAAGAAGGCCGTAAAGATCAGGATCGCCTTGGGATTGCCAATCGCGGTCAGGAACTCGGTCTTGGCCAGATTAAACGGCCCCGGATTGATCATAAGCTCGACCGGGCCAGTTGTTTCATCACTGTCATTAACCTTGGCAAACCAGCTTTTAAGACCAATCCAGACCAGATAAACCGCGCCACCCCATTTGATCACAAGGAAGGCCGTTTCACTGGCGGCCAGCACAACACCAAGCCCGGCCGCAGTCACCACAATCATCAGGGCAAAGGCAACAATACGGCCAATCCCGCCAACGGCAGCAGACGATACGCCGTACCGCGCGCCATTAAACATCGCGAGAAGGTTATTGGGACCGGGCGCCATCGCCAACGCGATTGCCGCCCCGGCAAACAGAAGCCAGGTGTCGAGCTGCATGGGGCTATTCCTGTATTCCGGGGCTGGCGGCCACGCCAAACAACCCCAAGTTGGTGACGACGTACTTTCGCCTGAAAATCAGTCGCGCGTCAATGCCGCAATCAGCTCGGACGCGGCGGGCCATTTCGCCGTCAATGCCGCACGCTTGCCCATGGAGAAATCGGCAAAATCAAAACCCGGCGCAACAGTACAGCCCAAAAGCGCAAAATTGCCGCCGGGCTTAAGCCGCGCCCCCTGCCAGACATTTTTCGGCACCACCATTTGCGGTTTCTGCCCGGCCAGCAAATCCTTGCCGATCTCGACCCGCTTGTGCGTACCGTCCTCAAACAGCTGAAGCTGTTCGACGGCATCCCCGATATAGTGGTGGAAAATCTCGTCACTGGTCAGGATATGCATGCCTGAAAAAGTATCGGGTGTCAGAAGGTAATAGATCGCCGTTCCCGTGCTGCGTACACCCAGATACCGGTTACCGGGATTACAGGTTTCAAACGCCCTGAAGGTCTCGGCGTAATAGCCACCCTCGGGATGGGGTTGCAGGCCAAGCTTGGCGATCAGATCGTCAATAGTGATGTCGTCAGACATGATGGGCTCCCTGTAACCGACCGTTTTGGTTGCCCCATCATGACGAAAAAAGGGGGTCGGCGCAAACCTTCCCCCTTTGAATATTCGGCGGCCGCGCAACCTTAGTTGCTGTTCATTTTCATCTTGCCATGGCCATGCCCCATGCCAGCACCACCGTTCGGCCCCATCGCCATGGTGTTGAGAACATCAATGGTCACAGGCACATCACCGGCCTTCTCGAATTCCAGCGTGATGTCGATTTTCTCGCCTTCTTCAAGCGGCTTGCTCAGGCCAATGAACATGACGTGATAGCTGCCCGGTTTGAACTGCACAGAGCCATGCATCGGCACTTCAACACCGCCCTGAACTTGGCGCATCTTCATGACATTGTTTTCCATGATGTGGGTGTGAAGTTCGGTGCGTTCTGCAAGGTCACTGCGCACGCTAACAATGCGGTCGGCAGCCCCGGCATTCACAACATCAAAGAAGGCAGCACCATTGCGTACCATGCCCTTGGATGCCTTGGCCCAGGCATCCTTGACTTCGATATCGGCGGCAAACGCGTTGGTGACGATAAACAGCGACGCGATGGTCGCAACAATTGCAAAAAGCTTTTTCATGATATTCCATCCAGTAAGCAGCCTGCATCCGCAGGCCTGCGATTTCAGTAATCGTGTTTTGATCAGTCTTTGAAATCAGATGGAAACCGGGGGTGCCCGCGAATGGCGACCGCGCGGGATGTCATTGACCGCGACAAAGACAATCGCCTTGGCATAGCTGACATCATGAATGACCGGCACTGGCGCGACATAGGGCAAATCAATCGCCGCCATCGCCCCGTGATGGTTCGCACAAAGCGGGCAAAACGCATGGGCCGGCATTTCGTCAGCCTGACCGGACGCAGTCGATGCCACGACACCTTGAAGCGTATCAGCAGATACGAGCTTGATACCAGCCGGGGTGCAAATCAGAACGTAATCACCACCCGGCGCGATTTCCGCCGCGGATGCGGTTGCAATACCGGTGGCCTGCCCGCTGAGCAATGCCGACACAAGTCCGGACTGGGTGACACCCGCAAACAGGATAACAAACGCTATCAGCCATGTCTGAACGACACGGCGCAGGGAAATCCCACCTGAACGGCGGTTATGGCGTTTGCACGTGATCATGGGTTGGATATGCCCGATTTAAACCACACCTGCAATGACATTGATCATTGCACGGGGGCTGTTTTGCCCAAGCGTCTTCACACTTTTCATGATGCGGAAACATCAAGGCCGGGCGCGATACCCGGCCTTGTTTTTCGATGCTTTAAGACATCACATCAGATCATGTCGCGGGCCTGAACCAGCTCATCAAAGCGATCCCCATCAAGGAAACCAAGCGCGATGCAGGCTTCCTTCAGGCTGCTGCGTTCCTTGTGCGCCTTTTTGGCCACGGCCGCCGCATTGTCATAGCCAATATGCGGTGCCAAGGCGGTCACCAGCATCAGGCTTTGTTCGACATAGTGCGCAATCTTTTCCTGATCGGCCTCAAGCCCGGCAATGCAGTTATCGGCAAAGCTGACCGATGCATCGGCAATCAGGCGGATGGATTGCAGAAGGTTATAAATGATCACCGGCTTGAACACGTTAAGGTCCAGATGACCGTTCGAACCACCCACCGTCACCGCAACATGATTGCCCATCACCTGCGCGCAGACCATGGTCAATGCCTCGGCCTGGGTCGGGTTGACCTTGCCCGGCATGATCGAGGATCCCGGTTCGTTGGCGGGCAGGACAAGCTCACCCAAACCGCAACGCGGCCCGGAACCAAGCAGACGGATATCATTGCCGATTTTCATCAGCGACGTCGCCAGAACATTCATGACACCCGACATCTCAACACAGGCGTCATGGGCGGCCAGTGCTTCGAACTTGTTTTCCGCCGTTTTAAACTCAAGACCGGTGATCTTTGACACCTGTTTGGCAAACTCAACGTCAAAGCCATCCGGCGCATTCAGCCCGGTCCCAAGCGCGGTGCCCCCTTGTGCCAGCTTGCGTAGGCGTTTAAGCGCATCGTCGATCCGATCCAGCCCGAGTGCGATTTGCGCGGCATAACCGGAAAATTCCTGCCCCAAGGTCAGGGGAACCGCATCCTGCATATGGGTGCGGCCGATTTTGACGATATCGCCAAATGCTTCGACCTTGGCATCCAGGGTCGTGCGCAGGTGCTTAAGGGCGGGCTTGAGCTTCTCCTCAATCTCCACCACGGCGGCGATATGCATGGCAGCCGGGAAGCTGTCATTCGATGACTGGCCGCGATTAACGTGGTCATTGGGATGGACCGGTTCGCGCTTGCCCATCGGCTTGCCCAAAATCTCGCACGCCCGGTTGGCGATGACTTCATTGGCATTCATGTTGGTCTGGGTACCCGATCCGGTCTGCCAGACCACCAATGGGAAGTGATCCAAAAGCTTGCCTTCGGCCACTTCGGATGCGGCGGCCTCGATCGCCTTGGCCAGTTCCGGATCAAGGTTATCAAGGGCGGCATTGGCGCGCGCCGCGGCCAGTTTTTGAACCCCGAACGCCTTGATCAGGGCATCTGGCATGCGTTCACCGCCAATGCGGAAATTCTGTCTGGATCGCTGGGTTTGCGCCCCCCAATACCGATCAGAAGGCACATCAATTTCGCCCATGGTGTCCTGTTCGGTACGGGTGGTCACTGGATTGGTCACGATCATAATCCTCCGTGTCAGAAACAAACTGACCGGGGCGGGAACCCGGCATTCAACACAATAACGCGCTGTGCCGGGAAATATGGTTTGGAATCAGGACGAACGCAAACTCAACCGCGACCAAATTGCGGTTTGACGGATCTATTTATCGGTTCAGGCCAGTCGGTTCATGCCAGACCATGTTTTTCATCACACCACGCCAAAAACCGTATTCCAGCCCGTTCAAGCTGGGATGCGAATTCCGGTTCGGGTCTGCGATCCGTGATGATGCCGGTAAGGGCCTCAAGCGGGGCGACATTTTCCAGGTAGCGTTGATCAAACTTCGTATGATCAACCATCAGCCAGGTTTCGTCTGATCGTTCCATCATCGCGCGTTTAACGGCCACCGCCCGGCGGTTAACGTCACTAAAGCCCTGCCGGGAAATGCCCGACGCCCCGATAAAGGCAATGTTGGCATGAAAACGGCGCAGATATTCAACGGTATCGTTGCCATAGACCGCGTTTTCCCGACGGTCAAACTGGCCCGGACACATTAAAACATCATCGTGATCGGCAAGTTCGGCCATGCCATGCACCACCGCATAGCAATTGGTCAGAAACGTACGCGGCAGTTTTGTCGTGCGGGCCGCCAGAAACGGCGCAATCTGGGCCACGGTTGATCCGGCATCAATCATTGCCACATCGCCGGACCGCACCATGTCAGCCGCCAGCATGCCAATCCGTTCAAACCCGGCCACGGCCGATAACTGGCGTTCTGCCAGATCGGGCTGATGGCCCATGGGCCGCGCCGATGCGCCGCCGAACTCGCGTTTGATCAATCCATCGCGGCTCAGCGCGTCAAGATCACGACGGATGGTTTCGGTTGCAACATCGAATCGCTCTGCAAGTGTGGCAACTCTCACATGAGGGTGAACCTGTAACTCTTGTAAAATACGACGCTGCCGCTCTTTTTTTCCCAAACGCAAAGCCACATCCCCCTCAATTATGGCCGGTTTTGTGCCAATAGCGCGCATCTTAGCAACCCTGATCGAAACCTTTTGTTACAGTTTTGTGTTGATTTTCCAACTTTTTCAAATTCATAATGTTGATTAAAGCAACAATAAAAACAACAAAACCACATTCAAAAACGGCGGAAAGCCGTCATTCACAGGGAAGAAAGGTTCGAAAACAGTGTTTTCAATTCCGAAAAAAACCGACAGTTTAAAGCTCACCACCCTCCTTGCCGCAATCGGCATGGTCGGCATGGCTTCCACCCCGGCCGCAGCGGCAGATGACTGCATCGCACGCGGCGATCTTGACCCGATGTATTGCGACATGGACGGCGACCTTGTTGCCGATGCCCCGCCCGCAGACCAGCAGGTCGATCCGGACACCCTTGTCTTTGCATATACCCCGGTCGAAGACCCGGCGGTTTATGCCGATATCTGGGACCCGTTCCTGCAGCATCTTGAAGAAGTCACCGGCAAGGACGTTCACTTCTTTGCCGTTCAGTCGAACTCGGCAGAAGTCGAAGCCATGCGTTCAGGCCGTCTGCACGTTGCCGGCTTCTCGACCGGCCCGACCCCGTTTGCCGTCAACCTTGCCGGCGCGGTTCCGTTCGCCCTGATGGGTGCGGATGATGGCCGCTTTGGTTACACGCTTCAGCTCTACACCCGTGTAGACAGCGGCATTGATACCCCGGCTGATCTTAAGGGCAAACGCGTTGCCCATACCTCGCCGACCTCGAACTCGGGCAACCTTGCACCGCGTGCACTGCTTCCGGGTCAGGGCATCGTTCCGGAACAGGATTACGAAGTTGTCTATTCCGGTTCGCACGATCAATCGATCCTTGGCGTTGTCGCCGGTGACTATGACGCCGCCCCGGTGGCGTCCGAAGTTGTTGAACGTATGGCCCAGCGTGATCTCTATGATCCGAACGAAGTCAAAATCATCTATGAAAGCAAGCCTTTCCCGACCACTTCGTTCAACTATGCCTACAACCTGAAGCCGGAACTGGTCGAAAAGATCAAGGAAGCCTTCTTTACCTTTGACATGAAGGGCACCGCCCTTGGTGAAGAATTCAAGGGTGTGTCGAAGTTCCTGCCGATCACCTATCAGGAAGACTGGGCGGTTATCCGCGAAATTCAGGCTGCCAACGGTGTGAAATACACCCCGGATAACCTGAAGTAATTCCTGATTTTCCAATCGATCCGAACTTTGCAGGGCCTGCCTTGGCAGGCCCTGTGCCACCCATTTCATTCGGGGTAACGCAATGCTGCGTATCAAAGAACTTGTAAAACGCTATGGCGAAGAAAAGGCAGTGTTGAAGAACCTGAACCTTGAAGTGCCGGGCGAAAGTGTTGTTTCCATCATCGGCGCATCAGGTGCGGGCAAAAGTACCCTTCTGCGTTGTATCAACCGTCTTGTCGAACCGTCTTCGGGCTCCATCGAACTCAATGGCACGGAACTGACCAAGCTTGAAGGCAAGGCACTGCGTCTGGCGCGCCGTCGCATCGGCATGGTGTTTCAGGGCTTCAACCTGATTGACCGTTTGACGGTGATGGAAAACGTGCAATCGGGACGGCTGGGCTATCTTCCGGCGTGGCGCGCGGTCACGCGCAAATATCCGCAGGAAGACATTGATCGCGCCTTTCATTTGATGGAACGCGTCGGGATCGCCCATTATGCCGACAAACGTGCCGACGAACTTTCCGGCGGTGAACGTCAGCGTGTCGGTGTGGTCCGCGCCCTGATGCAGGAACCTGAAATCCTGCTGGCCGATGAACCGACCGCATCGCTTGATCCGAAAACATCCCGTCAGATCATGGAACTGCTGCGCGCGCTCGCATCCGAGCTGCACCTGCCGGTTCTGATCAACATTCATAACGTCAACGAAGCCAAGGAATATACCCAGCGGATCGTTGGCATGCGCTTTGGCCGCATCATTTTCGATGGTGAACCGGTCGATCTGACCAATGACGCCATGGACGACATCTATGCCGGTGTGCCCGCCGAAGAACGCGGCGACGCCGAAAGCAGCACCCACCTGCGTGAGGTCGCCGCACGATGAGCAGCACCGTTCAAAAAACGGGCCGCACATGGAAGAAGCCCCCCTTTATCGCCAACCCGATGTTGCGCTGGGGACTTCTGATTGCTGTTGTTGCCTATGTCTGGTGGGCCATCACAACCCTGCCATTCGACTGGGAGCGCATCCAGGACGGTGTCCCGCGTGCGATCCGCATCTTCAAGGGCGCCTTCCCGCCAAGCTTCATCCGCGGCGAGTTGCTGTTTGACGGCTTTATGGAAAGCATCAAGATCGCCATTGTCTCGACCCTGCTTGGTCTGGCACTCAGCGTTCCGATTGCCTTTGCATCGGCGTCAAACATCGCACCGAAATGGCTTTATACCATCGGGCGTGGCGTGATCATCGTTGCCCGTTCCTTCCACCCAGTCATTGTCGCCATCCTGTTTGTCAAAGCGGTCGGCTTTGGCCCGCTGGCAGGCATTCTGACGCTTACGGTCTATTCCATCGGGTTCGTTGCCAAAATGCTGGCCGAACGGATCGAGGAAATTGACTGGGGTCAGGTCGAGGCGATCCGTGCAGCCGGCGGGGCGACATTCGTCACCCTTCTTTATGCCGTGATCCCGCAAATCATGCCCCGTCAGATCGGTCTTTCGATCTATCAGCTTGATAGCAACCTGCGCGCCTCTGCCATTGTTGGCATCGTGGGCGCGGGCGGTATCGGGTCAACCCTTCTTAATGCCTTTGGGCGTTATGACTATGACTTTGCGCTGGCGATTACCCTTTGCATCATCGGTGTGATCCTTGTCAGCGAGGCCATCAGCGGCCGGATCAGGAGGAACCTATGGTAGCCACCACCCAACCTACCGGACCGGAAGCAATCGCCAACCGCGAATGGTCCCGCTATACCACCAAGGAACGCTGGCGGCGTTATGGCATGACCGCGCTGGTCGCACTGGCTGTCGTCTGGTCCCTATCGACCATCAACATCATCTGGCCGTGGCTTTGGGATGCCCCGGAACAGATGGGCGATCTGTTTGCCCGCATGTTCCCGCCATCACTTGAAGGCTGGCAGGAAATCGGCTGGACGCTTTTGGAAACCGTCAATATCGCAACGATTGCGACCTTCTTTGCCGTGTTCCTGTCCCTGCCGATTGCGTTGATCGCAGCCCAGAACACCACGCCGAACCGTTTCACGCTGTGGCTTGGCCGGTTCATTCTGGTGTCGTCGCGTTCGGTCAACACCATCATCTGGGCGCTGCTGTTTGTGGCTGTGTTCGGACCGGGTGTTTTGGCCGGTATTCTGGCGATCATTTTCCGGTCGCTTGGCTTCCTTGGCAAATTGCTGGGTGAAGCGATCGAGGAAATCGACCGTGCCCCGATCGAGGCACTGGAATCTGTTGGCGCATCGCGCTTCAAGATTCTGGTCTATGGCGTCATTCCGCAAGTCATGCCGACCTTCTTTGCCGTATCCATCCTGCGCTGGGACATCAACCTGCGTGAAAGTACGGTTCTGGGTCTGGTCGGGGCTGGTGGTATTGGCATCATCCTTCAGGGGGCGATTGATACCTTTGCATGGCAAACGGTCGCCACGATCCTTCTGGCAATCATTGGTCTGGTCATTATTGGCGAAGCCATTTCAGCTTACCTGCGTAAAAAGGTGATCTAACGTGACCGGAACTTACGACCTTCTGGTCGTTGGCGGCGGCATCAACGGGGCTGGTATTGCCCGTGATGCCGCCGGTCGCGGGCTTTCTGTTCTTTTGGTCGAACAGCGCGACCTTGCCTCGGCCACCTCTTCTTCTTCGACCAAACTCATCCATGGCGGTCTTCGATATCTTGAACATTATGAGTTCCGTCTGGTGCGCGAAGCACTTCAGGAACGCGAAGTTCTGTTGGCTGCTGCCCCACATATCATCTGGCCGTTGACCTTCGTTTTGCCCCATCACCAGGGCTTGCGTCCGAAATGGATGCTGCGCGCCGGGTTGTTTCTTTATGACCATCTGGCAAAGCGCAAACGTCTGCCCGGGTCACGTGCTGTATCGTTTAACGGCACGCCAGAAGGGCAACCGTTGAAATCCGATTACGCGGGCGGTTTTTCCTATTCCGATTGCTGGGTGGATGACGCCAGGCTTGTGGTCCTCAATGCACAGGACGCACAGGCACGTGGGGCTGATATCCGAACCCGCACCAGATGTGCATCACTGGTGCGTCATCACGATCACTGGAATGCCGAACTGATCGGGCCCGATGGTGCCCCGCAATCGGTCAGTGCAAAATCCGTGGTCAACGCCGCAGGGCCATGGGTCACCGAGATGGTCGAAAATGCCGGACTTGGCAGAAAGGCCGCCGGTCTTCGACTGGTCAAGGGCAGCCACATTGTGGTTCCGCGCATTCATGACCATGATCATTGCTATATCTTCCAGAATGGCGATGGGCGCATTGCCTTTGCCATCCCCTATCAGCAGGACTACACCCTGATCGGCACCACCGATGTCGCCTATAATGGCGATCCGGCGCAGGTCAAAATCAGCGATCAGGAAACCGACTATCTGCTGGATCTGGTGAATGGCTATCTCGCCAAACCGCTTGGCCGCAAGGACGTGGTTTGGGACTATTCCGGTGTGCGACCACTTTATGATGACAAGAACGACAATGCGTCGGCGGTAACCCGCGACTACGTGTTCGATCTTGATACCGGCGATAGCGGAAGTTCGGCACCGATCCTGTCGATCTATGGCGGTAAGATCACCACTTATCGCAAGCTTGCCGAACATGCGATGCAAAAACTGGCCCCGGTTCTGGGCAACAATGCCAAGGACTGGACAGCAAATGCCATCCTTCCCGGTGGCGACATGCCAGACGGTGATTGCGATGCATTCCTTGCCAAGGCCAAGGCAACCTATGACTGGTTGCCAAGCGCGTTGCTGTATCGGCTGGTGCGAAGCTACGGCACGGCAATCCGCAAAATCATTGGTACAGCAACATCGCTTGGCGATTTGGGCCCGGAAGTCGCCCCGAGCCTTTACGAAGCTGAACTCCACTACCTGATGGCCAATGAATGGGCGTGTCGCGCAGAAGATGTTCTGTGGCGCAGGACCAAACTTGGCCTTGGGATGCAGCCTGATCAGGTCGATGCCATCGAAAAATGGTTTGCCGCCCAAACCCGGCTTGATCGGGCTGCGCAGTAATCCTCAAAACGAGCAACCTGCAAACATCAAAAAAGGGCAGTGAAATCACTGCCCTTTTTTTATTGCGTATTCGTTGGCCTTAGTAGGCGTATTCCTTGAACAACGGATCGACCGAGCCGTTCCATTCGGTTTCATACTTATCAAGGAATTCCTCAGCCAGAGTGCGGCCGCTTTGTGCCACATCATCAAGGCTATCAAGGAAGTGGCCTTCATCGTCGCCGTAGCTGTCCATGCGACCACGGTTTTTAAGGCCCTGACGGGAAATCGCCAGAACATCTTTGGAAAGATCCTGAACCGTGCCGTTCTTGAACGGGGTGGCAAGGGCGGTGCGCGGAACATCGTTGCGAAGCGCTTCGCGCTCAGTTACCGAAAGATCCTTGACCAGATCCCATGCGGCATCAAGGGCGGCATCATCATACAGCAGCCCCACCCAAAGGGCCGGCAGTGCACAGATGCGCTTCCACGGGCCACCATCGGCACCGCGCATTTCAAGGAACTTCTTAAGACGCACTTCCGGGAAGGCCGTGGTCATGTGATCAGACCAGTCATTCATGGTCGGGCGTTCACCGGGCAAAACATCAAGTTTGCCATCCATGAAATCACGGAACGACTTGCCTGCTGCATCAATGTATTTGCCGTCGCGATAGACGAAATACATCGGGACATCGAGCATGTAGTCGACATAACGTTCAAAGCCAAACCCGTCCTCGAACACGAACGGCAACATGCCACAACGATCCGGATCGGTATCGGTCCAGACGTTCGATCGTGCCGACAAGAAACCGCTTGGCTTGCCATCAACAAACGGCGACGCCGCAAACAGGGCGGTTGCCACCGGCTGAAGCGCCAAGGAGGTCCGGAATTTCTTGACCATGTCGGCTTCGGAACTGAAGTCCAGATTGACCTGAATGGTCGAGGTCCTGAGCATCATGTCCAGACCAAGGTTTCCGACCTTGGGCATGTAATTTTTCATGATCTCGTAGCGGCCCTTGGGCATCCACGGGATGTCTTCACGTTTCCATTTCGGATTATGGCCGACACCGAGCATATCAATGCCAAGCCCGTCGCAAATCTCGCGGACTTCGTGCAGGTGCGTATGCACTTCACCACAGGTCTGGTGAATGTTCTTAAGCGGCGCACCGGAAAGTTCAATCTGCCCGCCCGGCTCGAGCGAGACGGAACATTTGTCCTTGGTCAGTGCAATGACATTGCCGTTTTCAATGATCGGTTCCCAGTCATAATGTTCGGCCAGGGCATTGAGCAGCATTTTGACCCCGCGTTCCCCCTCATAAGGGATGGGGCGAAGATCATCGCGGGTGAAGGCGAATTTTTCGTGTTCGGTGCCGATGGCCCAGTCTTTTTTTGGCGTACAGCCGGACTCGAACCATTCGACAAGCTGGCGCCGGCTTTCAATTACCGGGCTGTCACCAGTGGAGGCGCTGACAGTCATAAGGGCTTCCCCTAATCTCTCGCAACGGGTCGGTGCGACCAATCGCCGATACGATCCTGAAATACGGTCAAAGCTGCAATTGCTGCCGTTTCGGCACGCAGAATACGCGGACCGAGGCTTACAGGCGTTGCAAAAGGCTGTTTGCGGATACGTTCAAGTTCGTCGGCGCTAAAGCCGCCCTCGGGTCCAATCACGATTGCATGGTTAACAACATTGGTATTGTCGATAAACGAGCCAGCGCCCTTTGCCAATAGCTGACTTAGTACTTCACCAATTGGTGACCCCGATCCTGTTTCATCACAAAATAGCAGATGGTGATTTTCCGGCAGATTTGCGACCCAGTCCAAAAGACGCACAGGTTCGCAAACCTCAGGCACAGTCAGGCGTTCACACTGTTCGGCCGCCTCAACAACCTGTGCCTGCAAACGATCAAGGCGGACCTTGTCGGTGATGCCATGCTGGGTGATGACGGGTTGCAAACTTTGAACGCCGAGCTCAACCGCCTTTTCAATCAGGAAATCAAGCCGTTGCTTTTTGATCGGTGCAAAAACAAGAGTCGGACCAACTTCATTGCCCTGCGCACGTAATTGGCGTTCCGCGGTGACGCTGCCCTTCTTTTTGCGAAGCTCGCTGATCGTGCCCAGCCACTCCCCGTCAAGGCCATTAAAAATTTTTACCGGTGTTCCGGGCTTGAGGCGCATGACATGTTCGAGGTAATGAGACTGTTCGGGAGCAAGTTCGATTTCACTATCAGCCGTGATAGGATCCCGAACGAAAAGGCGTTGGCGGGCGCGCGTGGCATCAGCAGTCATAAAGGTCCCCAAAGCCGTTTTACGGCATCTTGAAATGGTTTTTTATCAGATAGGCCAATTATGACACAGGTCAACCAGCCAATACAGACCAGCAAGAACGATATGCCACAGGATGGCTGGATCGATCGTTTCATGCCCGAAGCTGTGCGGCCCTATCTGAAACTTCTGCGCCTTGATCGTCCGATTGGCACCTGGCTTTTGCTTTTGCCGTGCTGGTGGTCCACCGCCATGGCAGGCGGGTTAACCGATGCCGTCACCACCAAACAGATCGTCATCATGATGGCGCTGTTCGGGGTGGGGGCCGTGATCATGCGCGGGGCCGGTTGCGTGATCAATGATCTGGCCGACCGCAACTTTGATGGCAAGGTCGAACGCACCACCACCCGCCCGCTCCCCAGTGGTCAGGTCAAGGTCTGGCAGGCTTTGCTGTTCCTTGGCTTCATGATGTTGCTGGGACTTGGCATTCTGGTGCAATTTCGCATCGAGGCGATCATTGTCGGCATCTGTTCGATCCCGATCATCATCACCTATCCGTTCATGAAGCGGATCACCTATTGGCCGCAGGCCTGCCTTGGCCTTGCCTTTAACTGGGGTGCGCTGGTCGGTTGGGCGGCGGTGACCGGCACCGTCGAACCCGCCGCCATTGCCATGTATGCAGCGGGATTTTTCTGGACGCTTGGCTATGACACCATCTATGCCCATCAGGACAAGGATGATGATGCCAAGATCGGCCTGAAATCTCTGGCACTGCGCTTGGGCGATACGACGCCGAAATGGGCCAAGGGGTTCTATACCATGACCACGCTTTTGCTGGGCGTTTCGGGCATGTTGGCTGGTTTGCACTGGTCCTATTTTGTCTTGCTGGGGTTGGCGGGCATTCACCTTGGCTGGCAGGTTGCCACCGTCAAGCTTGATGATGCGGCCAATTGTCTAAAGCGGTTTAAATCCAACCGCGATTACGGATTACTGGTACTTGCTGCCATCGTGCTGTCGCACCTGATTGCGAACGCATAACCCGATACCCCTTTTCAAGGTAAACCGCCAATGAGCGAGAATGTCTTCGCCGACGCACTGGTGCCAGATGTCGACGATCCGCAATTTGCCGATCTGATCGAAACATTCACCGTACCGGCCCGCGTGCCTTTGGCACCAGAAATCGAGATGTATCTGGCAACCCACATCACCCCGCTTTGGCAGGCGACCGAGGATATTCTGGGTGTGCTTGATATCCCGCCACCCTATTGGGCCTTTGCCTGGCCCGGTGGGCAGGCGATTACGCGCTATATCCTTGATCACCCGGAACTGGTGCGCGGCAAGCGGGTGCTTGATTTTGCCTGTGGCGGCGGCATGCAGGCGATTGCCTGCGTCCGTTCAGATGCCGCAGAAATCCTGGCCAATGACATCGATCCGGTGGCGATTACCGCCACAAGGCTGAATGCCAAACACAATGGTGTTGAAATTCCGACCACGACCGAAAATCTGGTTGGCACATCGGCCCCGCAAAAGCGTTGGGATGTGATTTTTGCCGGCGACGTCTGTTATCAGCAGGATATGGCAAATGCCGTTTTGCAGTGGCTGATGGCCGAAGCGCGCCTTGGCACCAAGGTCATCCTGGCCGACCCGGGCCGAACCTATGCGCCGACACATAACATCGACGAACTTGAAACCTACGACGTCCCGGTTGATGTCGCGGTCGAGGACACCGACACCAAATTCACCCGCATCTGGCAGCTTTTGCCGGACCGCGATTAATCCTGTTCAACAACAAGACGGCGAAATGCCGGATCATCAATGATCCGCAGGACGAATGCGGGGCTAAAGACCTGCCCGGCACGCTTGGCGAAAAGTGCTAGCATTTCCCGTTGATCAAGGGATGTGAACCGCCGATCTCTGGCCTCAATCGCAGACAAGGCAAACACCGATCCCTGATCAAAAACATGTCCGCGTGCAGATTGGTACATGCCGATGTGATTGGAAGTGACCCCGCAATCGAGATCAAGATCGCGACCCGGAAATTGAACATAGCTGTAATGGGCTGGCACCGATTCCGTGACATGCATATGGGCAAGTTGTGTCGGGGTGAGCCAGGTGATCGAAACACGCACGCGCGTGCCCGGTGATGGTGCCAGCGTTGCCGGAACTGCGCCGTATCCGGTTATGTGCGTTGAATAGACAATATCGTGATGCGCCAGCCAGCCATGGGTCACCGGAATTTCATCTGAAAGGTTTTGATGGGTGAATTTTCGGGTCAGTTGTACCGGCGCACGATTGGACCCGACGGCCAGAACCGGTGTCCTGCCCCTTGTCGCAGTCGCGACGTCTGATCGCTCCATCGCAACTACGTCACCACCACGAAACAGAAAGTCGTGATCCGGCGAAGGATAGGGATACAAAAACGCGCGCAGGAGGTCCTGCGCGCGTGGATGCTGTTCGATCTGGTCGCGCAACACGGGATCCGTGATCATATGCGCATCAGATATCGAAAACATATTGGTCGTCCGGCTTAGCCTTCGACTACGCGATAGCGATAATTGCAGTCGTCAACATGCTGCCATGCCAGTTTCGACCATGCTTTTTCTGCATCGCCAAACGTGGCAAACGGGCCATGACGTTCTTCTTCGCCGCCAACCGGGGTTTCAAAGTCGGTGCTTTCATATTCGCCACCGACAACCCAGTATTCTTCAAGGCGTTCGATACGATACCGCGAATTCGCGTCATCAACCGACTGCCAGGCCATTTTCGACCATTCCTTTTCGGCGTCTTCGAAGCTGCCAAACGGACCAACTTTGGTTTCTTCGCCAATTGGCGCATCAAAACCGGTATCCTGATAGGTGCCCCCGATAACCCAGTACTTGGCCATCTGTGCGTCCTTCATGCTTTTGGTGAGTTGCCAGGTCGCGTGCTGTGGGTCACGCGACTCTTTTCCTTGCCCATGTATAACCAAATGATGCGCTGACCAAAACCGCAAAATTATGCATCTCCCTGCAACGCAGCATTGTCAAATCATGTAGGGATGGATCGATGCGGTTACAAATGACGTATTTGACAACAGCAAGGTTGTCCCGTTTCGCTCCGCGGCGTATGAAGACAATCAGGTTTCAAAGCTTTGCAGATGACAGGTGCCATGCCCTATCAATCCCTTCGTGACTTCATGGATGCGCTGGAAAAAACCGGCCGTCTTGTCCGTGTCACTGAACCGGTTTCCCCCAATCTTGAAATGACGGAAATCCAGACCCGCCTTCTCGCCGAAGGTGGCCCGGCGGTTCTGTTTGAAAATGTTGTCGGTGATGACGGCAAAAAATATGACATGCCGGTTCTGGTCAACCTGTTTGGCACCGTGGACCGCGTGGCCGCGGGCATGAACCGCAAACCCGAAGAACTGCGCGAAGTGGGTGAAACGCTGGCATTCCTCAAACAGCCTGAACCACCCGCAAGCATCCGCGAAGCTTTTTCGATGCTGCCGCTTGCCAAAACCGTGATGGCGATGAAGCCCAAAACGGTTTCCAAGGCGCCGTGTCAGGAAGTGGTCCTTCAGGGTGATGATATCGATCTTTCGAAAATTCCGGTGCAATCCTGCTGGCCCGGCGAACCCGGCCCGCTGATCACCTGGCCGCTGGTCGTGACCCAGGGGCCAAGTGCTGGCACCAAGGGTGGTGACAAGCGCGATGTGTTTAACCTTGGCATCTATCGCATGCAGGTGTTGGGCAAAAACAAGACCATCATGCGCTGGCTGAAACATCGCGGTGGCGCGCAGCATCATGCCCGCTGGAAACAGGAAAAGCGTGAACCGCTGCCAGCTGCCATCGTTCTGGGCGCAGATCCGGGCACGATCCTTGCCGCGGTCACCCCGGTTCCCGATACCCTGTCGGAATATCAGTTTGCTGGCCTTCTGCGCGGCGAGAAAGTCGAACTGGTCGATTGCAAAACCGTGCCGCTCAAGGTCCCGGCCACGGCCGAGATCATTCTTGAAGGCTATGTCTCGCTTGAGGAATATGCGCCCGAGGGGCCGTATGGCGATCACACCGGTTATTACAACTCGGTCGAAGATTTCCCGGTCTTTACCGTGACCGCCATCACCATGCGCAAAAAGCCGATCTATCTGTCGACCTTCACCGGCCGTCCGCCAGATGAGCCGTCGGTTCTGGGTGAAGCATTGAATGACGTGTTCGTGCCGCTTCTGCAGCAACAATTCCCGGAAATTGTTGATTTCTGGTTGCCGCCAGAGGGATGCAGCTATCGCATCGCGGTTGTCTCGATGAAGAAGGCCTATGCCGGTCATGCCAAGCGCGTGATGATGGGCGTCTGGTCGTTCCTGCGTCAGTTCATGTACACCAAATTCGTCATTGTCGTGGATGACGACATTGATGTCCGTGACTGGAAAGACGTCATGTGGGCGATCTCGACGCGGATGGACCCGGTACGCGATATTACCACCGTCACCGACACCCCGATTGATTACCTTGATTTCGCATCCCCGGTTTCGGGCCTTGGCGGCAAGCTTGGCCTTGATGCCACCAACAAGCTGCCCGGCGAAACCAACCGCGAATGGGGCGAAAAGATCTATATGGATGATGACATCATCGACCGTGTGGATCAGAAATGGGAACGCTATGGCCTGCCCGGATCAGGCAAGAAAATCTGGCGGGACTGAATGACAAAGGCGGGTTTCAAACCCGCCTTTTTTCTGACCTGAAAGCTCTTTCTAGTTTCTGAAAAACATCCAGTGATCACCATCTTCATCGGGCTTTTCGGAATAGAAAAACTGCGGCGCGTCACACATGAAATCATCAACGCGGATGGCGAAATTGCACATATCCGCATCCCCCATAACTTCGGCCATGTATTCAGTACTGTTTTCCTGCCAGCTCAGCACTGGTGGTGCCGTTTCATCAAAGACACAGAGCGCAAACTGCTCGGACTGCTTGAACGGAATGTAACGGATTTCACTGTGATCTTTCGCACCATGGTTGGTGACAAACAACAGTGCGAAAAACGGGCCATCAGGGTTATCAAGGTCAACCCAACCGGCGATGCGATCGAGCACGCCGTCACAGGTAAAATCACCGGTCAGCATCTGATGGCGGTAGTTTCGGGCATATTGCCCCCCTTGCCAGCGCATTTCGTAATAGAACTGTGCGCTTGAAACCGGATCGGTTTCGCCATTCGCATTCAGCTCCCACACGCCATTTTCATCCCAGCCTTTCATGACAGTCTTGCTGTCATCTGCGAATGCAGGGCTGAGCAATCCAATCAGAAAAGCCACACTAAGCCCGGAAAGAATTTTCTGCTTGTTCATCGCGTTCCCGTTTATCTGGCACCAGTAGCACTTGTTTGTTCGACTATAACAGAAAGCCGTTTGAAATCTGTCATTGACCGGGCCTTGCCATTCGGCCCTCGTCCTGCCACCTCTGAAACAAGGCAGGAATTTTAGACCAAAACCAGCTTTTTGTTTCGGGTCTATGCGAAAACGTTCGTGCCCCCTATAACGTAAGAAACACATTCCGATACAAGGGAGCCTCCATGCCCAAGACCGACATGACACTTGATCGCATCAATGACCTTCTCGCACAGGCAAAAAAGGCCGGTGCAGACGATGCCGATGCCGTTTATGTCGAAGGCACATCGCTTTCGGTTGCCCAGCGTCTGGGCAAGATGGAAAAGCTTGAACGTTCCGAGGGGGCCGATCTTGGCCTGCGGGTTCTGATTGGCAAGCAACAGGCAGTTGTATCGTCATCTGATACCAGCGACGCCGCCCTTGCCGAGCTGGTCGAACGTGCGGTTGCGATGGCCAAAAATGCCCCGGAAGATCCCTATTGCGGTATTGCCGACCCAAGTGAACTTGCCGAAACCTTCAATGTCGAAGCACTTGAACTGTGCGAGCCGGGCGAAGTTGATCAGGGCAAACTGATCGAATGGGCCAGCGCGTGTGAAGAGGCCGCGCGTTCGGTCGAGGGCATTACCAATTCCGAAGGATCAGAAGCTGGTTGGGGCCGCCATCAGATCACACTGGCCGCCACCAACGGCTTTGCCAATTCCTATGCCGGGTCGGGCAGCCATATCTCGGTTTCCGTATTGGCGGGCACCGGCACAGGTATGGAACGCGATTACGATTATGACAGTGCAGTGTTTTCGACCGATCTCCGCGATCCGGTCGATATCGGCAAAAAGGCCGCCGAAAAAACCCTGCGTCGCCTGAACCCGCGCAAGGTCAAAAGCACGCAAGTTCCGGTGATCTATGATCCGCGCGTTTCCGCATCTATTGTTGGTCACCTGTCATCGGCGATCAACGGTTCCGGCATCGCGCGCGGCACCAGCTTCCTGCTTGATGCCATGGGCAGCGAAATCTTCGCGCCCCATATCAACATCATTGATGATCCGCATCGCAAACGTGGTCTGCGTTCCAAACCGTTTGATGCCGAAGGGGTCGCAAACCAGAAGCGCCATCTGATCGAAAACGGTGTTCTGAAAACCTGGATCATGGATCTGCGTTCGGCCCGCCAGCTTGGCCTGAAATCGACCGGTAACGCATCGCGCGGGGCCGGAAGCCTGCCAGCGCCATCGACCACCAACCTTTACATGGAACCGGGCACCATTTCGCCCGAAGACATGATCAAGGATATCAAGTCGGGCCTTTACATCACCGAGATGATCGGCAGCAGCGTAAATGGTGTGACGGGCGATTATTCGCGCGGTGCGTCGGGGTATTGGATTGAAAATGGCGAACTGGCCTATCCGGTGTCCGAAATCACGGTGGCGGGCAACCTTAAAGACATGTTCAAAACGGTCGTCCCGGCCAATGACCTGACATTCAAATACGGCACCAACGCGCCGACCCTTCGCATTGACGGCATGACTTTGGCCGGGCAGTAACCGACCTTCACTGTTCCCCAATCAAAAAAAGAACGCCCGGTCCATTTTGGCCGGGCGTTTTGCGTTTGCGTATCTGAAAATCCGGTGTGTCTAGGCCGACCGGATGGCATTGACGAAGTTGTCCGTCGCACCTTTCAGGGTGGCAAAGTTCTCGGACAAAGTGCTGACCGCGGTTAAAACGTCGCTTGATGCTGTGCCTGCATCGTTTACAGCCTGTGAAACCGTAACAATGTTGGAACTGACAACCGTTGTCCCGGTCGCGGCCTGTTCAATGTTAAAGGCGATTTCACGGGTTGCTGCCGATTGTTCCTCCACCGCCGAGGAAATGGTCGCAACAATGCCTTCCATTTCGCTAATCGTTTGGCTGATCAGTTCGATCTGGTTGGCGGCAAAGCCGGTGCGGCTTTGGACACTGTCAACCTGGGCGCGGATTTCTTCTGTTGCCTTGGCCGTTTGGGCCGAAAGGGTTTTGACCTCATTGGCGACAACCGCAAAGCCCTTGCCTGCATCACCTGCCCGCGAAGCTTCAATCGTCGCATTGAGCGCAAGCATGTTGGTCTGGTCGGAAATATCGGTAATCAGTTTGAGAACATGATCGATATTGTTGGATGCCTCGACCAGTTCCTTGATACCGCGCATGGTTTCGCGGGCCTGATCAACAGCCTTTTTGGCGATTTCATTTGAAAAGACAACCTGACGATTGATCTCCTCAATCGAACTGTTGAGCTCCTCAGTGGCCGAAGCAACAGAATCAACATTGCCACTTGCCTCTTCACTGGCCGAGGCAACAGCCGTCGTTTGCTCTGACGCCGAATTTGCGATCTGGGACATGCCGGTGGCCGTTGCCTGTAACTCGACTGCGGCGGCAGCGACCGCTTCGATAATGGTCCCGACACTTGTCGTAAAGCTGTCCGCCGTCTGGTTCATGAACCGCCGCTGTTCTTCCTTGGACCGTTCTTCCTGCGCGCGGGCTTCGGCTTCGAGTTCATCATTGCGGATGGCATTGGTTTTAAACACCTGAACTGCCTGTGCCATCTGGCCGATCTCGTCCTTGCGGGTCTGTCCGGGAATTTCAACGCCCAGATCATGATCGGCCAGCCTGCGCATGATGGTCGTAATCGCAGTGATCGGACGCGACAAGCGATCCCCCATGACCCAGGCCAGAACCATCCCAAGAACGGCACCAGCAATCGATGCGATCAGGATTTCCTTTTCTGCCAGAATGATTTCGGCGACGACCTTTTCAAAAATGTTGTGCTCTGCCACCGCCAGTTCCTGTTTCAGGGCCTCGGCGTCGGCAATGATACCCTCGGATGCTTCGCGCATGGTCCCGTGGACCGTGGCGACAATTTCCAGTTCGTCGGCACGGATCTTGTCGAAGACTTCGCGGTAATCAGCAAACAGGTTCTTGGCATCATCCAGCACAGCTTTCAGGTCACCCGTAAGCGGTTGATTACCGATTTGCCCCAATGCGGCCTCAAGCTTTGCAAATTCATCGGCGGATTTGGCGCCAAAGCTGTCATCCTGACGGCCAATCAGGATATTGGCATACAACCTTGCCAGAAGTGCATGTTCACGTGCCGCGACTGAGCGTTTGAGGAGTTCAAGATCGCCGGTATTCTGCGCATGGGCAACAAGCTTGTCGAGATCGGCAACGATCTTGATCCCGTCAGGTTCAAGGCGATCCAGGATCAGGGAATGGTATTCGTCGCTCAGGTTTTTGGCCGAGGCGAAGCTTGCCAGATAGGCATCAAGCTCTTCGGCGATGTGTTCAATGCGGCTTCGATGTTGTTCGCCAATGAACTTCTCACGGGCGTCATCAAGCATCAGATCAAGCTGCTTGGCATAGGTGAACACGGCTTCGGCATCTGCCGGATCAGCCGTATTGGCAAATTCACGCGCGTGACTGTTAAAGCGTAGGAACTGCGTTTCAATCTCGCTGATCAGCGCGGCTTCTTCAACATAATGGGCATATTCATCCACATCGTGTGAAACAGCAACAAAGGTGAAATACGCAAAGGCAAGTGCCGAAATGAGAATTGCCAGCACCACGGCAAAACCAGCCAGAATTTTTGTTTTTATCTGCATGTCAGCCAACACACCTGAGTTGAGAACCAAAGCAGAGGACCCCGAAACCATCGTCAATCTCCCTGAATGGCGATGATCTTCATCAACGCTGTTCGTCAAATTTCGAAGCAAGTTTCGCGATTCAAAATCCACCCAAATTCCCTCTGATCGGGAGGTACAAGTCACGCGCACTACGTTAAAATCAAGGTGGGGAACAGAAATACAACTTCAAGGACCCGTTGATAATTCATCATGAGTACTTGAAAAATCCCGAAAGTCCGGGCATTTGCCCGAGGCAACCGAACAATCCGTGTAACGACTTTGGGGTGTGCTTTTAATCCGCAGCGATCCGAAGCAGATCAGGTGATGGGTGATCGGTCTTCGAAGACAATTCGGCATAAGCCGGCGGCACCATCAATCGCACAGGATAGGGGGACAAGCTGATCTCGCACGGCAGCTTACCGGCACTTTCCCCGTCAATCTGAAGCGGGGCCGGGCCGCAATGACTGGTGATCGTGATGCGCTCTGCCCGAACCACCGAAACGTCGCTTTGGGCATGCAACCGATTAAGTGTCAGTGCCAGACCATAACGTGACAAGGCCCCGATACCGTTGCCTGGCATCAGCACCACATCAAGGCTGTTGGCGGTCAGGCTGGCATCGGGCGAAATGACAAATGCCCCGCCATAATGTTGCGCATGGGTTACAACCACGCCCGACACCCGATAATTTTCCCGACCGATACTGACTTCAAAATCACGATGACGCGGGAAAAAGATGTTGCGAAGGCCTTCCAGAACATAGGCCCCCTTGCCAATCAGGCGCTTGAGCCGCAGCGAAACATTGGCGACCGTATCGGCATCGGCCCCCATGCCGACCATCAAAAAGAACGCCCGGCCATTGACCAGTCCTGGACGGACCCAGACCATACCGGGATTGTTGATATAGTCGGCAATTGCGCGTGCCCGGATTTCAAGCCCGACTTCAACCGCAAGCACATTGGCCGTTCCAAGCGGGATGATGCCAAGTGGCGGGACCTCGTGCCCGTCAATCTGGGCATCAAGCAATCCGTTTAATGCCTCGTTAAGCGACCCGTCGCCACCGGCAACAAACAAACGTTGATGGGCACGGACCTTGCGGGCCAGTTCACGGGCGTGACCGGGATGGGTGGTTTGCAGCAACTCCACCTTGATGCCGGCATGTTGCAATATCTGGGATAAAAACCGCTGTTTATTGCCACCGGCCCGTGGATTGAAGATGACAGTCACATCCGCATCGGTCATTTGGACCCACTTCTGAAATAAAAATGAAATAAATTTTTCACAGCATCTACCATATGAAATAAAACATGTAACAGTTGCTTTACAGAACTGCGAAATTTCTGTGAACGGGTTATATAATCGAACGATTTGTTTTAAACCGATACTGGCTTGGAACAGTATTCGGCAAGACAAACTGTCGAATTCCAGCCATCCTTTTGGCAGGATACGGAGGAGCGGCAATGACAGCGATGACGCTGCAACCGCATTACCGCACGGTCTGGATTTCAGACGTCCATCTGGGGACACGTGGATGTCAGGCAGACCTTCTATTGGATTTCCTCAATGAAGTGACGGCAGACACTTATTATCTGGTGGGTGACATTATTGACGGCTGGCGCCTTAAGAAAAGCTGGTACTGGCCGGAAAGTCATCATGCCGTGATCACGACAATCATGGAAAAGGCAAAGAATGGCGCCAAAGTCATCTTCGTCCCCGGGAACCATGATGAATTCGCCCGCGAGTTTGTCGATATGACTTTTGGCCATGTCGACGTTAAAATGAACGATATCCACGTCACCGCCGATGGCAAGCGCCTTTTGGTCATCCATGGCGATGAGTTTGACGGGGTCGTCAAATACGCCAAGTGGCTGGCCTATCTGGGTGACACCGCCTACAACCTTGCCATTACACTCAACCGCTATTTCAACGGCGTTCGCCGTCGGCTTGGTTACGGATACTGGTCGCTTTCGGCTTATCTTAAGAACCGAGTAAAGAACGCGGTTCAGTTCATCTGCAACTTTGAAAATGCCGTCGCCCACGAAGCCGCCAAACGCAAGGTGGATGGCGTGGTTTGCGGCCATATCCATCACGCCGAAAAACGCAAGATCGGCGATGTGCTCTATTGCAATGATGGTGATTGGGTTGAAAGCTGTACGGCCCTTGTCGAAGACAAGGAAGGCAAGCTTGAGCTGCTGCACTGGGCCGAAATGCGCCAGATGGCAATGAGCCATTCAAGCCCCGGTCACGATGCGGCAAGCGCCCCGTCGCTTGGCCTTGGCAAATTGATTTCCATGTTTCGTATCGCCCATGAAGCGGGCAACTCTGCATCGGGCTCTTCGAAAAAGGGCAATGATGCACCGATTGGAAAGACTGCATGAAAATACTGATCGTAACCGATGCCTGGTATCCGCAGGTCAACGGTGTTGTCCGTACCCTTGAAACCGTACGGGGCGAGTTGGGTGAGATGGGACATGACGTGCATGTCATCTCGCCCGATCAGTTTAAAACCATCCCCTGCCCGACTTATCCGGAAATCCGGCTGGCGCTTTTTGCCAAACGCAAAATGGCCAAGATGATCGAAGCCCTTCATCCGGTCGCGATCCATATTTCCACCGAAGGCCCGCTGGGTCAGGCCGCACGGGCCTATTGCCTTAAGCGTGGCATTCCGTTTTCGACCGCCTATCACACGCGCTTCCCGGAATATATTCACGCCCGCTGGCGCCTGCCGCTTTCGATCCTTTATCGCGGCATGAAGCATTTCCACGGCAAATCGCAATCCGTCATGGTGGCAACCGAAACCCTGCGTCAGGAACTCTCCGACTGGGGTTTTAACAACCTGCAAATCTGGTCACGCGGTGTGGATCTGGACCTGTTCCGCCCCCGCCCGGACGCCAGTTTTGGCGATTTCCCAAAACCGCACTGGCTGTTTGTCGGCCGGGTTGCGGTAGAAAAGAATATCGGCCATTTTCTGGATCTTGACCTGCCGGGCACAAAGTTTGTCGTTGGCGATGGCCCGCAGCTAAATGAGCTCAAGGGCAAGTATCCCAACGCGCAGTTTCTCGGCAAAAAAATTGGTGAAGAACTGGCAACGGCCTTTGCCGCAGCCGACGTCTTTGTCTTCCCCAGCAAGACGGATACTTTCGGCCTTGTGATCCTTGAAGCCCTGGCATCGGGCACCCCGGTCGCGGTTTTCCCGGTTCAGGGACCAGCCGATATCGTGCGTGGCACCAAGGCCGGCGCCATCGATGCCGACCTGCGCGAGGCCGCCTTGGCCGCGTTGGAACTTAAAAGTGACGATGCCCGCGCATTGGCCGAACAATATAGCTGGCGCAATTCCGCCAACCAGTTCTTGCACAATCTGGCACCGTTTTCCGGTGGGTTTGATGGCGTTGAGGCAACCCGTATTTCACTGGATGACGCGGCAAACACCAGCGCAGCAACATCAAAGGTCGCAGAACCGGATCACGCGCCTGAGACCGCCGCAGGCAAGGCACCTGTTGGGCAACCAGCCCAATAGGTCGCGCCTGATCAGCGATAAAGGCTTTTTCGCAAGGTGCGATATGCCCAAAGACCGTTGAGCGCATCCGTACCCAGCCAGCGACGGAACGGGCGGAGCATCAGATAGACCGGGCGCAAAAGCCTGATCACCTTGCGCAGCGGCACTAATTGCGGTGTGGTTTCGCCAGCAGCCTCGACATAGGCCTGCCATCCGGCGCGCAGTAATTCCGGACGTTTTTTAAATTCACGCTGGATGGAAAAAACAAACAGCAAGATGTCGCGCGCCTGGGCATCAATCACCGGCATGCGGGCGTTCGGGTCTTCTTCGAAATCAATAAAGCCGATCTGATGATCGTCGCGCAGTGTCATATTGCGAAGCAACGGCGCACCATGTGCTACCCCTTCACCATGCAATCTTGCCAGGGCCGCACCGGCGTCGACAACATGGCGACGGATGGCATCATCATTGCCCTTGTCGACATCATCTTCGATGCAGGTTTTAAGGATGCGGCCATTATCGCCAATGGCAATCCAGTTTTCTCCGACATCAATCAGATCCGGGACCAACACACCAAGGGCGGCAAGCTTGCGCAAGGTCGCGGCCTCGCTTTCAAGGCCCTTTTGCCCACCGGGCGATACGGTCGGGCGCAACAATGGAATACCGGTAATATTGGCAGCAAAGCGCTGAACGCTGTGCCAGACTTTATGTTTGGCCGGAACTGCCTGTTTGACCCAGATGCGCCGGTTATCCCAGCGCAGCGGGAAAACCCGTGCACCGACACCCTGGGCCACGGTGCGTTCGACAAGTGCGTGGAGTTGCTCGTTCATTTATTTGTCTTATATGTCGCAGTTGGCAATCTGCTGTTATGCAGACCATTTTTGTGTCCGTTAAAGCGTCTCAGCAGCTTGCCGCCCTTGTCCGAGCGTGCTAGCAACAGCGCGAGTATTTTACTTTTATGATGCCGTATCCATAACGATAGTATCAATTTGATACAATCTGGAAATGGCGAAGAAGGCCGGGATCAAATCATTGCCAAAGAATTCGTTGGATCATACTGCAGAACACTGGGGTACCTGGCCGCTGGTCAAGCGTATCGTGCGAGATGCGGTTGCCCCCTATCTTGGCAAAATACTGCTTGCGCTTCTCTGCATGGCGCTAATGGCCGGGGCGACTGGCCTTTACGCGCTTTTGATGGATCCGATCATCAATGATGTGTTCATCAACAAGAAGGAAAACATGCTGGTGCCCGTCGGGGCGGCGGTTCTTGGATCCTTTGCCCTCAAAGGCTTTGCCAACTATGGGCAGACGGTTTTGATGAGCTATGTCGGTGGGCGTATTCTGGCCGATCTGCAAAACAGCCTGTATGAGCACGTCATTCGCCTTGATATCGGCTTTTTCCACAGCACGAATACCGGCAAGCTGATCACACGCTTTACCAGCGACATCACGTCAATGCGGGCGGCGGTTTCAAACTCGCTGACCGGTTTTGGCAAAGACCTTCTGACTGCGGCCGTCCTTGTCGGCGTGATGTTCTACAAGGACTGGTTGCTTGCGATCATCGCCTTTACCGTATTTCCCGCTGCGATCTATCCGATTGCGCGACTGGGTAAACGCATGCGCAAGGTGTCTGCCAACACCCAGCAACAGATTGGCGAATTCGCCACATTGCTTGAACAAACCTTCCAGGGCATTCGCCACGTGAAGGCATATGGCATGGAGCCCTATGAATGTTCGCGCATGGGCAAGCTGGTGGAAACCGTCTTCAAACTGAGCTTCAAGGCCTCGACGGTTAGCGCGCGTTCCTCCCCCATCATGGAAACGCTTGGTGGTGCGGCGATTACCGCGATCATCATTTATGGCGGCAACCGCGTGATCGACGGAGCAAGTGACCCCGGAAGCTTCTTTGCCTTTATCACGGCATTGCTGCTGGCCTATGAGCCGGTCAAACGTCTGGCCAATATCAACATCACCTTGCAGCAAGGTCTTGCCGCATCCCAGCGCGTCTTCACGGTTCTTGATATCGAACCGGAAATCAAGGACGCACCGGATGCCAAGGAGCTCGCGGTTTCGGGTGGCAACATCAACTTCAAAAACGTTGCCTTTGCCTATACCCCTGAAATCACAGCACTCCGCGAGATTGACCTTGATATCAAGGCGGGCGAAACCGTTGCCCTTGTCGGCCCGTCGGGGGCTGGTAAATCGACCATCCTCAACCTGATCCCGCGTTTCTATGACATTGATCAGGGTGCCATTACCATTGATGGTCAGGATATCCGCAACGTGACGCTTGAAAGCCTGCGCAAGGCAACAGCCCTCGTCAGTCAGGAAATCACCCTGTTTGATGATACGGTGCGTGCCAATATCGCCTATGGTCGCGCTGGCGCATCGGATGCCGAGATCGAACAGGCCGCACGTCAGGCCGCAGCCCACGACTTTATCGGACAGCTTCAACATGGCTATGACACGATTGTCGGCGAACATGGTGTGAAGCTGTCGGGTGGCCAACGCCAGCGTATTGCGATTGCGCGTGCGATGCTGAAAAACGCGCCGATCCTGTTGCTGGACGAAGCAACCTCTGCCCTTGATACGGAATCCGAACGCCATATTCAGGGGGCTTTGGCCGAACTGATGAAAGGCCGGACGACCCTTGTTATTGCGCACCGTCTGTCGACCATCATTGATGCCGACAAGATTTGCGTTGTCAGCAATGGTCGGGTGACCGAACAGGGCAAACACGAAGAATTGCTAGCACTGGGAGGGGCTTATGCGCACCTCTATAACTTGCAATTCTCGGAAGAAAACGGAAACTGATCCGGACAACTTCGGGAATATCGGGCGTGCAGTGGCATAAACGGATCATAAAAAGCGATACAATGCGCAGCACACTGTGCTGGCTGGCGGCGTTTTATGTGCGCCTGATGCGTGCCACAGGACGCTGGCGCACCAAAGGTGGTGACCATCCGGCCCACTACCTGACAGAAGGCAAACCGTTTATCGTTGCCTTCTGGCATCAACGTCTTTTGATGATGCCCTATACCTGGCGATCGGTCGGCGGTGACCGCCCGTTTAACATGCTGATTTCATCACATCGTGACGGGGAAATCATTTCTCGGACGATTGCGCGCTTTGATATCAAGACCATCGCCGGATCGACCGGCAAGGGTAAAGGCGGTGCCGCGGCCCTGCGCCAGATTCTCAAGGTGCTGAAAGCCGGCGAAGTTGTCGGCATGACGCCAGATGGGCCGCGCGGCCCCCGCATGCGGGCATCAGACGGTATCATTCAGGCCGCCCGTATGGCCGGTGTTCCGATTTTCCCGCTGACCTATTCGGCCTCCAACCGCAAGGTCATTCAAAGTTGGGATCGCTTCATTTTGCCCCTGCCCTTTTCACGCGGTGTTTTTCACTGGGGCGATCCGATCTTTGTCGACCGCAGGCTTGATGACGAAGGCATGGAAGCCAAACGGATCGAGCTTGAAAACGCCCTGACCAAGCTCACGCAGGAAACCGATCGTGAACTTGGTCTCGCGGTGATCCCGCCTGCTGCCCCCGATGAACTGCCCAAGCAAAAGCGATCTGCCATCGCGGCGGGGGAAACCGGGTCATGAGCCTGTTTTACGCCTATCGCGCGGCAACCCGCCTGCTTGGTCCGGCGCTAAACCTTTATCTGAACCGTCGCAAAAACCGCGGCAAGGAAGACGCAGGCCGGATCGGTGAACGCTTTGGTCATCCGGGTGCTGCCCGCCCCAAAGGACATCTGGTGTGGATCCATGGGGCCAGTGTGGGAGAATCCCTGTCTGCCTTGCCGGTGATTGATGAAATCCGTCGGCTTTATCCATCGGCATCCATCCTGGTGACGACCGGCACGGTCACATCGGCGACCATGATGCATGCTCGCCTGCCCAAGGGCGTCATTCACCAGTTCGTCCCGATTGACCGTCAGGTTTGTGTCGCGCGTTTCCTGCATCACTGGAAACCTGATGTCGCGCTTTGGCTTGAAAGCGACTTCTGGCCAAATCTTCTGACCAAGGCCAAGAAGGCCGGTGTCAGCCTTGCATTGCTCAATGGGCGCATTTCGGAAAAAAGCTTTAAGGGATACTCACGCTATCCGTCTTTTATCCGGCCGGTTATTTCTGCGTTTGATCTGATCCTGACCCAAAGCCGCGACGAAACCACGCGATTTGAAAGCCTCGGTGCGACATCGGTCCGGGCTGTTGGCAATCTTAAATTTGCCGCCCCGCCCCTGCCTGCCGATGAAACTGATCTGGCCAAGCTTCAAGAACAGATTGGTCATCGTCCGGTCTGGCTCGCCTCAAGCACCTTTAAGGGCGAAGAACACATTGCCGGCGACGTTCACAAAAAACTCGCCCGCGATCATAGTGGTGTGCTGACCGTCATCGTGCCGCGTCATCCCGACCGCGCCGATGATATCGAAGCCGATCTGGTCGCACAGGGCCTGCAGGTATCACGCCGAAGCCTTGGCCACGACATCACACCGGGCACTGATGTCTATCTTGCCGATACCATGGGTGAACTTGGCCTGTTTTATCGCATCGCGCCAATCGTCTTTATGGGCAAAACCCTGTCTGCGGGTGGCGGACAGAACCCGCTGGAACCGGCACGACTGAACTGCGCTATTTTGCACGGCCCGGATATGAGCAACTTTGCCGCCATCAGCACCGAAATGCTGGCAAACGGCGCCTGCCGCCCGGTGACCGATGCCGATGATCTTGCACGACAGGTTGCCGCCCTGCTTCGCGATCCTGACTCCACAGGGAAAATCGCCAAAGCCGCACTTGATTACGCAAACTCCAAGGCCGAAGTGCTGGATCGAACGCTTGATGCCTTGCGCCCGTTGTTGGCGCAAAAGGGCATCAAGGAGGCCCGCGATGCGTGATCCGGAATTCTGGCAGCATGACGGTGTCATTTCCAAACTTCTAAGCCCGCTTTCTGCTGCATGGCGGGCGGGCACCTGCTTTCGCAAACTGACAACCACGCCGCGCCATCCTGGCTGCCCGGTTTTCTGCGTCGGCAATTTCACCGTGGGTGGTGCCGGAAAAACACCAACTGCGGTCGCACTTTACAATCTTCTGACAAGCCTTGGCCGCACGCCGCATTTCGTCAGCCGCGGCTACGGCGGTTCCCTTGAAGGTCCGCACCGCGTCAATCCGGGCGTTGATACCGCGGACAAAGTCGGCGACGAACCACTTTTGCTGGCCCAGCATGGCCCGGCGTGGATTTCACGCAATCGTGCCCTTGGCGCCGAAATGGCGGTTGATGCCGGTGCAAATGCGATCATTCTTGATGACGGATTGCAAAATCCAACCCTGATCAAGGATTGCAGTTTTGCTGTGATCGACGGCAACTATGGCATTGGCAATGGCCGCGTCATGCCGTCCGGCCCCATGCGCGAACCGCTGATCAGCGGGCTGGAAAAAGTGCGTGCCATCATTCTGATCGGCGACAAGACGCCCGACTTCATCACGCGCCTTCCGGCTTCCGTTCCGGTGTTGCGCGCATCGATTGAGGCGATCAACGCGGGTGATTTCAATCAATCCCGTGTTCTGGCGTTTGCCGGGATTGGCCAACCATCGAAATTCTATGACAGCCTCCGAAAGGCTGGCGCGCAAATCATCCAGACACGTGATTTTTCAGATCACCACCCCTTCACGGTGCAAGAGCTTGGCGATCTGCGTGCTGAGGCAGAAAAGCTTGATGCCAGACTTGTCACCACCCAAAAGGATCTGATGCGCTTGCCATTAACGGACCGGGACGGCATAAGCAGTCTCGACATTCGTCTGGTGTTCGAGGCACCAGATCAGCTCGCAAAGATTGTGACATCAGTACTTGCCGATGGATAAGAACAGCCAACTTTACAAAATGCGCCAGAAATACATCTCCCACCCGCTTCAGGGTTTCGGGGCGTATCTGGTCTACTGGATGTTTGCGCTGATGCCCGTGGACATGGCATCGGCGGTTGGCGGTTGGCTTATGCGCACCTTGGGCCCCAAAGTCGGTCAGACCAAAAAGGCACGCAACAATCTGGTTGCGGCGTTCCCGGAAAAATCCCCCGAAGAGATCGAGCAGATCATTGTTGGCATGTGGGACAATCTTGGTCGTTCGGCTGCCGAAATTCCTCATCTGCATAAAATGCGCCCGGGTGGACCGCGCATCGAGATCGTTGGCATTGAAAATGGCCTTGCCACCAAGACCGATGAAAAGCCCGGCCTGTTCTTTTCCGGTCACATCGGCAACTGGGAAGCGACCATGTGCATCGCCGAGGTGCTTGATATGGACATGATGAGTGTCTATCGCGCGCCGGATAATCAGTGGGTAGAAGGCCTGTTCATGCGGGCGCGCAAAACCTTTAAGGGGAAACTGGTCAAAAAGGGGCCGGAAGGCGCACGTAAACTCACGCGCTATCTAAAAGATGGCGGTCATGCCTGCATGCTGGTCGATCAAAAAATGACAGATGGTATCGCCGTGCCGTTTTTTGGCCGGGATGCGATGACAGCCCCGGCACTGGCACAGTTTGCCCTTAAATACGATGCGCCAATTATTCCCGTGCGTTCAGAACGCCTGAGTGGTGCGCATTTCCGCGTCACGTTCTATCCGCCACTTGAAGTCACCAAAACCGGCGACCGCCGCGCCGATACTCTGGCTATCATGACCGATGTGAACGCCACCATGGAACACTGGATCCGCGAACGGCCCGAACAATGGCTTTGGCTGCATCGCCGCTGGCCGAAGTAAATCCGACTGGCGTTTTGATCTGGCATTAACCGAATAGGAACCCTGTTGGCGCAGACTGGCATTTCGTCCGCTGTCGAACGCGTCTTCGGAGCCCGCCTTTTTGCGCCGCTTGCTGATCATTTTCTGTCTTATTCTGGCCGGCTCGATCTTTGTCGTCTGGCCGACAATGGCGCTTGACCAGGACGACACGACCATTCGTGAAACGGCACGCGACATCCGGTTGCGGATTTCCGAGCTTGATCAGCAGCTTAAGGAACATCTGAAGCGTGCCCTTGAAGAATTCGGCAGTCGGCAAGTCGAATGCACCTCTGATCAACCCCGAAAGTCGTTGTCGCAATGTATCGAAGAAGATGCGCGCGATCTGACGCGAACAACCATCACAATCGCCTCGGCCGGGAAGGATGATAAAAATCTTCTTGATGATCTGGCCGACACCGAAGAACGGTTTGCCCTGTTCACCCGCGAGATGAACAAAACCAATGATCTTCTGGCACGCGCAGGTGCAAGGCTTTACCTCAACAGTCTTGATGTTGCACCGGAAATGGACCAGTTGCGCCGTGATGTGATTGTCTTTGTCGAACGCAAACAGGCCTATGAACTGCGTACCAAACAGGCGCTTCTGATCGCAACGGTTGCCATCATTCTGATCGCGATCTTTTCACTGATCTTCGCCGTTATTCAGCGTTTCAGATAAATCAAACAATGATCTGATGACCATTGCGTCGCCCATCCCCGGTCGCCGAAAGCATATCGCCCGCGCGATTGACCTTGGCCGCGTGCACGCCGCCAAAGAACATGTCCTCGCAATCCCAGCGCTGTTGATTGCCAAGGCTGAGCCCATCAAGCAAAGCGTCATCAAATCCGGGCTCGACCGATAACAGTTCATCTTCAACATGCATTCGGGGTGCTGAAATCGCCCCGTGCAGGGTCATGTCAAACGCATCGATATTAAGCAACACCTGAAGCATGGTCGACCGGATCCGGTTTGACCCGCCAGAGCCCAGCGCAACCGACGCCCCGTCCTGCCCAAGATAAAGCGACGGGGTCATCATCGATGTCATGCGAACACCACACGGCCAGTTATGGAAACCATCCGGCGACAGATCGGCTTCGCCCAGCATGTTGTTCATCATGATCCCGGTGCCCGGCACAACCCGCCCAGATGTTGAGCCGTTTGAAATCGTCGCCGCGGCAAGATTACCGTGCTGATCAACCACCGAAATATGGGTTGTGCCATTCTGACTAAGCGGGCGTTCGCCAATCATCAGACGATAACGTTCGCATAGCTCGTCAGCCAGGATTGCCGGGCGTGCACCATATTCGCCGCGTGCCAAGCCGGTGGCATGAATGATCCGCGATACCGCTTCAAGATGGCGTTCCGAGCCAAAGGCGCCCAATGCCATTTCCCGCGCAAGCTTAAGGCCAAAACCGACCAGAACCCCACCCGATGCCGGTGGCGGGTTCAGGACAAACCGCCCCTTGCGTCCGGAGACCAAAAGTGGATCACGCAGAAGCACCCGATAGCCCGCCAAATCCTGTGCTGTCAGATATCCGCCATGCTCGGCACATCCGCGCACAAGGGCGGCACCAAGGTCGCCTTGATAAAATCCTTCTGCCCCGTTCTCGACCAGATAGTTGATGCTGTCTGCCAGATCGGGTTGCCGATGAAGCACACCGGCATCAAGCAGCTCAAACTCATCGGCACCGGTTTTGCCTGCCTTGCCAAACACCTTGCGGCTTTCGGCGCAAAAGCCCAAAAGCGGCTCGACAATCCCCATGACATAGCGTTGAAAGGCATCAAGTTCGACGCCATCGCGCGCCGCACGGATCGCCGGCTCCGCCAGTTTTGCCATCGGCAGTTTGGCAAGATCGTCATGGACGGCAAAAAGCCCCGCCACCACACCCGGCGTTGCCACCGATCCATAGCCACCATGAAATTCCTGGGTTACGCCACCGGCAAAGGTCGCAAGGCGGCTTTCAAATTCAAGGTTTTCACGCGATCGCTTTTCAAGCGGGGTTTCGACAAAGAAATCATACAGCCTTGGCGTTTGCCCGGCTGGCCTGGCCATGACAAACCCGCCGCCGCCAAGCGATGCCAGAACCGGCTCTGCCACACAGGCGGCCCACATCGCGGCAATAACCGCGTCAAAGGCATTGCCACCCTCGTCAAGCACACGGGCCGCCGCATCTGCGGTAACGGCGTGTCCTGCGGCAACGGCCCCGTGGGTTTTCATGGCTTGTGTTTCCCGTTACTGACTGGCGTTCGCGGTCTTTTGCGCTTCTTCCATCGGTGGCACCAGCAACTGTGCATCAACCCGTGCCGCCCCGACATTGACCCGCCAATCCAGATGCGGCCCGGTCGCACGACCTGACTCACCGATTTTACCGATCAAATCGCCCTGTTTGACGACGTCGCCGACCTGCACATCAATTTCCGACAGATGCAAAAACGCCGACACCACACCAAGCCCATGATCGATAAACAGTGTCGCACCGGAAAAATACATATCGGGATGCGCCAACGTCACAATCCCATCCGCCGGGGCAACAACCGGGCTTCCGGTCGGAAGCGCAATATCAACACCCCAATGCGGTGCGCGCGGTTCGCCATTCAGAATGCGTTGTGATCCATAAACCCCGCTGATCGGGCCAACGGCTGGCCAGATAAAGCCGTTTTCGAGGAAATTCTCGGTAAACCGTTCGGTGCGTGCTTCGCGGGCCTGGCGTGAATCATCCTGAATGCGGCTGATAACTTCCGGATCGGGCGTCACCATTTTGGTTGCCAGCCCGTCAATCCGTTGAACGTTGAATTCGCGATCACCGATCTCGTAACTGAACGCCTCGACACTGCCATCGGCATGCCGGATGCTGACCCGTGCCGGGCCTTCGTAATCGCGCGCGAACCCCAAAACAAACCGGCCATCGGGTGCTATGGTATCAATCGCCTCGTCATCCAGAAGCACTTCCGATCCGGCATCTGTCTGCCCGAACACAATCCCGCCCTGAACAAATTGCCCCTGATAGGTCGGCTCGGCCGCCTGAACAGAAAGACTAACCGCCAAAAGGCCCGCTGCGGCCAGCATGCCGGAAATGGTCATACGCATTACAGTAGGCTCCCTTGTCTGTCATCGTCTTTGGGACTTGGATTTTTCTTCTTCGCCGGTTTGGGTTTGGCGGACTTTTCGGGCGCAGATATGGCGGCGTTTTGATCTGCGATGGTAGCGCTATCATCCCTGCCCGGCACGGGCTTTGACGTCGCAACACCTTCGCCCGCCGTCACCGGGGTAATGCCATCGCCCATCTCAAGATCATAAGTCTGACCTGTGACGAGATCGGACGATTTACCAACAAGATTGCCGTCCCCGTCGCGCACAACGGCAAACCCGCGTTTCAACACATTGCGATAGGAATAGCTTTCCAAAAGCCGGTCATAGCGTGCAAGTCCCTCTGCCTCACGCGTCAGCGTATTGCGAACCGCCCCCTGCAAACGCGCGCCAAGATCAATGATCTGTTTGTCGGCGCGGGCAATGTCGCGTTTGGCGTCACTGGGCCGAAGGCCCGCAGTTGCCCGATCAAGGCGGGATTTCTGCATCTGAAGGGCGGATTTCATCGCACCATCCAGACGCAATGCCGCATTTTCCAGACGTCCGCGCTTTTCTGAAAGCTGTTCACGCGGGCTGACCAGTCGGGCACTTGCCTCGTTCAATCGTGCGCGGGCTTGTTGCGTGACATTGACGGCTGCGCGCGGCAAACGATCTGCCCAGTTATCAAGGGTCTGGCTGCGTTCCTCAAGCATGCGTTTGGGATCGCCCAAACCACGGGCCAGACTTTCAAGCGCTGTTTTCTTTTCAACGCCCAAACGCCGGACGGCTTGGGCCAGACGAAGGCCGTCTTCCTCGACCTGACCAATCAGCTCGACGCGGACCGGTACGGCCTTTTCCGCCGCCCCGGTGGGCGTCGGTGCCCGCAGGTCCGAAACAAAATCAATCAGGGTGGTATCGGTTTCATGGCCGACCGCCGAAATTACCGGAATATCAGACTCGGCCACAGCACGGGCAACGACTTCTTCGTTAAACGACCACAAATCTTCAAGCGATCCGCCACCGCGCGCAACAATCAGAACATCCGGGCGCGGGATCTGGCCATAAGGCAGAAGATCATTAAAGCCCCGCACGGCTTCGGCCACCTGTTCGGCCGCCCCCTGCCCCTGCACAAGCACCGGCCACAGCAAAACCCGGCGCGGGAACCGATCGCGCAGGCGATGCATGATATCGCGGATCACAGCCCCGGTTGGCGATGTGACAATGCCAATCACATCAGGCAGGAACGGGATCGGCTTTTTGCGGTCGGGATCAAAAAGCCCCTCGGCGGCGAGTTTCTTTTTGCGTTCTTCCAGAAGCTTTAAAAGCGCGCCTTCTCCAGCGACTTCCATCGTCTCAATCACGATCTGGTATTTTGAGCGGCCCGGGAATGTCGTCAGGCGCCCGGTAACGATGACTTCCATGCCGTCTTCGGGAACAAGGCCGAGCTTGGCCGCCTGCCCGCGCCAGCAGACGCCATCAATCACCGCCTTGTCGTCTTTCAGCGCAAGGTACATATGCCCGCTGCTGGCGCGTTTGAACCCGGAAATTTCGCCGCGCACCCGCACGAACGAAAACGCATCCTCCACAGTCCGCTTCAGCGCGTTTGACAGGTCGGAAACCGAAAATTCGGGCGCATTTCCCGATTTTACAGGCGTTTCGGGAACCGGGGCATAAGGGTCGAACAAATCTTGCGTCATCAAGGGTACTTTATGCTAAAAGCCCGCCTAATAATTTTGCGGGGTGGCAATTGGGTCTAGCCTAGTTCATCGCGCATGGACCATCAAGCAATCGGACAAGTCGAAGGATAAAGTCATGAAGGTTCTGGTCGTTGGCGGCGGCGGACGTGAACACGCATTGTGCTGGGCAATTGCGCGCAGCCCGCGCATTTCCAAACTGTGGTGTGCACCGGGCAATGCCGGTATCGCGGATTCGGCAGAATGCGTTGCGATTTCCGATGGCGACATTGATGGTCTGGTAAATTTTTCTAAGGACAACGCAGTTGATTTGGTCGTTGTCGGCCCCGAAGCCCCGCTTGTTGCGGGCCTTGTTGATGCACTGGATGCCGTGGGCATCAAATCATTCGGCTGTTCCAAGGCAGCCGCGCAACTTGAAGGCTCCAAGGGCTTCATGAAGGACATGGTGGCAAAGTTCGGTGTGCCGACCGCTGCCTATGGCCGTTTTACCGATCCCAAAGACGCCAAGGCATTTGTCGAAAAGCAGGGCGCACCGATTGTCGTCAAGACCGATGGTCTGGCGGCGGGCAAGGGTGTGACCATTTGTATGACAAATGACGAAGCCTTTGCTGCGATTGAAGAATGCATGGTTGGCGGCAAGTTTGGCGATGCTGGCGCGGAAATCGTGATCGAGGAATTTCTCAAAGGTGAGGAAGCCTCATTTTTTGCTGTTTGTGATGGCGAAAACGTCATTCCGCTGGTCGCAGCCCAAGACCACAAGGCGGTTGGCGAAGGCGACACCGGCCCCAATACGGGTGGCATGGGTGCTTATTCCCCGGCCCCGGTCTTTACCGATGCGGTCGAAGCCAAGGTCATGGATCAAATTATCATCCCGACCGTCAAGGGCATGGCCAACGAAGGCCATCCGTTCAAGGGCGTGCTGTTTGCCGGTCTGATGATTGACGATGCGGGCAACCCGAAGCTGATCGAATACAACATTCGGTTTGGCGACCCGGAATGTCAGGTGCTGATGACCCGTCTGAAATCAGACGTGCTTGATATCCTTGAAGGGGCTGCCACCGGTACCCTCGATAAAGTCAAACCGGAATGGCACGATGAAACCGCCATGGTCGTTGTCATGGCCGCCAAGGGGTATCCGGGATCCTACGAAAAAGGCACCGAGATCAAAAACGTTCCGGCGGCGGACGCCGTGGACAAGGTCAAGGTCCTGCATGCCGGTACCAAGATGGATGGCGACAAGCTGATTGCGACCGGTGGCCGCGTTCTTGGTGTGACCGCGCGCGGTGCGACGGTGACCGAAACGCAGAAACGTGCCTATGAGGCGGTTGATGCGATTGATTGGGATGGTGGTTTCTGCCGCCGCGATATCGGCTGGCGCGCGGTTGCCCGCGAACAGGGCTAAGCCGCAAGCAAACCAAGCTACCAAAATCGAAGACCGGGTTACGCAACCCGGTCTTTTTTTATGGCCAAAGATTTCTGGTTTCCGGCGTGATAGCGGATGTGGCAGCGACCCTGATCATCGATCTCGATATCGGCGGCAACCCCGAAAACATCGCGAAGGTTTTGCGATGTCAAAATCTGTTCGGGTGTACCAAGTGCAATCAGCTTGCCACCATCCATCATCGCAATCCGGTCACAAAACATCGCCGCATGGTTCAAGTCGTGCAAAGCAGCCACCACGGTTACCGGCAGTGCACTCACCAGTTCAAGCAAGCCCAGCTGATGATGGATATCAAGATGGTTGGTCGGTTCATCAAGCAACAAGAAATCGGGTTGCTGGGCCAAGGCACGGGCAATGTGAACGCGCTGCTTTTCACCGCCCGAAAGCGTATGCCACATCCGGTCCGCAAACGGCCCCATTTCAACACTGGCAAGGGCTTCACACACTATGGCGTCGTCGTGCCCTGACCATGGTGTCAGCAAACTAAGGTACGGCGTTCGACCAAGCGCGACGGCATCGCGCACGGTAATACGGTCGATGGTATCGGCCTGTTGTTCGACAAAGCCGATATGACGGGCAAGGTTGCGCCGACCGATTTTCTTCATCGGTTGGTCCCCCAGCAATGCCTGCCCGGTCGACGGCGCACGAATACCGCCCAAGACCGACATCATACTGGTTTTGCCAGATCCGTTTGGCCCGATCACACCCAGGAACTCTCCCCGTGTCACGCGAAGCGACACGTCGCTGATGATTTTTTTGAATCCGGCATTCCAGCCGACATTGCGTAATTCAAGGCTCATCGCAATACCCGCCCATGACACAGGATGATCGCAAAGGCCGGTGCACCGATCAGCGCCGTGATCACCCCGATGGGCAGGACCTGACCATCAAGAATGATGCGCGATACAATATCGGCCGCCACAAGAAACACCGCCCCGATCAGGGCCGATGCCGGCAACAGAAATCCGTGCCGTGTCCCGACAAAGAACCGTGCGGCATGGGGAATAACCAATCCGACAAAGCCGATGGCCCCGACAATACTGACCATGACGGCCGTCATCGAGGCGGCAATGGCAATCAACACCACATAAACCCGACGCACCGGCACACCAAGGGATGCCGCCGATTCCACGCCAAAGGTAAAGGCATCGAGCGCCCGCGAATACCAAAGGCAGACCAGCAAGCCGATGACGGCGACCGGCAGCGCCAGATAGACATCAGGCCAGCGCACGCCGCTTAGATTACCAAGCAGCCAGAACATCACCCCGCGTGCCTCGTCCGCCGTGGCGGCCTTGGTCACGATGAATGACGTTAATGCGTTAAACAGTTGCGATCCGGCAACCCCGGCAAGAATGATGGCACCGGCCCCGCGCCCGGCCGGAATGGCCAAAAGGGCGACAAACCCGAATGCCACCAGCGCACCGACAAAGGCACCAAGCGACAGGGAAACCATCCCCGCGCCGAACCCCAGAATGGCAACGCTGACTGCACCGGTCGATGCCCCGGCCGATATGCCCAGCAAGTACGGATCCGCGAGACTATTGCGCAAAAGCGCCTGCAAAACCGCGCCCGATAGCGCAAGGGACGCCCCGCAGGCCGCGGCCACCATGGCGCGCGATATCCGGTAATTCCAGATGATCCCGGCATCAATCGGATCAACGTCATAGCCCGCCTGCCAAAGATGATTGGCAATGGTCTGAAAGACGGTGCCAAGGGGAATGTGCGTTTCCCCCTTGGCCGCGGCCATCGCGATGACGCCAACAAGCAAAACCAGGGCGCCAAGACTGACACCGGCCCGCACAAGATATGCCCGCCCCGCCAGCGATTGCCGAGGTGGCTGAACCGGCTGCTGCACTGGCGTTGTTTCAAACATTGAATTCTCCGGGCATATCAGGTGCCTTTGGCAGTGCAGGTCAGTTCGAAGCACTCAGTCTTTCGACGGCTGCGGCAAGTGTTTCAATACCATTGATCAGGCGGATGGTCGGATCCATCGACTGGGCGTCCATCACCACGATATTGCCATTGCGCACCGCCTTCATCTGACTAGCGACCGGATCGGTTTTCAGGAAATCCATCTTGACCTGCCAGTCATCGGCCGGAAAACGCCGACGGCCCATTTTACCAATCACGATGATATCAGGATTGGCGCGCGCAATGGTTTCCCAGCCAACGGTCGGCCATTCTTCATTACTGTCGATAATGTTGCGAACACCAAGTTTACCTGCGATATAGCCCGCTGCACCGTTTTTGCCCGCCACATAGGGATCACTGTTGATTTCAGGGCTGGAAAACCAGAAGACGGCAGAAACATTGTCATGGCCGCTTGCCGTCACACGCGCCAATGAGTTCGCCTGACGTTCCTTCAAGCTGGCAATCAGTGCGTTGCCGCGATCTTCGACATCAAAGATTTGCGCCAGATCGGAAATCTCGCGATAAATCAGATCCATGGTGAAGCCTTCATGCCGCACCCCGTCACCGCCACCGGCATTGTCCTTGCCGACACAATCAGCAGGTGCTGTGTAGACCGGAATGGACAGTTCGTTGAACTGTTCGGTGGTGCCGACGGTGCCCTTGGGCCCGACATGCCACTGATACTGGGTGGCAACCAGTTGCGGCTTTTGCGCGACAACGGTTTCGAACCCCGGATCATTGTCGGCCAGACGCGGCACAGATGCGTTGACGTCCTTGAATTCATCCATCACCGGGCCAAACCAGACACCCGTACCCTTGACCTTGTCGGCCAGGCCCAACGAATAAAGAATTTCGGTCGTACTTTGGCCCAGCGACACCACGCGATCCGGGGCCGCATCAAATTGCAACATAGTCCCACAGTTCTCGATACTGAGCGGATATTCGGTTGCGGACGCAAATGAAACAGAAGAAATAAGACCAGCGGCAAACACCCCGACCGCCAGTACACGTTTATCGTGATTGATCACTTTTAGTTCCCTCTTGCTGATGCGTTGATCCGGGACCGCTTTGGATGATCCAGTTTCAATACATCGTCAAATGTTATGTTATAACATAACATCACTTTTGCTGCTGTCAATGGACTGGCAAAAGTGTCAGGAGATGGCGGAAGATGCCGGCCTTAAAGCTTAGAAAACCTGGGCTAAACTGTTGGGCCAAGACACGTACCGACATTCTCCGGGGCACCCCGCCCGGTCCGTCGTCTTCGTGTCGGCAGGTCTCCTGGCTTACGGGTCAACGCATTTTCCCTGGCCTTCCCGGGTTGATCCCAGTGGCATTGGTCAGAAAAATGCTCGCCGCCTACAGTTGCGGGGGCAGCTTCGGTTAATGAGCCAATATTCGGCCCATCTCGAATTCCCTTTATCCGATATTCGGATACCGACACGTCACGGTTAGATTAAACCAAAAACACGGTCAAGGAAATTGGCAGACCACCAGCGGCATTAACGCCAAGGCTCCATGCATAAAAAGCAATTGATACGACCTTGAATTTGCCATGTTTCATCCCGATTACCTCCACACTGCCGGGTATGCTTTCCCGACACCTCAAACCACAGGAATGTGATGAACATGACGACTTCTGTTGAACGCAGACGCTTTTTGAAATCCATCGCGGCAGCCGGTCTTATCCTGCCGGGAATGTCGATCTATCAGCATGCTTTGGCAGATGTCGACGGCCTTGATCTGGGTTCGGCACAGCCGTTTGATTTTGCCGATTTGATTGCACGCGCCAAATCCATGGCCACATCGGCATATGAAGCACCCGTTGCGCCAAACCCGGAAATTGTCGGCAAGATCGATTACGACACCCATGGCAAGCTGCATTACAAACGCGACCATTCGCCGTTTTCCGATGGATCAGGCACCTATCCGCTGACCTTCTTCCATCTGGGTATGTATTTCGCCAAACCGGTGCATATGTATCTTCTGGAAAGTGGTCAGGCACGCGAAGTGATCTACAAGCCCGAATACTTTGACATGCCCGAAGACAGCATTGCCCGCCAACTGCCCGCCAATAGCGGCTTTGCCGGTTTCCGCCTGCATGAAAATCAGGCACGCGATGACTGGAAAACCCAGGACTGGGCAGCGTTTCTTGGCGCATCGTACTTCCGCGCCATTGGGGATGAAGGCCAGTATGGCCTGTCGGCGCGCGGCATTGCGGTTAATACGGCGACCTCGGTTCCCGAAGAATTTCCCGATTTCCGTCAATTCTTTATCGAACCAGCCAAAAATCCCGAAGACCCTGTGACGGTTTATGCCCTGCTGGATGGGCCCAGCATCACGGGTGCTTATAAATTCCTGCTTTATCGCGGCGAAGGGGTCACGATGGATGTCGAAAAACATCTGTTCTTGCGCAAAGACATCGAACGGCTTGGCATCGCACCGCTGACCAGCATGTTCTGGTATTCCGAACAGAACAAATCGTTCCGCTTTGACTGGCGTCCGGAAGTACATGACAGCGACGGGCTGGAGCTTTGGACCGGCGGCGGCGAACGCATCTGGCGACAGTTGAACAACCCGGAAACCATCCGCGCATCAGCGTTTGGTGACAATAACCCGCGTGGTTTTGGTCTGATGCAGCGCGATCGCGATGTGAAAAACTATCTGGATGGTGTGCGTTATCACCGCCGCCCCAGCCTGTGGGTCGAACCGCAAGGCGAGTGGAATGACGGTGCGGTTCAGTTGATCGAAATCCCGACCGACGATGAAATCCACGATAACATTGCCGCCTTCTGGGTCCCGAATGGCCCCGCCAAGGCGGGCAACAGCTATCAGTTCAAATACCGTCTGTACTGGCAGGCCCATAACCCGTTCCCGGTCAAGGAACTGGCAACCGCAACCGCAACCCGCATGGGCCGTGGCGGGGAGCCCGGCACCAACCGGCCCAAGGACGAAATCAAGTTTTCCGTCGAGTTCGAGGGTGAGGTTCTGGGAACGCTTGCCTACGGCGAATTCCCCGAAGTGGTTGTGACATCCTCCCGCGGGGAGATTGTGCGCACCAAGATCGAACCGATCATGGATACCCGCATCTGGCGGGCGGCCTTTGACCTTAAGGCCGCGGGCACAGATCCGGTTGACCTGCGGATGTATCTGAAACGCGGTGACGGCCCCTTAAGTGAAACCTGGATGTTCCAGCACCTGCCGGCCGTTGGCAACCAGCAACAGGGCTAGGGTTAGTGCGGGGCCATATCGGCAGACTGGCTGGCCCCGCCCTGCCCAAGGATCGACATGACATCGCGGATTGGCGGTGCGCCAAACATGCGGGCATATTCGCGACTGAACTGTGACGCACTTTCATACCCGACCGCATAGGCCGCCGATGCGGCATCCTTCATTTCGGCCAGCATGATCTGACGCGCCGTGGTCAGGCGGAGCCGCTTTTGGTACTGAAGCGGGCTCATGGCTGTCACCTGCTTGAAGTGGTGATGGAAGGACGACGGGCTCATATTGGCGCGATTTGCCAAGTCTTCCACCTTAAGCGGCTTGTCGAAATTATCCTTGATCAGTTGAAGCGCTGCCGAAATCCGCTGCATGTTGCTGCCGCCGATGGCAAGACCCGCAATCGCCGCCCCCTTGGCGGTACATAACAAGCGGTAATGCACTTCGCGCATCAAAAGCGGCAACATCACCGGCACATCATCGGGACGATCAAGCAGCTCAACCACCCGCAAGACAGCATCGGTCAGGCTTTCGGTTGTCTTTTCGACAAAAAGCCCGCGTGTACTTTCGCCGTCTGCACCCATCTTGATATCCATGTTGGCAACAAGTTCGCCGAGGATCTTCGCATCCAGATCAAGTGACAGGCTGCGATACGGCGCATCCTTGGCCGCCAGGGTCACATGGCCAACAAGTGGCAAATCGACCGACGCGGCCAGCAGTTGGCCGGGCTCATAACGATAAAGCTCATCCCCCAGCGTGACTTCCTTTGCGCCTGAGATAATCAGACAAAGGCAAGGCTTGTAGATCGTTGGCACCTTAAGGGTCGGACCGGTTGATCGGAACATCCAGACCGGCTCAACAGCCGTGCGCACCGCACCATCCGCCTCGCAGTATTTGTCAATCAGGCCACACAGCTTCTGATAGCTATCCATTGCAAAACCCTTTGTTTTCCATAGGCCCACTATACACGCGCCCGCACGCGGACAAAGCACTCAATCTTCGGTTTGGAGGATTAGGCAATCCAATTCGAGTTCTGTGTATTCATCAATCGGGGATTTATCGACAGAGTAAGCGCCACGAACAAACACCGACACACCAACCCAAGGAGCATGTCATGTCGAACCCGATCAACCATGTCGAAAACAAAACCGTTATCATCACCGGGGCCAGCAGCGGCATTGGCGAAGCCACCGCCCGCCTTCTTGCATCCCGCGGGGCGAATGTGGTTCTTGGCGCACGCCGCACAGAACGCCTTGATGAGATAGCCACCGAAATCGAAGCTGCCGGCGGCCGTGCCATGGCCCGTTCGGTGGATGTCACCAACGCCGATAGCGTCGAGGCACTGGTTTACAACGCAAACAACCTTTATGGCCGCGTGGATGCGATTTTCAACAATGCCGGCGTGATGCCGCTTGCCCCGATGTCGGCACTGAAAACCGACGAATGGGACAACATGATCAACGTCAATATTCGCGGTGTTCTGAACGGCATTGCGGCGGTTTTGCCGCTGTTTGAACAACAGGGTGGCGGTCATGTCATCAACACCGCGTCCATTGCAGCACACAACGTATATTCAAGTGCTGCCGTCTATTGCGGAACCAAATACGCGGTCTGGGCGATTTCCGAAGGCCTGCGTCAGGAAAGCACCAATGTCCGTGTCACCACCATCTCGCCGGGCGTGGTCGAGACCGAACTGGGCCACGATATTTCCGATCCGAACAGCAAGGAGCTTCTGACCCAGTTCCGTCAGGTATCTCTTACCCCGGATGCCATTGCCCGTGCTGTGCTTTATGCCCTTGATCAGCCGGCAGATGTCGACATCAACGAAGTCATTGTCCGTCCGACAGCATCGGCATTCTGATGAAAATCATTCTGCAATCCTTGTATTTTCTTTCCGTGCTGGTGGTGTTCGCATCACCAGCATGGCCCCAACAGGAGGCCGGTATGAACAAAAGCGCTGAAATCGCCCCGCACCCATATGTCGGCATGTGGGTGACCAAGGATGGTCATATCCGCCAGGAACTGCGTGCCGACGGCCGCTATGACGAGACCCGAGGTACACGTCAGTCGGCCTATCAGGGCGACTATCAGGTTTCGGGGAACTACATCACCTATCAGGATGACACCGGTTTTACTGCCGATGGCTATTTTGAGAATGATGTCCTGTATCACGGTGGCATGGTGATGTTCCGTGAAGTGCCGGAAAACTAAGTTCCGACGCTGACCAACCGAACAATCAAATCCCTAGCGCAAGCTGCCAAAGAAATCTTTCAGAAGCTTGGCAGCCTCGACCTCGCCAATGCCACCATAGACTTCCGGACGGTGATGGCAGCTTGTGCTTTCAAACACGCGCGGGCCATGATCAACGCCACCACCCTTGGGGTCATATGCCCCGAAATAAACCCGGCGCAGACGGGCAAACGAAATGGCGGTCGCGCACATCGGGCAAGGTTCAAGCGTGACATACAGATCGCAATTGGGAAGCCTCGGTTCGCCCTTGGCCCCGGCAGCGGCCCGGATCACGAGGATTTCGGCGTGTGCCGTTGGATCGTTCATTTCCTCGGTCAGGTTTCCGGCACGTGCCAAAACCTCGCCGCTATCAGCATCGACTAGAACGGCACCGACGGGCACCTCGCCCCGACGCGCGGCAGCACGGGCTTCTTCAAGCGCCATATCCATATAGCTGTCTGCACTCATGATCTTTCCATCCCGCTTGGGCCATCTGACAAATCAGGTGATTTATCAGGGCTGATCTTGTTTTTACTTCATTTTAGGGCGTGTATGTTCACAGTGCTACCAAGCAGATAATGGGTCAAGCCATCATCTGGCGGGTTGCTGGTGAAGCTTTACTGGCGACGGCCCGCAGAAACGCATGGACCATCCGCGTGAATTGCCGTTGCCCTTATAGGGTTACACAGGTAGTTTCCGCGTGACTTTATTCGCGAACCTGTCACCAGCATCAAGGCTATTTCGATCATGACCACGCGCAAGCCGATCATTGGTATCACACTCGATTCCGAAGAACCGGGGGGCTATTCCAAATTCCCGTGGTATGCGCTGCGTGAAAACTATGCCGGTGCGGTGACCGAGGCGGGTGGCATTCCAATGCCTTTGCCCCACGAGGTGGAACTGGTTCCCGATCTGCTTGATCTGATTGACGGGCTGGTCGTGACCGGTGGCGCGTTTGATGTGGATCCGAGCCTGTTTGGTGCGACGGAAAAACACGACACGGTTGTCACCAAGGATCGGCGCACCAAATTTGAATGGGCGATGGCCGAAGGCGCGCTTAAGCGCGACATGCCGGTTCTGGGCATTTGCGGCGGTCAGCAGCTTTTGAATGTTATTCTGGGCGGGTCGTTGATCCAGCATATCCCGGATGCAGTTGAAAACTGCCTGCCCCACGAACAGCCGAACCCGCGCAACGAGCCCGGCCATGATGTCACGGTCGAGCCCGATACGCTTCTGGCGAAGATCGTTGGCAATGTGAAAAACCTTTCGGTCAATTCCGCCCACCATCAGGCGGTGGCGGGGGTTGGCCCGGATGTGATCATCAATTCCTATGCGCCAGACGGCGTGATCGAGGGGATTGAGCATCCGAAATATCGTTATTGTCTCGGGGTCCAGTGGCATCCCGAATTCCATATCAGTTCGGGCGATGCGAAGATTTTCGACGCCCTGATTTCCGAGGCCCGCAAATGAGCGACAAGAACACCACCCCGGATGACAACAAGCCCGAACGCATTGCCAAGCGCATCGCGCGCTCAGGTGTTTGTTCCAGGCGTGATGCCGAACGCATGATTGCCGAGGGGCTTGTGCGCCTGAACGGCAAGAAGCTTGATACCCCGGCGGTCACCGTGACCGACGAAGATGAAATCATCGTCGATGGCAAGCCGCTGCCGGAAAAGGAAAAGCCGCGTCTTTGGCGCCTGTTTAAAAAGCGCGGTCTGGTCACCAGCCACCGCGATGAGCAGGGCCGCGACACGGTGTTTGAACATCTGCCAAGTTACGTTCCGCGCGTGATTTCGGTTGGTCGACTGGACTTGAACTCCGAAGGGTTGCTTTTGCTGACCAACGATGGCGAGCTTGCCCGTTATCTGGAACTGCCCGCCACCGGCTGGGCGCGGCGGTACCGCGTGCGCGTGCATGGGCAAATTGACCCGGCCAAGCTTAAACAGCTTGAAGACGGTGTCACGGTCGACGGGATCAATTATGGCTCCATCCATGCCGAGGTTGACGTTCAGAAAGGCACCAATGCCTGGATGACGGTCACGCTTCGTGAAGGCAAGAACCGTGAAATTCGCCGTGTCATGGAACATCTTGGCTGGCCGGTCACGCGCCTGATGCGCGTGTCCTATGGCCCCTTCCAGTTGGGCAATCTGGCGCCGGGCGAGTGCGAGGAAATCACCGGCAAGGTGATGAAAGAACAGCTCGCTGCGTTCTTTAAGGGCGACTATTCCAAGGTTTCCGAAAAGAAATCAGTTGCCCGTGGCGGCACATCGCGCCCGAAGGCCCCGCGCACCGTATTTGGCCAACCAGCACAGCGCAAACGCCCGCAAGGTGGCCCGAACGCCGCAGCCCAGAATGCCGAGGCCGACGAACAGCGTGAAACCCGCGAACGTCCGTCTGGTGGTGCTGCACGGAAAGGCCCGCGCATCGGGGCTGCCCCGCGTGCCGGTGGCCGTGGCAAACCGGCTTCTGGCGGGGATCGGCAGGAACGCGATATGCGCGAAGAACGCGGATCATCACGCCCGACCAACAAGGGTCGTGGCCGTTACAGTGCTGAAGGCAAAGCTGCCGGTGGGCGTGATGGCGGTCGTGATGGCGGACGGGGTACTGGTGGCCGCGAAGGCAAACCGGGCTTCATCGAAGGGCGCGGTCGTGGAAAGCCAAATGGCAAACCATCGGGAAAACCTGCTGGTCGTTCCGGCGATACCACACATAGTGCGCCCGGTCGCAAGCCGTCCGGCAACCGTCCGCGCGGCAAGAAGGACTAAGCCGCATGCGGATTGTCGGTGGCACCCATCGTGGCAGGCTTCTGAACGCACCGGAAGGACGCGATACGCGCCCGACCCTTGATCGGGTGCGCGAAGCCCTGTTTAGCATCCTGTCACACGCATCGCGCTGGTATGAGGATGACTTTAATCCGCTATATGATGGCGTGATCCTTGATGCCTTTGCCGGATCCGGTGCGCTTGGCCTTGAAGCCATTTCACGCGGCGCGGAACGCGCAGTGTTCTTTGACAATGACCGCAAGGCGATTGCGATCATCGAACAAAACATCGACACCCTTCGCATTGCCGATCAGGCAAGTGCACGACGTGCTGATGCCACCAAGCCACCGCGCGCAAGCACACCGGCCAGCATGGTATTTCTCGATCCGCCCTATGGCAAAGACCTGATCGATCCCAGCATCACGGCCCTGGCCCAGGCCGGGTGGATTGATGATAACACCCTGATTGTTGCCGAACGCGATCCACGCGATCCAGAAATCGCGCTTGACGATTTTTATCTGTGCGACAGTCGCAAATATGGCCGCTGCCAGATTGATATCGGGCGCTTTATCGCCTGATTGCGGCAAAGCTGCCCGTCAGCGCATTCTGTGATAGATTTGACTACCTGCACTACCGGTTGATCGTCATGAAACGTCTGTCCAATAGTTCACCAGACAAGGAATTTGGTCGCCTTTTGCGCCAGTGGCGGCGCGCAAGCGATATCAAACAATCGCGTCTGGCCGATATTCTGGGCGTGACGCAGGCAACCGTTTCACGGTGGGAAAGTGGCGCGCAAAGCCCGGCCCCGCTGCAATATGGCCTGATCCATCAAATGATGACGCGCAAACGCAATTTCCGCCTTGATCAGGCGATCAAACGGCTGGTTTTGCATTCATCCCAGCGTGTCCACCTGATCGAAGACAGATCACACCGTCTTCTTTGTTTATCGCGCCCGCGCGAAAACGAATGGCAACGTGACAGCACGCCGCTGCTGGGCACCTCGCTGTGGTGCTTTGCTACCCCGGAAATCGCATCAGCCGAAAAAAGCCTGCATGACCTTGGCTGGCACGAGGATCAGACCGATAACCTGACCTTTGAAAACTCCCGCCGGGAGGGCGCACCGCTGCGGATTGTAGATACCTATATCCTTTGGGAACGGTTTTTCCTGTCTGACGGCACGGCAGTGCGCCTGACCACCGGGTTTGATCAGAAGCCGGTTCATATCTGATACGGATCATCTGCGCATATTTTACCGGCGCATATTTCATACGTGGCATTCTTCTCAGAATATCGGTAATCAGTGCCTTCAAGTGCACCGTCCTGCCCCACGGAACTGATCCATGCCACCCATCACCGCCGTTATCATTCTGTATGGACTTGGACTGACCGCATCCATGCAGGTCGGTCTGATTGGCCCGATTGCGCCTGACTTGCGCGCAAACTTCGGGCTTAGTCAGGCGGAGTTCGGACTGGTGGCGTCCCTGATCACCGCAGCAGGCGCGCTGTGTGCCATACCCGCCGGGGTATGGGCCGCACGGGCCGGGCTGCGGAGGTCACTCGTCCTTGGCTGTATGATGATGATTGTGGGCGCGCTGATCTTTGCCACCGCAAGCGTGAGCAGCCTTCTATATGTCGGGCGAATTGTCACCAGTGTTGGCTATCTTCTTATTGTTGTCGGCGCGCCAAGCTGGATGGCGGCCTTCACAAATCCCAAGCTTGTTGCCATGGCCATGAGCATCTGGGGCACCTTCATCCCGGTTGGCATTGCCCTTGGCAACTGGGTCAGTGCGGCTGTGGTGACATGGATGGATTGGCGGATCGCTGTTGGTGCCTGCACCCTGCCGGTTCTGGTTTTGCTGCCGCTTCTTGCCCTGATGGAAAAACCCGAAATCGGAACCGCACGGCGATCACTTGTTGTCGGGGTGGTCGGTGTTTTGAAATCCCGTTCCGCCCTTCAGGTGGCGCTAACCTTTGGTGCGTTTGCGGGTGCAACGTCGGCCGCTTTGGCGTTCATGCCGGCCATGCTGGCAGACAACCTTGATATTGGCATTACGCTGTCGGCCGGGATCATCGGCACAACCGCAATTGCCGGAAATATTGTCGGCAGTGTCGCCGCCGGGACTGTTCTGGGCCGTGATGTTGCTGGCCGAACCATTCTGATTATATTTTTGCCGATGATGGCGGCTGCCATTTCGACCCTCTATGTCAGTACCTCTCTACCGCTTAGCGTCACCGCGCTGATTATATTTAACGTCTGTCAAGGCATGGTCGCCGGAACGTGCTTTGCACTTTTGCCAAGGATCGCCAAGGACGGCCTTTCCATGCCCGCCCTGCAGGGCATGCTGGCCCAGTTCGCCGAGATTTTTGTCGTCCTTGTTCCCCCGTTTGCCGGGGCGATGATCGATCAAAATGGCTGGGCCGGGGCGGCTGTGGTTCTGGGTGGTTTTTACTTTGCAGGCTTCCTGATTACCCTGAAAAAACCGGGCATAGCAGCCGCCATTAGACAAAATTCATCTTAGAACTATACGATACGATGGCTTGACCTATCCGGCGAAGCAGGCGACCCTTCCCTCCCACACAAATCAAAAAGATTCAGGGAAGTGGAATGCATTTGATCAAAGCCATCTTTATCGGACTGGTATTGATCGGCATTTCCGTTCTTGCTGTCTTCTTCATCTGGCTGGCCCCGGTTGGGGCTGCCTATAGCGCCAAGATCATGTGCTCCGCCATCTTTGTCGATGGCCTGTCATCGACACGGGCGCGCGATGTTGATGTTCTTGCCGACAACAATGCCCTTTTATCCCTGATCACCACCAATGTGGATCTGCGCAACCAGACTGTCAGTGCGCATGCCTTCGGGTTCCGCAAACGGTTTGCCGTTTATCGCCCCAACCTTGGCTGCACGCTGGCAGACGATCTGGACCATGTCGCCCAGTTGCGCAATTCGACCCCGGTCATGCGACCGGTCACACCGCGTCCGCTTCTGACGACACCGCCACCCGCCAATGTTGACCGCCGGGCTCTTAACAACATCCTGTTTGACGTCATGGATGAGCCGGGCCTGCATCCGGAACGGCGGACACGCGCGGTGGTGATTTTGCATGATGGCGAGGTTGTCGCGGAACGCTATGCCGCGGGCATAACAGCCGACACACCGCTGCCCGGCTGGTCGATGACCAAAAGCGTTTTCAACGTCATCCTCGGTCGCATGCAGTTCGAAGGCATGATGCCCGACATCCAGGACCCGGTTCTGATCAACGAATGGCAGGCAGAGCCAAACGACCCGCGCGCAACCATCAATTACGATGATCTGCTTCGCATGCGAAGCGGGCTTGAGTTCGATGAAAGCTACGCCAATCCGCTATCGGATGTGGTGCAGATGCTGTTTATCGAACCTGCGGCGGCGGGTTATGCGGTATCCATGCCGCTGGAAAACACGCCGGGCAGTGATTTCGCCTATAATTCCGGGGCAAGCAACATCCTGTCAGCGGCCATTCGCAATCTGAGCGGGTCACGTTCGACCTATCTCAGCCGACCGACAGAACTTCTGTTCCGTCCGCTTGGCATGAGCAGTGCGGTGATCGAAACCGACCCGGAAGGCTATTTTATTGCCTCAAGCTTCATGCATGCATCCGCACGCGACTGGGCCAAGATCGGCCAGTTGTTCCTGCAAGACGGCGTGTGGGAGGGTGAACGCCTGCTGCCCGAAGGATGGGTCGGATATTCCACCAGCCCCGCCGCAGAAGACCCGTATGGTCTTTATGGCGCACATTGGTGGATTGATCTGCCCGGCAGCCGGAACGAGGATGGCACCCCCCGTAATGACGTGCCGCAGATCCCCGATGACGCCTATTTCGCGCTTGGTCATGATGGCCAGTCGCTTACCGTCATTCCGTCCAGAAATCTGGTGGTGGCGCGTTTCGGCGTCACCCGCAATTCCGGCGCGTTCAAGCTGCGTCAGTTCATTGCCGATCTGAGCGCCATTTTCCCGGCGACTTCAGATACCCCGGCGGATGCGCCGATCGGATCGGACGCCACAACGGCCGGGACAAATGACGGCTGATTGCGCCAGTTGGTGCAATCACAAAAGACCCGTCAGATAACCAACCACAGCACCAGCACCGACCACGGCCCAGACCGGGGCAATCCGCCATTGCAGGATTGCGAAAACCAAAATCACGCACCCGATATCAAAGATATCAAGATTGGCACCGGTCCAGATCGGGTCATACAACACCGCCGCCAAAAGGCCGACAACGGCGGCATTGACCCCCATCAATCCGGCCCGCATCGACGGGATATGCCGCACACGATCCCAGAAAGGCAAAAGTCCGACCACCAATAACCATGCCGGCAGGAAAATCGCGATCAATGTCACAAGGGATGTGGTGGCACTGACCCAAAGCCCTGTACCACCGGACCCGGTATGCAGGGCCGCCCCCAAATAGGCGGCAAAAGTAAAGATCGGACCGGGTACGGCCTGGGTTGCACCATATCCCGCAAGGAACGTTTCGGCATCCACCCAGCCCGGTGTCACCACAGCATTTTGCAACAGGGGCAAAACCACATGCCCGCCGCCAAACACCAGGGCACCACTGCGATAAAAGCCGTCAATCACGGCAAAAAGCCCGGTGGGATCAAGCTTTGCCAAAATGGGCAACAGAACAAGCAGAGCAAAAAATGCGCAAAGGGCCGCGACCGCCCCCTTGGCCGAGCGCCGCGCAGGGCCGGGATCGGCATCCGCGTCGACCCTGTCCCGCAGCAGCAAAAAGCCCGCCAGCATCCCGCCAAGGATGACGCCAAACTGCGCCATCACCGTTTCACTGGCAATCATGATCACCGCGGCCAAGACGGCAAGAATGGCACGGGGAACATCCGGACACAGGCTGCGCGCCATGCCAAGCAGCGCATGAAGGACAACCCCGACCGCGACCAGTTTGAGGCCGCGAATGATCCCCTCGACTGTGCCAAGATCAAATCCGACAAACGCCATGCCAAGGGCGGCCAATGCAATCGCGGATGGCATGGTAAATCCAAGCCAGGCGACCAGTGATCCGCGCAAACCACCAAGCGCCATGCCAATGCCCATACCGACCTGCGAACTGGCAGGCCCCGGCACGAACTGGCAAAGTGCCACCAGATCGGCATAGCGCGCATCACTCAGCCATTTGCGGCGCGCAACGAACTCTTCACGAAAATAGCCGATATGCGCAACCGGCCCGCCAAAACTGGTCAAGCCAAGACGCAGAAAGATCAGGAAGATTTGCCAAAGACCAACACCGCCAATCGGCAATGGAGGTGCTGGGTTATCCATCGGACTTTTTGTGGTTTTGTTTTGTGGCGTTGCGTTTGGCATATGATTGTCCTGCCCTACCCCTGATTTTGCCTGACCATACGCAATCGCACAAAGGCGGCAAAGCCAAAATCGGGACCACAGCCATTCGTCACAATTCCATAACAAAACCCCGCCTGTGGCGATCTGCCGCAGGCGGGGTTTTGGTTTGATCATTCACGCCTTAGCGGAAGGCTGGTTCGTCCAGGGAACGCAATTTGCGCGAATGGAGCTGATTGACGTCCTGACGGAGCGTATCAATCGTATCCAGACCCACCTGCAAATGCTGACCGATACGCTGGCGATAGAAATTGTTCGCCATGCCGGGCAGCTTCAATTCGCCATGAACCGGTTTGTCCGACACACACAAAAGCGTGCCATACGGTACGCGGAACCGGAAACCGTTGGCGGCAATGGTGGCACTTTCCATATCGACTGCGATCGCACGTGACTGGTTGAGGCGAACAAACAGTTCGCTATAACGCAGTTCCCAGTTCCGGTTATCGGTGGTTGCCACCGTGCCGGTCCGCATGCGGGCCTTCATTTCACGGCCCTTAAGGCCGGTGATTTTGGTGACCGAGTCAGCCAGGGCGACCTGCACCTCGGCAATTGGCGGCACCGGAATCCACAGCGGCAGGTCCGAATCAAGCACGTGATCGTCACGGACATAACCATGTGCCAAAACATAATCGCCAAGCAGCTGGCTACGCCGCAATCCGGCACAGTGCCCCAACATCAACCAGCAATGCGGCCGCAGAACGGCAATATGGTCGGTTGCCGTTTTGGCGTTCGACGGCCCCACACCGATATTGACCAGCGTGACACCAAGACCATCTTCGCGGATCAGGTGATAGGACGGCATTTGCGGCAGTTGCTTGACCGCTTCACCGCTTTCAACCCAGCCCTTCGGCGCGTTTTTGCGCACGCTGACTTTCGGCCCCGGCTCGACAAACGCGACGTAGGGGCTTTTCGGGTCATCAAGCTGTGCCTTGGCGAATTCGATGAATTCATCGACATAGCGCTGATAGTTGGTGAACAGAACGAACTTCTGGAAATGTTCGGGGGCTGTTGCCGTGTAGTGACGCAGGCGTGCCAGCGAATAATCCACACGTTCACCGGAAAACAGCGACAATGGCTTTGGCCCCGGGGTCGCGTTCGCACCGTAATGAACGCCATTGGCGATATCATCATCGGTCCGCGCCAGATCGGGCATATCAAAAATCAGCTGCATCGGGCGGATATCGTTCGGACCGATACTGTCGGTCGCCGTTTCAACCAGAAACGGCAACGGAATGGGACGGTCCGACACCCCCACCACGACCGGAACGTCGTGGTTTTTGAGCAGAAGTTCGATCTGCTCGCGGTAATATTCTTCAAACAGGTCGGGCCGGGTCAGGGTCGTTCCATAAACACCCGGATCGCGCGGTGCGCCAAATGACAGGGTGCTTTCGACATGCAGCTTTTCCGGCGGCACTTCAATGCCGAGATACGGATAATAGGCACGTATCGGGGAAGATTGCTGACCTTGACCGAAACGGTTAAAGGCCTCTTGGACGGCATTGGCACCGGTCGCATATATATCCTTGATGCGCGCAAGTGCCCGGTCGGCGTCCGTGAATTCAAACAGATCGCGTACCGATCCATGGACTTCTGAAACCATATTGGTTGCTCCTTTTTGTTATTGTTGTTTGGGTCTTTTGCCAGATCACGAAGCATAAAACAGCGACGGATCAATGACAAAACCCCTTGGAGCGAGAGATTTATCACCGCTCGCCCGGCTTCTGACAACCGAAAACTTTGCCATCACTTTCAATCCAGACGTCAAAACGCCTGATTTGTGGGTGTCGGAAAGTTTATAATTCGCACCTTTCCCGGCATTTTCAGAAACTTATGAAATATATGTCGGGTTTATTTTCAAAAATTCCAAATGACAGTTTTGAGGAGACCGTCATAACCCGCACGGGTTGCACGCAAAGCGGGCGACATGAAACGGCCGGTATTCTGAAAACAGGGCAAAAAAAATGCCGAAACCGGGGGACGGTTTCGGCAATTTCAGGGAAGGGCCTTAGACGTTGAGGGAAAAGACGATCAACCCTGATGTTCTGTATTTATATGACCAATGGTCATTTATGTCAATTCTATTTGATGCAAGATGAAGTTTTCTCACTTCCGCATCAATTCAGGACATCTGAATTATCCGCTATGCTCTGCAATCTTTTAAGCCGTCTGCGCACAGTATCCTCAGATGTCCACTGGTCACCACAGTCGGTAACTTCAAGCTTTTTGACAATTCTGGCAGCGCGCGGGTCACTCTCGACCAGGCTCTCGATGTCCTGTTTTTCTTCGTCGTCTTCAAGCGTCCCGCGTACATAGCCAAGAATGTGATCTTTGCCATATATCGCAAGAACCAGGCTCATATCATGCGGCCTCCGAGACATAACGTGATGCGTGTTCACGGGCTTCGATTCGACCAACCGATGCGCGCAGCTTGCGGCGTGCACGGCCAACACGGGATTTGACCGTCCCAATCTCGACACACATCTGTTCTGCAGCATCCTGATAGGACACATCATCAACAGCGGTCAGCATGATCGCCTCGCGCTCCTGGGCCGGCAGATCTTCAAGCACCCGGTCAGCATCACGAAGCTGCAAACGCGCCATCTGATTGCTGCCATGGCCATAGACGTCGCCAAGATCATCCCAGTCGACCTGCGGGCCACGCGTTTTTTCACGACGTTTTCCGGAAATGAACGTGTTGAACAGAATACGGTGCAACCAAGCCTTGAGGCTGGTGCCTTCTTCGAACTGGTCCTTTTTGCTGATGGCTTTCAACAGCGTGTCCTGGACCAGATCCTGAGCCATGTCGTTGCTGCCAGTCAGACGATATGCATGACGGCGCAGTGCAGGCACATGGTTTTCGATTTCGTTCATCACTTGTTCAGACATCACAACCTCCTTGTTCGGATGACCTGACCCTAACAAACGAAAATAAAATTTAAAGTAAAATCGTATGTTTCACTTAGGCAATACAAGTATGTCACCCAATATACATAGAAACATCAACTGACTTACTTAACTCTCATTAATCAACATGCTCAATATACCTTAGGAACTCATTATAATTACTTTACGTTACTTACGCCCATGACTTCAGTGATGTCGATTCAGCAAGATGGTTGTGTTACGGAGAAAACAGCGGTAACGTAAGTTACTCCAAAATTTTGGAACGCTTTGATTTTCAACGACTTCGGACGGTTTTAAGAACCTCTGAAATTTACAGGAAACCCCACGTGCCTACGTCGAAGAGAACAGAAAAGCTCCAGATCATGCTTGATGATGATGAATTGAAATTCATCGATGACTGGCGTTTTGATCATCGGATGCCGACCCGAGCAGCCGCAATCCGCGAGCTCATTCGTCGTGGCCTCGTCGCAGAAGACGTCGATGACCCCGATACCGAGGGTAAAAGCACCACCGATTTCCGCATCGAGACGGAATAAAAAATTTGATTTTCCCAAAAAAAAGACCCGGCGAACTGCCGGGTCTTTTTTATTTAGGCGTGTTTTCGGACCAGTTTCAGGTCGCATCTTGCCGTAAATCGGGTTTGCGCCCCTCGAAAATGCGGGCGATTCCTGCACCAAACCCCAAAACCAGCAACCACAATCCGTAATATCTGATCGCACGCGATGCCGTGATCGCAATCAGAAACAACCAGATCGGATAGGATGTCGCCCCTGCGGCCAGGGCAGCAAGCTGCATCGGGACCGGTGTAATACTGATCGCAAAGACCACCCAGAATCCGCCTTCGGCAAATCGGCCTTCCAGATCTTCGAATTCCTGCTGCCCGCCGACCAGATCAATAAGCGGCTGGGCAAGGTCATCAAACAAAACCCACGCCAAAAGATATAACGCCACCGCACCAAGCACACTGCCTGCCAGTGTTACGGATGCCACAATAAACCCGCGCGTCCGTGAAGCCGCCATGATCGGGGCAACGATGACTTCGATCGGAATCGGGATGATCGTGGTTTCAAGAAACGACGCGACAGAAATCCCCCCAAGTCCCTTGCGTCCCTCTGCAAGTTTGGCGAGGCGGGACTTGGCATATGCCAACCCGTTTTTTATGCGCATTCCTGTTTTTTGATTATCGCCCGACATATTCTAATCCTTGTTGGCGGTCCTGCCCCAAAACAAAAGCAGCCCGCCCGAAGCCGGGCGGGCTGCTAACCTCGGACGTCATCCGCCGAGTTCAGGTTGTGACGTCTTATTCGGCGGTCTGAGTATCCGAGATGGCCTTCTGCGCATCTTCAAGCGCATTTACAGTGTTGGCCTTTACATCTTCCCAGGTATCCGCAGATGCATCCTTGGCATTTTCAAGGGCATCGCTCAGCTCATCGCTTGCGCTGTCCCAGGCCTCAGCCATTTCTTCGACAGCATCTTCGCTGTCATCCTTAACTTCGGCAGAAACCTCGTCGTACTGTTCGCCAAGCTGTTTGGATTTGGCGTCAACCCAGGCAAGGAAGTCTTCTTTCTGCTCGAACGTAAAGTCTTTGGCTTCTTCGTACTGGGCTGCAATTTCGTTGCCCAGCTCATTGACGTCGGACTTCACTGCATCGTCGGTCGCCATGGTGTCCGAGCTGTCAGACCCGGCATAAGCCGGCGCCATTACAGAAACAGACATAAGTACAGTACCGATCATCAGCATATTCTTGTTCAACATCACAACCTCCTTATTAAACAAACACAGCACAATTACTTGCACGCTGCTTATCATTCACAACGGATGGTGCGAAAGAATGTTCCAATTGTGTTGATTTTATTTTCTGGAACCTTCTGGCGGAATGCACGTTTCATCTGCAAGCGCCCACAATACGAAACGGGGTACAGCGCAATAAAGAATGCGCAATCCGATTTCACGGGCACGCTGTAAACAAAAGGAGTTTTAGTTATGGCACATAGCAGTATGCAGACCATTGCGAAGGAAGTTCCCGTCGAGACTGGCGTGGACCGCAAGGATCGTCGCGAACTGGCGAAAATGCTGACCAAGATCGTTGGCTCGTCGCATGTACTGTATGCCAAAGTTCGTGGTGTTCACTGGAATGTGGTGGGTCCGGCTTTCTATTCGCTCCACAACATGACCGAGGAGCATTACGAGGACCTCAATACCGCCATTGATGATATGGCGGAACGCATCCGCGCCATCGGCTTTACGGCGCCAACGGGTCTCAGCGAGATGATGGAAAACTCGTCCATCAAGGATCAGACCAAACTTCTTTCGACCGAAGACATGGTCAAGGAACTGGTCGAGGATCACGAAAAAATGGCCCGCCTGCTCCGTGACGGGGTGGCTGCCGCCGAGGAAGTTGATGATGTGAAAACCGCCGACATGCTGACCGAGCGGATCGGTGTTCACGAAGAAGCAGCATGGATGCTGCGTGCAACGATCTCGTAATCATGCCAATATGATATGATGAACCGGCGCCTTCGGGTGCCGGTTCTTTTTTGTGCCCCCAAACCAACGGTACAGCATGATGAAAAGCTCTGATCTGACTGGCAAGGTCCACTTGCTGCTGACGAAGTCGAAACTCCCCGACGAGTGGCGTGATAACGGCGCACAGCCGCTGCGCAATGTGTTCGAAGATGCCGGTTACAAGACCGAGCTGACGCTGTGCGATAACCCTGACGTCATCAAGGAACAGATCAGCACCAGCTGTGCACCGGGCGATATCGTCGCGGTCGGCGGTGGTGATGGCACCATTAATGCGGTCCTTGATACCGTGATTTCGCAGAAGGTCGTTCTCATCCCGGTACCGCTTGGCACGGCAAACGATTTTGCCCGCACCCTGACATTGCCTGACGATCTGATTGATGCGGCGCGCGCATCCATCCACGGTCAGGTCAGAATGCTTGATATCGGCAGCGTGAATGACAAAAGCTTTATCAACGCGGCCAGCATTGGCGTACCCGCCGATGCGCGCAAACGCATCAATCCCGACCTCAAACGCACCTTGGGGGCCATCAGCTACGCGGTTGCCAACTGGCAAAGCTGGCATGAAATGGATCCGCTTGATCTGACCATCACGTGCGGCGAAGACGCCCCACAAGCTATGAAGCTGCGTCAGGTCACCATCACCAATGGCCGATATTTTGGCGGTGGATTGCGCCCTAGCGAAACCAAAAGCCCGGAAGACGGTCTTTTGCACATGTTTGCCATTCGCGACAGTGTCGACACGCTAAGTGGCCTTGATATCGCAGCCGAGCTGTTATTTGGCTCTGTCGATGACAGCAGCTATGCGACGTCAATTCAGTGCGACACAATCAAGGTCGATGGCGAAGACGGTGCGCCCATTCTGGCCGACGGCGAAATCATCGGCAAACTTCCGGCCAAATTTGCCATCCGTACCGCTGTTCTGCCAGTCTTTGCCCCCAACAGCTTCGTCGACGAGGTTATCAATGACGGGGAGGCAAAGACCAAAACCTTGCCCCAGCAGAACGAGATTAATGACGTCATGCGCGACACGATTGATTTCGCCGTACGTCTGGAGGCGATCTACCCTGTCGCACAGAACAGCGCGCTCAAATCACTTTGCCATGACGCGGCAGGCCATTTGCGCAGCCATGCCCGCCAGCTTGAACTGGGCGTGCGTCCCTTCGGGATCAATGCCGCCTCCCCCGACCCGGACCTTCAGAACCTTGAGGAGCTCCGCGACAAGGTCATGGGCTGGTTGCTGGGCAATGCCGACACACGCCTCGCCAATGGCCTGAAAGCACGGGCGGACACCCTGACAACGGAAATACACGCGATCTCGTTGGACAACCAACCGACTGAGGTCTCAAAGGCCCTCGACGGGCTGGCAACGGAAATGGTCGATTTTTCCAAAACGCTGGATCGTATCGCCAAGGATCTCTGAATTACAAAAAGACCGCCAAATGGCGGTCTTTTTTGGGCTTTATTTTGTATCTCTTGGTTAGTCTTCCAGACCAGCAAGACTTCTGGCAAAGGATTTGGCCTCGAACGGGCGCAGATCTTCAGCAGATTCACCCACACCAATCGCATGCACCGGCTTGCCGAACTTCTCGGCCAGTGCGACAACAACACCGCCCTTGGCTGTGCCATCAAGCTTGGTGACGATAAGACCCGACACATTGGTTGCCTGACCAAAGGTTTCGACCTGTGAGTGCGCGTTCTGGCCCGTGGTGGCATCCAGCACCAGAAGCGTGTCATGCGGTGCCGTTTCATCGCGCTTTTTAATCACCCGGACGATCTTTTTAAGCTCGTCCATCAGATGGGCCTTGTTTTGCAGGCGACCGGCGGTATCAATCAGCAACAGGTCATAACCTTCGCGCTGGGCCTGCTCGATCGCATCAAAGGCAAGGCCTGCGGCATCCGCACCCGTGTCACGTGCAATCACCGGGCAATCGGTGCGTTCACCCCAGACTTTAAGCTGCTCGACCGCAGCCGCGCGGAACGTATCGCCAGCTGCCATCATGACCTTGAGGCCCTGGTCCTTATAGGTCTTGGCAAGCTTGCCGATGGTCGTGGTTTTACCCGATCCGTTCACACCAACCACCAACACCACATGCGGTTTCTTGCTGGCATCAATCACCAGCGGCTGCGCGACCGGCTCAAGGATCTTGGCAACTTCTTCGGCGATGAATTCCTGGATTTCGGCGGAATCGACTTCCTTGTCAAACCGGGTCTTGGACAGTTCCGCGCTCAGTTTTGCGGCAGTTGTCACGCCAAGGTCGGATGTGATCAGAAGGTCTTCAAATTCTTCGAGCGCGTCATCATCAAGACGGCGCTTGGTGAAGATATCGGAAATGCCGGTGGTCAGTTTTGAGGAGGACCGTTTCAGCCCGTCTTTCAGGCGGCTAAACCAGCTTTTTTTCCCCTCTTCACTCATCCCGCAAGCTCCGCTATCAGTTTTCCATCTTCAAGGCCGGTGACTTTGGCCTTTGCTATCGTGCCCGCTTCTATCACGCGATCCAGCAGAACGGGAGCAAAATGCTCCGTATGGCCGGTATTTTCCTTTTCAACCAACACATTCTCGGTCATGCCGATGCGCGATTGCAGGAACTTGTTCAGCTGTATCTCGCCCGCTTCGCGAAGGGCACTTGCCCGTTCCTTGCGCAGGTCCTTGGGCACTTGCGGCATCTTGGCCGCCGGCGTTCCCGGGCGCGAGGAATACGGGAAGACATGCAGATAAATCAGGCCGCATTCATCAACCAGACGCAGGGTATTTTCCGCCATTTCATCGGTCTCGGTCGGGAAACCGGCAATGATATCAGCACCAAACGTCACATCCGGGCGCAGATCGCGGACCTTTTTACAAAAATCGACAACGTCCTGGCGCAGATGGCGGCGCTTCATGCGCTTAAGCACCATGTCGTCGCCTGCCTGCAGGCTGATATGCATATGCGGCATCAGGCGCGGTTCGGTTTCGATCAGACGAAACAGGTCTTCGTCCACCTCGACCGGGTCAATTGATGAAATGCGCAGACGCGGCAGTTCCGGCACCTGTGCCAGCAACCGGCGCGACATCTGCCCCAGTGTCGGCTTGCCGGGCAAATCATGGCCATAGGATGTGATATCGACCCCGGTCAGAACCACTTCGCCATAACCATTGGCCACCAGTTCACGGACCTGGGTAACGATTTCCCCCATCGGCACACTGCGCGAATTACCACGGCCATAGGGAATGATACAGAACGTGCAGCGATGGTCACAGCCATTCTGGACCTGCACAAAGGCGCGCGCGCGTCCCTCAAAGCCCGATACAAGATGGCTTGCGGTTTCTTCGACCGACATGATGTCATTGACCACGACGCGTTCATGTTCGGGCATCATGAAGGTTTCAGCCTTCATCTTGGCGTCGTTGCCAAAGATGCGATCAATCTCACCCATATTGGCGAACTTGTCGGGATTGACCTGAACAGCACAGCCGGTAACGAAGATTTTGGCGTCCGGGTTTTCGCGGCGCAGACGGCGGATGCTTTGACGTGCCTGACGTTCTGCCTCGGTCGTGACGGCACAGGTATTGATGATGATTGCATCATCAAGTCCGGCATTTTTGGCATGGTCGCGCATCACCTCGGATTCATAGGTGTTAAGGCGACAACCAAATGTGACGACGCGCGGCTCTTTCATGCTCGGACTTCTGCGATCCAAAGTTCGGTTTTGGGAATTATTCCGCCAGCGCAATTCAAAAAGGATGCTGCAAGTGCGGAACGCCCGGCAAGGACATTGATCCTTGCCGGGCGCTGGTTACATACGCTTTTGAACGCTTCAATGCAAGTCCGCGGCCCTCATGGCACACATGCATCGGGCGCGCAAATCATCGTCTGTCACTGATATCAAAGGTTGGAAAAGGCTGCTTACGCCGCGAAATTGCGGTTACGGCCTTCTTTTTTGGCCCGGTAAAGCGCGCCGTCGGCCCGGTCGATCAGTTTCGCGCCGCCTTCCTTGGCGACATATTGCGCAACACCAATCGATATGGTCATCTGACCAAACGAGACACCTGATTGCTTTGCCTTGATTTCACGTTCGGCAATGCGTTTGCTCATATCGTCTGCCAGTGACATGGCATCGACCAGGGGCGTCTGAGGCAGCAGGATGGCAAACTCGTCACCACCATAGCGCGCGACAACATCGCGCCCCTTGATATTGGCCTTCAACATCGACGCAATCAGGACAAGGATTTCATCCCCGATGCGGTGACCAAAGCGGTCATTGATCGCCTTGAACTGGTCAAGGTCGACAATCATCACACAGAATGGCTCGGGGTATTTTGACGAGTCGTGCTCTGCAACAAGCAGGTTGAGCTGTTCTTCGAAATACATCCGGTTGGAAACACGCGTCAGACCGTCGGTATAGGATCGTTCGCGGGTTTCTTCGAGTTCGCGTTGCAGCCGTTCGACCTTGCCAAGATACTGATCAAGGCGCTGATGCAGGCCTTCGACCGTATGTTGCATCTCGTCGGTCTTTTCGATGATCTCGCTTAGAACCGGGCTGACCTGCTGATGATCCTTAAGCGTCTCAAGAGATCGCGTCAGCAGCGCACCATAATCCTGAAACCCGCTTCGCGCGGTTGTCAGACATTCATCGCTGCTTTCAACAAGCTCGGAAAAATCTTCCATCCCGCGCTGCAGGAAATCTGCGGCCTGACGGTCAAAGATATAGCGGTAATACAGCTGAAGAAGCGTGTCCTCGGCCAAGGGTTCCCCACTGGCCTGCACAGCATCGATGACGCGCAGGATTTCGGGGTTTTCCTCGGCAAAATAGACAAACCAAACATGATACAGTTCGGGTGTCGGGCGCAGGCCGCGCTCACGCAACGCCTTAAGGGTCGCATCCGCAAAGTCCCAATGACGGGAAATCTGTTTTTCCGCTGTGGTCACAACGGGTGCTCCGGGCTTGTTTTCATTCGCAAAGACAATGCGTTATGCGCTTAATGCATACCGATTTGCCTCAACATACCCCAAATTGCCCTTCGGAGCCAGATATAGGTCGAAATAAACTAACCTAAAGTGGTGGTTTGTTATCGACCTTTAGTTACCTCTGATCATTGTGCCTGCACCGCGTTCGGTGAACAGTTCCAGCAAAACTGCATGTGGTGCGCGACCATCAACGATCACGGCGGCTTCGACCCCGTTTTCAACGGCATCCATGCAGGTTTCGGTTTTGGGAATCATTCCGCCCTGAATGGTGCCATCCGCAATCATTGCATTGATGTGGGCGGTGTCAGCGTCCCGTACAAGGTTCTTGTTCTGATCAAGGATCCCTTTTACGTCGGTCAGCATGTAAAGACGGCTGGCACCAACGGCCTTTGCAATCGCACCGGCAGCCGTATCGGCGTTGATATTATAGGTCTGACCGTCTTCACCAACGCCGATCGGCGAGATCACCGGAATAATGTCGGTATCGATAAAGCAATCAAGCACGTGCGGATCAACCTTCACCGGTTCGCCGACAAAGCCAAGATCAAGAACCTTCTCGATATTGCTTTCCGGATCACGTTTGGTCCGCGTCAGTTTGCGCGCGGTAATCAGGTTGGCATCCTTGCCGCACAGACCAACGCCAACGCCGCCTGCGGCATTGATGTTTGATACGATTTCCTTGTTGATCTTGCCGGCCAGAACCATTTCGACAACATCGATGGTCTGCTGATCGGTGACACGAAGGCCATCAACGAATTCCGACTGGATATTAAGCTGCTTGAGCATCTGGCCGATCTGCGGTCCGCCACCATGCACAACAATCGGGTTCATGCCGACCTGTTTGAGCAACACCATGTCCTGGGCAAACAAACGCGCCAGTTCAGGATCACCCATGGCATGGCCGCCATACTTGACGACTATTTTCTGGCCGTTAAAGCGGCGCATAAAGGGAAGAGCCTCGGAAAGCACCTGGGCACGTGCCAGCATGCGATATGCGCTGGCTTCCGATTGGTCTTCTTCAGAACGGGTTTGGTCGTTCATGTCACTTCCCCATATTGTCGCTTTATGTGCCTGCCGGGATCAAAGCAGGGTGGATATTTCTGCCCGCAATTCGGCAAGGCCGGTATTCTTCTCGCTTGAAGTCGCAAAAATCTGCGGCAGGGCTGCCGGGTGTTTGATCAACCCGTCGACCACTTCCTTGATGCGTTTTTCAAGCTGTCCCTTTTTTAACTTGTCTGCCTTGGTCAGCACAACCTGATAAGGCACAGCAGCCTCATCAAGCAGCTTCATCATATCCAGATCAGCCTTCTTGAAGCCATGTCTGGAATCAATCAAAACAAACACACGGCGCAGCGTTACACGCCCGCGCAGGTATTGTTTGATCAAAGCATGCCACGTATCAACGATATCCTTGGGTGCCTGGGCAAAGCCATAGCCCGGCAAATCCACGATATAGCATGCACCATCAAGATCGAAATAGTTCAACTGCTGGGTCCGGCCCGGCGTGTTTGACGTACGCGCAATGTCCTTACGGCCGGTGATCGCGTTGATCAGGCTGGACTTGCCGACGTTTGAACGCCCGGCAAAACAGATTTCTGTTTTGTCTTCCGGCGGCAGTTGTTCGAGCTGTGCGACGCCAAGAACGAAGTTAACCGGGCGGCTAAAAAGCTTCCGCCCGGCTTCGATCACTGAGTCTTCATGCGTCGGTATTGCAGTTGCCGACGGCAGGTTTTCTTGTGTCATCGTCTTTCCTTCCCCGATCTGTCGGGGATGCTCCCCGAAGGGAAGGTCAACCCGTGAAGGGTAGATGGGGATTAAATCCCCATCTTGTACATGATGTAGCGCTGCTGTGCGATGGACAGCAGGTTGTTCCACGCCCAGTAAATCACCAGACCTGCCGGGAAGCTTGCCAGCATGAAGGTAAAGATGAACGGCAGGAACATCATGATCTTCGCCTGGGTCGGATCAGCCGGCGCCGGGTTCAGTTTCTGCTGCAGATACATGGTCACACCCATGATCAACGGCCAGACACCAATCATCAGCATCTGCGGCGGATCCCACGGGATCAAACCGAACAGGTTAAACAGCGAGGTCGGATCGGGTGCCGACAAATCCTGAATCCAGCCAAAGAACGGCGCATGGCGCATCTCAATGCTGACAAACAGAACTTTATACAGCGCAAAGAAGACCGGGATCTGCACAATGATCGGCAGACAGCCCGAAGCCGGGTTGATCTTCTCACGCTTGTAAAGCGCCATCATTTCCTGCTGCTGACGCTGACGGTCGTCCTTGAACTTCTCGCGCATCTCGGTGATTTGCGGCTGCAGCTTTTTCATCGCACTCATCGATTTGTACGACTTGTTGGCCAGCGGGAACATGATCGCCTTGATGATCACGGTGATGATCAGGATCGAGACGCCAAAGTTGCCAACCAGATGATAGAGATACTGCAGGAACAGGAAGAACGGCTTGGTTAGGAAGTAGAACCAGCCAAAGTCAATCGCGAGATCGAAGTTGGTGATCCCGTAATCCTCGGCATAGGTATCAAGCAGGGTCACTTCCTTGGCACCAGCAAACAGGCGCGTCTCGGCAGCGCCTTCGCTACCGGCCGCAATCGTGCGCGGGGCACCAAGGTAATCGGTCTGATACTTGTCGGCGTTTTCCGCAACATGGTGGCTAAAGCGCGTGGTCATTTCCTCGTCCGAGGAAGGCGCCAACGCAACCAGCCAATATTTGTCGGTAATGCCAAGCCAGCCACCGGTGGTTTTCTGTTCGATCGCACCGTCATCCGCCAGATCGTCATAGTCGATCTCGGTGAGCGTACCGTCGATCACGCCAAGCGGACCTTCGTGCAGGATATAGAACCCGGCAGTCTGCGGCTTGTTCTTGCGCGAAATCAGGCCATAGGGATACAGAACGACATCGCCGCCGGTATTGTTGACCACCGACTGGTTGACGGTGAACAGATAGTTCTCGTCAATCGCGATTTCACGTTTGAAGGTCAGGCCTTCACCATTGTCCCAGGTCAGGGTGACCGGGCTGTCTGGTGTCAGCAATTCTTTATCAGCAGTCCACTGGGTGTCGCTGCTTGGCAGTGCCATACCGCTTTTCGCACCGACCCAGCCGAACTCTGCGAAATAGGCATCGTTGCTGCCGGTCGGGTTCAGAACGTGGATCAGCGGGCTGTCAGGTTCTTCGGTCTCGCGGTAATCCTGAAGCTGAATGTCGTCGATCACACCGCCGACAAGACGAATCGAACCTTCGACACGCGGGGTATCAATCTTGATTCGTGGCGATTTGGCCAGCGCGTCTTCGCGCTTAACAGCCGGAACAGTGGGTTGACCACCCGGTACGGCCGGACCGGATACCTGCGGCGCGTTGGTTCCGTCCGCATTAAGCTGTTCGCGAACCTGCGCTTCACGAACCTGAGGACCAGGCTCGGGCGCAAAGAAGAATTGCCACCCGATAAGAATCACAACTGCTGATGCAATTGCTACCCACAGGTTACGTTGTTCGTTCATCGCCTCTTTCCGCTTTTTTCAGCCAGCAGGTGCCGACCGCATATTCTATTTACATGACGAAAGCGCCGGGGACCGGTTTTCACCATCCGACGACGCTTTGTTCTGTTCACAGCCACATCCGGGCACGGGATCATAACCATGACCACCCCATGGATGGCAACGCATTATCCGTTTAAATCCCATCCAGCCGCCTTTTAATGCACCATGACGGGCCAATGCTTCGAGCATAAAAGCCGAACAGGTCGGCTGATAACGGCACGACCACCCGATATATGGCGACAAAAACAGCTGATAGCCGCGAACTGCGACTTGAAGAAGACGGGCAAAAAAACCGGGAGCACGCATGAATGTCATTTTCCCGGGCCTCCTGCCTTCGTCGAACCGGCTGACTTGCTGTTAGCGCGTCCTTTTTTCGGACGACGCGCATCAGGCGCAGACGGCTTGGCATCAGGAACCCGACGCAGGGCAAAACGCATATCATCAATCAGCTTGTCAAAAGGCCGATCAATGGTCTGCGCACGACCGATCACAACATAATCCCAACCGGGCAATGCGTGTTCGCTCATCAATTGCTCTGCCACAGCACGCAAACGCCGCCGAACGCGATTGCGGACGACGGCCTTTCCCACCTTTTTGGTGACGGTAAACCCGACTCGTACGAGTCGGTCTTCACCGGCGTATTCTGTGTCCGGTTTGATCCCCGGCCGCGGTGCGCCCTGCAGGATCAATCCCTGTGTAACCCATTTCCGGCGGGTGCCCGCAACACGGAGAAACTCCGCCCGCTTTTTAAGGCGTTCCACCGAAACGGTCACGACATTAGGCCGACAGACGCTTGCGGCCCTTGGCGCGGCGTGCGGTCAGCACACGGCGGCCACCGACGGTCGCGCTGCGGGAACGGAAGCCGTGGCGGCGTTTCCGTACGAGTTTGCTTGGCTGGTAGGTGCGCTTCACTGCACTTACTCCGTTCTAAATAAGGTAATCCGATAAAATTCGAGGTCCGCTGTATAGGGCTTCATACCAGAGCTGTCAACTCGTGACAGGGCATTTACCCCCAGAAAACCGGCAATGCCGCCGGGATTTCGTCCCGACGGCATCCGAAATGCGAATTCGTCACCACTCGATACGTTCGACATTGGAGAATGTCAACTCGGAACCGTCAGAAAACACGATTGTTCCCGACGAATCGGTGGACAGTTCAAGGGAGTGTCCCTTGCTTTTGGTAATCTCGCCCTCATCAAGGACAAGGGTCCAGTCGCTCGAGTCGATATTGCTTCCACCGGCCCCGTGCAATTCAATGGTATCGGTGGTCCATCCGTTGGCACCGCCATCCACATGATCATTGCCATCGCCCATGTTGAAGATGAACAGGTCCGACCCACCCCCGCCATAGAGGCTGTCATCGCCAATACCGCCGATCAGGGTGTCATCCCCCTCACCGCCCAGCAAGATGTCATTGCCAGCCCCACCAAGCAGCATGTCACTGCCTGCACCACCCAGAAGGCGGTCATTGCCGTCACCACCATCAAGGCTGTCGTCACCACCGCCGCCATCAAGCGTATCGTTGCCAGCACCGCCACTGAACGTGTCTTCGCCCCAACCGGCGCTCAAGGTGTCGTCCCCGGCACCGCCGTCAAACACGTTGTCACCGCCATCCGCATTGAGGATATCGTTGCCATCGCCGCCATAGAAGGTGTCATCGCCCCACGCGCCGTGGATCGAATCATCACCACCACCGCCCCAGACGGTGTTGTGGCCGCTCCCGGCATCAATGCTGTCATTGCCATCTCCAGCCGAAATGGTGTCCTTGTCGCTGCCGGTGGTGATGCTGTCATCCCCACTGCCTGTATCGATGGTATTGCGGCCTTCGCCAGCGGTAATGGTGTTATTGCCATCGCCGGCATCAATCACATCGTCGCCCGATCCGGTCATGATGCTGTCATCACCGATCCCGGATGCGATGGTGTTTTTGCCCTCGCCGACATTTATATAGTTGTCACCATCCCCGGCACTGATGGTGTCGTTGCCACTTCCGGCCAGGATGCTGTCATCTCCCGACCCGGTCGTGATCTCGTTCCGACCTTCACCAGCACTGACATAGTTGTCGCCATCACCGCCCAGAATGGTGTCGTCACCACTTCCGGCATAGAGGCTGTCATTACCGGCGCCAGTTTCGATATAGTTTTGGCCTTCACTGGCATAAACAATGTTGTCACCGGCACTGGACCTGATCGTGTCACGGTCGCTGCCACCTGTAATATAGTCATTGCCGGTGCCGCCATCGATGGTGTTGCGACCTTCGCCCCCGTGCAGGGTATCGTTGCCACCACCGCCATAGATCGTATCGTTACCACCATCACCGGTGACGCTGTCATCGCCATCCCCGGCATAGACCACGTCATCACCATTGCCAGCCCAGATCGTATCGTTCCCGGCATTGGTGCTGATGGTGTCATCCCCATCATTGCCGCCAACCGTGTCGTTCCCGGATCCGGTTTCAATCACGCCATCATCGTTCGGGTCCCAGATGACTTCGTCGTCGTCCTGAACGGGATCAAAGGTCACTTCAAGGATGGCTGTGGTAGTTGCTGTATCGTCGCCATCGCGCGACTGGACCGAAACAGTCAGCTCAAACGTGCCGGCATAATCACTGGCCGCCGAAATGGTCAGGCCCGACAGCTGTGCCGATGTCAGCGTCCAGGTGCCGTCGCCATTGTCGGTACCGGCCGACAAGGTCGCGCCCTCTGGCACGCCACTGACGGTAACCGTCAAGGTCTCGCTCGCATCCGTGACCGCAGCGTCAATATCAAGCGCAACGGCGGTTCCTTCATCGCCACTGGCATCCTCGACTTCAAGGGTCGGGGTATCCGCCACACCGGCAACATTCACCGTGATCGTATCACTCACACTGCTGGTATCGCTGCCATCGGTCGAGGTCACCGTGACCGCAAGGTCAAACGCGCCGGAATAGTCATCCGAAGGCGTAATTGTCAGGCCTTCAAGGTCGCCAGCACTCAGCGTCCAGGTGCCATCGCCATTGTTGGTACCGGCCGAAAGGCTCGCCCCGTCTGGCACGCCGGACACCGTAATCGTCATGGTTTCAGAGCTGTCACTCAGCCCGGCATCAATGGCAAGCGCGATGTCCGTGTCTTCGTTGCCAGAAATATCGGACACATCAAGGCTTGGCGTATCCGCCACACCGCCAACATCCACTGTAATGGTATCGCTAATCGTCGAGGTATCTGTGCCATCGGTCGAGGTCACAGTGACATCCAGATCAAACGCGCCTGAATAATCCTCCGCCGGTGTCAATGTCAGCCCTGCAAGGTCTGCCGCTGCCAAACTCCAGGTCCCATCACCGTTATTGGTACCCGCAGACAGGCGCGCACCTTCCGGGACACCCGAAATTGTCACCGACAGCACTTCCGATGCATCGGAAAGCCCCGCCTCGATATCAAGCGCAATATCACTGTCTTCCGAACCCGACGCATCCGACACATCCAATGTCGGCGTATCGGCAACCCCGGCAACATCGACCGTGATCGTGTCACTTACACTTGCAATATCCTCGCCATCGGCAGAGGTCGCCGTAACACGCAAATCGAACGACCCGCTGAAATCCTCAGCCGGGGTCACAGTCAAACCGTCAAGCTGCTCAGGGTTCAACGTCCATGTGCCATCACCGTTATCGGTACCTGCCGACAAGGTTGCACCTTCCGGAACGCCAGAGATCGTCACCGTCAGCGTTTCAGAACTGTCTGTAAGACCTGCATCAAGATTGAGCGTGATCGCTGAATCTTCGTTGCCAGATGCATTACTGACATCCAGCGTCGGTGCATCCGCAACACCAGTCACGTCAACCGTAATAGAACCGGTCGTGGTCGCAACGTCTTCGCCATCCGCAGAAGTTGCCGTCACGCCGAGGTCGAAGGAACCGCTGAAGTTCTCAGGCGGCGTGATTGTCAAACCATCAAGCTGCTCAGAGCTTAGAGTCCATGTGCTGTCACCATTATCGGTTCCAGCCGACAAGGCGGAACCTTCTGGAACGCCGCTGATGGTCACAGTCAGTGATTCACTTGAATCCGTAAGACCAGCATCGATATCGAGTGTGATCGCACTATCTTCAGAACCGCTTGCATTTGCGACATCAAGTGTCGGCGCATCGGCAACACCGGCAACGTCAACCATGACGGTGTCGGTAACCGATGCGATATCAATCCCGTCCTGCGTGCTGGCGGTAATTTCGAGATCAAAACTGCCACTGAAGTCGGACGGGGGCGTAACGCTGAGACCTTCGAGTTTATCACTGCTAAGAGTCCAGGTGCCATCACCATTGTCTGTCCCGGCCGATAGCGTCGCGCCTTCTGGCACACCGCTAATCGTTATGGTCAGCGTTTCACTCGAATCCGCCAAACCAGCGTCAATGTTCAAGGCAATGGCGCCGTCTTCATTGCCGCTTGCGTCGGAAACATCCAACGTCGGTGCATCCGCAACGCCAGTGACGTCAACCGTAATAGAACCGGTCGCGGTCGCAACGTCTTCGCCATCTGCGGAAGTTGCCGTCACACCGAGATCGAACGAACCACTGAAATCATCGGGCGGTGTGATTGTGAGACCTGCTAGCTGATCCGAATTCAACGTCCAAGTTCCATCACCGTTGTCGGTACCAGCCGACAAGGTCCCGCCGTTCGGAACGCCGGAGATGGTAACTATCAGAGTCTCGTTGGCATCCGTCAGCCCGGCGTCGATGTTCAGCGCAATGGCACTGTCCTCAGATCCGCTTGCATCGCTGACGTCGAGCGTCGGTGCATCGGCAACGCCAGTAACATCGACGGTGATGCTGTCGGTGGCAGCCGCAACATCCGAACCGTCAGCCGAGGTTGCAGTAACCCCAAGATCGAACGAGCCGCTGAAATCACCGGGCGGCGTGATAGTCAAACCTGCAAGCTGCTCAGAGCTCAGCGTCCACGTGCCGTCACCATTATCATTACCGGCCGACAAGGTCGCGCCGTCCGGGACTCCGGAAATGGTCACGTTCAGTGTTTCGGAACTATCCGTGAGGCCCGCATCTATGCTGAGCGCAATCGCACCATCTTCGTTACCCGATGCATCCGACACATCCAGTGTCGGCGCATCTGCGACACCGGTAACCTCGACGGTAATTGTGCTATTGCCACCACTGGAACCACGCGTCAGACGGATCGGATCGGCGGTAGAAGCGACAGACTCTCCGTCTCTTGATTGCGCAACCACCTTAAGATCAAACGAACCGCTGTAGTTTTCCGGTGGTGTGATCGTCAATCCGGACAGGTCATCGGCATCAAGTGTCCAGGTACCATCACCGTTGTCTGTGCCAGCCGACAATTCCGCACCATCGGGCACGCCACTGACGATGACACTCAGTACCTCACTGGGATCCGTCAGCGCGGCATCAATATCAAGGGCAATTGCAGTGTCTTCAAGGCCTTGGGTATCAGAAACGTCAAGCGTCGGTCGGTCTGCAACCCCCTCGACATCAACAATAATTGTCTCACTGCTGCTGGCGATATCAGATCCGTCGGCAGATTGCGCCGTTACCTCAAGATCAAACGAGCCGCTATAGTTTTGCGGTGCCCGAACTCTCAGTCCATCGAGTTGATCCGGGCTTAGCGTCCAGGATCCATCACCGTTATTCGTACCTGCGGTCAGGGTTGCACCGTCTGGAACGCCAGAGATTGTCACAGACAGAATTTCACTCGAGTCCGTAAGGCCTGCATCGATATCAAGCGCAATGGGC
>NZ_LPXK01000008.1:0-258774 GCF_001618185.1 Thalassospira sp. MCCC 1A02898 | reverse complement strand
TAGAGCGCCGGCCTGTCACGCCGGAGGCCGCGAGTTCAAGTCTCGTCACTCGCGCCATTCCCTCCCTGATTGGGAATGACGTACAAAATAAGCGCCGCGATTTTTTCGCTGGCGCTTTTTTGTTTCTAACGCCAAATCCCGGCGTAAAACCACCGCTCTACCCGCGTGGGTAATTTCACCAAGACATCACACAACCTTAAGAAATTCATTTTCGGGAAAGTTGTGCCATTTGCTGATTTAGACAGCATTACTGACCGACTGATCATTGATTAATCGTATAAATTATGCTCAGCTCCACATGCACTAAGCGAACCTGCAGGCCGCCCCGCAATTATAAGGGCCTGAAGGCGTCGATAGAACTCCGGATGGTTATAAAGCTGAGTCCGTCTCGTTTTGGCCCTCCCTTTCGATAGCCGATCAGTCCACGCATTGGCCTGCAGTCCCACAACAACAATCGGGAGGCGCATCATGCGCAAATTTATTGCAGGGCTGGTCATGGGGACCGCGCTCGCGACCGCACCTATGATGGCACAGGCCGAAACGCCGAAAAATGCTTTGGTCATGGCTTTTGCCATTGATGACATCATCACGCTCGACCCGGCCCAGATTTTCGAATTCTCGGGCGCTGAATATGCCGGTAACACCTATGACCGCCTGATCGGTTTCGACAATGACGATGTGTCGAAGATCTATGGCGTCGTTGCCGAAAGCTGGGATGTCTCCGAAGACGGCAAGACCTTTACCTTCAAAATCCGTGACGGCATTACCTTTGCCTCTGGCAACGAGTTGACCGCCGAAGACGCAGCCTTCTCGCTCCAGCGCGTGATCCTGCTGGATCAGTCGCCGGCCTTCATTCTGGGCCAGTTCGGCTTCACTGCCGACAACGTCAAGGAAAAGATCTACGCCACCGACGATTCCACGCTGGTCATGGAAGTCGACAAACCTTATGCACCAAGCTTCGTGCTGTACTGCCTGACCGCTGGCGTTGGCTCGGTTGTCGACAAGGAAGAAGTCCTTGCCCATGAAGTGGACGGCGACCTCGGCCATGAATGGCTTAAAACCAACTATGCTGGCTCCGGCCCGTTCAAACTGAACAAATGGACCGCGGGCGAAAGCCTTAGCCTGACCGGCAACGAAGATTACTGGGATGGCGCGCCAGAAATGAAGCGCGTAATCATCCAGAGCGTCAAGGAAGCCGCAGCTCAGCAGCTCCTCCTTGAAAAAGGCGATATCGATATTGCCCGTAACCTCGAAGCCGATCAGTTGGCTGCCATTTCTGACAATGACGACATCAAGATGATGTCCAAGGGGAAAGGTGCTCTGTGGTATCTCGGTCTGTCGCAGAAAAACGAATATCTGTCGAACCCGAAAGTCCGCGAAGCTCTGAAATACCTTGTCGATTACAAAGGCATTTCCGAAACCATCCTGGCTGGTCGTTCGCAGATCCATCAGGCCTTCCTGCCTGAAGGTTTCCTGGGCGCATATAACGAGAACCCCTATTCCCTGGATGTCGAAAAAGCCAAGGCCCTTTTGGCCGAGGCCGGCTATCCGGACGGGTTCAGCGTAACCATGGATACCCGTAACACCACCGCGATCATGGCGATGGCTCAGTCGATTCAGGCGACCTGGTCACAGGCTGGCATCAATCTGGAAATCATTCCGGGTGATGGCAAGCAGACCCTGACCAAATACCGCGCCCGTCAGCACGATATCTATATCGGTCGATGGGGTCCGGACTATCAGGATCCGCACACCAACGCATCAACCTTTGCGTGGAACCCGGATAACTCCGACGATGCCGCTGCAAAGCCGCTTGCTTGGCGTAACTCGTGGGATGCCGGTGACTTGACGGCAAAAACCGATGCCGCCACGCTGGAACGCGACGATGCGAAACGTGCTGCGATGTATGTCGATCTTCAGAAAGCAGTTCTGGAAAACGGTCCGTTCGTGATCATGTTCCAGGAAACCGAGATCGCATCCATGCGCGGTAACGTGAACAACTTCGTCCTCGGTCCGTCATTCGATAACAACTATTATCGTTATGTCACCAAAGACTAATCTGGACGAAGGAGACAACGGTCGTAATGTCCGCTGTTAAACGCAAAAAACGGGACGGGCGCAACCGCGCCCGTTTCGCTTCCGGCCCGACGGGAACTTTCCTGCGGCTGGTATTCTCGCTTGCCATTACATTTTTTGGCCTGCTGCTTGTCACATTCCTGATCGGTCGCGTCTTGCCGATTGATCCGGTGCTGGCCGCTGTTGGTGATCATGCATCGCAAAGCACGTACAACCGCGTGCGGGAGGAAATGGGACTTAACCTGCCGCTTTGGCAGCAGTTCTTTATTTATATTTCCAACGTACTGCAGGGTAACTTCGGCCAATCGGTGCTGACATCCAATACCGTGCTCGATGACATCAAACGTGTCTTCCCGGCCACCCTTGAACTAGCGACCATTGCAACCATTATCGGTGTTGTTCTGGGTATTCCCGCTGGCGTTTTTGCCGCCATCAACAAGGGTAAATGGCCCGACCACATGGTTCGCGTGATCGGCCTTGCTGGCTATTCCATGCCGATCTTCTGGCTGGGTCTGATGGGGCTTCTGGTATTTTACATGAAGCTCGACTGGGTTGCGGGTCCAGGACGCCTTGATTCGTTCTATCTCGACTATATCGAACCCACCACCGGTCTTATGCTGGTTGATACTCTGATCGAAGGCGACATGGACCTGTTCTGGAACGCTGTCTCGCACATTGTTCTGCCTGCATCGATCCTGGCCTATTTCTCTTTGGCCTATATCGCCCGCATGACCCGTTCCTTCATGCTCGAACAGCTTAGTCAGGAATATATCCTGACCGCGCGCGTCAAAGGCATTTCCGAACATCGCATCATCTGGCGTCACGCTCTTGGCAATGTCATGGTTCCACTGGTGACCGTGATTGCGCTGTCATACGCAAACCTGCTCGAAGGTTCGGTTCTCACCGAAATCATCTTCGCGTGGCCGGGACTTGGTCTTTACATCACCAACTCGTTGCTCAATGCCGACATGAATGCGGTTCTCGGTGGCACGATTGTGGTCGGTGCGGTCTTTATCGGCGTGAACATGCTTTCTGACGTGCTTTACCGCCTGCTCGACCCCAGAGCGCGGAGATAATCATGACAACACAAACACAAGTTTCGCAAACCGGCCTGAAACAATGGCTGACATCCGATACGCCAAAATCGCGCTGGCAGGCAAAATGTGGGCGCGCCTGGCTTGGCTGGGTCAAGTTCACCGAAAACAAACTTGCCATGATCGGCCTTTCGATCGTGATCGGCCTTATTCTGGTAACGATCTTTGCCCCGCTTCTGGCCCCTTATGATCCGCTGGCAGCTGACCTTGCCAATCGTATCCAACCACCCGGTGCCGAACACTGGTTTGGCACGGATCAGCTGGGCCGCGATATTCTGTCGCGTCTGATCTATGGTGCGCAATACACCCTTTTGATCGTCGCCCTTGTTGTCATCACTGCAGCCCCGGTCGGCCTGCTGGTTGGCACAGCCGCCGGATTCTTTGGCGGCTGGATCGATGCCACCTTGATGCGCATCACCGATATCTTTCTGGCTTTCCCGAAACTGATCCTGGCGTTGGCCTTTGTGTCCGCTCTTGGACCGGGATTGGAAAACGCCATTCTTGCCATTGCGATTACCGCATGGCCGCCTTATGCCCGTATCGCACGGGCTGAAACCATCACGGTGCGCAAATCCGACTTCATCGAAGCCGCCCGTCTTCAGGGCACATCGAACCTGGGCCTGATTACCGGTCACATCATGCCAATGTGCATGAGCTCGCTTGTTGTGCGTGTGACCCTTGATATGGCGGGCATGATCCTGATTGCCGCCGGTCTTGGCTTCCTTGGTCTTGGTGCACAGCCACCGATGCCGGAATGGGGGGCAATGGTTTCTGAGGGTCGTCAGTTCCTGCTCGAACAATGGTGGGTTGCCACCGTCCCGGGTATCGCCATTTTCATCGTCAGCCTTGGCTTTAACCTTCTGGGTGATGGCCTGCGTGATGTTCTTGACCCGCGTGGAGGCGATTGATCATGTCCAATGAAACCCTTCTGTTGGTCAAAAACCTCGAAGTCACCTTCAACACGCCCAAGGGGGATGTGCATGCCGTGCGTGGTGTGTCTTTTGATCTTGGTCGTGAACGGCTTGGAATTGTTGGCGAATCCGGGTCTGGTAAATCCCAGACCGGGCGTGCCATCTTGGGCCTGACGGCGGCCAACGGTAAAATTACCGCTGATCAAATGACCTTCCATGACGTCGACCTGGCAAACCTCACGCCCAAACAATGGCGCAAGGTACGCGGTGCGCGCATTTCCATGATCATGCAGGACCCGAAATATTCGCTGAACCCTGTCATGACCATTGGCGATCAAATCATCGAGGCCTACCGCGAACACCACAAGGTCAACGCCAAGGAAGCCCGCCACCGCGCGATTGATATGCTTGATGCGGTTAAAATCCGCGATCCAGAGCGCGTGTTCAATTCCTACCCGCATGAGGTATCCGGCGGCATGGGGCAACGCGTCATGATCGCCATGATGCTGATCCCCGATCCTGAACTGATCATTGCCGATGAACCGACATCGGCCCTTGATGTCACCGTGCAGCTTCAGGTGATGGCGATCCTTGATGATCTGGTGCGCGATCGTGGTATGGCGCTGATTTTCATCAGTCACGACCTGCAACTGGTTTCAAGCTTCTGCGACCGTGTACTGGTCATGTATCAGGGCCACGTGGTGGAAGAAATCAAGGCGTCCGCCCTGCACGAAGCCAAACACCCCTACACCAAGGGACTTTTGAACTGCTTGCCGAAAATGGATGGCGATCATTCTGATCTGCCGATCCTTGAACGCGAAGCAAGCTGGGCCGAAGGTTAAGGGGTAGACACATGATTGAAATCAACAAACTCAATGCCTGGTTTGACGACAACCACGTTCTCAAGGATGTCGATATCAAGGTTCCGAAAAACGGGTCTTTCGGCCTCGTTGGTGAATCGGGATCGGGCAAATCGACGGTTCTTCGTACCATCACTGGCCTTGTCGATGACTGGGAAGGTGAAATTCTGGTCAACAACAAGGAACTCGGCCCCACGCGCGACAAGACATTCTATCGCCTTGTGCAGATGGTGTTTCAGGACCCGTTCGGATCGCTCCATCCGCGTCATACCATTGACCGCATCCTGACCGAACCGGTCAATATCCACGGGCTTGGCAATTCCGACGCGCGTGTGGTGCAGGCGCTTGAGCAGGTCGGGCTCGATAACTCGTTCCGCTTCCGCTATCCCCACCAGCTTTCCGGTGGGCAGCGCCAGCGTGTCGCGATTGCCCGCGCCCTGATCCTTGAACCCAAGATTTTGCTGCTTGATGAGCCGACCTCGGCCCTTGATGTATCTATTCAGGCCGAAGTGCTTAATCTTCTGTCACGCTTGCGCCGGGAACTTGGCCTGACTTACATCATGGTCAGTCACGACCTCGCCGTGGTGGCCCATATGTGCGACGATATTGCCATTATGAACCATGGCCGTATTGTTGAACGTGCCACCGCAAGCCAACTCGCAGATGGCAGACTTGAACATCCCTACTCGCAACAGCTTTACAAGGCTGCCGGCGGCTATGACCGCGCCGTTGTCGACAGCTTTGTCGACTGGGACTGAACGGAGACACCATGACTTCCGCCACCACACTGAGCTTCGCAACACCCTTCGCCCCGGCCGACAGCAAACTTGCCAATTACCAACGTCGGCATAATCCGTCCTTCACATGGGATGCGCATGCCTGCCTGCCGCTTGATGAAAAGACACCGATAGACCTGCTTGATACCTATGTCGCCGGTCATATCGACTATGTCTGTGTCAATGTCGGCATGGATATGAACAGCATTGCCCATATCCTGCGCGTGATCGCCGCCTTCCGCGCCAAGATCGCCGCCCACCCCGATAAATACATGCAGATTGAGAAATTCGAGGATCTCGCAATTGCCAAATCCAAAGGGTTGCTCGGCGTCGGCTTTGATCTTGAAGGCTCGGTCATGCTCCAGGACATGCCCGAAATGGTGCCGGTCTTTGCCAAGCTTGGCGTCAAGCAGATCCACTTTGCCTATAACCGCAACAATTCGGTTTCTGGGGGCTGTCATGATGTCGATATCCCGCTGACCGATCTCGGTGTTGAAATGGTCAAGGCCGTGAACACCAGCGGCATGATCATGGATTGCTCCCACACCGGACGGCAAAGCTCGCTTGATATCATGCGGGTCTCATCCAAGCCGGTCGTGTTCAGCCACGCCAACCCCAGGGAACTGGGTGGTCATGAACGCTGCATCGATGATGAACAGATCAAGGCCTGTGCCGATACCGGTGGGGTCATCGGCATTTGCGGTTTCCAGCGCTTCATCAAATCCAAAAACGCACCGGAAGTTCCCGACATGATCCGCCATATCAAATATGCGGTTGATCTGGTCGGTGTTGATCATGTCGGCATCGGGCTTGATACCATGCCATCGGTCGCCGGCACCAACGACTTCCCGGATGGCGTCGACAAGGACTTCTATTGGCCCGCCGCCAGCGGCTATGGCCCCGGCGCAGGTGGGGCTGCGGTGTTCGACCCGCGCAAACTCCCTGCCCTCGCGGATGCCCTGATTTCGATTGGTTATTCGGCCGATGATGTCGATAAAATCATGGGCGAAAACTTCATGCGTGTTGCCAAGGCAAGCTGGTAACAACGTGCTACACCCTGCCCTGGGCTTCGGCCCGCGGACTTGGGCAGACGTTTCGATCTAATTTGAAACCGTCACAGATTGCCCAGCCTCAACAGGCAGTTCGATCCTTAACTCTGCACCACCAAATTCGTGCACCAGATCGCCAGCCCGCACCGTGACACCTTTGATATCTGCCGGGATCGTCACACCGGACAGGGACCGCGTAAAGGGCTGCTCATTGACATGCGGATGTGCCAACACTCGCTCCCCCAATATCGCCCCGTCCGGCCCGATCACCTGCCAGACATTGGCGTAATGATTCCAACCCGTGTCGTCATGCGCCACGGTCACATCAAACCGATAGGTATTCTCGCCGGTCTTGGTCGCCTTGGCCGCAACCACATCTGCCTCGCCCGCGTCGGCTAGCATGGGAAACAACAAAGCCCCGCAGACAAGAACCAGACGGGTCAACAGCGTGGACACAGTTTGGCTCTGCATGGCGGGGCTCCTGAATTTGATCTAGCGAGGGCTTAGGCGTCTGCCTCATCCTTGCGTACCGGGCGCGGTCGACCTTCGGCGTCAATCGCGACAAACGTAAATGTCGCCTCAGTCACCTTGATGCGCGGCGGTTGATTGCGGCGGAGCACCCAGGATTCGAGATGCAGCACAATCGATGTATTGCCGATTTTCTCGATGTCGCCATAAACGCAAACTGTATCGCCGACATACACCGGGCGATGGAACGTCATGCCGTCCACTGCGATGGTCGCAACACGCCCTTCGGCGACCTGACTTGCCATCACGCCACCGGCGATATCCATCTGCGACATCAGCCAGCCACCGAAAATATCACCACTTGGGTTGGTATCGGCGGGCATGGCAAGGGTTCGGGTGCAAAGTTCACCGCGCGGCATCGTGCTTTCCGCAAGAATGGATTGATCTTTCTCAGTCGCCATCAGGCTCACTCCAGTTGGCGGCACGCCTGTTACGACACGCCATTTTTTTATTGGACCTCCCGGTCGCGGTTTTCTGCGTCCAAGCCTGGCAAAATTATGGTCGGAAGTAGCGACCATCACTTGCATTGGATTCAAAAACACATTTTTATGGTCGGTGCGCACCGATCATCTGGTACGAACCGATAAAGATATGGTACTCGTTTAGCGCCGAGGCTTCCAAGACCATAATATCGAAGAACAGATATACGGTATTGGACCTTGTTTTAACACAATAAAAGAAGTTGCGTTCCGGGGCATGACCGACCTTTTTGAAGATTCAAACCAGTCCACCGATAAAGCCTATTCCGCCAAGGATATTGAAGTTCTCGAGGGCCTTGAGCCCGTCCGTCGACGCCCCGGTATGTATATCGGCGGCACCGATGATGCTGCATTGCATCATCTGGTCGCGGAAATTCTCGATAACTCGATGGACGAAGCGGTTGCTGGCCACGCCGACTGGATCGAACTGGAATTGCAGCCAGACAATACTGTGCTGGTACGCGATAACGGGCGTGGTATTCCGACCGACCCGCATCCGAAATTTCCCGACAAATCCGCCCTTGAGGTGATCCTGACCACCCTGCACTCGGGTGGCAAGTTCTCTGGCAAGGCCTATGAGACGTCAGGCGGCCTGCACGGTGTCGGTATGTCGGTGGTGAACGCGTTGACCGACAAATTCCGCGTTGAAGTCTGCCGTGATCGCAAGATGGTGTTTCAGGAATATTCCAAGGGCACCCCGCTGGGGCCGCTTCAGGATGGCGGTGCGATCAACAATCGTCGCGGAACCACGGTTATTTTCAGACCCGACCCCGAGATTTTCGGCACCCGCGCCAAGCTCAAGGCAGCGACCATCTTCCGTATGGCGCGCTCCAAAGCCTATCTCTACAAGGGTGTTGAAATCCGCTGGTCGGTTGACCCGTCGCTTCTGACCAGTGACGACCCGACCCCGCAGCAAGAAGTCCTGAAGTTCCCGAACGGCATTCTCGATTACCTCGAGATGACGCTTGAAGGCCGCGAGATGGTTACAGACCGTCCGTTCGCAGGCGAAGCCAAGTTTTCTGAAAGTGCCGGGCGTGTTGAATGGGCGATTGGCTGGCCGGAAAGCGGCGAAGGCTATTTCCATTCTTACTGTAACACTGTCCCGACCCCGCTTGGCGGCACACACGAAGCCGGTTTCCGCTATGCCATTACCAAGGCGATCAAGGCCTATGGCGATATGCTGGGTCAGAAAAAGGCCGCAGCCATCACCGCCGAGGACGTCTTTGGCGGCGGCTGCATCATGCTGTCGGTGTTTATTCCCGATCCGCAATTCCAGGGCCAGACCAAGGAAAAGCTGGGCACACAGGGTGCAACCAAACTGGTTGAAACCGCGGTGCGTGACCACTTTGACCACTGGCTGACCGGGGATACCGAAAACGCCAAGCGTCTGCTTGAACGCATCATCCTGCGCGCCGAGGAACGTCAGCGCCGCAAGGAGAAAAAGGAAACCAAGCGTCAGTCGGCGACCCGTCGTCTGCGCCTGCCGGGCAAGCTTGCTGACTGTTCGCGTTCAATCGCGGCTGGCACCGAAATCTTCCTGGTGGAGGGTGACTCTGCAGGTGGTTCTGCCAAACAGGCCCGTGACCGCGAAACGCAGGCCGTCCTGCCGCTGCGCGGTAAGATCCTGAACGTTGCGTCGGCGACCTATGAAAAGATGATGGCCAACCAGGAAATCAAGGACATGATCGAAGCCTTTGGCTGCGGTTCGGGATCTGATTTCAGGCTGGGTGATCTGCGCTATGAACGCATCATCATCATGACCGATGCTGACGTCGATGGCGCACATATCGCATCCCTTCTGATGACCTTCTTCTATCAGGAAATGCCTGGCCTGATCGAAAACGGCCATCTGTATCTGGCGATGCCGCCGCTTTACCGCCTGACCCAAGGTGGCAAGTCGATCTACGCCATGGATGATGCCGAAAAGGAAGTCATTCTCGAAACCGAGTTCAAGAACCCGAACAAGGTCGAGATTTCCCGATTTAAGGGTCTGGGTGAAATGCCGCCGCAACAGCTGCGCGAAACCACCATGGCACACAAGAAACGCACGCTTCTGCGTGTCACCCTGCCCGATGCCGCCGAACCGGATGCCCGCGGTCAGACCAAGGATCTTGTAACCCGCCTGATGGGCAAAAAGCCGGAGCTACGTTTCCAGTTCATTCAGGAACACGCCCGCTTCGTCGAGGATATCGACGTCTGATCGGCATCTCGAAATACCAACAAAACCCGGCCTTTGAGCCGGGTTTTTTGTTTTCTGCCCTTAAAAATCGGCGCAACCGCGTGACTTTGGCAATTTTCAGACAATATCTAGGAATAGGTTCTTTGGTCTCAGCAAGCCTGAAAGGATGAAAGCCATGTCTGCGCCCGCACCGCGACTGTCAAAATTGACACGCCCGTTTTCAATCGCTGTTGCTGCAAGTGGTCTGGTTGCGCTTGCCGGTTGCAACATCGCCGTGATCGAACGCGCCCATTATGAGGTCACCGAAGTCGACAGCTTCCGGACAGCCGGCGCGCCAAGCCGTGTGATGATGCTTGAAATCGTTGATGCCAATAACACCTTCACCGATGATTTCTGGAGTGCGGCCATGTCAAACCATGGCTACCCGCCGCGTCTGCGCTTTGTCACTGATCCGGCCGACATTGCAGATGGGGAAGTCATCAAGCCGGAAAACCGGATGGTTGCCGTCGTCAATCCGGAACAATCCACCATGCGGGGCAAGCTCTGCACTGACCCAAAATCTCTTCCCATGGATGAGACAAGCGATCGCGTCACCGTCCGTTTCGGCTTCTGTGTCGGGGATAAAATCATTTCGGAAACCCGCGCACACTTCAATGCGGCCCAGTTTGCCGAACAGGTCGAAAACAACGCTGACACGGTCAACTATCAGCTCTTCCCGCGTCACCTGCGCAACAATGACGATCGGTATTGCAGCCCGTTCTTGCCGAGCTGCTAACGCACCAAAAGCGCTGCAAGTGACCGGGCAAACTCAACGGGCTGCTCAAGTGGCACATAATGCCCCGCACCGGGAACTTCCTGATAGGTCGCACCGGGAATGGCATCGGCCATCTCCCGGTGGCTTTCAGGGCTTATGATCCGGTCATGCGTACCGACAACAACGCTGCATGGCACGGCAATATTGCCAAGATCCGTCATGCTGTCCGGGCGGGTCGCAACCGCATGATTTTGTCGCGCGAACACTGTGGCCCCGCATGCGTCGCCCATTGCGGTCAACAGGAAAACCAATCCGGCATCATTGCGATTATCGGGGTGAAGCATCTCATCAAGCATGCCGTCGTTGACCGCGACAAACGGCGTTTTGCCCGCGACAATGCGCGACAGCAACAAACGCCGCCGTCGCACCGCCTGGCTGTCGGCCGTTGCCCTTGTATTAACCAGCATCAGGTGACTGACACGTTCCGAGGCCTGACGCAGGATTTCAAAGGCGACATAGCCGCCCATCGACATACCGACGAGCGCAAAGCGATCCGGCGCGGTTTCAAGCACTGCACGCGCCATATCCGCAACCGTATCCTGATCAAACAATTCACAGAATACCGGCATAAGTGCGGGCTTGGCCGGATCGTCATTATCGTCATATGCGGCAATCGCCGGATGCCACATACGCTGATCGGCAAGCATGCCTGACAAAAACACAACGGGCACGCCCTCACCTTCGGCGTGCCCGGTATCTTTCTTTGAGATCGAACTCATTTAATCAGCGCGCTCAGTTCCTTGAATTCCGGCGTGCCTGCCACCCGAAGCCATTCAAACATCACGCTTTCGCGGGTTACGATTTTAGCCCCGGCATCACGCATGCGCTCTAGGCCGAAAATCTTGTCATGCTGGCTGCGCGATGTCACCGCATCGGACACCACATAAACCTCCCGGCCACGTTCAATCAAATCCATCACGGTTTGCAGCACACAGACATGGGTTTCCATGCCCGCAACCACCACCTGATCACGCCCCTGATTTTCTTCCATCTTCTCGATAAAGCCATCGGCCGGAACGGCGGAAAATGCCACCTTGGAAACGACATTGCCGCCCTCAGCAGCATCACCCGGCTTTTCCAGAAGATCGACAATCGGTTTGGCCGTATGTCCAAGACCCTTGGGATACTGTTCGGTGACGATCACTGGCACCTCAAGGCGATTGGCGCATTTGATCAGAAAACAGCAATTGGCGATGATCTGATCCGGTTCCAGACAGGCCGGATAGAGTTTTTCCTGAACGTCGATTATCAGCAAACTTGAACGGGTTGCGTCCATCAGCACTGTTTTTCTCCCCGAGTATGAGCTGTCGTGGCAGATTACGCTGTCAAATTGTTGCAAACAAGCCTCTCAAAGCCCGCCGAATGGGTTTTCCAAGGCAAATAAGCGGCGTTTTTCTTGACTTAATTAAGGGTTGGCTTTACGACGCAATCAGATTTCTAGCGATCCGCTTAACCTTAACGCATTTCTTTGCGGGAAAACGAACCATATGAATTTCGCCGATCTCGGTCTGAGCGAAGATATCCTCAAAGCCGTCGCAGACGCCGGCTACGACACCCCAACCCCGATCCAGGCCCAAGCTATTCCGTCGGTGCTGATGGCACGCGACATTCTGGGCTGTGCGCAAACGGGCACGGGCAAAACGGCCAGCTTCACCCTGCCGATGCTTGATATTCTCCATCATGGTCGGGCCCGCATGCGGATGCCGCGTTCCATCATTCTGGAGCCGACCCGCGAACTGGCCACCCAGGTTGCTGCAAACTTTGACACCTATGGCAAATATATCTCGCTGTCCAAGGCGTTGATTATTGGTGGCGAATCTGCTGCCGAGCAAAGCAAGGTCCTTGAAAAAGGTGCGGATGTCATCATCGCGACCCCGGGCCGCCTGATTGATACGTTTGAGCGCGGCAAGCTGCTGCTGTCTGATTGCAAACTGCTTGTGATCGACGAAGCCGACCGCATGCTCGACATGGGCTTCATTCCCGACATCGAAAAGATCGTCAACATGCTGCCCAAGCAGCGCCAGACGCTTTTCTTCTCGGCGACCATGCCCAAGGAAATCAAACGCCTTGCCGACAAGTTCCTGTCCAATCCCAAGGAAATCACCGTATCGCCGCCTTCGACGATGGCAACCACGGTCGAACACAAGCTCCTTGTCCTTGACGATTTTGACAAGCGCGAAGCCCTGCGCCGCCTGATCCGCGCCGAAGATGTCCGCAACGCCTTTGTGTTCTGTAACCGCAAAAAAGACGTCGACATCCTCTATAAATCGCTGACCAAGCACGGCTTTAATGCCGGTCGCATGCATGGCGATCTGGCGCAAAGCGAACGCACCGAAACGCTGGCAAAATTCAAAACCGGCGAGATCACCTTGCTCGTCTGCTCGGACGTTGCCGCACGCGGCATTGACGTTGCCGATGTTTCGCACGTCTTTAACTTTGATGTGCCGTTCAATGCCGAGGATTACGTCCACCGTACCGGTCGTACCGGTCGCGCTGGCCGTGATGGCAAGGCCTTTACCCTGGCCGTGCCAGAGGATGGCAAACTTGTTGCTGCGATCAACAAGTCCATCAATATGGACATCCCGCTGACCGAACTTGAAGGCATTGAGACGCTGGAGCTGGACTTTACCGGCAAGAAGCGTCGCAACAAGAAAAGCCGCAAGCCCAATACGCGTGACGACAAACCCGCCCGTCCGGCAAGATCGGATAAAAAGGAAGCGGCAACTGACGCCCCGTCACCGGCCAAATCCGACGCGCAACCGCAAAAAGACGCCGATGCCCCCAAGGCACCGGCGCGCGACGCACGTAATAACGCGGGCAACACTGATCGCAACCGCACCGAGCGTCCGGATCGGACCGAGCGTAATGATCGCAACGACCGCAACGATCGCAATGACCGTAACAACCGCAACAATCGCCGTGATCGTGACGACCGCGATGACAAAACAGTCATCGGCTTTGGCGATCACGTCCCAAGCTTCCTTCTGACCGAAGTGCCGGCCTCAAGCCTTGGCAAAAAGCCTTCTGACGACGAAGAAGAAGCACCGAAAAAGACCACCACGGCCAAGCGCAAGCCTGCTGCTGAAAAGTCGAAATCAACGACGGCCAGAAAGCCGCGCCGTTCGACCAAAAAGGCCAGCGACGAAGCACCGGCAGAGGATGATGCACCAGCAGCAACCGAGGCACCAGCTGAAACCGCAAGCGAAGCAAAGTCTGACGCTGCACCGGCCAAGGAAGTCAAAAAGCGCGCACCGCGCCGTCCGCGCAAGAAAGCTGCCCCGAAGGCAGAAACGGCTGACAAGGCTTCGGATACCGCCCAGGCATCAGCAGAACCGGCCCCGGCAGAGAGCGAGAGCTAAGCCCGCCGCGCGTTCGCAAATCAAAAAGGCCGTCAGAGTAATCTGACGGCCTTTTGTCTATCTGGTGTATGTGTCTGTGCTTGGTTTATGCGTTAAACCGCGCGGAACAATCCGGTGGATGTCGGTTTTTCCGGGCGACGCTTGCGCATCAGTTTCAGCATCGTCTCGATCGTGATCGACAGCAATGTGGCATGGGTGATCTCCTCGATCTCATCCATCACCATCGAAAGCGCCGCACCGGCATTGGTATTCTGCACGATGCTGTTGGACGGACTTGTGCCGACCTCTTCAAACAACTGCACAACATCCAAAAGTGTCGTGCGCTTGGCGTTGCCACAGAACCGGTAGCCGCCACCAGCACCACGGACCGATTCAACCAGCCCCGCCCGGCCAAGATCACGCAGGACCTTTGCCAGATGGTTGGTCGAAATATTGTAACGTTCGGCAATTTCCGATGCCGAAAGCTGGCGGTCGGTATCTTCGGCCAGTTCCAGCACGGCATAGAGGGCAAACAGCGTCGCCTTTTGCAAGGACATCATCGGCTTATTCCCCCTCTTCCATATCTGTTTCCAGCTGGATGAACGGCCCCGCCATCATACCCTGTGCCCGGAAGAACGACATCAGATCGGTTGCATCGCGTGGGATCATGGTGCGGATTTTGGTCACCCCGGCCTTACGGAAACAGCGGCAGATTTCGTTATAAAGGATGGTACCGATCCCGCCCATGCGCAGATCCGGTTCGACACTAACGGTCCCAACCCAGCCGCACGGCACGGAATTGAATTCCCACGACCGGACTTCACCAAAAATGCAACCCAGAAGCGTGCCGTTTTCTTCGGCAATCAGGAAAAAACGGGAATCCTTGCGGTTGCCATAGCGGGTAAACAGGTCGTCCCAGTAATCCGGCTTGCGCAGTCCCGTGGTCCGGTCATCAAGATCTACAACATTGGCGAGATCTGCCTGAACCGCCGGACGAATATTGATTTTATGCTCGCCAATTGTAACCAGGTTATATCCCGGCGTGTTTTGCGCAGCGTCCACCATACGTGCCTTTCAGTATATCGGCTGCCAATGTCAGACGAGTGTCAGACAGTGCCAACCTCCCCCGGGCTCCCGGCAGGAGAATAATCACAATCGAAATAAGTAAATTGGTACGATTATACTACACTGCCCGGATGGCACACGGCAACGATAACTTCCGCTGCAGATGCTCACAACTGCAGGCATTCCAAGGAATTGAAGGTCATACTTGCATTGCTTGCCTGTTGCAAGTCTTTGGCATGCACGATGCGGTTAAGATCTGTTGCACCGCATTGCGATCATATACAGGATTTCGACGTAAAAATTGCACCGTTTGGCGACGCAAAGATTGACAGAAACGCGAAGTCATGGCTTATCGCGCAGCAGAAATTATGTACGCCCGGTCGGGAATTTGGCAAAATCCACCCTTCCGAAAATACGGTTCTCCGGGCGAGTTTCGGCCCGTTATCTTATCGTCCAAAGGAGTGTGGCACGCTATGGCGCGCAACGGTTTCGACGCAATTGATCGCAAAATTCTTCGTGAAATTCAGGAAGACGGTCGAATCTCCATGGTCGAACTGGCTGACAAGGTCGGCCTGTCCGTTTCGCCGTGCCTGCGGCGTCTGCGCAAGCTCGAGGAAAGTGGCGTCATCCGCAAATATGTCGCCCTGCTGGACCCGGCCCATCTTCGCCTTGGTGTGAATGTCTTCGTCACCGTATCGCTGACCCAGCATGACGAACCGTCGCTCCGCCGCTTTGAAACGGCCGTGCAGGAACACCCGGAAATCGTTGATTGCTATGCCATGGTCGGCAATCAGGACTACATGATGCGCATCGTGGTGCCGGACCCCGCCGCCTATCAGCGCTTCCTGTCCGAAGTCATGATGAAGCTGCCCGGCGTCGCCAACATGAAATCAAGCTTCACCCTGCATGAAGTCAAAAACAGCACCACCCTGCCGGTTGCTGACGCCGACTAACATCAGATCGATGCCACCCATCACGATGTGACAGCGAAACAAGCCAATCTGCCACCGTCATCCCCGCGAAGGCGGGGACCTCGATCAGCAAGTGCCGAACCGAAAAAGCGCTCTACGCCAAAGCCTGACGCTGCTTGGGAATGATCGTCGGGAACAGCACCGCCAGTGTCAGCCCGCGTAGCAGGAAGAAGCCGTTAAACGCGGCCCACAGAAAATGGTTGCTGCCCATCACCACGGCCCACCAGGCAAACCCGGCATAGATCGCGACTGACAGCAACATCATGTTGCGCCAATGCTTGGTCTGCATCGCGCCCAGAAACACCCCGTCAAACTGAAAGCCCAAGACCCCGGTAATCGGCAATACCACCGCCCACATCAGATATTCATAGGATGCTGCGCGGACTTCCGGAATGCTTGTAAGGGCATCAATGATCCAAGGCCCTGATGCGGCAAACAGGGCAGCCATTACCACGGCTGAAACAATCCCCCAAACAGTTGTCTTGTGCACCGCCCACAGGAACTGCTTGCGCTTTTCCGCGCCATAGGCCTGCCCGACAAGGGTTTCTGCCGCATGGGCAAAACCATCAAGGGCAAATGACCCGAACATCAGGAAGTTTTGCAAAACCGCATTGGCGGCAAGCGTCACCTCACCAAACCGGGCGGAGAAGCTGGTAAACAGTGCAAAGGCAGATGTCAGCGCCATGGTGCGGATAAAGATATCGCCATTAATCTTCATCAGCCGGGCCAGTTGCGCGCGATCAAAAAGACCAATGCCGCGCCACGTCCCACCCAATCTTTTAAGATGCGGCTGCATCAGGAACCAGCCTAACACCACACCGGAATAGTCCGCAATCACCGTGGCACCCGCCACCCCGCGCACGTCCCAGCCGAACCCTTGCACAAACAGGATATCAAGGATGATGTTCAGCGAATTTAGGACCACCTGAAAAATAAACACTGCCCGGCTGTCACGCATCGCCAACAACCAGCCCAGCATGCAATATTGCATCAGCGTCGCAGGCGACGCCCAGATCCGGACATGGAAATAATCGCGTGCGGCGGCCTCGACCGCCGGTGTCGGCGCAATCAGGCTCATCGCCAGTTCAATGATCGGCCATTGCAACACCATCACCGCCAAACCGGCAACCACAGCAATCAGGGCCGCGCGGGCAAATACTGCACGCACACCATTCGGGTCACGCCGCCCATAGGCTTGTGCCGCAAGGCCCGTAGTGGCCATGCGCAAGAAGCCAAAGCTCCAGAACACATAGGAAAAGATAAGCGCGCCAACCGCAACCGCCCCGATATAATGCGGACTATCGAGATGCCCGACCACGGCCGTATCGACCGCGCCAAGCAACGGAACAGTCGCATTGGAAAGAATAATCGGCAGGGTCAACGCCAGAACGCGTCGATCACCCTTGCCGAACCAGCGGCGCGTGCGGTTCATTTGGACCTCGGTCTATGGATCATGCTGTGGGGCATCCGGGCGAACCGGAAGAATTCTTGTGGCACAGATTATCAGGCGGCAAAAGGCACCTTTTAATGACCGGCTGTCCAAAAAATCCACATCGTTAACTTTTTGTCCCGCCTCATGCAGCTTGTGCGCGAATTGTCCTCGAAAATCTGACCCCGTAATCGGGTGCATGCCACAGGACGTCCAAACATCAAAAACAGGAAAATCAAATAACTATTTGTTTTTATTTACTAAAATTAACCACAGAATATCTGCATCTTTTAAATTAGAAAACTCAAGAAATCTATACTGAGGAATAAGCACTCAAGACCAAAACTGATGTTTTTGACATTTTACAGGATAATTTTCCCCAAACCTGCTTTTCCATCCACAAAGTTATCCACAGGCCATGACGGTTTATGGGTTTCCTGCAATCACGGCTGTCCGGGAACCTTTGGTTTTGTGACAAAAAATGCTGGTGGTCAGTCGACTGCATTGCTAAGCAGGTGCAAAGGGAAATTCAGGAAAGCACGCATGAGCACCGACACATTGTTATCTGGTCCGGCCAAACCGGCTGCCTCGGGCACCACCAAAAGCGTTGTCATCTTTCTGCATGGCTATGGTGCGGATGGAAATGACCTGATCGGTTTGGCGCCGCATCTGGCACGCGCCCTGCCCGACACCACCTTTTATTCACCAAACGCGCCCTTCCCGTGCGAAATGTCGCCGTTCGGACGCCAGTGGTTCAGTCTGGCCGAATATGATCCCGAATTCCTGCGTCGTGCGCCGGAAACCATGTCTGGCGCCCTTGCTGCCATGGCCGAAGGCGCACGCAAAAGTGCTGCTTATGTCGATGACTTCATCGATCACGTCATGGAAACCCATGGTGTGTCTGCGGACAAGGTCGCACTGGTCGGCTTTTCGCAAGGAACCATGATGTCCCTGCAAACTGCCCCCCGACGTGATAATGAAATTGCCGGCGTTGTCGGCTTTTCCGGTGCATTGCTCGGCGAACAGACGTTTGGTGCTGCAATCAAATCCCGTCCGCCCATGGTGCTGGTCCATGGTACCGCCGATCCGGTCGTACCGATTGAGGCATCGCGTCTTGCCAAGGAAACGCTTGCTGCCAATGGCATTGAAGTCAGCCTTCATGAAAGGCCCGGCCTGCAACATGGCATTGACGAAGAAGGCCTTCGCATTGCCGCAGGATTTTTGACAAAGGTGCTTGCCTGAGCCCACGGGTTTGATCCGTCGCAAGACATTTAAAAAGGACATCTGCAATGATCGCAGATGTCCTTTTTTGATTCCTGACCGAACCCTGTGCAACGCCACTTGTCTGCGCCTGCATGGGCCAATGTTGTCGCACCGCAACAGGCACAACTTTTGATTAGTGAATTTCCTCAACAGGGCTAAATATTACTATACTTTTTGACAGGTAACTGTTTTAAAATATACGCGCATCAAGGGGTAAGGAAAGGGTGCCATCCCCCTGACATCGCTGCTGAAATGGCAACATACACGGGTACAGATCACATGTTACAAAACATCAAGATCAGCAAGAAGGTCGCGAGCCTGACCTTGCTGTCACTGGTTGCACTGCTTGTAATCTCGGCGCTGGAACTTTTTGCATTGCGGGAAGCCTTGCTTGAGGACCGCAAGGACAAGGTTAAAGCCACAACCACAATGCTTGTGACGGCTGCACAGTCCTATCAGGACCTGGTCGATAGCGGCGAGCTCAGTCAGGAAGAAGCCGTAACCGAATTTTACCGGGTTGCTGCGGCATCCAAGTTCGACGATGGCACGGGTTACTTCTTTGCTTATGACAGCAAGGGCGTCAACATGATGCATGCGGCCAACCCCGCCCTTGTTGGCAAGGATCTTAGCAAACTTCAGGACCCGAGCGGTTCCTTCATCATTCAGAACATGCTGGACGTCGCCAAGGCACCGGCGGGTGGGTACTTCACCTATCTCTGGCCAAAGCCCGGCCATCCCGAAGAAGACCTTTTTGAAAAACAGTCCTTTGCTGCAACCCTGCCCTGGGGCGATGTCATCGGTACCGGCATTTATATTGATGATGTCGATGCGGCTTTCTGGGAACAGGCGATTTTCGTTCTGGTCGTCATCGCGATTGTCATTGCAATCATGCTGGCCGTTTCCTTTGCAATTGGCCGCAACATCACGGTCGGACTAAGCAAGCTTTCAAGCCGCATGACCGAAATCGCCAGTGGCAAACTTGAAGGCGAGATCGAAGGTCAGGACCGAGGTGACGAAGTGGGTGACATGGCCCGCACAGTGGTCGCCTTCCGCCAGCAGGCGCTTGAAAACCAGAAGCTGCAAACCCGCCAGCAAGAGCTTGAGGCCCAGGCCGACAAGCAACGCCGTCAGGACATCACCGATATGGCCGACAGCCTTGAATCGCGTGTCAAAGGCTTGATCCGTTCGATCTCGGGCTCGATCACCGAGATGAAAAAAGCCACATCCTCGATGGAAGAGGCCAGCAACACCAACAGTTCTCTTTCTGCGGCTGTGGCATCTGCAACCACCCAGACCTCGACCAACGTTCAGACTGTCTCTGCCGCGACCGAGGAACTCACAGCCTCAAGCGATGAAATCGCTCACCAGATTTCCCAATCGGCCGAAATCGCCAATCAGGCCAACGAACAGGCAACCCGCACCAACCAGACCGTTACTGGTTTGGCCGATGCGGCCCAGAAGATTGGCGATGTTGCCAAGCTGATCGGGGACATCGCCGAACAGACCAACCTGCTGGCCCTTAACGCCACCATCGAGGCGGCACGTGCCGGCGATGCCGGCAAAGGCTTTGCCGTGGTCGCAAGCGAGGTCAAGAACCTTGCCAACCAGACCGCCAAGGCGACCGAGGAAATCAACCAGCAGATCCTCTCGGTTCAGAATGAAACCGGCGAAGCGGTTGAGGCGATCCGTCTGATTTCCGAAACCATCGCACAGGTCGCCGATAGCTCGACCGCGATTGCGGCTGCTGTCGAAGAACAGCATGCCGCTATTGGCGAGATTTCGCGCAACGTCCAGCAGGCCGCTGACGGCACCAGCGAAGTCTCCCAGCGGATCGAGACCGTCAACCAAAATGCCGGTCGCGTATCGTCTGGCACCAGCCAGTTGGCCCAGTCGGCCGAAAAACTGGTCGACGAAGCAAAGTCGCTTGATGAGGCGGTTGAACACTTCCTTGCCGATCTGCGCAAACGCGCAACCAAATAAACGCACGCACCAAGTAATTCAGGACACGTGCAAAAAGCCGCCCCGGATCGTCTCCGGGGCGGTTTTCTTTTGGGATGGTCAAGCGTGTGCCGAGTTACGGACGCATGGCCTCGATCTCGATTTTGATGGTCACAGCGTCACCAACCTGTGACGTGTCCTGCCATTGGCCCTGCCCGACACCAAAGTCGGTGCGGTTAATCGTCACCGTCCCTTCGGCTTCGGCTTTGTTGCCTTCGATCTCAAGATCAAACGGCAAGGTCACTTCGCGGGTGACATCACGGATCGTCAAATCAGCAACCGCTTCGTACTTGCCCGGCGCAATTTCGCTAAAGGACTTGGTGGCAAACTTCGCGGTCGGCCATTGTGCCGCATCAAACCAGTCTGGCGAGACGATCTGACTGTCACGGTCGCCATTGCTGGTATTGACCGATGCAATATCAATCAGAACCTCGACCGAGGATCCAGCAAGGTCATCAGGCGAAAAGACGATATCGGCTTCAAAGGATTCGAACTTGCCTTCAAACGCCGCACCAAGCTGGGTGCCGGTAAATTCAATTTCGCTTTCATTGGCGTCCACCACCCATTGGTCGGCGGCCAGTGCTGCCCCGGAAAAACCGGCGATGGTCGTGGCAATTGCCAATGCAGGCAGCATTTTGCGTTTCATCTGAAACATGTCAGTTTTCCTCGAGTTTGCCGGGCAACATACGTCGCAATGTCGCGTCGCGATCCCAAAAATGATGTTTGAGTGCCGCCAGAAAATGAACACCGACCAGTCCGGCAACCGCCCATGACAACAACCAGTGCACCGTGCGCAATGTTTCAAACAGTTCCTGATCGGGCGACACAAGATTGGGCAAGGTAAACAGGCCAAAGACGCTAACAGGGAAGTTCGCGGCCGACGACATGGTCCAGCCGGTCAACGGCATGGCAAACATCAACAAATACAATCCCAGATGCCCGGCCTTTGCCGCCAGACGTTCGATCTGAAGTTTGCCAAGCTCATGCGGGCTCGGCTCACTTACGCGCCAGATAACGCGCAGAACCACCAACGCCAGTACCGTTATGCCAAGTGACTTGTGGCGCGATATCCATTCCAGCTTTTCCATCCCCAGCGGCAGGAAATCCATGTACCAGCCAATCGAAAAAACGCTGATGACAAGAAGCGCCATCACCCAGTGAAAGGTCTTGGTCACCGCGCCAAAGGCGTGCTTCGTACTGCGAATTGTCATAACCGGCTTTCCTTGCTGCCTGCCCATGTCTTGCCCGGGTCTGAAATGTGATGTGCGCCGCAGCAAATTTGCCACAGCGCACACCCGAAATCCAATAAAGCCGGATTACTTCTGCTTCAGGAATTCCGAAGAAATCTGAAGCGTTACTTCGTCACCAACGCCCGGGACGAGGAAGTCCATGCCGTAATCCGTACGGGTCACAACACCGTCTGCCGAGAAACCGACAACTTCATCACCGGTCATCGGATGGGTGCCTTCACCGCTAAGGGTAACGTCAAGAACCAGCGGCTTGGTTTCGCCAAGAAGGGTCAGGTCGCCCGTGACGGTTGCCGCATTGTCACCAACCAGCTCAACCGAGGTGCTGGTAAAGGTCGCGGTCGGGAATTCTTCAACATTGAAGAAATCAGCGGTTTTCATATGGTTATCAAGCGCCTCGACACCACTGTCGATCTGGTTGAGATCAATCGTGATGGTGGCAGATGATGCCGACGGATCTTCGCGGTCAAGGGTCAGCTCGCCGCTAACACCGTTAAAACGGCCCTGATAATCGGAGAAACCAAGGTGGTTCACGATGAACAGAACACTGGTGTGGGTCGGATCCAGTTTATAGGTGTCGGCCGCCTGGGCCGAGAAAGCTGTACCGGAAAGACCGGCAACGACTGCCAGCGTTGCGCCAGCTTTTTTAATCGAGTTAAACATTTTGAATTCCCTCATTTTCACAAGGTGCAAAGGCTCATTGCACCGCAATAAATCGTGAAGTGAGGATGACAGGCCTACCCGACCCTCTCAAGCCAACGAAACCGCAACACATATTTTCGGTTTTGGAAACAATGACAAAAACATTCGCCATATTCTTGACAATATAGCCCCAATCCCGTCGAAACGGCTGGCCGCGATACCGTTGGTTTTTCGCCAATCCTGCAAAATCATGCAGCCGCACCACGAAAAAAAGCTGACCACATTTGCGGTCAGCTTGTTGCCAATCTGGATATGATCGGATTTATGGCTGCTCCGGGGCGGCCTGGCCTTGCGGGGCGGATTCGCCGCCGCTGGCATCGCCCTCGGCCGGATCAAGACATTCTTTCAGCCACACATCATAGACCGGATGTTCAAGGGCCGACAAACCGGGACTTGATGCGAACATCCAACCGGAAAACAGGTCTTTGCGGGGTGTATTGCCATCTTCGCGAATGTCGGCAATATCAAGGAAAGTCGCACTTTCCGGCAGTTCTTCCGGGGGTGTTCGATAACATGCATCCACCCGGATTTCGAGTGTCCCGAAACGCGCAACCTGCCCTACTGGCACCTCAAAGGTCGAAATGCGGGCAGTAATTTTATCAAGCCCCTGCAGCTGGGCAACCGGGGCCGGGCGATAATCAAGCGCCGAAGACGCCGTTCCGATCATTGCACATGTCGAACAAATCGCAGCAATCGCAAAGGATCGTTTCATTGTGGTCTTCAGTCCTGTTCGTCGCTTTTGTTATAGGGATTATGCAGTTCGGCAACCAGATCGCGCATCACATTACGGAACTGTTCTTCGTCACAGCCCATCAGAAGCGCATCTTCAAGCGCGTCCTGCATGATCTCGCGCAGTTCACCGAAATTATCATTGAGAACCTTGATCTTTTCCACGCATGAAAGCGGCGAGCCATCGCTGGCCTGCCAGGTGGGAAAGTGATCAACATTTCCGGTCTTTTTCATCAACCGCTCCGACATCTAGGGCAAGACAGGTCTCTATACGAATTTGACCAACGCCTTGCTGCGTTCTCTGCGTCGCACCTTGCTGTGCAATCCCGGCAAAATCATGGCCGCTTGTCGCGGGCCCTCGGATCAATCAATTATCGCTGTTGGTCGAAGAATAGATAACCTGACCAATAAGATCTTCAAGGTTCACCGACCCTTGGGTGAATTCAATTTCGCCACCGGCCTCGATCATGTCGATATCCCCGCCCGGCTCAAGCGAAACAAATTTGCCCCCCAGCAACCCGTCCGACGCAATCTTGGCGGAACTGTCCATCGGCAATGCCAGATCGGACCGCACCGACATTTTGACGACCGCCATATATGTATCGGGATCAAGTTCCTGGGCGGTCACCGTTCCAACGGTCACACCTGAAACACGAACGTCATTGCCAACAACAAGACCATCAATACGATTGAAGCTGGCCATGATTTCATAGCCTTCCACCGTACTGATTCCGGCGCGTGAATAGGAATAGGCCGCAAATCCGACCGCAACAGCGATCACGGCAGCACCGGCAATGGTTTCAATCAGTCTGTTGCTCATCGACCTTATCCGTTCTGTATCTCTTTGAGACTTAGGGTCAGGACCCTATACTGTATTGCCCCGCCCCGAAAAACAACCACCCAAAAGACAACCGCCGCAAACGGGCCATCGGGAAACAGAATTCAGGCAAAACATATCGAAAACACAAACGGGCGCGAGTTGCCCCGCGCCCGCCTGTTAATCGGTATTCTTTTGGATCAATCAGCCTTCCGGCGACCAAGCCTGATAATCACCGGTCGCCGGTGCACGCTTGCCACCACTATATTCATGGCCCTTCGGACGATAGGCATGCTTGGTGCCCGTCAGGTTCGGCTGGTGTTCTTTCTGCCAGTCATAACGGTCTTCGGCCTTTTCAGACAGCGGCGCATCAAGGGTGTAATGCAGCCAGGCATGCCATTCAGCCGGGACCTTGGATCCTTCGACGACACCTTTGTAAACAACCCAACGCTTGGTGCGACGACCCTTTGCCGGAGTCTTTTCGGTGTAATAGGTATTGCCGAAACGGTCTTCGCCAACGCGCTTGCCAAACAGCGCAGTATAAATACGGGTGCCGACGGTGGCCATGTTGGGTCTCTCTCCAGATCTGGTTTGTCCGCCTGCTTTACGCGATGGCGGCAAAAGGCAGTACAGCGTGTTTGGTGATACACCCTGTCAATCAAGTGACTTATATGTCGTGATGTTCGTGGAAAGTCAATGTTTCAGGGCCGCCGGCCTCAACAATCCCAAGACAATTTAGATCTGTTCGCAAACCGGCTCCTCGCCCTGCGCCGCGCACGCATAAATCAGCGCCGGCCTTTGATGGAAATTTCCGTCTGAAAACAACCCACAACTGCTTGTAGGGCGACGACTCTTTGATCCATCTACATCTGGGGGCTTTGTCCACCTCCTTATCCACAATGCCCCCCATATATGTAGTAGGCCGGAAGGCTTGCTCCCCCTGCCTTTTCACACGGATCCGAAACAAGACTTTCATATAAATATCAAACTGTTATCATTGGTTTCCATGCTACGAAAAACCACGCGGCGCCTAATTTTCAGCTTGGCACTGGAAATGGAATGAAAACAGCGTTAGCTTGATCAAACGTTGGGTGGGTTTAACGCGTTCCCACACAATATGTAGTCCGAGTCTTAGGACCGACACACAATCGCGCTGCGAGACAAATCGCAGTTTTCCGGGCCTCCCGGACCGATTCAGAGATTGTTAACGAGAATCCCACCAGCATCGAATCAACAAGACAGCAATTGACCCACTACATGTTGTGGTAAAAATTACTGTCAACCACAAAGATTAGTGGACTGTGGCGAAATTTTGCCATTATAGTCTTTCCCACGGACCGGATGGTTCCAAGGGGGGACCAAACCACCGAATACCCATACCTGCGGGCTCTGGAAATGCTGGAAAATATCGGCATCAGGGGCAGCGCAAGAGCATTGAGCAAACTATATAAAGTCAGGCGATGTTGGCGCATCACCAGATAGCGCCCTGTTACGTCTGATCAGAACCGGAGCAGACCATGCGGATTACCAGAAAATTCACTCAGGAAGGTGTCAGCCCTTACGCCGACATCGAATTTCGTAAGTTATCATCTGTCATCAAAAACCCGGATGGTTCCGTTGTTTTTGAGATGAATGACATCGACATGCCCGCCTCCTGGTCACAGGTCGCGAGTGACGTTCTGGCACAGAAATATTTCCGCAAGGCCGGTGTTCCGGTTGCCCTTAAACCGGTCAAGGAAAAGGACGTCCCGTCCTGGCTGTGGCGTCAGACCGCTGACACCGCCAAGCTTGACAAAATGCCGGCTGAAAAACGCTACATCAGCGAAACCAGCTCGACCCAGGTCTTTGACCGTCTGGCAGGCACCTGGACCTATTGGGGCTGGAAAGGCGGCTATTTTGACGCCGAATCCGATGCGCAGGCTTTCTTTGATGAAATGCGCTATCAGCTCTCCCACCAGATGGGTGCGCCGAACTCGCCGCAGTGGTTCAACACTGGTCTGCACTGGGCGTACGGCATTGATGGCCCGGCACAGGGTCACTCCTATGTTGACTTCAAAACCGGCGAACTGACCAAATCGGCCAGCTCGTATGAGCATCCGCAGCCGCATGCCTGCTTCATCCAGTCTGTTGCCGATGATCTCGTCAACGAAGGCGGCATCATGGACCTGTGGTCACGTGAAGCCCGTCTGTTCAAATTCGGCTCCGGTACCGGTTCTAACTTCTCCAACGTACGTGGTGGCGGTGAAAGCTTGTCTGGCGGCGGTCGTTCTTCCGGCCTGATGAGCTTCCTGAAAATCGGTGACCGTGCTGCTGGCGCCATCAAATCGGGTGGCACCACCCGTCGTGCTGCCAAAATGGTTGTCGTTGATATCGACCACCCGGACATCGAAGAATATATTGATTGGAAAGTCGTCGAAGAGCAGAAAGTTGCTGCCCTCGTCGCCGGTTCCAAACTGGCTGAAAAGCACCTGACCGCTGTTCTTGCTGCTTGCACCAACTGGGACGGTGCCGCTGACTCCGAAGATCGCTTTGTACCGCGCGCCAACCCGCAGCTCAAAGAAGCTGTCTTGGCTGCCCGCGCTGTGATGATCCCGGATTCCTATATCAACAAGATCATCGAATTCGCCCGTCAGGGCTTCACCGAAATCAGCTTCAAGACCTATGACACCGATTGGGACTCCGAGGCATACCTGACCGTTTCGGGTCAGAACTCGAACAACTCTGTTCGTGTGTCCAACGACTTCCTTCAGGCTGTTCTTGATAACGGTGACTGGGAACTGATCCGCCGTACCGATGGCAAAGTTGCCAAAACCATCTCTGCCCGCGATCTGTGGGACAAGGTCGGTGAAGCTGCCTGGGCGTGCGCAGATCCGGGCATCCAGTACGACACCACGATCAACGAATGGCACACCTGCCCGAACTCGGGTCGCATCAATGCGTCCAACCCGTGCTCGGAATACATGTTCCTTGACGATACCGCATGTAACCTCGCATCGCTGAACCTGATGAACTTCCGTTCTGATGACGGTGGCGTGGATATCGAGGCCTATGAACATGCTGTCCGTTTGTGGACGGTTGTTCTTGAAATCTCGGTTCTGATGGCACAGTTCCCGTCTGACCGTATCGCGGAACTCTCCTATCGTTACCGTACCCTTGGTCTTGGCTATGCCAACATTGGCGGCCTTTTGATGAGCATGGGCATCCCGTATGACAGCGACGAAGGCCGTGCGATTGGCGCGTCCCTCACCGCGATCATGTGTGGTGTTTCCTATGCAACCTCGGCTGAAATGGCCAGCGAACAGGGTGCGTTCCCGGGTTATGCCGACAACGCTGCTGAAATGCTGCGTGTCATGCGCAACCATCGCCGTGCCGCTTACGGCGAACAGGAAGGCTACGAAGGCCTGTCGATCAATCCGGTTCCGCTGGTTGCGGCTGACAGCCCCTATGCCGATCTTCCGGTTGCCGCCCGTGCAGCTTGGGACAAGGCGGTCGAGCTTGGCGAAAAGCATGGCTATCGTAACGCCCAGACCACCGTTATCGCGCCGACCGGCACGATCGGTCTGGTCATGGATTGCGACACCACCGGTATCGAGCCTGACTTCGCACTCGTGAAGTTCAAAAAGCTTGCTGGCGGCGGTTACTTCAAAATCATCAACCGCACCGTTCCGGTTGCGCTTGCAACGCTCGGCTATACCGAAAACCAGATCCGCGACATTGAAAAATACGCGGTTGGTCATGGCACCCTGGTTGGCTCGCCGTCCATCACCCATGATGACCTGAAAGCCAAGGGCTTTGACGACGACGCCATTGCCAAGGTTGAAGGTGCGCTGAAGAACGCATTTGATGTCAAATTCGTCTTCAACAAATACACCTTCGGCGATGATTTCTGCGTCAACCAGCTTGGTCTGGATGCCAAGGCAATCAACAGCATGGACTTCGACATGCTGGCCGCCCTCGGTTTCGATAAAAAACAGATCGAACAGGCAAACACCTATGTCTGCGGTGCGATGACCCTTGAAGGTGCCCCGCATCTGCGTGACGAAGACCTTGCTGTCTTTGATTGTGCAAACCCGTGCGGCCGTATCGGCAAGCGTTACCTGTCGGCTGAAAGCCACATCCGCATGATGGCCGCGGCTCAGCCGTTCATCTCGGGTGCGATTTCCAAAACCATCAACATGCCAAGCAGCGCAAACATCCAGGATTGCAAAGACGCTTACATGCTGTCCTGGCGTCTCGGCCTCAAAGCCAACGCGCTGTACCGTGATGGTTCGAAACTCAGCCAGCCGCTGAACTCTGCCCTGGTCGAAGAAGACGATTACGCCGATCAGCCGACCGCTGCCAAGGCAGCCCAGGCGTCCGAGCAGATCGTTGAAAAAATCATCGAACGCGTCATTCGTGGTGACCGTCGTTCCCTTCCGGGCCGCCGCAAAGGCTACACCCAGAAGGCGACCGTTGGTGGACACAAGGTTTACCTGCGCACTGGTGAATACGAAGACGGCAAGCTTGGTGAAATCTTCATCGACATGCACAAGGAAGGCGCTGCATTCCGCTCGCTGATGAACAACTTCGCAATCGCGGTGTCCATCGGCCTGCAGTATGGCGTGCCGCTCGAAGAATATGTCGAAGCCTTCACCTTCACCCGCTTCGAGCCGTCGGGCATGGTTTCCGGTAACGATGCGATCAAGATGGCAACTTCCATCCTTGATTACATGTTCCGCGAACTTGCGATCTCCTATCTTGGTCGTAACGACCTCGCCCACGTTCAGCCGTCCGACATCCTTCCGGATGCCGTTGGCGAAGGTGTGAGCGAAGGTGACCTTGGTGAAGAAGCCAAGAAAACCGGCGATCAGGCGATTGAAACCATCCGCAAGGTGGCATCAAGCGGCTTCGTGCGTCGCAACCTCTATGTGGTTGATGGCGGTGTTCAGACCGAAGAACGCGTCGTGGAAGTAAAATCCACCGGCACCGATGGTCACGGTCACAGCCATGAAACCACCGCAAGTGCGACCACCGCTGCACCGTCAGCACCGCAGAACAATGCGATCCTGACCACCAGCGAAGAAGTCATCGCCAAAACCGATGCCAAAATGGAACAGATCCGCGAAGCCCGCATGAAAGGCTACGAAGGTGATGGTTGCCCGGATTGCGGTAACTTCACCCTGGTGCGCAACGGCACCTGCCTGAAATGTGACTCTTGTGGCGCGACCACCGGTTGCTCCTAAGGGGTCTGTCCCTTCCGAACATCTGATGTGATCAGCAAACCGGCCGGGGATTTCCCGGCCGGTTTTGTTTTTGGCCCATTTATTGACGGAGTATTCCCATGTCCCTGCCCGTCCTCGACAACGACACCGCCCTCATCGTCCTTGATGTGCAAAAGGCCATTGATGATCCGCGCTGGAATTCCAAAAACAATCCCGGCTATGCAGATGCGATTGCAAAGCTGTTGTCGGAATTTCGCGCAAGAAACCTGCAGGTCATTCACGTGCGCCACGAAGAAGCCAACCCGGCATCAAGCTTCTATGTCGATGGGCCCGGCCAGCCGTTCAAGGACGAAGCATTGCCCATCGACGGCGAAACCGTGATTGCCAAACAGCAAAACTGTGCCTTTGTCGGAACGTCACTTGAAAAACATCTGCATGACCGTGGCATCAAACGCCTGATCTTTACCGGTGTGGTTATACATAATTCCATGGATGTCACCATCCGCATGGCCCACTGCCTTGGCTTTGAAAACTGGCTGGTGCTTGATGCCACCACCGCGATTGATGTGACCGATGCCAACGGCAAAACCTTTCCGGCACAGGATGTGTTTGATCTTTATGCCGCTGTGCTGGCCTCGGAATATTGTTCGCTGACCCAGAGTTCTGACGTGATTTCCGCATTGTCCTGATTGAACGTGCTCCGTCGGGAACAAGCATCGGGATCGTGCGTTATCTTTTCTGTTCAATATGTTGGCGCCTGCCATGCCCCCTTGCACAGGGCGGTGCTAACCAAAACAGATAAAGACAGGAGCAAACATCATGTCCCTTGGCCGTATTCTGGGCGTTGTCGCCCTTGTAGTCGGTGTTGCCCTTTTGGTGACGGGCTATAACGCATCCGAAAGTGCTGTTGATCAGCTTTCGGAAACCTTCCTTGGCCGCTATACCGACGAAACGGTCTGGTATCTGATTGGCGGTATTGCCAGCGCGATCGGTGGCTTGCTGTTGCTGATCATGGGTGGCAAACGATAAGACTTCCTGCCACTGTCCACCGGCAAAGTCCCGTGGGCAGTGGCAACAATTCCCCCAACTATCTTCTCTATCCTTATCAGACCGCCGCATTACGCCAGCGTATGCAGCCAGTTCTCATAGCGCTTATCAACACCATCACCGTTATGGTGCGCATGCGGTCGATGTCCGGCCCTTATATCACCTGGCGTAACACCGTATTTCGCGCGGAACGCCCGGATAAAACCGGCATCGGTTTCATAACCACATTCCAGCGCAATGTCATACAGTGACCGCCGCCGTTCTTTGGGATCGCCCAGCAGTTTCAGGGCATGGCGCAGCCGCGCCTCACGCAGATAGTTTTTAACCCCGCCATGTTTTTCAAACAGCTGATAAAGGCTTGATCGTGACAGGCCAAGATCATTGGCGGCCTTGTCCGCGGTCAATTCGGCCGCAAACAGATTTTGCCGAAAATATCGCCGGATCATCACACCTTTTTCGATATCACGGCGCATTGCGTCGGTGGAACGGGTCCCTCCGTCTGCGGCATTCAGGCAGGCCGACAGCATCATGACGATCGTTTTCTGCAACACCGATATTTCATGATCGGCAAGCTCGTTGATATAGCGATTAAGCGCCAGAATTTGCTGAAACAGGATGCTGACCAGCGGGTCACGCTCGGACAAAAAACGCAGATTGTGATCATCAGGATGAGTCAGGTGATCCTCGACCAGATGCCGTGGCAAAAACAGATGCATCGACTTGAAGCCATCGCTGGTCTGTGCCTCGGTTCGCTGCGAAAGATCAAGCAGCAGCAACCCACCGGGTTGAAGAACATCCCCGCCAATGCCGATCTCGGATTTTACCCCGCCATCGGTATAAAGCTGGATGTTGTAATGATCCATGCCGTCGGCGGCGATCATTTGCGATGTGCGCGAAAAGCTTTGTGAACAGCTTTGCGCCTCGATCATCAAAAGGTCGCGATGCCGCCATGAATTAAGGTTGGCCACAAAACCTGCTTCGCGGGTTTTGCGATCCATTTCGACACTGTAAATACAGTTGATGCTTTCTTTCCAGATCTCGAACTGTTTTGCTCTTGGCAGCTCGCCAAGCGAAAAACGCGACCTTTCAAGCAGCGCAGACTTGGGGTTTGTTTGATGCGTCATACCTTGACAGCCATATGTGGAAAACTCTTCCTGTTTTCACCCTGCGCCTATTTCTCCCGCTTTTCAATGGGCTTCTTATGCCAACGCATAGGGTCACCCTACTTTGTACACCACCCAGAACTTCCCATTTTTGCGACGCGAACCCGCAGAAAATCTGGCTTTAAGGCCCCTATCAGTGTTTCCCTGAAACAAATAAAACCGGAAAATGGCAACAGACTGTTGACGAACGGTGACTGGTCAAGGCCAGATGCGACACGCATATTCAATTCAAATGGTTGAATAGCCCGATGAGGTATTCCAATGACTGATCCATCAGCAAACACCGACAGCACTGCACAAAGCCTGGCGCCAATGTTTATTTCCCATGGCTCGCCAATGCTGGTGGCGCGTCAAAGCACCCCGGCTTTCCATTTCTTTGTCGATGAGCTGTCGAAACTGACCGATGGCGTGCGTGCCATCGTCGTGATCTCGGCCCACTGGCAGACCGAACACCCGACCATCTCCACAGCGCAACGCCAGGAAACCATTCATGACTTCTATGGTTTCCCTCAGCCGCTTTATCAGTTGCACTATGACGTGGCGGGTGACCCGGAATTGGCAGAACAAATCGCTGCGCAAATCGGCAGTGAGACCGATGCAAAACGCGGGCTTGATCACGGGGCCTGGATGCCGATGATCCTTGCCCGCCCGAATGCCGATATTCCGGTCTTTCAGCTTTCCATGCTCGGTCACGGTGGCCCGCGCGAACATTTCGAGCTTGGCAAAAAGCTGCGCGGTTTGCGCGATCTGGGTGTTCTGGTCGTGGCAAGCGGTGCGATGACACATAATCTGCGTGCGCTTGATCGCAACGAAGGCGCGATTGACCCGTGGGCAAAGGAATTCACCAACTGGATGGTGGACAAGATCACTGCACGCGATATCAACGCCCTGCTTGATTACAGAAGCCTCGCCCCCCATGCCGCCATGGCCCATCCAGACGACGATCACCTGATGCCGTTCTATGTTGCGCTGGGTGCTGCATCAGATGATTTCGAACCCGATCTTCTTCATGACAGCTACGAATTTGGCAACCTTGCCATGACCGCCCTTCGCTTCTACGATCAGGGTGAGCTCAAAACTGCGGCCTGACGGAATTCGATATTGATCCCGTCCGGCTGCCAAGCCGGACGGATGTCATGCTTTCGCAAGATCAGATCACTCTTGAAATCACCACCAGCGGTCAGGGATTGTACGAAGTCACCGAACCGATCCAGTCATGGGTGGCCGGGACCGGTCTAGCACGCGGGCAGCTGACCATCTTTGTGCGTCACACCTCGGCCAGCCTGACCATTCAGGAAAATGCCGATCCGGATGTGCGGTTTGATCTTGAAACCTTCTTTGGCCAATTGGTGCAGGAAAATCCCAGCCTCTATCGCCATACCTGCGAGGGTCCCGATGACATGCCCGCCCACATCAAGTCGGCCCTGACCGATGTGTCGCTGACCATCCCGGTATCGAATGGCCGTGCCGTGCTTGGTACGTGGCAGGGGATCTATTTGTTCGAACATCGCCGTGCGCCCCATCACCGCAAGGTCACCCTGCATCTGATCGGCGAATAGGCTTAGGCGATTATATCGTTATGCTGCCAAGTGCGGCTCGGACGCCCAAAGTCCTTTGACCTGCACTTCAAGCAATTCACGCAAAGTCCCGCACATATCCTCGCAGTCAAAATTCTGCGTGCTGAAATGCTCGTGGATGGTGAATAAAAACAGCGACATCAGGGTTTTCTGGATCAAAACAGGCGGCAAGTCACGGTTGAGCTCGCCTGAAAGCTGCGCTTCCTCGATCAGGGCCTGAATGGCAGCAATCAATCCGCTGCTTTCCATAACGGCATGCACCGCCCCCTTTCTTGGTGAAAAGACAATCTGCTGCATGATCACCTGCCACAAGCCGGGATTAAGCCCCACCTGCGTGAAGCGATAGGACGCAACATGCATCATCTTGTCCACAAAGCACCATTCCGGGTCCATGGTATAAAGACCCTTTTCAATCGCTTCCGCCATCTGCTGCCCAACGCAGCAGATCAGAAGATCTTCCTTGGTCGGGAAGTGATTGAAGATCGTCCCTTCGGCAACGCCGGCATGTTTTGCAATCTCTCGCGTGCTGACAGCGTCAAATTCCCCGGCACAGAAACAGTCACGCGCGGCATCAAGGATCTTCTGGCGCGTTTCTTCACGTCGCGCAGCTCGAATGTTCATCAACGCCTCCGATTTAAATGAGCATACTCACTGAGTACACTCATTTAAATTACTGGATCACGCATGTCAATTCCTGCCCAAGCCCTCACTGGCGCGCAGCGTGTATTACCGGCGCCCGACAGGTGGCAAAGATGTCTGTTTCCGGACGGTAAAGCTTGGTCGACACATGCATCGCGCCCAGCACGGTCGAAAACAGATTGTCATGCGAAAAGCGACCCGTTTTTGCCTGCGCTCTCAGGCAATCGGTCTCGATCCGGTTGGCATCGGCATATCCATCCGACATCCAGATCATCATCGGCACCTTGGTTTGTTCCGAGGGGGCGAGCATGTAGGGCGCACCATGCAGATACAACCCGCCCTCGCCCAGGGACTCTCCGTGGTCCGACACATACAACAGCACCACGTTGTAATCGTCCTGATAGGCTTTCAGGCGTTCGGTCAGCTGGGCGACAACATAGTCGGTATAACGGATCGTATTGTCATAGGTATTGATCAGCTCTTCGGCGCTGCAATTTTCGATATCACTGCGCGGGCAATCGGGGACAAAGGCCCGATGCTCGTCAGGATAACGCTTGTAATAGGTCGGCCCGTGACTGCCCATGAGGTGAAAGGCAATCAGTTGATCGTGCGCTTTACCGACTGCAACTTCGTCGTCAAGACCGCGCAACATCACCGCATCAAAGCAGGTGCCAAGTGCGCAATCTTCGGGGAAATCATCGGGCGATATGTCGATATGGCGCACCCGGTCACACACCCCTTTGCAGCCCTCGTCATTTTCCTTCCACAGAACGTCGATACCGGCATGTGCCAGCACATCCATCAGGCTTTCACTATGGCGTGCGACGTCGCCGTCATACCCGGCATGATCCATCGGTGAAAACATGCAGGGCACCGAAACTGCGGTTGCCGTGCCGCACGATGACACATCCTGAAACGCCAGCATGCCGTCAATCTGACTGGTAAAGGGCGATGTCGGGCGCGTGTACCCATTGGCCGCAACGCTTTGCGCGCGTGCGGTTTCTCCGATCACCAGAAACATCAATGTCGGTTTATCGTCACCGTCCGGCGCGACCTTGCGGGCATCCTGCCCGATGGCTTGAAACGGCATGTCGGCATAAAGATAGCGTCGCTTCACCAACTGGATCGTGCCGGCGATGTAGTTCGACGGCACAAGCTCCTTGCCAAGAACCTTGTGATTGCGCCCGACCGATGCGTAATCCTTGAAATAAAGCGACCCGATCCCGCCCAACACCAAAAGCGGCACCACCATCAAAACCAGCCGCTGCCCGATCCCGCGCAAAACGGTTTTCGGGAATTTAAGCGGCACAAGGATCAGCATCGCTGCCGGCAGAAGTCCGGTCACGGCAAACCACAAACCGGCCTGCAAATTGAAATATGAAAGCGCCTCGCCCTGATTGGTCTCGACCACGTTTTCGATCATGCCGCGGTCAAACACGATGCCGTATTTCAACATCGCATAATGCGCCAGCGCACCCGTGATAATCAGGAAAACAAAGAACGGCTTGAACAGATAGCGCCAGGAAAACGGCGTAAAAACCACGAGTGACGCACAAATCAGAACAAACGGCGCGCTGATCGCAAAGCCCGCGTCATATTCACCCAGGCCCGCCAGAATATCGTAAAAGTGGCTAAGGACCTTCCAGTTCAGAACCAGCGTGAAATAGACCGCGAGTGTTAAAAGGCCAAATCGATAATCAATCGGTGAAAGGTGAAAAAAGGAACGAATTCGACGCATCCGGGCATCCTTGGGGCAATGAACCATGCCCCTCGCATACCGTGCAAAGCTGACAACAAGCTGAAGTCACCCGGATTGCTTGCGGATCCGTCAGGTCAGGCCGCCGCCCTTGCTTGTTTGTTGGCCCGCTTGCTGGCGCGCAGCCCCAAAAGGCTGTGAATGACAAGGGTGGTGATCACCACCGTCCCGCTGATCAATGTCATTTCGTCGGGCACTTCATTGACAAACACCCAGACCAGAAACGATCCAAGGATCGCTTCATTAAGCATGATCAGGCTGACCTCGGCGGCGGGAATTTTGCGCGATGCATAGGCGATCAACAGGAACGATACCGGCAACACCCAAAAGCCCAGCATCAAAAGCCACACCCAGTCCAGACCAACCGGCGATAACGGTTCGGCACCGGGCAGAAGGATCAGGGTGACGACAAACGCGCCAAACAACATGCCCTTAAGCGCATCAACTTCGGGCTTCGCCCCCAGCACATTGAAATAACCCGCCATACAGATCGCAGCCCCAAGCGCCAGCATATCACCCAGCGCGTTTTTCCCGCCAAACCCGGCACTGAACATGCCCAGCAAGGCCACAAACACCACGACCGAGGCCACCCATGTCCGGATCGGCTGGGAACGTTTAAAGATAAACACGCCAATCAACCCGGCCAGAAGCGGTGTCGCGGCAATAATGATCAGGGTATTGGCGGCATCGGTATTGCGTACCGAAAACATGAAAAGCGTACAGGTCCCGCCGTAAAACAGACCGGTCAGGATTTCAAACCCGTTGGGCCGGATCGACTGCACGATGCCCTCGCCCCGCTTGGCCCCGTTCCAAAGTGCCACCAGCAAAAGCGCCACAGTCAAAAAGCCCAGCCGCCAGAACGCGGTTGTAAAATCATCGGCCCCAATCAGACGCAGCAAAAGTGCATCGGGCGACAGGATCACAACCCCCAAAAGGGCAATCCAGCCACCATGAACACTCCCGAACCGATCCCGCAACGTCATTTCACCCAACCCCTACGCGGTTTGCACCGCATCAAATTCCCAAAAACAAGGCAGCAGGTTTTCGCCATGCTGCCAATAGCCCATTGTTACGGGCCTTTCCCGTTATGGCAATTTGATTTTATTCAACTGTTTGAAAGGATCGCACAAACACTTGCCGCACCGCCCCTGCGCCCGATTGCATCGATACAAAGAAACTGTTTTGTTTGCCCCGCAACCCCGATAAGTTGGGGGCAAATTTGAACATCTGCCAAGCAAAAGGATGGATCATCATGGCTGGTAAAATCGACGCTCATCTTGCCGATCTCGGCATCACGCTGCCGACTGCGACCGCACCGGTTGCGAACTATGTGCCCTATGTCATCTCGGGCAATCTGGTTCATATTTCCGGTCAGATCACCATGGAAAATGGCGAGTTGAAATTTATCGGCAAACTCGGCGCCGACTATGACGTCGAAACCGGTCAGAAGGCCGCCCGTCTTTGCGCGCTTAACCTTGTTGCGCAGCTCAAAGCCGCCATCGGCGATCTTGATAAGGTCACCCGCGTTGTCAAACTGAACGCGTTTGTTAATTCCGCCCCCGACTTCACCGATCAGCCCAAAGTCGTCAATGGCGCGTCTGACACCATGGTCGAAATCTTTGGCGATGCTGGCAAACATGCGCGCTCCGCTGTTGGCGTTGCCGCCCTGCCGCTGGGTGTTGCGGTTGAAATTGATGGCATTTTCGAAATCGCCTGATCTTTCAATCAGCCGCCTGAATGCAACACCGATCAGCATCGCTGGTCGGTGTTTTCTTTTGCGCGATTACAACTGATGGAAATGGGTGCGCACCATTTTGGCAAACACATCGCGCACTTCGTTATGTGCGCCGGCCTTTTCCATCAGGCTGATTGCGAATTTTGGTAATTCCGGCAATGCATCATCGCGGCCCAGTGTTTCAAGATCATCGGGGATCGTGCCGACCAGAAACGCCGTGATCGACAAATCCGATCGCACCGTTGCCGCCGTTGCTTCGATATTGCCGCTTTCATACACGCTGCGCCAGGCAATCCCCGCCTGATCCAGCGCATCAATCACTGCCGGTCGAAACGCACATTCACGACTGACCAGCGACACTGGCAGCGGGCGTTTTGTCTGTGCCTTACCCGATTTCGCCCCGACCCACACCAGCGGCGCGATTTTCAGGAAGTCCCCCGTCATTTGCCCGACCGGCTCCTCAACCAGGGCAATATCAATTTCGCCACTATTGACCATGCTCCGCAGCTCCTGGGAGCTATGACACCGCAGCGAAAGCTCGATCCCCGGATAGTGATCACAGAATTTGCGAAGTGGTGTGCGCATAAACGTGCCAACAAGATCATAAGGAATGCCGACGGTAAGCTTGCCGACATGGCCCGCCCCGGTCATGTCCTGCCAGATCTCGTCATTAAGCAACAACATCCTTTGCGCCTTGCGCAGCAATTGCTCCCCATTCTGGGTCAGGCGCAATCCCTTGCGCGCGCGTTCAAACAACCCGCACCCGAATGCGGTTTCAAGCCGCTTGATCTGCTGGCTGACCGCCCCTTGCGTCAGGTTAAGCACCTCTGCCGCACCGGTCATGCTGCCGGTTTCCGCCACGGTCACAAAGGCGCGCAGCACCGCCACATCAAGGTTTCGCATGATATCCCCACCGATCCGGCCACAACCTGACCAACAGCATTAACAAACGTAATGCTATCCATAATGAACATTCGCTTTCCTGATGCAAAGAATTGTTTTCTGATGTCCCTACCGCCCGGGCAACGCGCCACCACAGGACGATAGAATGATCGAAACACTGCTGCCCGTTTTATCCTTTACCCTGGCCGCGGCCCTGTCGCCCGGCGGGGCAACGACGCTTGCCACTGCATCAGGTGCGCAGTTCGGCTTTCGCCGTTCGGTGCCGTTCATCATGGGTATTTCAATCGGCATGCTGACACTCGCAGTCGCTGGCGCGCTTGGGCTGGCAAATCTTGTGCGCGCCTTTCCGGCGATTGAGCTCATCACCAAGCTGATCGGTACCAGCTATCTGGTGTGGCTGGCCGTCAAGATCGCCATGGCCCCGCCACCGCCAACCTCAACGATTACGCGCAACCTTGATCAGGACACCCCGACAGACAGCAAACCCATCCCGTTTCTTGGCGCCTTTGGCCTACTGTGGCTGAACCCGAAAGGCTGGGCTGTCACCATCGGCGCGGCGGCGTCCTTTTCTGCCATCGCACAGGATCCGACCGAACTTGCGGTTATTCTGGGCAGTGCCTTTGCCTTTTCCGGTTTTTTGTCGATGGCGCTTTGGTGCGCTTTGGGCTTAAGCCTGTCGTTGTTACTGACATCGGATTGGCAGTGGCGCACGGTGAATGTCACGCTTGGCGTGCTTCTGATCGCCTCGATCATTCCAATGTGGCTCTAAAATCCCCTTGACCTCAACCCCGGTTGAGGTCGGACAAGGATCGCATCACATCCATATGGGGAAATAGAATGCGCGTCTTTGTCACAGGTGGGACCGGCCTGATCGGATCGGCCATCGTTGAAAACCTGATCCGCCATCAACACGATGTCGTGGCACTTGCCCGATCACGCGACAGCCACAAAATGCTGGCCGACCTCGGCGCAACGCCAATCCGGGGCGATATCACCAAGCCGGCCGCCTGGGTCAACGACCTGCCCGATGTTGATGCCGTCATTCACACGGCCTGTGATTTTTCCGATCAGATGCCGCGCATTGATGCCAATCTGCTCGATCACTTGATCCCGGCCCTTCATCGCATGCCAGGCATGGTGCGCTTCCTCTATACCGGCGGCGTCTGGAGCTACCCGCAAACCGAACCGGGACAGATCGGCGATGAAACACTGCCCTTTGCCGCTTTACCCGAATTTGACTGGATGATTGCCGGGCTAAGCCGCATTCTTGGCGATGAAAAACTGCACGGCATCATCATTCATCCGGGATGTGTCTATGCCACCGGCCGCCGTGGGCATACCGGCCTGTTTGAACGCGCCATTACATCCGCCCAAAGCAACAAGGTGATTACCATTGTTGGCGGCGACCATGTTGATCAACCGATGGTCCACACCGATGATCTGGCCGATCTTTATTGCCGTGCACTTTACAATGCCAAACCCGGCTCAAGCTATATCGGGGTTGCGATTAACGGTGTTTCAAACGACGCCGTTGCCAAGCTGATCGCGAGCCACTTGGCCATTGAAGACTGCCAGTTTGAAACGATCAGCACACAGACCGCGATGAGCCGTCTTGGGAATTGGGCAGAGGGGCTTGGCCATCATCAACATCTCAGCAGCACCAAGGCGATGCGTGAACTGGGCTGGCCCCCCAAGCACCTTGATATCGAACAGGACATCAAGGCGTGTGCTGCTGCAACTCCGACCCAAAGTTAACGTTATTAACTTTCTGTGCTAATGGTCTTGAGGCCAACCACCCCGCCAATGATCATCAGCAACAACACCGCCTTAACCGCGGTCATCGGTTCCTTCAGGAACAACCAACCAATCAGGGCGACCGATGCCGTGCCAAGCCCGGCCCACACCGCATAGGCCGTGCCGACCGGAATGATGCGCAGCGTCATCGACAAAAACCAGAAGCTCAAGCCATAGACGCCAAGACTAAGAACCGTAAAACGCCAATCGGTAAATCCATCCGAGAATTTAAGCGATATCGTCCCGATCACTTCAAGACTGATCGCAATAAACAGATATACCCAGGCGAGCATGATCTTATTCCTTGTTTTTGGGGTGGCGGCGGAAGGCGCTCCCAAAATGGCCCAATTTTCCTTATGGGGCAATCCCCGCGCCCGCCTTATCGTCCCCCACCAAAATCGCCTTGCCGTAATCTGGATCAAAACGGATGGCAAAATCGTTGCGTATAGTACCCTAACAGGGCACATTGCCCGCAACGATTTGCCGGTCACGGCCGCACAGATGTGCGCACTATGTCCGGCCAGAGAATGGGATAAACAGTCATGATCGAAACCGATATTCTGATTGCAGGCGGCGGGATCGCCGGAATGAGTGCCGCGGCACGGTTTGCCGCCGACGGCCATCAGATCGTGATTGTCGACCCGGCACCAGTCGATATCGGCGAAGGCACGGATTTGCGCACCACCGCCTTTCTCGAACCGGGCATCGAAACCCTTAAAAAGGCTGGCGTCTGGGATGCCATCAAGCCGACCGGGGCCGAACTGCGCGTCATGCGGATTGTTGATGCCGGTGGCACCGAGCGCACCCCGCGCGAAACTGCCGACTTTGACGGTGCTGAAACCAAAAACGGTTTCTTTGGCTGGAATGTCTCGAACAAGGCCGCCCGTGTCGCCCTGATGGCGCGCCTGGCCGAACTTGATAATGTCGATTTCCGCTTTTCCACCACCGTGACCGCGTTTAAAGGCACCTCGCGCTATGGCGAAGTAACCCTGTCTAATGGCCAAACCGTCCGCGCCAAGGTCGTCATTGCCGCTGATGGCCGCAACTCATCGCTGCGCGACATGGCGGGGATCAAACACAAACGCTGGGCCTATGATCAAAGTGCGCTGGTCTTTGTCGTCACCCACAACAAACCGCATGACAACATTTCGACCGAAATCCACCGTACCGGTGGTCCGCTGACGCTCGTTCCCATGCCCGATCTAGATGGCAAGCCCTGCTCGTCCGTCGTCTGGATGGTGCCAGCTGCCCGCGCCAATGAACTGAATGCCATGAGTGACGAGGCCCTGTCGGCCGAGATCACCCACGACACCATGAACCTGTTTGGCCCACTGACCGTCGCAAGCCCGCGCGCCGTCTGGCCAATGATCTCGCAAGTACCATCGCGCCTGATTGCCGCCCGCCTTGCCTTGATCGCGGAATCCGCCCACGTCGTGCCACCAATTGGCGCACAGGGGCTTAATATGAGCCTGCATGACATCGAAACCCTGGCCGAACTGATGGCCAAGGCCAAACTGCACGGCGAGGACATCGGGGCAACCCCGCTTCTGAAATCCTACGAACGCCGCCAGCTGCCCAAAACCGTCATGCGGGTCGGCGGCATTGATCTGCTCAACCGTGCGTCGATGTTCGAACCCAAAACACTCCGCGACCTGCGCTATGCCGGCCTCACCGCGATTAACCGCATCGGCCCGCTTCGCAAACTCGCAATCAAGGTCGGGGTGGGCAAGTAGGCCTGTCTTACCTCAGCTTTGATGCAAACGAAGTTCGGCCATAAAGCCGTCCGCATGATCCGGGCGTGGGGAATAAAGCTTAAGCTCGGATTTGGTGTTGCGTGCAATCGCCTCGACAATCGCAAGACCAAGACCTGATCCGTCGGCCTTGTTGCTCGATCGTTTGAACCGGGTGGTCAGTTGGCTGAGTTCTGCGGGGCTAACAGGCGCGCCGCCGTTTGACACCTGAACGATGTGATCCTCGATCACGCGGATATCGACGGGTTCTTCATCGCCACCATATTTCAAGGCATTTTCAATCAGGTTGCGCATGCAGATCGCAAAGGCATCGAGGTCAATATTGGCCGATAATGTCGCCAGATTTTCCGTATCAAAGCGGATATGCGCGCCTTCCATCCCGGCCCGTTTGAGGTCTTCAATCACCAGATTAAGCGTCGGTCCAAGATCCTGATTATGCCCGGTCGGGCTAAAGCCACCACTTGATTCCGCGCGTGCCAGCTGCAAAAGCTTTTCTGATAGCCGCGACAGGCGTTTAAGCGCCTCCTCGGTCTGGACCGCCCGTTTGCGGGCCGCGTGACCTTCGGGCAGTTCCGCCAGAAGCCTTTGCGTTTGTGCCAGCGCCACGGCAATCGGCGTGCGGAGTTCATGCGCACTGTTGGCGGTAAAGCTGCGCTCGACACTGAGTGCCGCCTCAAGCTTTGCCATCAACCGGTTGACCGCCGTGACAATGGTGCTGATTTCTTCGATCGGATCGTCCTGCGCAATCGGGGTCAGGTTGCCTTCGCCGCGCGTTTCGATCTCGTTGCGGACATGGCGCACCGGGGCAAGCGCGTGGGTCACGCTATAAACCACCGCAAGGATCGTCACCGGGATCAGGAAAATCAGCGGCGTGAACTGCGACACCATGGTTTCAATGATCGCTTCATTGCGATGCTCGGTCGGTTCGGCCACCTGCATGAACAGATCACCATTGCCGGTCACACTGGTATAGACGCGCACTTCATCACCATCGCTGAAACCGGGTTCAAGCGGCGTATCAAACGGCGTTTCCGGCGCATTTTGCGACCGCAGCAGCACGTCACCCTTTGCATCACGCAGTTGATATTGCATGAAGTCATCGAAATCGTCGAAATCACCATCATGATCGTCATGATTGCTGTCGTCGTCATCATCATGAACAACGTCAAAGCCCGGTTCGGGCAGGACAACAATCCCGCCCGCGCCCTGATGGTTTTCAAGATAATCGATGATAAGGGTCGAGGTCCGCCGTGACGTCTCGATAAGGGCGGTATCCGCCCCCTCCTCCATTTCATGGCGGGCGGTATAGGCCGCAAACAGTGCCCCGATCACCCAAAACACCGCAACGATCACCGTCAGGCGTTTGGTCAGAATGAACTGAAGACTGTTTTGCGCCCTGATCTTCATTATCCCTCAACCCGATAGCCGACACCGCGCACGGTTTTGATGACGTCTTTGCCAAGCTTGCGGCGCAAACGGCTGACATAAACCTCGACCGTGTTGCTTTCGATCTCGGCCCCAAATTCATAAAGCGCTTCTTCAAGCTGGCGTTTCGATAATGTCTGGCCCGGCCGTTTGACCATCTGATCAAACAGCGCCCATTCGCGCGATGTCAGATCGATATGTTCGCCATCGCGCAAAACCGACCGCCCGGCAAGATCCACCTCGACCCCGCCCTCCAGCTCGACAAACGGATTGGGATTGCCGCTATAGCGCCGCGATACGGCGGCCAAACGCGCCGAGAGCTCATTCAGATCAAACGGCTTGACCAGATAATCATCCGCCCCGGCATTAAGCCCCGCGATCCGATCCGAAATCTGATCCTGTGCGGTCAGGATAATGCATGGTGTGGCCGATCCTTGGCGACGAAGTCCCCGCAGCAGATCAAGCCCCTTGCCATCGGGCAGGTTAAGGTCAAGCAGCAACACATCATAGTTGGTCCCGCGCAGCATGATTTCGGCATCGACCACACTTGCGCTGTGATCAACCGCCTCGCCGCTTGCCAGCAAATGATCGCGCACCGCGTCTGCCAGCATCAATTCATCTTCGACCAGAAGAATACGCACCCCAACCTCATCGCAAACCTTTGCACAATCGGCCTTGGTTAAGGACGTTTCCTGACAATGTGCTGAACGGCGAAAAATATCGGGTTCAGGTTGTTGTCAGGGAAGCACGCCATACTCCGCACCGATCATGACATATCCCCTATCTTATGAAGGAACCGAGCCATGAAAAACACTGTTTTGAAGAAAGCCGCCTTTGGCCTGTTTGCCACAACGCTTCTTGCCACTGCCACCCTCGGCCTGACTGCGAATGTCGCACAGGCCAGCGATGATTATTGCAACGTGCCGAAATCCGAATGGCAGAGCATGGATGCGCTCAAGGAAAAACTGACCGCCGAGGGCTGGGACGTCCGCAAGATCAAGGAAGATGAAGGCTGCTACGAAGTTTACGCCGTCAAGGCTGATGGCAAGAAGGTTGAAGCCTATTTCAACCCGGCGACCTTTGAGCTCGTCAAGGAAGACGACTGATTTTAATCGCGCCTCCCTCGGGTGAGTGCGGCTTTGACCGAAAGTCTGTCCCCGGCCCCGAGCCTGCCTGCACGGGTGTCCTCGGTCAAAGCCGCCTCTCTGAAACACCTAAAACCGCATTCAACAGTCAGGAGCACGCAACATGTCTGTCAAAGTATGGGACCCGTTTGTCCGCCTGTTCCACTGGGGCTTGGCGGCAAGTTTCGTCATCGCCTGGATCACGGCCGATGAGTGGGACAGCCTGCATCATTGGGCGGGTTACGCCGCAGGTGCCCTGATTGCGCTGCGCCTGATCTGGGGCCTGATCGGCACAAGATATGCCCGCTTCACCCAATTCATCAAAAGCCCCCGGGCAACGCTTCAATATCTTGGCGATATCCTGCGCGGAACCGAACCCCGTTATCTCGGCCATAATCCGGCCGGCGCGGCGATGATCGTGGCCCTGATGCTCGCCATCGCCGGTTGCGCTCTGACGGGCTGGATGTACACCACCACCATGTTCTGGGGTTCTGAATGGGTTGAAGAAACCCACGAGGCGCTGGCAAACGGCCTGCTGTTTTTGGTGTTGCTGCATGTCGGCGGCGTGTTGCTCGCCAGCATCCGCCATCACGAAAATCTGGTCCGCGCCATGATCACGGGCCGCAAACGCCACCCGGCAACGGATGACGTTGCCTGACCCGAAAGCACCAAACTTAACGCTTACCCTGTGACACCCTGCAAAGGTTTGTCCCAACTCAAGGCAACCGCGTCCACCCCTGGCCGGTTGCCTCTTTTTATGCATCTCGAAATGCTCTAAGTGCAGCGACTTCAAAGCAATGCGCCAGAAATCAACCATTGGTTGATTTTTAAATTACATTATATCATATTTAATTTATCAGACTTACTTCATATTCAGGTGCGATGTTTAAGAAAGATGGTAAACCGAACGAATTCCAAATTTTGTCGTGTTTTGTCGGCGTGTGTTTTCTTGATGTTGTACAGTACTGTTGCAACCGCGGCACAGCCAAGAGACGAGGTTATCTGGGAAATCACGAATCGGTTCTCACCATTTGAACTGACGTCTGATCCAACAAAAGCGTTCAAGAGTTACAAACTCAAGGACGACGAAAACTGGGTACAGTGGTACGAAAGACAGTGGGATGAACAAGGTTCCAAATTTACATCTCCATATGCACATGCCCTTCTACGCGATCAAAAAACTCACTGGGACGAGACCCAATAGGAACATGATGCCACTCTCTTGAAGTTCATCAGAGAAGAACAATCACCTGAGACAACTGTAAACATTTCCATCCATTACCCAAGCACCGATGAATGCGTTTGGAAAATCGGAAACCAGCAACCAACCCGGCCCGCCCCTTGCGATAAACCTCAGTATTTTGACATACCTTTAAAGGGGACCAAGGTTGCTGTCGAAATCAATGGGAAGGAGCTCTTGACAGACTCGGAGCCACTCTACTTGAAACCAACTCACTTGGTTATTGTCGGTTTTGGTGACTCATACGGTTCTGGAGAGGGAAACCCGGACGTTCCAGCGGTTTGGAAAAAGGGGTTCAAGCCAAAGAGGCAGACAACTTCTTGGTTAACCAACCTGAAAAACTTGGAGAAAAACGGTCGTGCGCGATGGCTTGATGAACGTTGCCATCGAAGCTTTTTCTCTCAGCAGAGCCTTACAGCGTTGGGTATTGCCTCCAGATCAAAAACGACTTTCGTGTCTTTTCTTCATTATGCCTGCGCTGGCGCCGAGATGTTTGACGGACTACTCACGCCCCAATTCGCGCCGGAACACAGCGAAGCATATAGCAAATACTCACAACTCAACGCTGCAATACGGGAACTCTGTAATCTCCAAACGCTCGGCTTCCGCCCAGCAGATATTGAGGAACTTTCCGAAGACGGCGATGAAAAACTGCTGCGAATTAATGACACAGAGCTAAGGCCATATGACAAACTTGATCGTAAGTTAAGAAAACAACGACGCGCGACCAATCAAATGTCACCAAGATCTGGCATTGCAAACTGCCCAGACGCGTTTATGCCCAGAAAACCAGACATGGTTCTTCTTTCTATCGGAGGGAACGATATCGGTTTTAAAAATATGATCCAATTCTTCATTGTGCCAGTTAGACACAAGCTAGAATACTTGGGTGCTCGACTAACATTTCCAGACATATGCCCTGCTGTAAAATACCAGAATCAGGTATATCAAGGAACAGAAAACGTTGAGAACCATTGCAAAAGACGCTTCAAAGAAATGGGGTACGATGCAGGTAGTCTAATCGGCAAATGTTGCGGCAGCCAGAATGACAAAGATTACTGTGACCGATGCAACAAAGTTTGCGAACCAACACACATCAAAACAAAATACACTGTCACGTTTAAGGCCATTCAACGCTATCTGGGTGTGTCGAATGATCAGATTTACCTGACACAGTATCCAGATCCTTTTCGCGCTAATGTACTCCCAAACCAAGAAACAGCTTCCTCCGACAGCACAGCTGAGAGCGCCAGCAAAGCTCAAGATGACATCAAGACAGAACCTGTTTACGGCGACAGGCAGGGATACAATGTCGACAGTCAGTGGAATGCGCTCAAGACGCAAATCCCATTTAACCTTGGGAAGGAATGGGAGTTCAACTTACTAGAAGTGGAAGCAAAAGGGTTGCTCGCACAGGTTGATGACCTGAGAAATGCTATTGCTACCCTAAACAACGTCAACGTCATTCTTGGGCTCAGAAACGCTTTCCTTGGCCACGGCTGGTGGATGGGAAGCAACAAAGGGCTACCAAGCCACGCTCCCGAATGGGCACCATCAGACTGGCAAGCCTACAAGTACGAAGCAGCCGGAAGAGCAATTCGGACGGCTAATGACTCATACCTCACGCAGGCAGGTGCAATCAACCAAATGAACGGCACGGCTCACCCCAACCTTCTTGGTCACACTCTGGTTGCTGATATTATAATGGAACACGAAAAAGTAAGAGACCTTTACGAGGCACCTTGAAGAGGGCGTGCCGGATTGCCAACAACCGTCGCACCCGCCGCAACATCGCGCGTTACTACCGCACCAGCGCCAATGATCGCGTCATCCCCGATGCTGATTCCCGGCAGAATAATCGCCCCGCCGCCGATCCAGACATTGTCGCCAATCGTCACCGGCCGGGCGATTTCCAAGTGCTGCTTGCGAAGCTCCGGATCACGATGATGGTCGGCACAGTAAATCTGCACATTCGGGCCCAGCATCGAATGCCGCCCGATCTTCACAGATGCTGTATCCAGGATCACGCAGCCGACATTCAAAAACACGTCGGCGGCCAAGTTGATATTCACCCCATAGGCACAATGAAACCGCGCCTCGATCCGCACATCATCCGCGCAAGCGGCAAACAGTGCGCGCAGTTTCGGCCCGATATTGCCGCGCTCCGCCGGATAAAGCACGCTGTGCTCATGGCACGCCTCAAGGGCGCGATGGCGCATCACGGTGAGTTCCGGATCAAGGCAGGAATACCAGTCACCGGCCTGCATTTTTTCAAGTTCGCTTTCGGCCATGATGTTCAGGGACGTTGTTCAGGACGGTCTTCACGTTACGCCCGATTGCGGGCAACTGCAATCTGCACCGCACCCCACTGCTGACGTCGCCGAAACCATGGCCCACAAAGCACATCGAAATTTACTTGCCCGTCACATGCGCCAGTTCCGCACCATGGATTGCCAGCGCATCGCACGCCTTGGCCCATGCCGGGTCGCTGTCATCAAATGCGCTGCGCAGATAGGCCGAACTCATCCGCTGCGTCACGGCAAGGCGATCGGGATCTTCATCATCGGTTTCCTTGGCATCGTAGCCTGCAATACCGCCCAGCCCGTGCTTACCGCCTTTAAGGGTCAGCAAATAATCACCGCCCGGGCTGCAATGGAACGGGTCGGTGTGCCATGCCGCCCCGCGTGTGGTCAGGTGCGGGTTATCGTCTTCATCCCCCGCCACCACAAGGGTGCGTGTCGTCATATGGGAAAAATCGGGATTAAGCGCGGTATAGTTCGCGCGCGCATGCTCGCTGAGGCTCTCCCCGCCATTGCCGGGTGCTGCCAGCAACACACCGACCTTGATGCGCGGCTCCAGAAGGTTGACGTCCTGCGCGTCCGGATCGGCGGTATCGGTCAACCGCGCGCCAAGTAACATTCCCACCGTCTGCCCGCCAAGCGAATGCCCGACTGCCGCAATCCGGTCATGGTCAAGTCGCCCGTCAAGGATCGGGTGGATGGCTTCGATGTCGGATAAATGGTCAATGATATGCTTGAAGTCGTCGACCCGCGACCGCCAGAAAAACGGTGCGCCCGGTGCATCCGGTCCAAACCCGGCAACTTTCGAATTGCCGTGGGTCGGCTGGATCACGGCAAAGCCCTGCTCTGCATAAAACTGTGCCAGCGGGCCATAGCCATTCATCGACGGAATATAAAGCGATGGCCCATGCCCGTGCGACAGCAGGATGATCGGAAAATGATCGCTCACCGCAGGCAGGGTAATCCGCATTTCAATCGGCTGTGGCCGATCAGCAACCGGCAAAGTTACCGGACAGATCGAAAGGGTCGGCACCGCATCCCGAACCGGAATATGGCGGGCACTGGTGATCAGATTGTTCATGAAAAGCATCCTTGTTTTGCTTGGCGAAACCGTCGACTTCGCCTATAAACCAACAAACGGAACGACGTTCCTGTTGCCGATTCAAATACGGAACAATGTTCCGTTTATCAAGTCTGAATTTCAACACCCGGACTCCGTCCGCGTGCGATTGCGCTGGCTTATTGTGGAAAAACAAGGCAATGCAGGAAGAAAACACCGGCACAAAAAAACGCATCCGTGCCGATGCCGCCCGCAACGAAGACGCGGTGCTTGAAGCCGCCAAGACGGTTTTTGCCACCTCGGGCGTTGATGCGCCGGTGCGTGAAATTGCCAAAACGGCCGGGGTTGGGGTCGGCACGCTCTATCGCCGTTTTCCCAAACGAAGCGATCTGGTCGTTGCCGTGTTCAAGCGCGAAGTTGATGCCTGTGCCGCCGATGCCAAAACGCTCGCAAAGGACCTCCCGCCGGGCGAGGCCCTGTCGCGCTGGCTCAGGCGCTATTGCCGGTTCATCGTCACGAAAAAGGGATTGGCATCGGCACTTCATTCCGGCGATCCGGCCTTTGATGCTCTGCCCGATTACTTCCGCAGCAACTTCGAACCGGCCCTGCAAAACCTGCTTTCTGCCGCGGCCAAGGCGGGCGAAGCCCGATCCGATATTGATGCCTATGATCTGCTGCGCGCGATTGGCAACCTTGCCAGTGCCGGAAGCACATCAGGGGGCAAACCAGGCGGCAATGCGGGCGACGATCCCGACCATCATGAAGGCATGCAACATACCTATCGCATGTTGGATCTGATGATTGATGGGTTGCGCTACGGCAAATCGGGCTGACGGACCGACGACAACGCCCTAAACGTAATCCGGCGCAAACTGCTCAAGATCAAGCGTCGGGCTCTTGCCGATATCGCCGCGATGTTTTTCAAGGAACACGCCCGCTGCCTCGCGTCCCTTGTCGCGCAGCATGGTCATGAAATCCCATTCCGCATTCATCTTCGATGTATGATCCAGCTCAAGCATCACGTCACTGGCAATCAGATGCATGCGCATGGTGCCCCAACTGCTGGCCTCGCATTGATGGGGCGGCATGTCCTTGCGGATCACCGACATCATGCGCAGTTCCTTGACGAGGCTGCTGTTAAACGAAATCTCGTTCAAACGGCTTGATATCTCGTGCGAGGTTTTCGGAATCCCCGGCCGTTTGACCGGATTGATCTGTACGAGCACCGTGTCATTGGCCGAACATTCCCGCACCAAGGGGCCAAGGCTGGGATTGCCGGAATATCCGCCGTCCCAATAGGGCACGCCATCAATCTCGACCGTCTTGTAAATATTGGGCAAACAGGCCGAGGCCAGCAAGACATCAAGGCTGATATCGGGGTTGCGAAACACCCGTGCCTGGCCGGTTTCGACATTGGTCGCGGTGATGAAAAGCTTGGTCGGGCTTTGGTTTAGCAAATCAAAATCGACGACATCGGCCAAAAGCGCCGCCAGCGGATTATCCCCCGCCGGATTAAGGTCATAGGGCGAAAACAGTTTCGCACTCATATCCAGCCACTGATACATCGGCGAATTGCCAAGCGACCAGTTGCCAAACAAAACATCAATCGGGGAGCGTTGCAGCGGACTGAACCGCGCGGCTTCGGAAACCGCCGACCAGAACCGCTCAAGATCCTCGCGCGCGCCGTCATGACCGCCCTTGCAAAAGCCCGACGTCACCACGGCCGCATTCATCGCCCCGGCCGACGTGCCCGAAATCGCCTCAAGCTCGATCTCTTCATCTTCAAGCAACCGGTCCAGAACGCCCCAGGTAAACGCCCCGTGCGATCCCCCGCCCTGCAGGGCAAGGTTGATCTGTTTGCGGTTGGTCGCCGTCGATTGCTTCGCACGCTCGCTCATGCCATCTCCTGCACCTGGGTCATAATGTTCGGCTCACTGGTCATGATATGTCGCAAACCGCACCATCTGCCAGCAATGATATCACCGAAGGAAGATAAGGCTTCTCTATCTTTATTGAATGGCGGGATACTCTCATACATCCAACCTGTTTTGGATTTCGCACCTTATCTGGATGTTTGTATAATCTGCGCGAAGACCAAATAATCTTTAGCAACAAAGCAAAGATAGTCCGAAAATACTCCGACGGCGCTTGTAGCTCGGTGTCCTTTTCTAGATGACAAACCTAAAATAAAACGAGAGGAACAGCGCAACTTGGTCACCTTAAAGTCGCAAATTACACATGCAAAAAAGGCAACTCAGTGCACTTCGGCGTAAAAACATTCATTTATGGAAGGTGCCCGTATGAACGATGAGGAACTAAAAACGTGGCTTTGCTCTCAAATGGCTGCAATTGAAGATGAGCAAACAATTCGAGAGCGGTTGAGAAAGTTAGTTTCGTTATCTGAAATTACAGATAACGGATTAGAAAAATCCCGCCTAGCAGATCAAATCCAAATGTTGGAAGAACACTTGGAGGAAGCGCCCCTACGCACATTGGATCAACCACAAGGCATAGATGAACTTATGCTAGGACTTGTTCAATACAGAGCAATGGTCTTTGCCTTTGAGAAGGTAAAATCTGAGAATAGTCCTTTCGACAAATTACCATTTTTCAAAATGTGGATAGTATCCGCAGGATACCTTGTTGCAACAATTATTGGTAAACTTACAAACAAAGATAATCGAGACAACTCTCTTAAAAGCGCTTGGAAAAAATGCAATCAAGCAATTAAAGAGTCCGGCGTAATTTCAACCGAGGAATGGAAAAAATTAGACAATTTAATTCGAACCAACACATACTTCTCGAATGAAAGCTCCAAAGCAATTCGGTTTCGCAACAAAACCATTGCTCACAATGAGGCAACATTCATTCCAAGCTGGTCCGATCTTGACAATGACATTAAGATTTTGGCGCGAGTTTGGTCTGTGCTCTCAATATGGTGTGCATTTCCTCAACCATCCCCATTCAATGATTCAAAACAGATGTTTTCGGGATTAGAGGCATTTTTTAACACCAATGAATTTGATCAACTGAGCAAACACTACGAGCACTATGTTTCAGAATTTTGCGAATGGTGCCGGACAAGTTTGGTAGCTGGCGAGCCACAAACTAGGTCTCCGTTTTTGTCACTGAAAGTCACGATCAAGCATTATCCGAACCGTGTTTAACAAGAAAACGAGAACCACTAATAACGTTTACGCCTTATACCACGTCAAACTGGCCGGAAGGTCCTGTTTGGGGGCGAGTGCGATCACCTGATCAAGGAACAGCCGCGCAATCGGTGACAGGCTTTTGCTTTTGCGCGTGATCACGCCGATATGGCGATGGCGTTCCGGGGTGGTGAGCGGCACGAAAACGAGCTTTTCGGGGGCTGCCATATCCGAGACGCGCGCGGCCAGTTCCGGCAGAACGGTAATTCCCACCCCCTCGGCGACCATGGCCGCCAGCGTAATGGTGTTGGATGTTTCAACAATCGGACGCGGCAGGATCGGTCCGGTTGCGCCCAGCGCGATATCGCTGCCTTCCTCTGCACAGCTAGCGTTCGGATCGAGTGAGCGCAGCACCTTTTCCTCGGCCCGCATCGCCTTTTGCGCGCGGGCCAGAACCGTCTTCGCCGCCGGAATACCCGCCGCCACTGCATCGCGCACAGCAGGGCTCAGGACCGGCATGGTGTCCGATGAAAGATCGCTGGTAACACCGGGCTGCGCCATCAGCGCACCGGTCCCGGATTCCGCCCCCAGCCCGACAAGTTTTTGCCCGGTCAAATCCGACCAGCGCAAAACAGATTTTTGGGCAAAGGCATGATCAGCCCGGCACAGCACGCCAAACCGGTCGGAAAATAGCGGGCGAAATGCAATATCGGGCAACGCCTGCCACTCCCCGGCAATGCCGAAATCGGCGGCATTATTCGCCACCGCTTCATGCACTTCACCGGCATTGCGTTCATCCAGACGAATGCGCGCATCGGGATGGGCCGCGATAAATTCGGAAATCACCGCAGGCAAAATGCGGGTCAGAACCGACGGTGCGGCTGCAATCGTAATCTTGCCACCGACGCCTTTGGACAGCGCATCAAGATCGCCAAGCGCCTCTTCAAAATCGGCCAGCAACCGCCGTGCAATTGGCAAGAACCGCTCGCCGGTCTGGGTCAGCGCCACCTGCCGTGTCGTCCGATCAAAAAGGGCGGCCCCGGTCACATCCTCAAACTGGCGAATGGTCGCGGTAACCGCAGGCACGCCCAGCCCCAGAACCCCGGCCGCAGCCGTAAAATTTCCCTGATCGGCAACTGCGACAAACACGCGCATATGACGGATATTAAGCGATGACAGCATGGTCTTGATCGTCCGTTCCGGTTAACTCCCCTGCCCGATCAAGAGCATAGCGCCCGAACCGGATTTGGGAAAACGGTTATTGGGATGACGCCGCAGCAGTCTTTTCAAGCGTCGGCGGCACAGTCTTGATTGCGGTCACGGTCGGGTGCACCTCGATCAGGCATTCGCGGAACACACGCGCCATGCGCGACATCACCGATTGCGGGAAGTTGGCGACACACATGGCAATCTTGAAGCTGAGCAGATCGGGACGGAGCGCCCGCATCTCGCCGCGTTCCACCCATTGCCGCGCAAAGTGGGTTGGCAGGAAGCTGACGAACTTGCCACTTCGGATCAGGTAAGCCAGCCCTTCCATGTCGTAAGCCGTCGCACTTGGCGGATGTTTGAACAGCGACTGGAACGCCAGCGCCACCGAATAACCACGACGTGCGTATTTCTGTTCGGCCAGTTGTTCGATTGGCATTTTTTCATGGGCCTTTTCAAACAGCGGATGCTCCTTGCCGCAATACATCGTCTGTTCTTCGTGAAAAAGCTGCTGCATCTGCACGGCCGCGTTCATCGGCTGGTTGGGCATGACGGCGATTTCCATCTGCCGACTGAGCAACGCATTTTCAATCTGGTTGGGCGACACCACGACAAAGGTCGGATGCACGCCCGGCGCGCGTTCATGAAACAGCGCAATCGCCCGATCCAGTTTGCAATTGGGGTTTTCGACCATGGCATCGACCACGCCAATGCGAAGTTCCCCGACCATATTGCCGCGAATGGCCCCGACTTCGGCCCGGAATGAGTCGGCCGCGGCAAACAGTTTGATCACCTCGCTATAGATCTTTTGCCCATGTTCGGTCAGCGAGAAGCCCGACCGGCCACGCCGACAGAGCTTTACCCCCAAGCGGGTTTCAAGGGCCGACATCTGGGTGCTGATGGTCGATCTTGAAATGCCAAGCTCGTCCTGGGCGGCGGTGAAACCGTTGCTTTCGACGATGGTCCTGAAAATCCGCAACTGGCGGAAATCGACATCACTGAGTGGTGGAAGTGTTACTGACATCGGCGGCAGACCTTCGTGAAAGCATTACGTTGAAAAAATCAGACGTTTAGTTTGAAAGTTTCATATTATTGAACACGTCCCCGCGTGGCAATCTTCGTCCAAGCTTTTGAGATAATTGCCGTGTCCGCGCTCACCCCACCCGACCGCGACGGCATGCCACCACCATCGCCACCATCGCCACCGCGCTAGGACCTGCCTTCATGCCCAACACTGCTGACAAAACCGATACTGCGTCCGCTATTTCCTTTGTGCCGCCGTCGGCGATGACCCTGCCGCGTTATGCTGGGGTGGCAAGTTTCATGCGCGCCCCGCATCTGTCGCTGAACGACCCGGTCTTAAGCGAGGTCGATATCGCCATGGTCGGCGTGCCATGGGATGGTGGCACCACCAACCGTCCGGGTGCGCGCCACGGCCCGCGCCAGTTGCGCGATCTATCGACCATGATCCGGCCGAAACACCCGGTCACCAGCCAGAACCCGTTTGAAGACCGCAATATCGCCGATCTGGGTGACGCGCCGGTCAATCCGGCCGACATCATGGATACGCTGGAAAGTGTGACGGGCTTCATCGCCAAGCTGAAATCAAAGGGCATCACGCCGCTCAGTGCCGGTGGTGATCATTTGCTGTCCTACCCGATCCTGAAGGCACTGGCATCCGATGGCCCGCTTGGCATGGTGCATTTCGATGCCCATACCGACCTTTTTGACAGCTATTTCAACGGCTTTAAATACACCCACGGCACCCCGTTCCGCCGCGCGATCGAGGACGGCTACCTTGATCCCAAGCGCGTGGTTCAGATCGGCATTCGCGGCACGATGTATGACGGCGAGGATGTTGAATGGGGCCTAGCCCAGGGTGTTCGCATCATTCGCATGGAAGAAGTGATTGATCGCGGCATCGACGATGTCATGGCCGAGGCGCGCGACATTGTCGGCCACGATAAAACCTATGTCAGCTTTGACATTGATTCTGTCGACCCGGCCTTTGCACCGGGCACCGGCACGCCGGAAATCGGCGGCTTCACCAGCCGCGAGGCGCAAAAAATGATCCGGCTGTTGGCCGGTCTAAACCTTGTGGGCGCAGACCTTGTCGAGGTCTCGCCCCCCTTCGATCCTTCGGGAGGAACAGCCTGGCTTGGCATTTCGCTGATGTATGAATTGCTCTGCGTGCTGGCCGGGTCAAACGCCACCAGAAACCCGAACCGAAAATCGGGCTAAGGCCAAATCAAAGAAACCAAAAACCAAACCTGAATCAGAGAGCATCTCACACCGGAGACACCATCCATGAAACGCATTCTTTCTAAAATCTGCCTGTCGGGTGCGGCCCTCGCAACCGCCTTCTCGCTTTCCACCGCCGCCTCGGCCGAGGAACTGACCATCGCGCACTCCACCTGGGTCGGCTATGGCCCGCTTTATATCGCACAGGACGAGGGCTTCTTTGAAGAAGAAGGCCTTGATGTCAAACTTGTCGTCATGGAAGACGTCAAAACCCGCATGCCGGCCTTGGCGGCTGGGCGGATTGATGTTGCCGTCACCACGATTGATACCGTGCTTGGTTTTTACACCGACGACCATCCGCTGACCTATCTGTTTGCGCTTGATGATTCGCGTGGCGGCGACGGCATTGTTGCCAATGCCGACATCAAAACCATCGAAGACCTCAAGGGCAAAAACGTCGCCTATACCGAGGGTTCTGTTTCGCAGTTCTTCCTGAGCGTCCTTCTCAAGGAAGCCGGCATGAGCCTTTCTGACGTCAATTCGATGAACATGTCGGCCGGCGATGCCGGTGCGGCGTTTGTCGCCAAGCGTGTTGACGCGGCTGTAACGTGGGAGCCGTGGCTGACGCGCGGCAAGGACACCGAACATGGTCATCTTCTGATCGATAGCTCCAAGGCACCGGGCCTGATCACCGATATCGCGGTCACGACCGAGGAAACCCTGGAAGCCCGTCGTCCGGAAATGGAAGCGCTTTATCGTGCATGGGCCAAGGCCATTGCCTGGCAGAAAGCCAACGAGGAAGCAGCCGACGTGATCATGGCAAAGGGTGTTGGCGGCTGGCTTGAAGACCCGGCGGTCTTTGCTGAGACCCGTGCGGGCATTGCGTTTTATGATGACGCAATGAACAAGACCTTCATGGATCCGGCCAACGAAGACGGCATTGTCGGCACCATTGCCAATGCCATGACCCTTGGCAAGGAAAGCGGCCTGATCACGCTCGAAGCTGATCCGAAAAGCCTGCTGGCTGCTGACATCGTGAAATAGCAAACGTCACCACGTTCAAGACTTAAAAGAGCAAGCATCATGTGGACCAGATCCCTTTTCTCGCCCAAGACCGATATCGACAAGGGAACCTATGTCACCCTGTCGCTGATTTCGGTTGCTGTTATCCTGGCCCTGTGGTGCTTGCTCACCTATGGCGGGATCACGCCCCGGGACTTCCTTGCCGCCCCGCATGAGGTGGTTCAAGCTGGCATCAAGCGCATGGCCAATATGTCGTTGTTTGAACATATGTGGGCAAGCCTTGTTGTCATCCTGTCGGGCTTTATCCTGGCCTCGATCTTTGCCGTGCCGATCGGCATTTTGATGGGCAGTTTCCGGGCGGTGCAGGCGCTGATTGAACCGATCACCGGTTTCATGCGCTATATCCCGGTTTCGGCCCTGATCCCGCTTCTGATCCTGTGGATCGGCATCGGGATCGAACAGAAAATCATGGTGATTTTCCTCGGCACCTTCTTCCAGCAGCTTATTCTGATTTCCGATGTGTCGGCCCGAATTTCCAAGGATCTGATTGATTGCGCCTATACGCTGGGCGCGGATCGCAGGCGGGTTGTAACGCGCGTTCTGGTTCCGGCCTGCATGCCCGGTGTGATGGATAACCTGCGGGTCACCATGGGTTGGGCCTGGACCTATCTGGTGGTGGCCGAACTGGTCGCGGCTGATACCGGCCTTGGCTATATGATCCTGAACGCCATGCGCGGGCTGTTTACCGACGTGATTTTGCTCGGTGTCTTTACCATCGGCATCTTGGGCCTGATCACCGATTTCTTCTTTAAATGGGCACGCCGGCGTTTGCTGCCCTGGTCTGCCGATTTTTAAGGGGCGATACAGTCATGAGCATGCTTTCCCTTCGTGACATCACGGTACGGTTCGAACCCAAGGGCAAACCACCGGTTCTGGCCCTTGATGACGTCTCGCTTGATGTTGCCAACGATACCTTTTCCGTCATTGTCGGCCCGTCGGGCTGCGGCAAATCCACGTTGCTGCGCCTTGTTGCCGGGCTTGAAACCCCGACATCCGGGCGCTTGGAGCTCGATGGCCAACCGATCAACGGCCCGTCGGCCGATCGCGGCATGGTGTTTCAAAGTTACACCCTGTTTCCCTGGCTCACCGTGCGTGAAAACGTCATGTTCGGCCCGAAGCTCAAGGGCCTTTCAAAATCCGAATGCGAAGACATCGCCGATGACCTGATCAAGGCGGTGCATCTTGACGGGTTTGAGAAATCCTACCCCAAGGAACTCTCGGGCGGCATGCGCCAACGCGTGGCGCTGGCCCGGGCGCTGGCCAATGATCCGCGCATTTTGCTGATGGATGAACCGTTTGGCGCGCTCGACAGCCAAACCCGACAGATGATGCAGGAACTGCTGCTCGATGTCTGGCAAAGCCGCCGCAAGACGGTGCTGTTCATCACCCATGACATTGACGAGGCGATCTTTTTGGGTGACGAGGTCCACGTGATGTCCGCGCGCCCGGGCCTGATCAAGCAGTCGCTTGATATCAACATTCCGCGCCCACGCCATATCGATGCGCTCACCAGCCCGGAATTCATGGATTACAAACGCACCATCCTGTCGCTGATGCATGACGAGGCGATCAAAGCCGAAGACGCCGCCAACCAGCGCAAATCGGCCTAAGCCCCGCAAACAAAGCGACAAAAACAGACACCTGCCTGACTTGCCACCACCCGACAGGCTCAGGCACAGGGAATGTGCGGCTCACAGCAAATCCCGCACATTCCCGACTTTTCTCAGGCACGGAAAAGCTTGAAAAGTCCCGTTATTCCGGGCGGCACAGCCTCGCCCACACGCTCCCGGTCGAAGCCGACAGCCGTCCCCGGACATCGCCCGTGGTCGGTACTCCCTCTGCACCGCGGCACCCCAAGCACCGCATCATCCAGCAGCTCTGCGCAACTGCAGTTGCTCCACCCTGCCTGCCAGCGCGATACCGTGCCTCAAGCATCCCGGCACGGCCTGGCTTGAGCTGGCCTGCATCATTACGTTGGCGCGTGTTTCGGCAAGCCAGAAACTACCGTGCCTTTTGCAAGCAAATTGGGCTTCGAATTACAGTGCGGGACCAATTGTATGAGGATTTGAAATCGGCGATTTCCGCGCTTTTGGGTGGCCGGTTCCGAGCACCTTGCCCGGTGCTTTGATTATTCACTTATTTTGAATAATCTTTCGGAATTTTCGATTTGTCTATTCAATCGTGATCAGGTCAAATGGGTTTGCATGCCAGATCGGGGCGCCGGCCCGCACCGGAAAAAACCCGATAAACGCATATGATATTATCATACGAGTATTGAGAGAGCCTGATGTCCGTCCCTGCCCCGGTTGCCAGCCCGGCCACCAATCCGGTTACCAACGCTTCGAACAAAAGCGTGATCAAAAAGCTGCCAGCCCTGACCCCGGATCGGTCGCTGGACAGTTTGACGCTGGGGTTCCTCAAAACGCTGGAGGCCGAGGGCAAGTTTACCGGTGAAATCCATGCCGATTTCCCGACCCGTCTGATCCATGCCACCGATAACAGTGTGTATCAGGTGATGCCGACCGCCGTGCTGCAGCCCAAAACGCAGGGTGACATCAATGTCGTGATGGAGCTTGCGGGCCGTGAGAAATTTTCCGAGGTCAAAATCACCCCGCGGGGCGGCGGCACCGGCACCAATGGCCAGTCGCTTAATAACACGATCATTCTTGATACCTCCAAGCACCTCAACAATATCCTTGGCTTTGATGCGGAGCGCGGGCTTGTCCATGTCGAGCCCGGTGTGGTGCTGGATCAGCTGAATGCCTGGCTAAAGCCTTATGGCTATTTCTTCCCGCCGGCGGTGTCGACCGCAAGCCGCGCCACCGTGGGCGGCATGATCGGATCAGACAGTTCGGGCAAGGGATCGCGGATTTATGGCAAGACCAGCCATTACATCCATGACATGACCACGGTGCTGATCGATGGCACGGATTTCAATACCCGCGCCATGACGGCGACGGAAGCCAAGGACACCATGGAACGGGCCGACCGGGTTGGGCAGCTTTATAAAAAGGTCCATGACGAAATCGCCCCGCGTCGCGATCAGATCAAATCGACCTTCCCGGAAATGAACCGTGGGCTTACCGGCTATAACCTTAAGGAAGCGGTATCTGACACCGGGGACATGAACCTGTCGTTTCTGATTGCCGGGGCCGAGGGCAGCCTTGGCATGGTCAAGGAAATTACCTTCCGCGTCATTCCTCTTCCCAAGCACAAGGCCGTCACGGTGGTGCGCTATGACAGCTTTGATTCAGCCCTTCGTCACGTCAAAACGCTGGTGCAGTTTGACCCGGTCGCGATTGAAAGCATCGATGACAAGGTCATGAAACTGGCCGAGCAGGATGAAAGCTGGCACATGCTGGGAAAGCTTCTCGGCACGGAAAACAGCACGACGCCCACACGCGGCTTTAACGTCGTCGAGTTCGTTGGCGAGAGCGAGGCCGAGGTCGCGGCCAAACAGGCGGAACTCAAATCCTACCTTGAAGCCAACCCGACTGAAGACTTTGCACCCATCGGCTTTGTGCAGGCGACTGACCCTGCGCAGATCGCCGCCATCTGGTCGATCCGCGCGAAATCGGTGGGCTTGCTCGGCAACCTTGAGGGCAAACGCCGCGCCACACCGTTTGTCGAAGATACCGCCGTTCCGCCGGAAAATCTGGCCGATTTCATTGCAGAATTCCGGGCATTGCTGGATGCCGAGGGGCTTGATTACGGCATGTTTGGCCATGTCGATGTCGGCTGCCTGCATGTCCGCCCGCTGCTTGACATGATGGATGAAGAGGACGAAGCCCGCATCCGCCGTGTTTCCGATGCGGTGGCGGAGCTTACCAAACGCTATAACGGCCTGATCTGGGGCGAGCATGGCAAGGGGTTCCGCGGTGAATACTCCCCCGTCTATTTCGGGCCGGAGCTTTATGATGTTCTGCGTCGCATCAAGGAGGCCTTTGATCCCGAAGGGCAGCTTAACCCCGGCAAGATCGCATCCCCATACAGCAAAAACACACCGATCACCGCAATCGACGAAGCCCCGATGCGCGGCCAGTTTGACCGCCAGATCGAGGATGCGTTGCGCGATGAATACCTCAACGCGACGCGGTGTAATGGCAACGGGGCGTGCTTTAACTGGGATCTGATGGATGCCATGTGCCCGTCCTATAAGGTCACGAGATCGCGCGTGCATTCGCCCAAGGGCCGGGCCGGAATGATCCGCGAATGGATCCGCCAGCTTTCCGTTGGCACCGATCCGATGAACAAGGATCTGGCCGTCATCAATGGCCGGGATTTTTCCCATGACGTCTATGAGGCGATGGCCGGTTGCCTGTCATGCAAGGCGTGCGCGGGGCAATGCCCGGTCAAGGTCGATATCCCGGAAATGAAATCCCGGTTTCTCGAGACCTATCACACGCGTTACAAACGCCCGATCAAGGACCATGTGATTGCGTCACTCGAAAATATCGCACCGCTTCTGGCAAAGGCGCCGGGGCTGTTTAACGCGTTGCAATCGATCCCGCCGATGCCATGGATCTTCAAACGCTTCATCGGCCTGACCGATTTGCCGAAACTCCATCGCCAGAGCCTTAAATCAGCCTTGCGCGCACGCGGCATTGGCAAGTTCAAGCAGGCGGAGCTGGAGGCCTTGAGTGCGGAAGAAAAGGCCAAGTCGGTGATCCTTGTGCAGGATTGCTTTACGACGCATTACGACACCCATGTTGTGCTGGCGCATGTCGACCTGTTGCAGCGCCTTGGATATCGCGTTTTCGTGCCGCCCTATCGCCCCAATGGCAAGGCGATGCATGTGAAGGGGTTCCTCAAACGCTTTGATTATCAGGCCAAGCAAAATGACATTGTGCTGGGCAAAATCGCCAAATCCGGCGTGCCCATGATCGGGATCGAGGCCAGTGTCGCCCTGACCTACCGGCAGGAATACGCCCAACGCCTTTCAAACCGCCCGGATTATCGCGTCCATCTGTTCCATGAATGGCTGGCGGGCGAGATCGAGCACGGCCGCCTCACCCCGCCGAAAATTGATAACAGCGTTAACATGGGTTCCACCGATACCCCGGCAAGCCTGTTCCCCCATTGCACGGAAAAGACGTCGCTGCCTGATGTCGGTGTCAAATGGCAGAAGATCTTTGACGCGTTTGGCCTGAAACTGACCACGGAAAAAACCGGCTGCTGCGGCATGGCTGGCGTCTATGGCCACGAAACCCGCCATCAGGAAACCTCGCGCGCGTTGTATGATCTGAGCTGGAAAAAGAAGGTCGATGCGACGGGTGCAGCAAACATGCTGGTGACCGGCTATTCATGCCGCTGTCAGGTGGACCGTTATGAAGGTGTGAAGCCGCAGCATCCGGTCGAATACCTCGCCAAACTTATTGCATAGGAAACCCCATGATCCGTCACATCGTTCTGACCAAATTCCGCGCCGACATCACAAAGGCCGAAATCGACAGCCTGTTTGCCAAACTGGCAGACCTTCAAAGCCACATCCCCGGCATGCGCGGCTTTGATGGCGGCGTTTCGGTCAGCCCGGAGGGTCTAGAACAAGGCTTCCGCCACGGATTTTCAATTGATTTTGACGATGTGGCGGCCCGAGACGCCTATCTGGAACATCCAGAGCACAAGGCCTTGGGCGGGCAGTTGGTTGGGCTGCTTGAGGGTGGTGTCGCCGGGTTGGTGGTGTTTGATCTGGTTGTCGACGCCACTTCGTAGTCGCTCGGTCTTGATACCGAACGGTCAATGTCGAGTTCACGAAACCAGCTACCCGGAAACCTAGTGCGAACTTTATAACCTTAGCTGAAAAACGAAAGCGTACACCACCAGCCTGCAAAGCACGCTGGTGACAGGCTATTGATGTCACTATCAGTTGGATCTCTATGAAGGAGTGAAGCCGCAGTATCCGGTGGAGTATTTTTCCATTCAGGCGACTTTGAAGAAGCTCAACAGACAATCGTTTGGGCGACACAATCAGAGATTCATCACTAGGTCTCACGCGGCAAGACCCATAGCCTCCATCACTAACTTATTGATTGAATTTTAGCTGATACCCGTTATGAATGTTCGGTAATCATGACAAGAATGTGATGCGCTTAGGCACCAATATATTCCCCGATACCAATAGCACAGTTCAAACTTGCAACATAAATTTGGCAAACGATAAGAAAAGGATAGTTGATGAATTTAGCGTTTGTCTCAATCGTGTTTATTTTATTTAGTTCGGTCCCCGCAAAAGCTTATGTTGATCCTGGAACCGCAAGTATAGCATTACAAGCGCTAGTTGGCGGGATAGCAGCTTTCGGCTTGTTCTTTCGCTCGAAAATTAGAACCATCTTCTCCAAACTGCGGAGTAAGGATCGACAAATTAATGGCAAAACCGAAGATAGCCCAACGGCTAAAAATTTAGCTGTCTCAGCCGAAGATAATGAAGGAAACCCGAAGAAGAAAGATAAAACATGAGTGTTGAGGCAGGCTCATATAGAGATCCGAACGCTCAAGTTCATCGCATGGACGATCGAGTTTTCAGAGTTTTAAGGCCAGTAGCTAAAGAGGCATTCAAAGCGCTACACAAATCAGCCTTCTACAAACAGATGGTTGATAGCGGGCGGTTGATCGACAGCAAATCGATCCCAAATCCGGGGCTGACGAGCGTCAAAAAAGATGACCTGGTAATTGAACATCCCGTCATTCCTCTTATCAGCTATCCTTACGAATGGCCGTTCTTGATGTTGAAGGCCGCCGCTTTGCATCATATCGATTTGCAGATTGAAGCACTGAATGCAGGTTTCGTACTTAGTGACGCTAGCGCTTATAACATTCAATTCAAATCTAATTCTCCCATATTCATAGATGTCACATCAATACGCCCTTACAAAGACGGCGAGCCTTGGTTGGCACACCATCAGTTCTGCGAGTCGTTTCTTGCCCCACTAGTCCTTCAAGCCCGTCTTGGCGTTTCATATCAATCTTGGTATCGCGGCAATATGGAAGGCATTCCAGTACCTGAGGTTTCAAAACTGTTGCGGATAAGGGACTACTTCTCGCCAACTCTCCTAAGTCACATTGTCTTGCCAGCAACACTGTCTCGTAAGGAAAAACGTAACCTACGGTTAACCGCAGTAAAAAATGCTTCAAAGGGACTTCCAAGGTCACGTTATGAGGCGATCCTACAACAGCTGCGTCACTTTATAGAATCCTTATCTCCCAAAGGTGTAGAAGCTAGCACATGGGCGCATTATTCGGCGGAGAACACCTATCTTCCACACGAGACCAAACAAAAGCTCTCAGTTGTAAGTTCGTTTTGCCAAGAGTATCGCCCAACATCCATAGTTGATATCGGTTGCAACGATGGGCTTTATTCTGCGTGCGCCGCACAGAATGGTGCGTCAATGGTAATAGGTCTTGACGCGGACCAAGGTGCTCTTCACCGAGCCTACCTCAGATCGTGCGCCGAGAATCTGCCATTCACTCCTCTTTATACGGATCTTACCAATCCCTCGCCAAATCAGGGGTTTGCGGAAGTCGAACGTAGATCTTTAAAAGAACGCTTAGGGTTTGTTGATGCAGTAATTGCCCTTGCAGTGATCCACCACTTGGTGATCGGTCGGAATATCCCGCTCGTTCGAGCCGTTGCTTGGATCGTGAGTTTTGGAGGATCCGGGTTGATTGAGTTTGTCCCCAAGGACGATCAAACGATAGAAGAGATGTTGGCGCTTCGAGAGGATATTTTCCCAGACTATACGCGAGATAACTTTATAGACGCTCTCAAACGGCACGCGAAAATACTGTCATCTGAAGTTGTCTCGGAGTCGGGACGAGAAATTTTCCTATTTAAGGCTCACTAAAGTAATTCAATGGCTGATTCAAAACGCCTCACATTCATCCTACAGAAAACAAAGAAGGCTTTGATTAATATACCATCAAAGCTTAGGTCCGGACTACTTATCGGAACTGTTAGCTACGCACTCTGTATGCTGTATGTATTGATATACCATTGGCTGATTAAGGTTCACCAAATTGATCCTATATACGAGTTATTCGGAGTAGGCTTACGCGGACAGTTTTATCTGATCAATTTGCTTGCCGTGATCGCCATCATTTTTGCAATTATATTCAGCCTTAACCAAATCGGCTTGCTAAGTCCTGCGGATACTCCTCGATCAAGGTATCGGTTGATCGTAGTTTCGGCACTCATATTCCTCAATGCAGCAGTATCGTCCGCGGGTAGTGTTTTCGAAGACATGAGTGACCGTTTTCTGCTGCCTATTTACGCTTGGCTCGCAATCGTTTTAATTTTCCAAACCGTGATTTTATTTCTGCTATTGAAATGTATTAGATCCGGTATCGTACAACTTTTTATTTTTACCTTACTTGGTACAATCACTATTTATGCTTTGAATTTCTGTTTGACTTCATGGTTCCGTACAGGAGGCATGGCTCTCCAGTCGTTTTTCCTAGCCTTTACCGCATTACTACTTATCAGCTTGTTTGCGTTTGTATTGGGACGACCTTCGGCTTGGAAGAACGTGATCGCGGTTCTTAGTTTCAGTTGTTTAGCCCCACTTCTTGGCACGGCGTTGAACTATTCAACAAACAAACAAAGAGAACCAGGACCAATAGAGCGGTTCGCTAACATTGAATTGTCATCAAAACCAGACATACATATTGTTTCACTTGATTCTTTGGCTCCACCAGAATTGGCAGCCCAATACTTGGAAATCAGCGAGGTTCCCTACCAGGAGGCTTTGGCTGAACAGAATGTGGAGCGCTTTTCCAATGCATTCGCGACTAATGTGCCCACCAAATGGTCTCTAAACAGTGTAATGCGCTTGGCACAGAGCGATTTTCCTCCGTACTTGGACTATTTCTCTGGCCGACGCGCATCTCCATTGCAAGCGCTCTTGCGTGAAAACGGCTACCAGATCGCGACTGGTTTCCCCATAACCTACCTGGGTTATAAAGGAAAATATGTGGACACCTACAAACCGGATCCCTCATGGGCTGTTAGGAACAGTGCAATTTGCGTTCTTGCAAATGCCTCGCCCCTAGCATTTTTCGGTTTCTGCAACGTTGGTTCAATCCTAGACAAACAAGAATCGGCTGAGCCATGGTCAGATCAGGTAGTTGATATTCTACAAGGGTACTTAGAACGTAATGAAGGCCCACCAATCTTCTCTTATCATCACATTCTGGATCCTATCGGGCACACATCTCTTGATTATATAACTTATGACCCAACTTCCAAAGCTGAGTATACTGAGACTTTCCTGTCCGGAGCCGATAAAGCAAATAAACTAATTCGTAAAATTTCTCTTCTTGCATCGCACAGCGTACGTCGTGCGATCATAATATTGACTGGCGATCATGGGATTTGGGTCAGCAGAACAGTAAAGCAGGAAGATGATATCAGATTCTTTGTTCAAGACCGACATGGAGTTGTATTGGCAACACTGCATAATGAAAGTGGTTGCTCACTCAAAGAGCTTGAGTATTTTATGCCAAACTATGCAACTCCTGAGCGTCTTCTGGCAGGTTTATTTCGCTGCCTCGCATCGACGCCCCACACCTTAGACAAAGCGCTCGACTTTAATGAGCCTTTCGACTTCCAAAATTACAAGTACCACATAGTTGAATGAAAACGTTCTTCAACTATGCCTACGTCGCCTCCCCACTCCGCACTTTAAATATAGCTAGACCTTCTAATTTTTTTGGTATCAAGAACTAGCGCCAGAAGATGAACATCGGGGCTTACTCAAAGGGCCGTCCGCCATTTTAGAAAAGTGTGTCTTTCGATGCATCGCATGCGTGCAGTTCATATCAGGCCGAAAGTAAAACGAAACTATCTACACTTTAAACCAAATTGGACTTCTGTCGCGGCAAATATTTGCCGTCGCCTTTTTGGCCGGTGACTTCGCCGTCTTTGACCACGGTTTTGCCGCGGACGATGGTGTGGACGGGCCAGCCTTTGACTTCAAGGCCTTCATAGGGGCTGTAGTCGCAGCCCTGTTGCAGGATGTCATTGGTGATGGTGACGTTTTTATTGGGGTCCCAAAGGGCCAGGTCGGCATCCGAGCCAATCGCGATTGTGCCCTTTTGCGGGTACATGCCGTACAGTTTGGCGTGGTTGGTCGCGGTGAGTGCGACGAAGCGGTTGAGGTCGATGCGGCCTTTTTGCACGCCTTCGGAAAACAGGATCGGCAGGCGGGTGGCCACACCGGGGATGCCATTGGGGATCCAGCGGAAGCTTTTCTTGCCCTTTTCATTGAGCTTGCCTTCCGGGTCGTTAAAGCGGAACGGGCAATGATCGGACGAGAACAGGTCAAACACACCGCGTTCCAGACCATCCCAACAGGCGTCCTGGCTTTCCTTGTCACGTGGCGGCGGGGAGCAGACGAATTTCGCGCCTTCGAGTTCATCCTGATCAAGATCATCTGCCGTCAGCATGAGATATTGTGGGCAGGTTTCACCAACGACCTTGGAGCCGCGCACCCGTGCCCGTTCGATTTCTTCCATCGCCTGCTGGTTCGACACATGGACAATCACAATCGGGGTATCGACGATTTCGGCCAGTGACAGCGCGCGATGGGTAGCTTCGCGTTCTGCCGCGATGGGCCGCGTCGTGGCGTGGGATTTGGCGGAGAATTCGCCGGCGGCCTCGTGCTGGCCGATCAGGAAGCGAATGGCGTCCTCGTTCTCGCAATGGACCAGCACCAGTGCGCCGGTATTACGCGCGGCATCAAGGGTATCGAGGATTTCATCATCGCGCAGACGCAGGTTTTCATAGGTCATGAAAACCTTGAAGGAGGTATAGCCGTCCTCGACCAGGGCCGGGAGTTCCTGCCCCAGCACAGAGGGCGTCGGGTCGGTGACGATCAGGTGGAAGGCCACATCAATATGGCAATTGCCATCCGCCTTGGCGTGATAGACATCGAGCGAATGACGCAGGCTGTCGCCCTTTTCCTGCATGCAGAATGCGAGGATTGAGGTATTGCCGCCGATGGCGGCCGAACGCGTCCCGCTTTCGAAATCATCGGCCATGACGATGCCATCGCCAGACGGCTGATCAATATGCACATGGCTGTCGATCCCGCCGGGCATGACATAAAGCCCGGTGGCATCGATGATGTCATCCGCGCCGGTCAGGGCATCGGCGATGGCGGCAATCTTGCCATCCTTGATGCCAAGATCGGCAACATAGGTGTCGCTGGCGGTAACGATGGTGCCGTTTTTGATGATGCGGTCAAACTGCATGATGTGGCCTGCCCCCTTATTGATCGGTCGCGTCAAGCAGGCGGTCAAACGCCGCAGTCAGACGGTCCACCTGTTCAATCGTGTTGTAGTGCACCATCGACACCCGCAAAACGCCAGCATTATCAGACAGGCCCATATATTCGACCAGACGGCGGGAATGGAAATCGCCAAAGCGAATGGCGATCTTTTCACGGTCAATGATCTTGCAGACGTCCTCGGCATTGCGGCCATCAAAGCGAAACGCAATGGTCGGGATGCGGGTGCCGTCGCGGTTGTCATCCTGCCCGACGATGACGCAATCATTGCGCCCCCGGAGATAGGTCAGAAGACGTTCGGTCAGCGCATTTTCCTGTGCGGCAATGGCGTCATAGGCGGCGACGATTTTATCGCGCACACTCCCCGTCCCGGACTTGTCTCCCATGGCGCGCTCACCCAACTCCGTCAGGTAATCGACGATGCCGCAGACCGAATAGGCCATTTCATAGCTGGGGTTGCCGGCCTCGAGCTTTCCGGGGACTTTGTCCTTGCCGTAAAAGTAGTGATAGAGCGTATCAAGTTCGAGCAGCAGGTCATACTTGCCATACATCATGGCCCCATGCGGGCCGTATGTTTTATAGAGGCTGAAGACATAATAGTCGGCATCAAAGGCCTTAACATCCACCGCGCGATGCGGGGCATAGGCGACGGCATCGATACAGATTTTGGCACCGTTTTTATGGGCGTAATCGGCGAATTCGCGGATCGGGTTGATTTCGCCAATGATGTTGGAAACGTGCGTGACACACACCAGTTTGGTGCGGTCGCTCATCGCGGCCTTGAGGCCATCAAGGGTCAGGCGTCCGGTTTTGACATCGGGTTCCCAGAAACGCAGATTGACCCCGAATTCCTCAAGCGCCACCCACGGGCCGATATTGCTTTCATGATCGCCGATGGTAACGACAATCTCGTCACCCGGTTTGAACTGGCTGCGCATGGCGCGCGCGAGGTTTTGCAACAATACCGTGGTCGAGGCGCCGAAAATGATTTCTTCGGGGCGCGAGGCATTGACCAGCTGGGCGGCAGACTTGCGCGCATCCAGAAGGGCTTCGGCGGCCTTTTGCGAGACTTCGTAGGAGCCGCCGATCTGTACATTGCGCTCGATCAGAAACGCATTGATGCGATCGAGTGCCTTGGACAGGATTTGCGATCCGCCGGCATTGTCAAAAAAGGTCCAGCCATTGGCAAGGGCTGGGAACTGGCTGTGGACATAGTCCATATCAAGGGTACGTTGATCTGCCATTGAAGGCATCCTCCGGTTGATTTGTCTTTTATTTTAATGGTCGAGAACGGCGTGGAGGAAGTTCCTTGTGCGTTCTTCTTTCGGCGCATCGAAAATTTCGCTGGGCGTTCCGGCCTCGATAATCGCACCGCCATCCATGAACAGGACGCGATCGGCGACCTGACGGGCAAAGCCCATTTCATGGGTGACCACGACCATGGTGACCCCGGTCCCGGCGAGCTTTTTCATGACATCGAGAACCTCGCCGACCATTTCGGGATCAAGGGCGGAGGTTGGCTCATCAAACAGAAGCACGCGCGGTTCCATGGCAAGGGCGCGGGCAATCGCCACACGCTGTTGCTGCCCGCCCGAAAGCTGGGCCGGGTATTTATCGGCCTGAACGGAAATGCCAACACGTTCCAGCAAATCACGAGCGCGTTTTTCGGCATCCGCCTCGGACATTTTGCGCACCCGGATCGGGGCCAGCATGACATTGCGCAGCACGGTCATGTGCGGGAACAGGTTAAACGATTGAAACACCATGCCGACTTCGGCCCGGACCTGATCAAGGTCAGGACCCGGGCGCACCGGAATGCCATCAACGGTGATTTCGCTGCCCGCCTCGAACGGTTCGAGATGGTTGATGCAACGAATAAGCGTTGATTTGCCGGAACCCGACGGGCCGACGACACACAGCACTTCTCCTTGGGCGATATCAAGGTTGATGCCGTGCAGGGCGACGAACTGGCCATAGGTCTTGCGCAGGTTGGAAATTTTGATCAGTGGCGCTTTCATCAGCTTCTCCCGCGGCTAAAACGTTTTTCAAGATGCGCGACATAGCGCACCATCGGCAGAAGCAGGATCAGATAGATCACGGCAGCGCCAATCAGCGGCGTCGGGTTGGCGGAAAGGGCCTGTGCCTGGGTCGCCTGTTTGAGCAGGTCGGGCATGGCAACAACCGATGCGAGCGCGGTGTCCTTGAGCACATTGATGCAGTTATTGGTCAGCGGCGGGATGACGATGCGGATCGCCTGGGGCAGGATGACATCGGTCATGATGTAGCGGTTGGACAGACCGAGGGCGGCGGACGCTTCAAACTGGCCCTTGGGGATGGCTTCGATCCCGGCACGGAAGATTTCGGCGGTGTAGGCCGCGGACACCAGTGTCAGTGCGGTGACGGCCGAGAAGAAGGGCGACAGCCTGATGCCGACAAAGGGCAGCGCGTAATACACAATAATCAGCAACACCAGAAGCGGGATCGAGCGGAACACATCGATATAGGCCCGCACAAGCCCGGTCACCACCGGCCCGGCATAGAGCCGCAGCACGGCCAGAAACAGGCCGCCGATCAGACCGGCAATGATGCTGGTTGCGCCAATCCCGATGGTCACCAGCAAGCCGTTCATAAGCTGCGGCAGGCTTTGCATCAGGACGGGAATGTTAAAGAAAGTCGAAAATAAATCCATTTTACCACCAGGTCAGGTTGCCCCGCCGACGACACCGAAAAAGGATTGGCATCGTCGGCAGGGATGATCAGCGATATGCGCGATTATTTAAGGGTCGGCATATCAAGGACCTGAACGGTCGAGGTGGTGTCTTCTGGCGTTGCGCCGAACCAGGTTTCATGCAGACCGGCGATGAAGCCTTCTTTTTTCAGCTCGGTGATAACGTCGTTAACTTCGGTTGCGAGGGCCGCGTCCTTGTTAAACATGATCGAGTATTTTTCACCGGTGGTGATACGCTCGACCACTTTAAGGGCCGGTTTGTCCTTGACGTAGTACAGCAGCGCCGGGATGTCGCTTACGTAACCGTCAATACGACCGGCCTGAAGATCAAGCATGGCTGGCGACAGGCCTTCGTAACGACGGACATCGGCAATGCCGTATTCGCCGCCATTTGCGGTGACCCACATGTCACCGGTGGAGCCGGTATCAACACCAACAACCTTGCCATCCATGGCAGCCAGGCCGGTGACGCCGCCTTCTGCGGTGGCGGTCAGGGACTGGTCACTGTCGTAGTACGGCTGTGCGAAGGTGACAGACTCAAGACGCTTGTCGGTGATGGTGATCGAGGAAACCGCCATGTCGATGCGGCCCGACTGGACCGCCGGGAACAGGCCGTTGAACGGGATGTTGACGAACTCGACCGACTTGCCAAGGCGGCTTGCGATTTCATTGACGAGATCGACTTCAAAACCGACCACGGTGCCGTCAGCTTCTTCGAATTCCCACGGCACGTTGCCGATATTGGCACCAACGGTCAGGTCTGCTGCGTTTGCGGATGCCAGTGAGGACACGGCAAGAACGCCGCCAACGACGCTGGACGTCAGAAAGTTGAGAAACTTCATTATGATTTCCTTGTGTTTTTAGCCTACCCTGAGATACTTCTGGTCTAACTGGTCAGACCAGTCAGGCCAGACAAACATATTTGGATGATACGTGCAAGATTGTTTGTGCAAAAATGAGTCAGATTTGCTTTGATACCGACAACTGAGCAAAAAATACGCAAGAAGGACACGAGGGAATGTTCAACCGCACGCCGCTGCCGCAAACGGTCGCACGCCAAATTCAGGACATGATCCAGAACGGGGAACTGACGCCGGGCGACAAAATCCCATCCCAGCGCGAATTCGCGCAGAAATTCGGTATTTCCCGGGCTTCCTTGCGCGAAGCACTTCTGACCCTTGAGACACTTGGCCTGATCAAGACCGAAGCCGGGCGCGGCACCTTTGTCACCGACCCCGCCAGCCGCGCCAAGGCCGACATGGCACCTTGGCGCTATTCCGAAAGCCACAGTGTTTTTGACGTGTTCCAGACACGCATGATCCTTGAAAGCGAGATCGCGGCGCTGGCCTGCGGGCGCCTGACCGCAACCCAGCTTGAAGCGATGGAAGACGCCACCAACCGCATGGAAAAATGCTGGGCCGAGCAGGACCTTATTGCCAATGTCGAGGCAGATCTGGAATTCCACGCGACAATCGTCGAGGCCTGTTCAAACAGCATGATGCGCGAACTTTATCAGGCGGTGCGCGACAAGATCACCGAAACACAGCGCCAGCCGATCCCGATCACCGACCCGGAACGCATGCGCGCCTCCATCGGCGAACACCGCAAAATCATCGCCGCCCTGCGCAATAATGACGCCGAACGCGCCCGGCGCGAAATGCAGGCCCATGTCCGCAACACCGCACGCTGTGCCGGGTTGCAGACGTAGACTTCCCCACCGCCTCCATTAAAGAAACGGCAGCATCTTGGTGATGTGATCGGCGAATGCATCCATCGCCGGGCTTGGGTTAATCTCGGATTTCAGGACACGCAGGCCCAGTTTCGGCAAGGGTGGCAAAGGCGACTTCAGGATGAAAAGATCACTCGGCACTGCCTTTTGCATCATCACGCTGATGGCAAGCCCAGAGCGGGTCACGGCAATCAGCCCCGCCAGACTGTTGCTGGCATAGGCAATTTGATAGGGCAGCTTGGCGCCATCCATCGCATCACGGGCGGATCGGTGATCAAGGGCATTGGCGGCGGCCAGTGCGAGGGGGATCGGGCTTTGCGGGTCGGTATGCTGGTTGAAATCATGCAGCTCCAGCGTCGGTTTGCTGCCGACCCAGGCGAGTTGTTCGGTGCGGATAAAGTTATCGCCCGGCGTTATATCCGGAGTGGAGACCAGCGCCATGTCGATCTGGCGGGCATGCAGGAGTTTTTGCAATTCCGGCGTCGGGGCCGACACCACACGGATTTCGATATCGCGGTGGATCGCGCCAAAGCTTTTGAGCAAGGCCGGAAAAAAGGCGATCAGGTAGTCTTCGGGGCAGCCAAAGGTGATGGCACCGCGCAATCCCTGATCCGAAAAGCTTGAGACCGCATCATCATGCAGGCGCAAGATGCGTTCAGCATAGCCCAGAAACCGCTCCCCCGCCCCGGTCAGCCGCACCCCACTGCCCGAACGATGAAACAGACTTTGACCTAGCGCATCTTCAAGCCGCTGGATCTGCATCGTCACAGTCGACTGGGTGCGACCGACCTGAATGGCCGCAGCACTCAGCGTCCCGGCATGGGCAGCCCGAACAAAGGTTGTCAGCAATTTGAGATCAAGCAGCGCCTGCATGCGGGGTTCCGTGGATTTATGCCATCAATATTTTTGATATCGGAGTGCAAGCATTATCAATTTTACCGCTTTCGCGCCACACGATAGGCTTTTCCCATCAAATGTTTGGACCAGCACAGGGAAAAGACCATGTCACGCAACGACGATGCCGCCTTTTGGCAAAGCGCAAATAACCACCTGATCCGGTATGGCAGCCCGTTTGATCCGGCGATCATTGAACGTGCCAAGGGATCATATGTTTATGACGCCGATGGCCGCGCGATCCTTGATTTTACATCCGGCCAGATGTCGGCGGTTCTGGGCCATGGCCACCCACGCATTGTCGAGACCGTGCAGCGGCAGGTCGAAACCGTCGCACATCTGTTTAGCAGCATGCTGACCCGCCCGGTGGTGGAGCTGGCCGAACGGCTGGCCGACCTTGCCCCAGGATTGGAAAAGGTTTTGTTCCTGTCGACCGGGGCCGAAAGCAACGAGGCCGCCATTCGCATGGCCAAGCTTGTCACCGGCAAGCATGAGATCGTGGCGTTTTCCAAAAGCTGGCACGGCATGACCGGGGTCGCGGCATCTGCGACCTATAGTGCGGGGCGCAAGGGATATGGCCCGGCGGCGGTCGGGTCCTTTGCCATCCCGGCCCCGAACGCATTTCGCCCGCGCTTCAAGCACCCTGACGGGTCGCTTGACTGGCAGACGGAGCTTGATGATGCGTTCGAGCTTCTGGATGCGCAATCGACTGGCAATCTGGCGGCGTTTGTCGCCGAGCCGATCTTATCGAGCGGCGGGATCCTTGAACTGCCGAAAGGTTACCTCGCCGCGCTTAAGAAGAAATGCGAAGAGCGCGAGATGCTGTTGATTCTGGATGAGGCACAAACCGGTATCGGGCGCACTGGCGACATGTTTGCGTTTCAGCGTGACGGGGTCACCCCCGATATCCTGACATTGTCCAAAACCATCGGTGCGGGATTGCCGTTATCGGCCGTCATGACCACACCGGCGATCGAGCAGGCCGCCTATGAAAAGGGGTTCCTGTTTTACACCACCCACGTGTCCGACCCCCTGCCCGCCGCGGTTGGCTTGACGGTACTTGATGTGGTGCGTGACGAGAAGCTGGTCGCGCGCGCAAGCCAGATGGGCGCGCAGCTTTTTGAAGGGCTGTCCGCGATCAAGGATCAGTACCCTTGCGTCGGGGATGTGCGCGGGCGCGGGTTGCTTCTGGGGATGGAGATCATCAAGGACACCGGTAATCGCGAACCCGATCACGACATGGGCGCGGCCATCATGGCCGAGGCGTTCAAGCGCGGGTTGAGCATGAACATCGTCAAGATGCCCGGCATGGGTGGCGTGTTCCGCATTGCCCCGCCACTGACCATCAGTTCCGAGGAACTCGATCAGGGCATTTCGATCATTGGTGATGCCGTGAAGGCGTGCGTTGCGCGCTAGGACCTAATAGCTTCTCGCCCCTCCCCTTGTGCCACCGCACGGAAAACGGCGTCCTGATGTCTCGGGACGCCGTTCTTCATTCTAGCCCTTGCGAAGCGTGATCACAGTGAGTTCAGCGGGCACGCCGACCCGGATGGCAAAGCCTGGCCATTGGGCGGTGCCGTTATTGACGTAAAGCTGCATGCCCTCGATGTCATACATGCCCGATACAAAGCCGCCATTGAGCATGGCAACGATATTGTCAAAGCCCCATACCATGCCGCCGTGGGTATGGCCGGAAAGTTGCAGATCGACACCCAGCGGTGCGGCATCACGGGCCATTTTCGGTTGATGATCAAGCAAGATCACTGGGGCGTTTTCCGGGCTGCCTTCCAGTGCCTTGGCAACATCGGGTTCGGGACGGTCCGCGTTGCCGGCGCGAAGGTCGGTGACGCCGGCGATGGTCAGCTGACCCCCATTGCGATCCAGCACAATATGGTCGTTTTCAAGGGTGAGCATATTGAGCCCGCCATAATGGCGCATCCAGTTTTCATAGCCGAAATAATATTCATGGTTGCCCGGAATGGTGATGATCCCGTCGGGCGCGCTCAGATCAACAAGCGGCTGCACATCATCGTAGCGCAGTGGCAATTCACCATCGATCAGATCGCCGGTGATGACGATCAGGTCCGGCTCAAGCGCGTTGGTCTTTTCAACCACCTCTGCCACCCAGGGGCGTTCATAGAGCTTGCTGATATGAAGGTCAGTGAGCTGGACAATGCGATAGCCGTCAAACGCATCGGGAAGGTCGCGGATGGAGACATCCATTTCCTTGACATCGGGCACGCGCATGCCTTCTGCCACGCCAAAGCAGGCCAGTGCGATGGCGGCAAAGGACATGACGGTCCGCAGGATTTTGGGCGGGTGCTGTTTACGGCGCAGGATCACCCAGCGCAGCAAAAGACCGATCAGGTCATAGGCCAGCTGGAACCACACCAGGAAGAAAATCACGCCGAATGCCACGTTGATCGCGACAACAATCGGCTGCGGGAATTCCGGCAAGAACATGCTGCCAAAGGCAATGCGGGAATACAGATGATGCTGGGACCCGATCAGCAAAAGCACGCCAAAACTGATCTTCGCCCAGCGCGGCCATGCCAGATAGCGCACGTGACGCACAAGAACATACAAACAGGCAAGAGCGACATTGATGTGAAAAAACAGCACCGGACAGACAATCCTTTGAAAACAAATGAGGCGTCGCGCAATATAGCCGAAACGAGCGGAACAATCGCAACCATTCACTTAAACGTCTGAAACAGGTGATTGGTTTTCAAAAAAGATTGCGCAACATCAAAGCCCGGGGCGAAACAATCACCTAGGATCATTCCAGAGAGTGTTGCGTTGCACAATTGCAAGAGCAATACTCGTTGAAATTGTTGACCAAGTCGCGCCGTGCCCTGTCCCTGTGCCCTGCCTTGGTCCGCCCCGTTGTCGGAGAATGGAATGAAAAGCTTGCGTGCCGTGTTGATCGTTCTTGTTGGGATTGCCGCAGCCGCCGGGGGTGGATATGCCTATTGGCAGTCACAGCAATCAGACCTGCCTGACTATATCGCATCGGGCAATGGCCGGATCGAGGCCGAGGAAATCCGGGTGGCGACCAAATATGCCGGCCGGGTCGAGGAAGTTCTGGTCGAAGAAGGTGATCAGGTCACCGCAGGTCAGGTCATGGCGCGGATGGACACCGCCGAACTGGTTGCCAACCGTGCGCGCGCCCGTGCCGAACTTGCCAGTGCCGAGCAAGGCATTGCCGAGGCAGAAGCCCTGATTGTTCAGCGCGAAAGCGAGTTATCTTTTGCCGAGCAACAGCTTTCGCGTGCCGAGGAACTGGTCAAGAACAACAACATTTCACGCGAACAACTTGATCAGAGACGTGCGGATCGCAATGTCGCAAAAGCAGCGCTTACCGCGGCCCAGGCGCGCCTTGTCAGTGCGCGGATGAATGTCTCGGCGGCATCGGCCGCCCTTGAAGGCATTCAGGTGCAAATTGATGATTCGGTCCTGAAAGCCCCGCGCGATGGCCGCGTGCAATACCGCCTTGCCGAACCGGGCGAGGTTCTGGCTGGTGGCGGTCCGGTCATCACCCTGATTGATCTGACCGATGTTTATATGAATGTGTTCCTGCCGACCCGTCAGGCGGGATTGGCGTTTGTTGGCAATGAAGCGCGGATTGTTCTGGATGCAGCCCCCAGCTTTGTCATCCCGGCCAAGGTATCGTTTGTCGCCGATGACGCGCAATTCACCCCGCGCGAGGTCGAAACACGGGCCGAGCGCGATAAATTGATGTTTCGCGTCAAGGTGCGGATCGACCCGGAATTGCTGGCCGAGCATATCAAACGGGTAAAAACCGGCCTACCCGGTGAGGCCTATATCATGTTGGCTGATCATACCGACTGGCCGGAGGCGTTCACCCCGAATGTGCCCGATGACGCCACCCTGCGTCAGAACACGCAATAGAGCGCGCCCAGATGGTGGACAGCACCGAAAACACCAATAACACCGGCAGCACCGATCCTTCCCGCGAAACGTCACAAGTCGCCGTGTGGCTTGAGGATGTCACGCTTCGATATGGCAAGGTGGCCGCCCTTGACGGCATCAGTCTTGAAATCCCGGCGGGACAGACCGTGGGTTTTATCGGCCCGGACGGGGTTGGGAAATCAAGTGCGCTTGCCCTGATTTCGGGTGCGCGCAAGGTGCAGGACGGCACGGTCGAGACGCTTGGCGGATCGATGAAAGACGCCAAGCATCGCAATGCGATCCTGCCGCGCATTGCCTATATGCCCCAGGGGCTTGGCAAAAACCTTTATATGGACCTGACGGTGCGAGAGAACCTTGAGTTTTTCGGCCGCCTATTTGGTCAGGGCAAGCGCGAGCGTGATGAACGCATCGCCCGCCTTGTCGCCGCGACCGGGCTTGATCCGTTTACCGAACGCCCGGCGGGCAAGCTTTCGGGGGGCATGAAACAGAAACTTGGGCTTTGTTGTGCTCTGATCCATGATCCCGATATTCTTATTCTCGATGAACCGACCACCGGGGTTGATCCCCTGTCGCGTCAGCAATTCTGGCAATTGATCGATGCCATCCGCCAAACCCAAAGCGAGATGACGGTTCTGGTCGCCACCGCCTATATGGATGAAGCGGCGCGCTTTGACCGGCTGATTGCGATGAATGATGGCAAGGTGCTGGCGACCGGCACGGCGGACGAGATTTTGGAGCGCACCGGGACGGATACACTTGAGGCCGCGTTCATTGCGTTGTTGCCCGAGGAAGAACGCCAAGGTCATCATGAACTGAAAATTCCGGAACGCACTATTCATGGCGATACGCCTGCAATTGTTGCCGAACATCTGACCAAGAAGTTTGGTGATTTTACCGCCGTCGATGATGTCAGCTTCCGGATTGAAAAAGGTGAGATTTTCGGATTTCTCGGCTCCAACGGCTGTGGCAAGACCACGACCATGAAGATGCTGACCGGGCTTTTGAATGCGTCTGAGGGCACCGCTGAACTGTTTGGCAAGCCGGTCGATGGGCAGGATATCGCGCTGCGCAATCGGGTTGGCTATATGAGCCAGGCCTTTTCGCTGTATTCCGAATTGACCGTGATGCAGAACCTTGAGCTGCATGCGCATCTGTTTCATTTGCCCAAGGACAGGATCAAACCAAGGATCGAGGAACTTTCGAAACGGTTCGGGCTGGGACCCTATCTTGATGATCTGAGCGAACGCTTGCCACTTGGCGTGCGTCAGCGACTGTCGCTGGCGGTTGCGATCATTCACAGCCCGGAAATCCTGATTTTGGATGAGCCGACATCGGGTGTTGATCCGGTGGCGCGTGACGGGTTCTGGGAATTGCTGGTAGAGCTTTCGCGCGATCAGGGAGTGACGATTTTCATTTCCACCCACTTCATGAACGAGGCGGAGCGGTGCGATCGTATTTCGCTGATGCATGCCGGCAAGGTGTTGATCAGCGATACGCCGAGTGCCATCACCAAGGGGCGCGGCTGCGACACCCTTGAAGACGCTTTTATAAGCCATCTGGAAGAAGCGGAAGGCGCGGATGGCCCCAATGGCGCGAATGCAGGCGCGCCAGACGCCCCTGCCCCCGCAGATGCGCTTGCCACGGATGACAATGCCAAGGCCAACTGGAAACCGGCGCGGGCGTCACTGTTCAGCTTCCGGCGTTTGTGGGCCTATTCCCTGCGCGAAACGATGGAGCTGGTGCGCGATCCGATCCGCCTGATGTTTGCCTTGATCGGCACCGCAATCCTGATGCCGGTATTTGGCTGGGGCATTACATTTGATGTTGAAAACCTGACCTATGCGGTGCTCGATCGTGACCAAAGCGCTGAAAGCCGGACCTATATCGAAAACCTTTCGGGATCGCGGTATTTCGAGGCACAGGAACCGTTACTTAGCAATGATGAGCTTGAGGCACGGTTGCTTTCGGGGGACATTGCGTTGGCGATTGAAATCCCGCCCGGCTTTGGGCGCGATGTTGCGCGCGGCGACAGCCCGGAAATCGGCGCGTTTATTGATGGATCGATGCCATTTCGCGCTGAAACCATTCATGGCTATGTCGAAGGCATTCATAACCAATATCTGGCAGAGCATCGCAAACGCGATGTCGGCAGTGCCGATTCAGGGCAGCCGATGCGTATCGAGACGCGATACCGCTATAATCAGGATTTCAAAAGCATCTATGCCATGGTGCCATCGGTTATTGCGTTGCTTTTGATGTTTATTCCCGCCGTCCTGATGGCGGTTGGCGTGGTGCGCGAAAAGGAATTGGGATCGATCACCAACCTTTATGTCACCCCGGTTTCCAAGCTTGAATTCTTGTGGGGCAAACAGTTGCCCTATATCGGGCTCGGCCTGATCAACTTTGTTTTGATGACGGCGATGGCGCTGTTCTGGTTTGAGGTGCCGTTGCGCGGCAATGGCCTGACGCTTCTGGTGGGCGCAATCCTGTTTGTCACGGCCACCACCGGATTGGGGCTTTTGATTTCGTCCTTTACCAGTACGCAGATCGCAGCCCTTTTTGGCACAGCAATCGCGACCATGGTGCCATCGGTGATGTTTTCGGGGATGATGCAGCCGGTATCTTCGCTTGAAGGGGCGCCGGTGGTGCTTTCGACCATCATTCCGACATCGCATTTCATGTCGATCAGTGTCGGCACCTTTACCAAGGCGCTTGGCTTTGCGGAGCTTTATCCCGAACTGATCAGCCTTCTGATTTTCTTCCCGGCATTGACCGTGCTTTCGATGCTGCTTCTCAAAAAGCAGGAGGTGTAAGGATATGCTTGGCAGACGGATCAGCAATATCTATCGCCTTGGCATCAAGGAGCTTTTCAGCCTTCGGCGTGACATGGTGCTTATGGCCCTGATTGTCTGGGCGTTTTCCTTTGCGATTTATAACGCCGCCACCGGCTTTTCGCATGATTTGCGCCGTGGTTCGATTGCGATTGCCGATCAGGATGGATCAGCACTTTCGCTGCGCATTTCGGATGCGTTTCTGGCCCCCTACTTTCAGGAACCGGTCCGCATTGCCGAACGCGACATTGATGCGGCGATGAACAGTGGTGAATTTACCTTTGTGCTGGTGATCCCGCCGCGTTTTGAGGCCGATGTGGTTTCCGGTCGCGACCCGGAAGTGCAGCTTAACATCGATGCCACAGCGATGATGCAGGCCGGGATCGGCCAGGGCTATGTCAGCAACATCATTGCACAGGAAGTCTCGACCTGGTTGGGTGGCAAATCGGCCTGGGCCGGTCAGAATCGGTCTGATGCCGCGACCATCGTGACGCGTTATGCCTATAACCAGAATGTGCAAAGTGAATGGTTTACCAGCACGATGGAGATCATCAATGCGATCACCATGCTGTCGATCATTTTATCGGGTGCGGCCCTTATCCGTGAACGCGAACATGGCACGATCGAGCATCTTCTGGTGATGCCGGTGGATCCCTATGAGATCATGCTGGCCAAGGTCTGGGCCAACGGGCTTGTGATTTTGATTGCCTGCATGCTGTCACTGATTTTCGTGGTCGAGCTGGTGCTGGGCGTGCCGATTGCAGGATCGAAGCTTTTGTTCATGGGCGGTGTGGTGATCTATCTGTTCTTTGCCACGGCGCTTGGCATTTTCCTTGCCACCATGACGCGATCCATGCCGCAATTTGGCCTGTTGTTCATTCTGGTGGTGTTGCCGTTGCGATTGCTTTCGGGGGGGAGTACGCCGCTTGAAAGCATGCCGGAGACTTTGCAGAACATCATGCAATTCTCCCCCGCCACACATTTCGTCAAATACGCGCAGGCGATCCTGTTTCGCGGGGCGGGTATCGAGGTTGTCTGGCCGGAATTCCTGCTGGTGTTTGCAATCGGGGTCGGCTTTTTTGCGTTTAGCGCGATGCGGTTCAGAAAGAGTATCGCGCAAATGCGGTGAGACCGGCACTTGAAAATCAACTTGTAAACTGCGCTCCTATTTTTGAGATCTATCCCAAAATCTGGCGAGACTTGCGGTAGCTAGAACAAAAAGTCCTAACAATAGCTCAATCGACTTTATCATTTTGGCTGGATAACTTACTGCACCTATGTCAGCAGCGCCGACGGTCGTAATCGTAACAACGCTAAAATATAGTGCGTCAAAATATGCTGAAAAATATTTTATGGGATCACTAATCCACTGGCTCAAATGCCCGCCTAAATAATCTGTTCCGGAAAGATGCTGCCCTTCGGTGCTAGAAAAAAGAATAAGGTAAAAATAACCAAATGCAGAAATCAATATCACTTCTAAATACATTTTAGCTAAAGAAACAAAAAACTTTCGTCTTTTCTCAAACCTAGCACACGACAAAAACAACATTAGAAACATATAAAATAACATAAGTACCAAAAAACATATGTAAAAATGTATTTTATTGCGAAGAACAAGTAATGCAGAAGTGCACCCGTAATTTTATATAAATCAAAGTCTACTTCATATGCATTCTCGAACAAATTCCCTACTATCCAGTAGGCCCATTCAGCAGCGTCTAGAGGATATGAAACAAAAAATGGCCACAACAACATTGTAGTAGACGTTATGATTACAGCAGTGGTGTATATCTCTCTTTCCAATACCACTTTGGCGTACAAAAGAATTATGTAAGGAATTTTTTTCATATCTGATCCATTCGAACTTAGAGAGATAGATATAGCGCTTGATCCTCCACCACTATAAATAGAATTACTGAGAAAAAATAAATATGAAAGGTCAATACCAACAACAAAAATGAAGAGAACATACAGCAATAGAAACGGCTGCATTCACTCAGATTAATCTAAAATCCAGTTTGTAGGTACAATACACAAAACCCCGCACGGGAACCCGGCGGGGTGGGAATGGTGGGCCTAACAAGACTCGAACTTGTGACCTCTCGCATGTCAAGCGAACGCTCTAACCAACTGAGCTATAGGCCCCTATGGGTTTGAAAGATGGTGGGCCTAACAAGACTCGAACTTGTGACCTCTCGCATGTCAAGCGAACGCTCTAACCAACTGAGCTATAGGCCCGCAAATCCATCTTTCGAAAGACCGAGGCTTTGTAATCAAAACACCGGTCTGTGCCGTTTGCGTCGGCGAGGCGGTATTTAGCCCAAGGCGGACCTTGGCGCAACCCCAGAAATGGTTTTTTGACAAAAAATGTTCATCAAATCCGTGGCAATTCCCATATGCTAGAGGGTATGGTGCGAATGGATCGCAGGAGCCTGATAACACCCACACAAACCTGACGCCGTGTCATAAGGGATGGACATTACGAAAGACAATGAACCAGTTGCCTTCGGAAATCGCCTCAACTGGCCCCGCCACCGTTATCCTGCCACCACGGCAAACCTTGCCGGTGGTGTTTGCATCCCCGCATTCAGGCCGCCATTACCCGCAGGATCTGATTGAACGCGCACGCATTGGCGCGTTTGAGCTGCGCGCATCCGAAGATGCCTTTGTCGATCAGTTGTTCACGGCCGCGCCGAAACTGGGCGCGCCGTTGCTGTGTGCGACATTTCCGCGCGCCTATGTCGATGTGAACCGGGCGGCGATGGAACTTGATCCGCGGATGTTTGATGGCGATCTGCCCGAGGATAACGAGATCAATTCGATGCGCGCCCTTTCGGGATTGGGTTCCATCCCGCGCGTGGTCAGCGGCGGGGTCGAGATTTACAAGACCCGCCTGCCCGCCGAAGAAGCGCTTTCGCGGATTGATACCTATTACCGGCCCTATCACACGGCGTTGCAGAAGCTGATTGATCTGACGCGGGCGACGTTTGGCTATTGCATTCTGATTGATTGCCATTCGATGCCCGGGGATTCGTGCGACAGCGCAAAAAACCGCGTTGATCTGGTGCTTGGCGATTGCTATGGAAGTTCCTGCCACCCGTCATTGACGCGGTTTGTGGACGATTGTTTTCGCGATATGGGCTTTGCGCCCGCGCACAATGATCCATATGCCGGGGGTTATTGCACACGCCATTACGGTCGCCCGCAAGAACATGTGCACAGCCTTCAGATCGAGCTTTCTCGTGCGCTTTATATGGATGAAACGACAATCAGCCCGCATCGCGGATTTGACACCCTGCGCGATCAGATGACCGATCTGATATCGCGCTTTCATGATCTCGACGGGAACCCGTTCTAATGAGCAATACCATCGATACCAGTGACGTTTTGAGCGATCTGGTCATCCGCGATGCAGAACCCGAAGATTTTGAACGGATCACCGAGATTTATGGCCATCACGTGCTGCATGGCCTCGCATCCTTCGAGGAACGCGCCCCGGAAATCGCTGAACTGACATCGCGTTGGCAGCATGTGCGTGAACGCGGCCTGCCCTATCTGGTGGCGGATGTGGATGGAAGGGTTGAGGGATTTGCCTATGCCGGGGCATACCGGACCCGCCCGGCCTATCGTTTCACGGTCGAGGACACGATTTACATAGCACCCGAAGTCGTCGGCAAGGGGGCTGGCAGTGCGTTGCTTGCGGAGCTGATCAAACGGGTCACAGCCCTTGGCTATCGCCAGATGATCGCCGTGATCGGCGACAGCGCCAATGTGGCATCGATCGGGCTGCATGCGCGTCTGGGGTTCCGGGTGGCGGGTACGCTTCAGTCGGCCGGCTTTAAAATGGGCCGCTGGGTCGATAGCGTGATCATGCAGCGCGGTCTGGGTGACGGGGATGGCAATATCCCCGATGGCAATCCAACGCGCGAAAAATAGCCGAAAAGAAGTCCAAAGGGATTTTAAAGGGCGCTTCCTGATTTTGCCGGGCAGCGCCCTTGGCTTATCTGCGCGCCACGTTTACCCCAAGTTGATTTGCACCGCACCATTCTAACAATTCCAAAACACATAAGATGTTCAGGCGCTGAGCAGATGCTTTAAATTGGGCTAAAGGGCTGAATTTAGGCAAAAAAGAAGGCCGCCTGTGACAGCGGCCCAAGTCTAGGGAGGAAACGTCCAAGAAACGAGCGACAAGTCGCTCGCCGGAATGCACTGCGTCCTACCGCAGCGCACAAATGAACATTACCCATTCACCGGACAGGACGCAACAGCTTTTTGACTATTTTTTTGTCAGAAATATTACTGCTTCTTTTTTGTGCATTATTTTGAGGCATTGCACCCCAAACGCCCGCAAATTTCACATCTCGCGGCTATTTTTTGATCACCGAAGAAAATGGAATTTTCGAAAAAGCTGAGAGAATCGACGCGAATCCGAACCGGCCTAGCGAAGCTTGAAGTCGATTCCACGCCTTTCCCTGGCCCGATTCTGCCTGCACAGTACAAGCCTCAACCGTGATCGACGCTGGCATGCGCCGCCATGAGATGTCCGTCAGACAGGGTTTTATGGATCAGGAGAGGATAGAGTCGGGACCGGACGCGTGCGTTGGGCAACAGAGCCCAGTCCGGGCTCACAGCAGGCGCTAGTTTACGCTGCGGTCAACCGAGGGGGCATTGGTGGTCGACGGGGACGCCAGGGCGCTTACCGTATTGCGCCGCCCGGAATAGCCTTGTGCGACGAGGTCATCGCGATCCTGGCGTTTTTTGGCCTCATACATGCGCTGATCGGCAAGATCGATCAGGTTTTGCGGCAAGGCAATGGCATCTTCGATGCGCTCGGAAAGACCGACACTGGCGCGCTGCACCTGCCCGTTTTCAAGCTTTGCCAACCCCGGGGCCATGACACGTTCAAGCACCTCGATAGCGCGGGCACGGCCCAGTTCGGGCAACAGCACCAGGAATTCTTCCCCGCCCCACCGCACAACCATGTCAGAACGGCGGAAACGATGGATCAGGTTATTGCCGACCTCGCCCAGAATGCGGTCGCCGTAATCATGACCATAGCGATCATTGATCTGCTTGAAATCATCAAGGTCGATGAAGGCAACGGTATAGGGCACTTTTTTGCGCAGTGCGCCTTCGAAGCTGACCCGGATCATTTCCATGCCGAAGGCACGGGTATAACAGTTGGTCAGCGGATCAATGGCGATTTCATGGGCGGCAGTGACGGTGCGATAAAGCTGTACAAGGGCCGATACCAGCGCCAGCGGCAACAAGAATGTCAGCAGCATTTCAAACGGCACAAACCCGGTCGCAAGTCCGCTTTGTGCGCCGATGACCAGCAACACGCCAAATGGCACTGAAAGAACGGCGGCCTCGACCAGGGTAACGGGCATGATGGCAATCATCATCACCAGACCGATCAGAAGGAAGCTGTGCGAACTGTGCATGTAATCGGTCGCAAGCGGGTCATTGCCAGCAAAGACACACAGCAAACTTGCCGCGACAATCAGCATCAGCATCGGCAGATACGGAAAACGTCGGCGCAAGCGCGCACTGACCGCGCGATTGGTGAGCACCACCAGCGCAACCCCCGCCACCAGAAGGCGCAGGATAAAGGTCTGCGACGACCACATTTCAGCGGCAAAGGCCCCGTCCCAGAACGGAACGGCAAGCATCAGGACCAGAACGAAAAGGGCTGCGAAACGGGCGGTAAGCTGGATCGATTCCTTGCGGCGCAGATGCAGGAGCTCTGCATGCCGTGGCGTGTAGAGAAAATCCCGATAGCAGCATCGAAACGTCTTTTTTGACGGACTGCTATTTTCCTGAGGGCCTGAATCCACGCGAACCGCTCCAACCAGATTTAAGCAGGCCACACAGGCCCTTTATATAGATGTCTCATCGTTCCTTTATTTGGTCCAAGACACAACTATACATTAGGGTGGCGTCATGCAGCAAATGGGCCGAAATGGAGCTTTAAAACGGTCAAGACCGACCGCAAGATGTTGATTCGTAAACAAAAAGTTAACCCGCAACCCACCATATCTGGCTGTAAAAAAAATTTCCCTCGGCTTTTCTACCTTGGGTCGAAAATTCGGGTGCCGGTTTTTTACATTGGAAATAAAAACGGCGCACCGGTTTGCCGATGCGCCGTCTTATATCGCCCCGATAACAGGGCGATTATGCCGTTGTATAGCGTTTAGCCAAATCAACCCCAGAGTTCGCGATCGGGCAGCCCCATCACACCGTTTTTAAACGTCAGAGCATGATCGCGATCTTTGGCCATCCAGATCGGGCCATCCAGATCGACAATGCGTGACATCGCACCGGTGATCATGGCGGGTGCCATGGCAAGCGACGTTCCGACCATGCAGCCGGTCATCAGTTGCATGCCGGCCTTGGATGCGGCCTCGGCCAGCTCAAGCGCGCCGGTAAGACCGCCGGTCTTGTCGAGCTTGATGTTGATCATGTCATAGAGATTGGCCAGACGCGGAATGTCGGCCATCGTATGAACAGACTCGTCAGCACACAGAAGCACCGGGCAATCGATATCGATCAGACCATCATCCTGCCCGGCAGGCAGCGGCTGTTCGATCATTTCGACACCCAGACCATCAAGTTCGGCACCAATATCTTCGAGCAGATCAAGCGACCAGGCTTCGTTGGCATCGACAATGATGCGGGCCTTGGGCGAACCTTCACGCACAGCACGGACCGACTCAAGGACGTTTTCGCCATTGAGCTTGACCTTGAGCAACGGGGCATGGGCGATCTTGCGGGCAGCTTCGCGCATGTTGTCCGGGGTATCGATCGACAGCGTTTCGGCTGTGATCAATCCTTCGGGCGCCTTGTGCCCGATCAATTCCCAAACACGACGTCCCATACGCTTGGCTTCCAGGTCCCAATAGGCACAGTCGACCGCGTTACGCGCAGCACCGGCCTTCATGGCGTCCTGGAGTTCCTTGCGGGTCATGCCACGGTCAAGGGCGTCTGCCTGTGCTTCGATGTCGGCAATGACACCTTCGACCGTTTCATTATACCGGGCATAGGGAACGCATTCCCCCTGCCCGGTATGGGTGCCGTCGCTGAGCGTCACCTTGACCACATGTGCCTCGGTCCGGGCCCCACGCGAGATCTTGAAGACCTGTGCGAGGGGGAAGACTTCGGAAATCACAGTGAGTTTTGGCAACTTAGATCTCCTGCAGCTTGTCGACCAGCGACGCAACGCCGGTGCGGACCGGGTCAACAGCCGGAAGGCCGAATTCGGCTTCGATGTCAGCCAGAAGTTTCTTGGCGGCTGCGTCGTCAAGCGCCTTGGTGTTGATGGCAAAACCGACAACCTTGCAATCCGGGTTGGTCAGTTTGGCGTGCAACAGGTTGACGTCGAGGCAGGTTTTGAGATCCGGAAGCTTGTAACCCGGAAGACCACGCATGTGGGCACGGGTCGGCTCGTGGCAGACGACAAGGGCGTCCGGCTGGGAGCCGTGGATCAGGCCCATGGAAACACCGGCGAACGATGCGTGGAACAGGCTGCCCTGCCCTTCCATGACGTCCCAGTGATCCGGGTCATTGGCCGGTGCAATGGTTTCAACAGCACCCGAGATAAAGTCGGAAATCACCGCATCAACCGAGATGCCTTCACCGGCGATGAAGATACCGGTCTGGCCAGTTGCACGGAAGTCGGACTTGATACCGCGCTTTTTGAATTCGGCATCGATTGCAAGGGCGGTGTACATCTTACCGACCGAACAGTCGGTACCGACAGCCAGAACGCGCTTGCCGGAACGTTTTTCACCGTTGCCGACCGGGACTTTGCCATCGAAGTGACGCACGTCAAACAGGCTAACACCCTTGGCCTTGGCCGCATCGACCAGTTCGGGAATCGACGAAAGACGGGTGTGCAGACCGTTGGCGATGTCCATGCCAGCGTCGATGGCCGCCAGCAGGGTTTCCATCCATGCCGGGCCAATGATCCCGCCACGGTTGGCAACGCCCAGCACCAGGGTTTTAACGCCGGCTGCTTTTGCTTCGGCGATCGACATTTCCGGCAGACCAAGATCCGCCTGACAGCCCGGCAGGCTCATCTGACCGACGCACCATTCCGGGCGCCACTGCTTGATGCCGATTGCGGTTTTTGCAGCCAGTTCGTCCGGCGCGTCACCAAGAAACATAAGATACGGATGTGCGATTTTCATAATACCTCCTTGACCAGCATCCAAACGCTGCTCTTAAATATTGTGGCGCGACTATAGCGCAATCTGGTAGGATCGTTCCAGAGATATGAAACGATATCTTCGACGATCCAACCGAAAATTCGTCTATAATTCTAATAAACACGACAATAACGAAATTAAATACAATAGTCTTCGAAGACAAACATCCTTTCTTGTGAATTTGTTCGGGAATGGCCCGAAAAACGCAAGAAAATGCAATTTTGAAGGACTGGCGTGAAAGCGCCCGACTACACATGAGCACCGATCTCAAGACGTGGCTATCCGAGCGAAAAATCGAAGAAGTCGAATGCATTGTTCCGGACATGTCCGGCGTTGCGCGCGGCAAGGTTCTTCCGACACAGAAGTTTCTTAAGGGGCTGGAGGCCAAAAGCCTTGCCATCCCTGAAGCAATTTTCTGCCTGACGGTAACCGGCGGCTATCCGGAGGAAACCGATGCCTTCCTTGACCCGGCCGAAAAGGACGTGGCCATGGTTCCCGACCCGGAAACCGTGCGCGTTGTGCCGTGGTACGAGGAGCCGACGGCCCAGATCATCTGCGACTGTTTCCATTTTTCCGGCGAAGAAGTTTCGACGTCGCCGCGCGGCGTACTTAAACGTGTTCTCAAGGCATTTGAAGAACGCGGCATGCGCCCGATCATCGCGCCAGAACTTGAATTTTATCTGGTGGCAAAGAACACCGATCCGGACAACCCGCTGGAGCCGCCGATTGGTCGTTCCGGTCGCCCGGAACGCGCATCAAACGCGTTTGGTATTGATGCCATCAACGAGTTCGATCCGCTGATTGAAGACCTGTATGACTATTGCGAGGCCATGAATATCGACGCCGATACCATGAGCCACGAGTCGGGTCCGGCCCAGCTTGAAATGAACTTTAACCACGGTGATCCGCTTGAACTGGCCGATCAGGCCTTTTTGTTCAAACGCACGCTGCGTGAAACGGCACTCAAACACGGTGTCTATGGCACGTTCATGGCCAAGCCGATGGGCAACCTGCCGGGAAGCTCGATGCATATTCACCAGAGTCTTCTTGATATCAACACCGGCAAGAACCTGTTTGCCGATGATGACGGGGAAAACTCGAAACTGTTCCTGAACTATATCGGTGGCCTACAGCGTTACCTGCCGGCAGCCATGCCGCTTCTGGCGCCAAACATGAACAGTTATCGCCGTTTGCAGCCCTGGTCGGATGCCCCGATCAACATGCACTGGTCACTTGATAACCGTACGGTCGGCCTGCGCCAGCCAAATGGCCCGCCCGCGGCACGCCGTATTGAAAACCGTCTTCCGGGGGCAGATGCCAACCCGTATCTGGCGGTTGCTGCGTCGCTTGCTTGTGGCCTGCTTGGCATTATCGAGGAAGTCGATGCGACAGCCCCGATCGAAGGTTCGGGCTATGACCGTGCGCATTCCCTGCCGCGTCACATCCACGAAGCACTTGCGAAATTCCATCGTTGCAAGCCGCTTAAGGAACTGCTGGGTGAAGAGTTCGCTGCCGCCGTTATTGCGGTCAAGGAAGCGGAATGGGATGCCTATCAGACCGTGATCAGCGCCTGGGAGCGTGAGCACCTGTTGCTGAACGTTTAAAAGACGCCTGTCGAATTTTGCGCTGGGACTTGCTGCCCGGCGCAAGATTGTTGCATGTTAAATGCACAATTTTTTACATGATGCGAAATATGCACATTTTTCCATCTTGTATTTGACAATATCCTGAAGCATTCGAAGGATATTACGATAAGCCCCGGGTTCTGGGGGACCAAAACAGAACCGGTAAACTTTCAAACGCTGCCACATGGGAGGCTCAGCGAAATGAAATCTCTTCTTAAGACATCAAGCCTGGTTGTGCTTGCGGCTGCCGTATCGGGCTTTGCCACTGGTGCATCGGCACAGGAAGTTCTCAACGTTTATAACTGGTCGGATTATATCGGCGAGGAAACCGTTGCGAACTTCGAAAAGGAATACGGCGTCAAGGTCAACTATGACGTTTACGACAGCAACCAGTTGGTTGAAGCCAAGCTGCTGGCGGGTAATTCCGGCTATGACATCGTGGTGCCGACCCTTGCCGATGCCGAACGCCTGATCAAAGCCAAGCTGTTCCAGCCGATCGACAAATCCAAACTGTCGAACTATGGCAACCTGGATCCGGTGATCCTTGAACAGCAGGCAAAATACGACCCGGACAACACCTTTGCCGTGCCGTATTTCTGGGGCACCAACGGCTTTGGCTATAACGTTGCCAAAGTTCAGGAAGTTCTGGGTGATGATGCCCCGCTTGACAGCTGGGCGATGATCTTTGATCCGAAATATGCCGAAAAACTGTCGTCATGCGGCCTGTCGCTTCTGGATGATCCGGGCGAGATCGTACCGCTGGTGAACTTCTATCTTGGCAATGTGCCGGAAGACGAACCGACCACGGAATCGATCGAAAGCGCCTTTGAGCAGCTTGAGAAAATCCGTCCGCATGTGACCTATTTCCATAGCTCCCAGTACATCAACGACCTTGCAAACGGTAACGTTTGTATTTCTGTTGGCTGGTCGGGCGATGTCGGCATGGCGGCCCTTCGCGCAGAAGAAGCCGGCAACGGCAACGAGATCAAGTATGTCATTCCGAAGGAAGGCACCCTGATCTGGTTTGATGCGATGATGATCCCGGAAGATGCACCGAACCCGGATCTGGCGCACAAGTTCATTGACTATGTGCTGCGTGCCGATGTCGAAGCTGAAATCGCGAACTATGTTGCCTATGCAACCCCGAACCTTGCCGCGATGGAACTGGTTGACCCGTCCCTTCTGGAAGATCCGGGCATCTATCCGCCGCAGGAAGTAAAAGAACGCCTGCGTTCGAAAGTCGAGCCGGGTTCACGCCTGCTGCGTACCCGTACCCGCCTGTGGACGAAGCTTAAAACCGGTCAGTAAGTGATCGAAAACGATCCTGACGGATTGCGATCCCTGATCCTTGCGAAGGGCGCGACTTTGGTCGCGCCCTTTTGCTTTTCAGTCGTGCGCAACGATGCGGCCAGGCAGCAGGTGACTCGTGATCACGGCGCTTTGTTGGTTGCAGCCAGCCAGCTTCTGACAACCGGACCCTTTCGCAGAAATGCACATTTTCTGAACACCACATGCCGATTCCCTGCCAGTTTAGGTATCAAATGGCGATTGTTGTTCAAAATATCGCACACCCCTCTTTACAGATTGCAGAATTGCTTCATCCTGTTATCAGGAAGAACCGACCAATGGGCAGTGCAGCAACATGAAAAGATTGCGCACCAGGTCATCAGGGATTGACGTCTGATTGAAGCGGTTCATCTTGACATTGAAACAGGGGAGAATGCTGGTGTCAGAGGCGGTTTTGGAGCGCGTGCACGAGGATGTGCACAAGACGCAACCTTGGAACAATCCGGACGCGGTTCCCTATATCCGCTTTGAGAATGTGACCAAGAAATTCGGCGACTTCTATGCCGTCGATGATGTTTCCCTGGATATCTATCGCCACGAACTTTTCGCCCTTCTGGGCGGGTCCGGTTGCGGGAAAACGACGCTGTTGCGCATGCTGGCCGGGTTCGAAGAACCCACATCTGGCAAGATTTACATCGATGGTGTCGATATGGCCGGGGTCCCGGCCTATGAGCGCCCGACCAACATGATGTTTCAGTCCTATGCCCTGTTCCCGCATATGAGCGTTGAGCAGAATGTCGCGTTCGGGCTGGTGCAGGATGGCGTTTCGCGCAGCGAGATCAAGGAACTGGTCGCCGAAATGCTGGGTCTTGTGCAAATGAGCAAATTTGCCAAACGCAAACCCCATCAGCTTTCGGGTGGTCAGCGCCAGCGCGTTGCATTGGCACGGTCGCTGATTAAACGGCCAAAAGTGCTGTTGCTCGACGAACCGCTGGGCGCGCTTGACAAGAAACTGCGCGAACAGACCCAGTTCGAGCTGGTCAACATTCAGGAAAAGGTCGGCACCACCTTTGTCATGGTGACCCATGACCAGGAAGAAGCCATGACCATGGCATCGCGCATTGCCGTGATGAATGAAGGGGTGATCAACCAGACCGGCACCCCGTTCGAACTTTATGAATATCCCAACAGCCGCTATACCGCGAACTTCCTTGGCCAGGTCAACCTGATCGAAGGTGTTCTGGTTGATGACGATGAAAAATATGCCGTCATCAAATCGGATGAGGCCGGGTGCGAGATTTATATCGATCATGCTGTTCAGGGCCATGAAGGCATGACCTTCTGGGTGGCGTTGCGCCCCGAGCGGCTTCGCATCACCAAAGAAGCGCCCAAAGAAACCAAATACAATTGCGTATCAGGCAAGGTCGAAGAGATCGGCTATCTTGGCGGTATTTCGACCTATCACGTGCGCCTTGAAAGCGGCAAACGCATCAAGGTGACCGAACCGAATTCCACCCGCCAGATCGAGCCGCGCTATACGTGGGAAGACACTGTCTGGGTATCGTGGGAGGCCGGGGCTGCTTCGGTACTGAACAAATGAGCAGTGACAAGCAAGAGGGCAGCTTGACCCTCAAACAACGTTTTGATCGCTGGATGATCAAACATGGCCGGGTACTGGTGGTTGGTATCCCGTATTTCTGGCTGTTTTTGTTCTTCCTTGTGCCGTTCCTGATCGTTCTCAAGATCAGCTTTTCTGTCGCCGAATACGCACAGCCGCCCTATACGCCGCTGTTTGAATGGATCGATGAAGGCATCACGGTCACGCTCAATTTCGGGAACTACCTGTTCCTTCTATCTGACAGCCTGTATGTCACAGCCTACCTCAACTCGATCCGGATTGCCGCGATATCAACCGTCATCACGCTTCTGATCGGCTATCCGATGGCCTATGGGATTGCGCGCGCCCAAGGGTCGATGCGCAGTGTGTTGCTGATGCTTGTCATCCTGCCGTTCTGGACCAGTTTCCTGATCCGTGTATATGCCTGGATCGGGATCCTTGACCGTGAAGGGTTGATCAACGCGTTCCTTATGTGGACAGGCATCATTTCCGAACCGCTGATCATGCGTCAGACGGAATTCGCGGTCTATGTCGGGATTGTCTATACCTACCTGCCCTTCATGATCCTGCCGCTTTATTCCACGCTTGAAAAAATGGATGTCAGTCTGGTGGAAGCCGCCCTTGATCTGGGCTGCAAGCCCTGGCAGGCCTTTGCCAAGATTACCCTGCCGCTTTCCATGCCCGGTATTTTGGCAGGCTCACTTCTGGTGTTTATTCCGGCCGTGGGTGAATTCGTTATTCCAGAACTGCTCGGCGGTCCGAACACATTGATGATCGGTCGAACCCTTTGGAACGAGTTCTTTGCCAACCGTGACTGGCCGATTGCCTCAAGTGTTGCAATTGCGATGCTGCTGTTCCTTGTCGTGCCGATCATGTGGTTCCAGCATATCCAGACCAAGCAGGAGGAGGGCCAGCAATGAGCAGCAAACGTTCAACCTTCCTGATTTCGGCATTGGTGTTTGGCTTTGCCTTTCTGTATGTGCCGATCCTGCTTGTCATGATCTATTCCTTTAACGAAGGGAAGCTTGTGACCGTCTGGGCGGGCTTTTCGACCAAGTGGTATGTGTCGCTGTTTTCCAATGACGGCATGATTGATGCCGCCTGGAACAGCCTGCGTATCGGGGTGATGTCAGCAACGCTTGCCCTGGCACTTGGCACGCCGGCGGGACTTGTGATGTCACGCTTTGGCCGGTTCAAGGGACGCACGCTTTTTTCAGGCATGATTGCCGCCCCGCTGGTAATGCCAGAGGTTATTACCGGTCTGTCGCTTTTGCTGTTGTTTGTAACCCTTGAGCAAATGATTGGCTGGCCAGCCGGACGTGGACTTTCGACGATCACGATTGCGCATACGACCTTCTGCGCGGCCTATGTCGCGGTTGTCGTGCAGTCGCGCCTGTCGGGCATGGATACCTCGGTCGAGGAAGCGGCAATGGATCTGGGTGCTAAGCCTGCCAAGATCTTCTTTGTCATCACGCTTCCGATGATCCTGCCAGCGTTGCTGGCAGGGTGGCTGCTGTCCTTCACCCTGTCGCTGGATGATCTGGTGATTGCAAGCTTTGTCGCAGGGCCAGGATCGACCACACTGCCAATGAAGGTGTTTTCATCGGTCCGTCTGGGTGTCTCGCCGGAAATCAACGCACTGGCAACCCTGATCATTCTGGCGGTGTCGGTGATGATCGTGATTGCCAGCCTGATGATCCTGCGGTCCGAGCGAATGCGCAGCCGCGCCTCTGCCGGGGCGGACGCGCAACACTAAAGCCCTGCTTGGGGCGCCTGCTTCCTTTACGCAGACAACAAAAAAACAGCGCCGGAAAATCATCCGGCGCTGTTTTGTATTGGGCTTGTCGTGGCGTCGACTCAGCAGTTGCCTTCGGCCGCCTTGCGCATCATTTCGCGGCATTTCATGCCGGGTGCCGAAACCTGCCAGTACGAGACAACAGCCTCTTCGGCGGCTTCTTCGAAATCAATGATCAGGTTATTGAGCGCGTTCTGTTCCATCAGCTTGATGACGCGGTCAGGCAACTGCGACATCTGCCACAGACCCAGAACCAGCGCATAGGAAGAACGCATCAGCTTGCTGGCGGCATCCGGTGTGATTTCATAAAGCTCTGCCAGGGCATCAGCGGTACGTTTGACCATGGATGCCAGGAAGCGGCGCTGGTTGACGACCATTTCATCGTCCGAGCCGGATTCCAGAACACCTTGCGACAGTGATGCGAGATGCAGGAACTTGTCGTTCTTGACTAGATATTGCACGAATTGACGCGCCACACGGGTCGAATCCCGTTCTTCGGGCCGACGCAGCGCTTCCTGATCAATCACATCAAGATTGTTTTCAAACCACTCTTTTTGGAAGTGACGCAACACTTCAAGAAACAATGCTTCCTTGCTTGAAAAATAAAGGTAAAGCGTGCCCTTGGCCAAGTTCGCCTTGCGTGCCACCTCGGCCGCCGACGGCAGGGTTCCATCACCTTCGAGATAGAGCTTGCGGGCAGCTTCGAGAATATCAGCACGGCGTTTTAGTTTCTGCTCATGACTACGAGCGCGAACAAGATTGTCTTGTTCCATTTGATTAATTTCCCCCAACGTATTTTCCCCGGGCATATTATTGCATTTTAATTCACCTAAAAGTCAAACTGCAGGATTGGAATAACTGGACAAAATTCATGGAGCATTGAAAACGCATACATTTTTCTGACCAAATAGAGACCAATTTAGATGAATTCCGGTCACATACAATCAATCACCATAACGCATTCTGAACAAAACCACAAATATCGTACAGTTTTTTGTTCGAGTCGCATTCTGCCCCACCAGCCGGGATGATGACCAGGCGCCACTGGTCCGGCATCACTTCATGACATTCCATATCGTGAAATAACCGGGACCCGGCGGCAGATCACAGCTCAGACCGGCAGTTCGGTGGTGCGTTTGACTTCGCGGAGCGTGATGACGGTCTGCACACGTTCGACACCGGGAAGCTGGGTCAGGACTTCACTGTGGATGCGTTCATAGTCGGCGGTGTCGCTATAAACGACATGGACAAGATAGTCGCTTTGCCCGGCCAGCAAATAACATTCGACAACTTCGGGCACCTTTTGAATTTCGAGCTCGAAGGTTTCAAGGGCCTCGCGGGTTTGTCGGGTGATCGCGATATTGACAAAGGCATTGCCCGGCTTGCCGATCCGCGCGGGATTAAGAAGCATGGTGTAGTGATCAATGAAGCCCGCCTCTTCAAGAAGCCGTACACGGCGCAGGCAGGCAGAGGCCGACAGGTTCACCTTTTCAGCAAGTTCGGCATTGCTGATGCGACCGTCTTTCTGCAGCAAACGCAGAATCATCCGATCCCGTTCGTCCATCTCCATTCGCATAATCCTCCGACGTCATGGTGTTTCTGTTGAATTATATAGCAATGATATCATCAAAAGCCCCTTGAAATGAAGATTAATTGCCCAATTTTTAGGGTATCATTCAAGAATAATAACAAAAGAGGCGGCATCGTATTTCAACCGCCCGGGAAACTCCGGAAACGCCGGGGAGTTCCCCCGATTACCACCATTTTGTCGGGAGGAAACGACATGCTGATTGGTGTTCCAAAGGAAATCAAAAACCACGAATATCGTGTCGGACTGACGCCAAGCTCGGTCCGTGAACTGGTCGCGCATGGCCATAAGGTTCAGGTCGAAACCATGGCCGGTGCCGGTATCGGCTTTGCCGATAATGATTATGTCGCCGCCGGTGCGACGATTGCGGCCAGCGCATCCGATATCTTTGCCAGTGCAGAGATGATCATCAAGGTCAAGGAACCGCAGAAGGCCGAGTATGAGCAACTCCGCGAAGGCCAGTTGCTGTTTACCTATCTGCATCTGGCACCGGACCCGGATCAGACCGCCGGTCTGGTCAAATCCGGTGTCACCGCGATTGCCTATGAAACCGTCACCGACCGCGCAGGTGGCTTGCCATTGCTGGCACCGATGTCAGAAGTGGCTGGCCGCATGGCCCCGCAGGTCGGGGCAGCCGCCCTGCAAAAAGCCAATGGCGGACGGGGCATGTTACTTGGCGGCGTGCCGGGTGTTGCACCGGCCAAGGTCGTTGTGATTGGCGGCGGTGTGGTTGGTACTAATGCCGCGCGCATTGCCGCGGGCATGGGGGCGGATGTGATCATCCTTGATAAGAATGTTAAACGCCTGACCTATCTTGATGACCTGTATGGCCCGCGTATCAAGACGCAATACGCCACCATCGATGACACCGAGGCGCTTGTCCTTGAGGCCGACATGGTTGTTGGTGCCGTTCTTGTGCCCGGTGCGGCTGCACCAAAACTGATCAAGAAAGAGCAACTGTCACGCATGAAGCCGGGTTCGGTGATTGTTGATGTGGCGATTGATCAGGGCGGATGTTTTGAAACATCCAAGGCAACCACCCATGCCGATCCGACCTATATCGTCGATGATGTCGTGCATTATTGCGTGGCCAATATGCCCGGTGCGGTTGCGCGCACATCGACCTTTGCGTTGAACAACGCCACCCTGCCCTTCGCCCTGGCCCTTGCCGACAAGGGCTGGAAGAAGGCCTGTCAGGATGATCCGCATCTGGCGGCCGGGCTTAACGTCCATGCGGGCAAGATCACTTATAAGGCCGTGGCAGATGCACTTGGCTATGAGCACTTGCGGATCGAAAGCGCATTGGCCTGAACTGCCAAAACCCTATCATGAAAAAAGGGCGCCAAACGGCGCCCTTTTTATTTGGTTATCTTGCGACTGTCCGCAGATCAGAATTCGACCTGGGTGACGTCACGGACCGCACCCTGATCGGCACTGGTTGCCATGGCAGCATAGGCACGAAGGGCGGTTGAGACCTTTCGTTTACGCGGCTTGGCCGGACGCCATGCTTCGGGGCCCTTGGCTTCCATCGCCTGACGGCGGGCGGCCAGAACCGCATCATCGACCGCAATGCGGATCGAACGGTTCGGGATGTCGATTTCGATCATGTCACCCGGCTCGACCAGCGCGATGTCACCGCCAGCGGCTGCTTCGGGGGATACGTGACCGATCGACAGGCCCGACGTCCCGCCAGAGAAGCGGCCATCGGTAACCAGTGCGCAGGCCTTGCCCAGCCCCATCGATTTCAGATAGCTGGTCGGATACAGCATTTCCTGCATGCCCGGACCACCTTTCGGGCCTTCGTAGCGGATGACGACAACGTCGCCTTCCTTGACCTCGCCACCAAGAACCTTGGCAACGGCTTCGTCCTGGCTTTCGCAGATGACGGCCGGGCCGGTGAATTTCAGGATGCTTTCGTCGACACCACCGGTTTTGACCACGCAGCCATTGGCGGCCAAGTTGCCAAACAGAACGGCAAGACCGCCATCCTGACTATAGGCATGGGCGACATCACGGATGCAGCCTTCCTTTTCATCAAGATCCAGGTCATCCCAATAACGTTCCTGACTGAACGCGGTTTGGGTCGGAATCCCGCCCGGCATGGCGCGGAAGAACTTGTGTACCGCCTCGTTGGTGGTGCGTTTGATGTCCCACTTTTCGAGGGCGTCGGCCATGGTCTTGGAATGCACGGTCGAGACATCGGTATGCAGCAGGCCAGCACGATCGAGTTCGCCGAGAATACGCATGATGCCACCTGCACGATGGACGTCTTCCATATGGAACATGGGATGGTTCGGCGCGACCTTGGACAGATACGGGATCTTGCGCGACAGGCGATCCATATCGGTCATGGTGAAATCGACTTCGGCTTCCTTGGCGATCGCCAGCAAATGCAGAACCGTATTGGTCGACCCACCCATGGCGATATCAAGCGCCATTGCGTTTTCAAATGCTTTGAAGGTTGCGATACCGCGCGGGGTCGCGCCCTCGTCTTCTTCTTCGTAATAACGACGCGCCAACTTGACCGAGGTACGCGCCGCTTCAAGGAACAGTTCCTGACGCGCGGCGTGGGTTGCCAGCACAGAACCGTTGCCCGGAAGTGCCAGACCAAGCGCCTCGGCCAGACAGTTCATCGAGTTGGCGGTAAACATGCCAGAGCACGACCCGCAGGTCGGGCATGCAGAACGCTCAACGACTTTGACCTGTTCGTCGGAGATGTTCGGATCGGCGGCCTGCACCATGGCATCAACCAGATCAAGGTGATGTTCCTTGCCTTCGATGGTGACCTTGCCGGCCTCCATCGGACCACCAGATACAAACACGCACGGGACGTTAAGGCGCATTGCCGCCATCAACATGCCCGGGGTAATTTTATCGCAGTTGGAAATGCAGACCATCGCATCGGCACAATGGGCATTGACCATGTATTCGACGGAATCAGCAATGATTTCGCGCGACGGCAGGCTATAGAGCATGCCGTCATGGCCCATCGCGATGCCATCATCAACGGCAATGGTGTTGAATTCCTTGGCGACACCGCCGGATGCCTCGATCTCGCGTGCGACCATCTGACCAAGGTCTTTGAGGTGCACGTGACCGGGCACGAACTGGGTGAAGCTGTTGACGACCGCAATGATCGGCTTGTCGAAGTCTTCGTCTTTCATGCCAGTGGCGCGCCAAAGGCCGCGCGCACCAGCCATGTTGCGGCCATGTGTTGTTGTACGGGACCGATATTCCGGCATGGAAGGAACCTCTCTTTAAATCACTGGTGGCGTTTCTTTCGGGTACGGGGTCAGCATCCCCGATGCCCTTTGTATATAGGTGCGTTCTAGCACAGTATTCGCGCGCTTTGACAGTTTTTTGCCCGAAAATTTCGCCAAAATCCGTCATTCGGTACGATTGCTACACGCGCATCACTTTGCCCGCGAACTGCGAACGCGTTTTTGACAGCACTTTCTATCCTCAGAGTTTGCCTGAAAACGCCCATCCACCAGTGTCAGCGTGCAATTTTGTGAGCCAGTTCACAGGTTTTGCGACGATTGACCATGCGACCTATCCCAAATACCCGGAAAACTATTCCATTGAATAGGCGACCTCTAACCAAACAACACATATCGTATGGGGGATTATCGCCGCCAGGCGATTCTCCCACTCCCATTCTGACCCCGGACCCTCATACAGGTTCGGGGTTCTTTTTTATCTGCATTTCAGGCGTTAATCCGCGATCTGGTAACTGCATGCTTTAAAGGACGGGCTGAACCCTTTAATGTCAGGCAAGACTGCTTGGGCCGAGGCCCTTACCCAGACCATCAGGTGGAGATCCGCAACCCCATGTCCGACCAACTCAAGACACTGTTGCGTCGCGGACTGACTGCGCATGAGGGCAATCGCCCCGAAGAAGCCGAGAAAATCTATCGCGCGGCATTGGCCATGTCACCGGGCAATGCGGAGGCAGAGCATCTTCTTGCCACCCTTCTGACCGGCCTTGGCCGCCATGGCGAGGCGATTGAGCTTTTTGAAAACTGCCTGACGAGCTTTGCTGCCAACCCGGCAGTCCGTTGCAATTATGCGATTGCGCTGGAAAGTTCGGGTCAGATTGACAAGGCGATTGACCAGTTCAAGCAGGCACTGAGTTACCACGGGGATTTCCCCACCGCCCTTTATCACCTGGCACGGCTTGAAATTCCGCGCGGCCATTTGGGTCAGGCGATGGATCTTTTGGGACGGTTGTTGGGCCTGAAGCCAAATCATTATGAAGGATTGCTGCTTTTCGGGCAGACCTTGCATGATCTGGGGCAGGAAGAAGCCGCCCTTAAGTCACTTGAACATGCCGCCGAGGCCGCAGGCATTTCCCCCGAGATGATTTGCCGGGTGGGGTCGGCCTTCTTGCGTCTTGGTTATCCGGAACTGGCACAAAACCTTTATCAACGTGCGCTGAGCATCGATGCGAAATACGTTCCGGGCTTGCGCGGGCTGGGCCAGTCACTTGCCCATCAAGGGCAATATGCCAAGGCGATTGCGATTTTAAAGACCGCGCGCCGCCTGACCAAGGACACCGTTGAGATTGATCTGGTTCTGGCCGACATCACGCTGCGCTGTGGCGACCTTGATAGCACAATCAAGACACTTGATACCCTGATAGAGGCATCACCGGATAACGCCACGGCCGATGCGCTTTTGATCCGGGCGCGTGCGAAGCTTGGCACAACCGATGGGGCCACCCATAGCAAGGCCGCCAAGGTATGGGCCAAGCATCACATGCCGATTACCGCCAAGCCGGCCTTTGCCAATACCCGACAGTCGGACAAGCGGCTGCGCATCGGATGGTTATCACCGTTCTTTTGCAAGCATGCATCATCCAGCCTTTTGAGTGCACTTGCCCGCCATCTGAACCGGCATGAGATCGAGCTGTTCCTGTATTCCGCAACACCGCGGCCAGACGACGTCACACGGCAATGGCAGGTGATGGCGGATGGCTGGCGCGAAGTGTGCGGGCAGGATCCGATGCAGATTGCCGATCGCATTCGCAAGGACAAGGTCGATATCCTGATTGATGTCTGTGGCGTTCATCCGACCCAACCGATTGAGGTCTTTGCCCTGAAGGCCGCCCCGGTGCAAGCCAGCCTGTCTGCGATTACCACCGGCATGGCCGAAATGGATTACCTGATCGGGCACAAGGATGTGTTTGGCGGCGGACTTGCCGAAAACAAAATGTTTGCCGAGCGTCCCTATCCGCTAGCACTTGGCCCCTACCTTCCGGCGGAGCTTGATGATGCCTTGCCATTGGCACCGCTTCCGGCAGCCGTCGGCGAAGAGATCATCCGGTTTGGCTGCATTGATCGGTTGGCCAATATCAGCAATGAAACACTGAACTGCTTTGCGCGGATATTAAACAAGGTCAGCAACAGCCGCATCGCGATTCAGGATGACGTGCTTGAAGATTCCTATGCTGCCAAAACATTCCTTGATCGCACCCGGCAGGCCGGGATCAAGCGCGACCGGCTTGATCTGGCGGGCAAGGTAAAGCCCCAGGATCGACCAGCCCTTTATGCCCAGATCGATATCGGGCTGGCACCATTTCCTTCCATCAGCCTTGAAAACTATTACGAGATGCTGTGGTTTGGCATTCCGTTCGTGTCGCTGGCCGATGATCGGCCGGGATCGCGGCTTGGCCTTGCGGTTTTAAGCGATATCGGGCTGGGCGCGCTGTGTGCCGAAACCGAAAAGGGCTATGTCGACAAATGCATCATGCTGGCATCCGACCTTAAGGCGCTGGCCAGCATTCGCGAAAACATGCGCGATCGCATCCGGGGCAGCCGCGCCTTCCACGCACCTGCTGTCGCAGCCGAGTTCGAAGAAGCCTGTCGGGAGATCTGGCAGAACTTTTGTCTTGGCAACGGTTAGACACGGACGGCGTGAAACGCGCCCTATTGCCGCGTTGTCAGGATGTGATCGACCGCCATTGCCAGATCATCGGCAATATAATCGGCTTCCCGGGCTTCGGGCAAGATGGCTTCCTTTGCTCCGTGGCCGGTTCTGACCATGATGGCCTTTGTGCCCGCCGCATGTCCGGCACGGATATCGTTGATGCGATCACCAATCAGGACGCTTTCAGAGAGGTTGATGGCAAACTCGTCACTTGCAGCCAGAAGCATGCCGGGTTCGGGTTTGCGGCATGTGCTTTGGCGGCGATAATCGCCCTGCCCGCTTGGATGATAGGGCGAATAATAGATGCCCTGCACCGATGCCTTGTGATCAGAAAGCATTGAAACCAGTGCCTTGTGGATTTCAAAAAGCTGGTCTTCGGTGATATAGCCACGCGCGACACCGGACTGGTTGGTGACAACAATCACCGGAATGCCCGCATCATTGAGGCGTTTGATCGCCTCTGCCGTGCCGTTGATCAGTTTAAGATCGGCAACGTCTGACAGATAGTGGACTTCCTCGTTGATCACCCCATCCCGATCCAGAAAGACAGCCGGAACCGGATTGCGTTGATCGCGAAAGCGCGGCGCCGGATCAATCAGGTGACGCTTCACAGTTTCGTTCGAAGAACCGGTCATCAAGGGGCCTTTTGCATGGTCGGGTTTCGCCCACAATGGCGCAAACGCCTTCGGAAAAGCAAGACTTCACAAGCCTCAAACCTTTTTCCGGGGTGCGGAAAAGAAATTGGTATTACCATTATTCACTTGCAGAGCAACTGAAAGACGTGACAATTTCGCTTCAAGTCACGCGCCACGATAAAAAGATCTTCAAGGAATAACGTTCTATGTTTGCCGATATTTTTGCGATTTTGGCCCCGGTTTTCATCACCACCGGACTGGGATATTTCTGGGCCCGAGCTGGCAAACACTTTGACACCAACCTTGTCACATCCATCGTCACCTATTTCGCGACACCCTGTCTGACCTTTGCCGCCCTTGCGACGGTGGAGCTAGGCGGTGATACGCTGGTTTTGATGGGGACAGCCGCCCTTGCAGCCAATGTGATCTTTGCCCTGATCGGCTGGCCGGTGCTTAAGGTCTTTAACCTGTCACCGCGCACCTATCTGCAATCGCTGACCTGGCCGAATGTCGGCAATGTCGGCTTGCCGCTGTGTATGCTGGCTTATGGGCAGGAAGGCTTGGCGCTTTCGGTGGCGTTCTTTGCCGCCTATGTCGTGATCCAGCTGACCATCGGGGTTGCGTTCGTATCGGGCAGCTTTTCGATCAAGTCGCTGGCCAAGATGCCGATCATACCGGCAACCCTTATTGCCACGGGCTTCCTTGCCACCGAAACCGCGGTGCCTGAATGGCTTTACAACACCACCAACCTGATCGGGCAACTGACCATTCCGTTGATGCTGTTCACGCTTGGTGTGTCGCTTGCCAAGCTTCGCCCGGTCAGCCTTGCACGCAGCACGGCATTGAGTGTGCTGCGCCTTGGCATGGGTTTCGGGGTTGGCTTGGGCCTGTCGGAAGTCATGGGACTAACCGGCATGGAACGCGGGGTGGTGATCTTGCAATGTTCGATGCCGGTGGCCGTGTTCTGCTACCTGTTTGCGCAGCTTTATAACCGCGAGCCGGAAGAAGTTGCTGGCGTTGTCATCAGTTCAAGCTTCCTTGCCGCCATCGCCCTGCCCGCATTGCTTTGGTACGTGCTTTAGCCTTCGACCGCACAGAACAACTGATTACTTGATGATCAGGCGGTATTCGCCGCCGGTGCCATCATCCTTGTCGGCATAAAATCCGATGGCGCATTCAAAGCGACCCTTTTCAAGGTTTGGGTCGCCTTGCTCTGCCGCCTGTTCCATTATGTGATCGCGGCATGCCGCAAGATCGTCATAGGTGGCCTCGGATATCTTGACCCGGGTCGGTTGACTGATATCGGGGACATAGACCGCAGTCACATGTTCCCAAGGTGCGGCATCTTCGGGCCAGAAAAGATCGGCAACATGACGATGCGGGTTGCCGAAACTGACGACGGCCAGAACGGCGATCCCGCCAGCCAGAATCGCACGGCGCAGCATTCTTGTATTCATCGGTGTCCTTTATGCACCTTTGCGGCCAAGCGCCGAAAAATCGAAGCTTGGCATCGGTGCATCATATTCAAGATGGTAGTCATCAAGGATTGGTGGTGCCTGACCGGTGACGGCCAGAAGCGCATGCACCTGCCCGCGTTGATGGGTTTGATAGACAAACAGATGTGACAGAATATCGGCCACGGTTTCAAGCGTCTTGCTGCCGTCTTCGCGAACCAGTTCGACGGCCCGGATGGCATCCTTGTCATTGAGCTGTTCACAATAGGCCATCAAACGCATATCCGCATCACGCTGGGCAGCGGCGAGTTTATCGATGGCAGCGAACGGCATTTCAGTATCAAGACACGCCCGACCACGCCTGCCATCGACCAGCGCATCAAGATAATACCAGTCATTGGTCAGGATATGGTTCAGCGTTTCAAGAATAGAGGCGGAAAAAGGCGTTCGTTTGGAGGCGAGCTCGCCATCTGTCAATTTCTGACAGACCCCATACAAACGGTGATTTGACCAGGCGTTGTTACGCGCCTGATGGAAAAACGATGTGCCCGGCATAGCTTTAAGTGTCCCAACTTTCAGCGCCCTGTCACATTCGTGTTGAATTATTCAACCGGTCACAGGATGCGCATGGTTTAGCGGACCGTTTCCTTTGCCAAAGTCCGGTGCGGTTCGGATGGCTTCGCGGACATATGCCCGCGCACGGGCAACGGAATCACTTAATCCCATGCCCTGAGCCAGCCCGGTTGCAATGGCACTTGCAAGCGAGCAGCCCGTACCATGATTATTCTCAGACGGAATGCGCGTATCTTCGAAACCTTCGATATCGCGATCCCGGCGCCACAAGATATCGACGATTTTGTCCCCGTCGGCGTGACCACCTTTTATCAGGACGGCCTCGCAACCGAGATCACCAATTTTGTGCGCTGCAGCAATCATATCAGCTTCGCTGGTGATTTTCATACCTGATAATACTTCGGCCTCTGGAATATTTGGTGTCAGCACGGTGGCAAGCGGGACCATATGGGTCATAAGTGCTTCTACCGCGTCTTCCTGAAGCAGGCGTGAACCGCTTTGCGATACCATCACCGGGTCTACAACGACCGGAATACCTGCGGCTTTTGATTTGATGAATTCCGCCACAGCGGTAATCACCGGCACCGAATGCAGCATCCCGGTTTTAAGCGCATCTGCGCCAATATCATCAATCGTCACCGTCGCCTGATGGACGATCATGTCCGGATCGATGCCAAGAACATCGAAGACTCCGGTGGTGTTTTGCACCGTGAGGGCCGTTATCGCAGTTGCAGCATAGCCACCAAGAGCCGTCACCGATTTGATATCGGCCTGAATTCCGGCCCCACCGGAACAATCCGACCCGGCAATAATCAAGACACGACCCTTCATACGACCCTTCCTTATCCTGCAGATATCAGGTTTTCGTCACAATGACCGGTTAACCGGCAACGGCGGTGATTTCGGCAACGATGCCATCAACGATCTGTTCGACCTTAATCGCGTCATCACCTTCGGCCATGACACGGATCAGCGGCTCGGTGCCAGATTTACGGATCAGGATACGACCATCACCGTTAAAGGCCCGTTCTGCCAAGGAAATGGCTTCGATGACGCTGCTTTGCGCCAACGGATCAGAACCGGCACTATAGCGCACGTTTTTAAGGATCTGCGGCAACGGTTCGAACACGCGGCTGAGTTCAGACACCGGGCCTTCGCGGCTGGCAAGGACTGCCAGCACCTGAAGGGCTGCCAACAGGCCATCACCGGTCGATGCGAAGTCCGACAGCACGATATGGCCCGACTGTTCACCGCCGACATTGCAATCAAGGGCGCGCATCTGTTCGACAACATAGCGATCACCGACCTTGGTGCGGATCAGACGGACATCGTTGCTTTCAAGGTAACGTTCAAGACCAAGGTTCGACATCACAGTCGCGACCAGCGCGTTACCGCGCAGCTGACCGGTGCGTTTCCAGTGGGTTACAACAAGGCCCATCAACTGGTCACCGTCGATCAGATGTCCCTTTTCATCACACATCTGGACACGGTCGGCATCGCCATCAAGGGCAATCCCGACGTCAGCCTTTTCGGCCAGAACCCGGTCACACATGGTTTTGGTGTAGGTCGACCCGCACTGATCATTGATGTTCAGACCATTCGGGCTGGTGCCGATTTCAATCACGTCGGCACCCAGTTCACGCAGAACCTTGGGCGCGACGGAATAGCCAGCCCCGTGGGCGCAATCAAGCACGATGCGCAGACCTTCAAGCGTGACGGTGCCCGGCAGGGACGATTTGACGGCCTCGATATAACGGCCCGGTGCATCATCAATGCGTTTGGCGCGGCCAAGCGCATTGGCAGGCACCAGTTTGCCCGAAAGGTCGCTTTCCATCAGGGCTTCGATTTCAAGTTCGACCTCGTCCGACAGCTTGAAGCCGTCCGGGCCAAACAGCTTGATGCCGTTATCCTGGAACGGGTTGTGCGAGGCCGAGATCATCACACCGATATCAGCACGCATCGATTTGGTCAGCATGGCCACCGCCGGGGTCGGCATCGGGCCGACCAGCATGACATCCATCCCCATCGAGGTAAAACCGGCAACAAGGGCCGGTTCAAGCATATAGCCCGACAGTCGGGTGTCCTTGCCAATCACGACCTTGTGGCGGTGATCACCACGGGTGAAATAATGGCCGGCAGCCATCCCGACTTTCAGGGCGACTTCTGCGGTCATCGGTGCTGTATTGGCAGTTCCGCGAATGCCATCGGTGCCAAAATACTTGCGGCTCATATTCTGTGTCTCTGCTTGCTTTGCGGGCATCATGCCCGGTCAATTCATTCTGACTGCCGGTTATATCAAAGTGGCGGCGCAATGCCACCGGCAATCGGCATATTTCAGCGCCTATTCTAGTGCCAAACTGGCAATCAATCCGTTAACAGGCAAACACGGCGATATTCGGATAAAAGCAATGACCTTCGGTCAAAAACCCGCTATCACAAGATGAAGGGGCTAAGGGGCTGAAACCGGGGGAATTTTGCGCAGCATCCGCTTGAATATGTTTCTTTTTGCGATGTTGATTGTGACCGCGTCCGGCATTTTTGCCGTTTACGGACCCAAAATCGCTGCGCATGAGGTTGCCAAAACACTCGTCCTGCCCCCCAGCGGACCAGCGGAAGTTATCAATCTGAACCGCTATCTGACGCGTCTGGTGACAGACCGCAAAGTGGAAAGCGCATTCAAAATCCCGGCAATTGCCGAATCTGAATTCGCCTCTGTCCTTGAGGCACGCGGTCCGGGCTATACAGACCGAACAATCTGGTATCGCGCGCCGGTCAAAATCGTTGATCAACCCGGACGAACGGGAAGAAGCGCCTTTATCGATATCGGACATGTGTATCTGAATGATATCGAGATCAGCATCCTGTCAAATGACGCGCGCCAGATCATCTGGCAGGAACATCTCGGCGACCGAATTCCAAGAGCCAAGGGTGGCCTGCAAAATCTTTCGCATGTTGCAGAATGGCCGAAACTGTCACTTGGCGAATATTGGCTGGTTATCGCGGTCCATACCAACAGCGCGCATGTCTTTGAGGCCGAACTCCTGCCCGATACGGCGCTGATTACCAAATCGGGCAGCAACAGTTTCATCAAGGGGGCAACCCTTGGTGTTCTGCTTCTTGCATTCGGGATTTATTTCGCGTTTGGCGTGATGTCGGGGGATCGGTCTGTTCTCTGGTATTCGGGTTATATCTTTTCGCTGTTTCTGATTTCGTTCGGGGTGACGGGTTACGCACAACTGATTTTCAAACCGTTCTGGTCGCTGGCCTCGGACTTCGTGACGGGAACCGGAACGGCGTTTGCGCTTGGTACAAGCATCATGATGTGGAGCTATATGACCCGTCTTGATCGCGAGAACCGGCCGCTGTTTCGGGTCATGGTCGGGTATTCGGTTCTGGCGATGGCAGGTTTTCTGACCGCCACATCGGACTGGTATATCCTGTATGCCAAAGTGTTTTTCGGGCCCCAGATATTCCTGCTTGCGGTTTTGCTGATCAATCTGATGTATCGCGGATATCGCCAGAAGCACACATTCCAGATGAGTTATTTGATGGTCGCGCTTGGTGTTCCGACCATCGGGGCGATGGCGCATTTGCTGCTGCTGATCGGGTGGTTGCCGGTCAACGGATTTACCACAAGCATCTTTGCCCTCAGTTCGTTTATTCAGCTTGTGCTGGTGGCCATCGCCATGGCCTATCGCACCTATGGCGTGATCAACCGGCGTGTTGATGCCCTTGCCTCCGGCCAGCGGGCCGACCAGCTTGCCAGTGAACAGCGCACCTTTATCACCATGCTGTCACATGAATTCCGTACACCGCTTGCGATCATTCAGCGCTCTGCTGAAATCCTCGGACTACATTTGCAAAAAGAGCCGGAAAGCGTTCTGAACCGGCTGTCGACGATCCAGTCCAATGCCCGGCAGCTTTCGGGCCTTGTCGATGCGTTCCTGACCAAGGAAACCCTTGATAGCGCGACATTCACCACCACGCGCGAAGCGGTTTCCATCGATACGTTTCTGCGCGATTTGATCGCACAGCGCCAACGCGAGGTCCCCGGCCAGAATATCAGCCTGATCCAAAGCGATGTTGTGATCGTCGAGATTGACCGGATCCTGATGGAACGTGCGCTGATCAACCTGATCGAGAATGCCCGAAAATATGCGCCGGGTGCCGCCGTCTGGATTTCAGCCGAACGGGCTGCCAATGGCTATGTCTATATCCGGGTTGTCGACGAGGGCCCGGGCATTGCCGCCGACGATCTGCAGAATGTTTTGAACGCCTTTTACCGCGGACGGGATTCGGTCAAAATCCAGGGGGTCGGCCTTGGATTGCATCTGACCAAACGCATCATCGAGGCCCATGACGGATCCCTGTCGGTTAGTGTTGGCGAAGAAGGCGGAACAACAATCCTGATCAAACTGCCCTATGACCGCGACATGACGGTGCTTAGGAACAATGAAAACAGGGCTGGCTTCCCGCTTGGTTATACCGAGACGTCCCATGACGGTGGGCGGCCATGAGGATCAGATCGCCGCTGTTCATGACGCCAATAACACATTCCCTGCCCGAAATGGCTTTGGTGGCGGCATTGGTGTTGTTCATCATTGCAACCATGGTTTTGATGCCATGGCACGGTGCAAACGCGCAATCTTCGGTGAATGATCAGGATCATCTGGTCCTGCCGGGCAATGTCACAGAACCGATTGAGATCACCCGGTTTGTTGCGTCCTTTGCCGACACCACACGCAGGCTTGGCTTTGAAGAGATCCAGGCCCTTCCGGATGCGGCCTTTCAGCAGTCATCTGCCATACCGTCCTTTGGCTATACCCGCGATGTGATCTGGCATCAGCTTGATCTCACCATCACCAATGACATGACGAAACGCGCCCTGCTTGAAGTCGGGCCGAACTATCTGAATTTCATTGATGTGTTTCTGGTGCCCGATGGACTGGGTGATCCGGTCTGGCATACCCGTCTTGGCGATCATGTCCCGGCCAGCGCGCGCCAATATGGCGGACGAGCACATATCGCCGCCCTGCCCCTGATGGAGCCGGGAGATTATCGCCTTTATGTCCGCTCGCAAAGCAACAGCGCCAATCTGATCTGGATGACACTTTGGCCGGCAACCGACCTGGTTTCCTCGCTGTCCTTCCGTGATTTGGCATCAAATGTTTTCTTTGGCTTCATTCTGGCATTAGGGTTGGCCTATCTGGCGCTTGGTCTGATTGCCCGGGATCGGATTGTCGTTTTGTACAGCATCTGGGTCCTGGCAATCGGTGTCACGGCGGCCACCGTCAATGGCGTGGTCTTAAGCGAGCTACGACCGGAAATACCTTGGCTCAATGACTTTTTGTTGGGAACAGCCAACATCATTACCTATGGCGTGACGGTGTTCCTGTGGCTCTACATTATCGATGCCAAAAAGAAGCATCCTTTGGCTTACAAGATATGTTGCGCGTACGGGTTTTTCATTCTGGCCATTGCGGCCGGTGCCACGACCGATCTGTATACCATTTTTGGCACCTATATTGTGCCAAGCCATTCGGTCTTTATGGCCACGATGTGCGCAATCCTGATCAAACGGGCGTCTGAGGACATCCACAACCCGCGTTACTGGGCGTTCCTTGTGGTTCTGGCCGTCCCGACCGGGGCCGCGATCATGATCCAGCTTGCCCTTTCGGGGGTGATCGATGCGACCAGATTGCGTCTGGAACTGCATAGCTACACCTTGATGTTCCACCTTGTCGGGATGGGCATCATCATGACGATGCGGTTGTCGCGCATGGACAAGGAACGGGTCACTGTCGTGCGCAAGGCAGAAGAAACCACCTCGCTTGTCGAGGAACAGCGCAAACTGATTTCGATGCTGTCGCATGAATTCCGAACACCACTTGCGGTGATCCAGCGATCATCAGAAATGCTGATGCTGCGCCTTACAAACCATAAGGATGACGTTCTTGAACGTTTGCAACGCATTCAGCTTCAGGCCCAGAAACTGGCACGTCTTGTCGATATTTTCCTGACCAAGGACGGTATCGATACCCAGGAACTGTCACTTGCGCGCAAGACAGTTCCGATCAACCGTTTTCTTCAGGAATTTGTCGCCCAGACCACACGCGAAGGTGCGGAAGTTCAGGCGGCATTGAGCCGAACCACAGGTATCGAGGTCTTTATCGACGAAACCCTGATGGGGCTTGCGATTACGAACCTGGTTGAAACGTCACGGCGCTTTGCGCACGGGGCACCAATCCACATCAGCACTCATCGACATTCCGAGATGCGGGTCGAAATCAGTATCCCCTGCCGCGGCGAAGAGCTTGATGAAGACGAGATCGCCATGATTTCCGATGCGCTGTTCCGGCGTGATATGGAAAGCCAGTCATTGCAGCGCGCACTCGGGCTGCATATTTCGCAGCGTATTGTCGTTGCCCATGGGGGATCGGTCACCCTGCGCCAGAAGGGCGCACGCAGCATCGAGCTTTGCCTGCTGTTACCGTGCGAGTAGCTGGCCGCTGTTTATTCGGGCGGGAAACAAACGGATCAGGAAGCCTCGGCCTCGCCGGCAATGGCGGCGGGTGACGTAAAGGCATAGCCGCGACCGTACGCCGTTCGCACAGGCAGTTCTTCGCCGATTTCCTTGATGATTTTCTGACGCACGCGCCGGATTGCTGTATCCAGATTGCGGCAGTTTTCCGCCGTGTCGGCCTTACCGAGCGCCTCGACGATTTCAGGACGTGTCAGCCACGCCCCATTGGCGTCAATCAGGATCTTGACGATGGTGCGTTCGGTCGCTGTCAGCTTGGCTTCATTGCCTTGGGGATTGCGCAGGGTCCAGTTAAGCATATCGAGAACCCAGCTGTCCTCGGGGATTGCCGTTTCTGCCGTCGCTTCGTTATCCGAGCGTGACGCACGGCGCAGGAGCGGTTTGAGGGCGGCCTCGATCACCGATAGCGGGCTGTCTTTCGTCAGATAGACGTCGGCACCGGATTTATAGCCGGTCAGGTGATTGTCCATTCCCGAAAGCGAGGTCAGCATCATGATGCCGCAATCAACGGTTTTGCGGACATGCTGGGCCAGCTCATAGCCATCCGCGTCGGGCAGCATAATATCAAGAATGACCGCATCAGGTTTGCGCGCAGCAAGAGCCCGGTAAAATGCAGCCCCGGTTTCACACCCGACCACATCGAAACCGCACATCTCAAGATACTCACACAGATCCTTGTTCAGATCGGTGTTATCTTCCACGACATATACACAGTGCGTCATAGCATTCCAGCCAGACCTGACATCAGCAGGGAACGGCTGCGTCAGACCGCCAATCTCGTTCATCTAAAGACCTTCGCGTTCGCTTGTTGTCCAACCATCAACTGTGACTTTGATGTCACTTTTGTTTGATACTTATTGGTATGTGGTCAAAGGACCGATTCTGCAAGTATCAACCGTAAATGGTCAGAAAATGCCAGAATCGAATTTGCCGCAAAAAAAGCTCGCAATCGATCAGAAGCCAAGCCTCCTTGCGATTGCGAGCCATGTTTTAAACGATGCCGATAAAATGACAAGTTATACGTGCAGAGGACGCACCGAATACACCGTCAGACGATGGATGTGGAACTGGCGACGGAAATCGCCTGCACCGTTTCGGGCACATCATGCACGCGGATCATCTGAACCCCGTGACGCCATCCATTGACCGCAGACGCGATTGAACCACCCAGACGCTGCTTGGGATCGGCCTTGGGATCAATCTTGCCGATGAATGACTTGCGCGAGGTGCCCAGCAGGATCGGGCAGCCCAATCCATGGAAAATGGCCAGACGCGACAGCAGTTCAAGATTGTGCGACAGCGTCTTGCCAAAGCCGATGCCCGGATCAATGCAGATGCGATCACGTGAAATACCAGCCCGCTCGCAGCTTTCGATGCGATCGAGCAGATAGTCATAGATATCAAGCACCGCGCAATCATATTGCGGGTCGGCCTGCATGGTTCCCGGTTCGCCCTGCATATGCATCAGCATCACCGGTTTGCCAGATGCGGCTGCAACCTCCATCGAACGTTCGTCGCCCTCAAGCCCCGTGACGTCGTTGATGATCGCAGCACCGGCCTCAATCGCGGCCTCCATCACGCCAGCGTGGCGGGTATCGATCGAAACGACATGTCCCTTGGACGCCAATTCGCGGATCACCGGGACCACACGATTGATTTCCTCGTCCTCGGACACGGTATCGGCCCCCGGACGGGTTGATTCGCCGCCGACATCAATGATCGATGCGCCCTGCTCTATCATCGCCGTAGCGCGCGCCACTGACTGTTCGGTGGTGTTGTAATCGCCGCCATCGGAAAAGCTGTCAGGCGTAACATTGATGATGCCCATCACATGACAGGACGCCATATCAAGCCCGGCATAATCCGGGCGTTTAGCCATCAGGCGGTCCAGAACGGCATTGATTTCATCAACCCGGCCACTGTTTTGAACCCAGCCTTCAAGGGCAAGCAGCGGCAAGATCATACTTTCAGCACCACCACCTTCGCGACGGCGGATGATTTCAAGTGCCGAAAATCCCCGGCGCGATCCGGCGAGTGGCAAGGTATTGGGATCATCGGCATGGTCGATGAAACCGGTCGGTGCGTAGTAAAGCGGTCCTTCAAAATCGGCAAAGCCCCGCACATCGGCGGGGCTTCGCAGGACCGATCGTTTGATCTCGTCCATCAGTCTCTTTCTGTTAGCTTCCCGGTTGCGGTTCCGGGGAAAGGTCCCCGCCGCCGTCACCAGGGTTATCCTTGCGGGCACCGCCGGTGCTTGGCACCGTGGAGCGACGTCCGCCACCTGCATCCTTGCCGCCACCCGAAGTATGGCCCGGACGGTTGATTTCCTCGCCACGCAGCAGCGCGTCGATTTCCTTGCCCGACAGGGTTTCATATTCCAGAAGACCTTTGGCAAGCTTGTGCAGGTCATCAAGATGTTCGGTCAGAACGCGCTTGGCGAATTCATAAGCCTCGTCGGAATAACGACGGACTTCTTCGTCAATGAGTTGTGCTGTTTTTTCCGAAACGTTTTTGTGCTGGGCAACGCTGTGACCAAGGAACACTTCTTCCTGGTTATCAACATATTTGACATTCCCAAGCTTGTCGGAGAAGCCCCACTCGGTCACCATCTTGCGCGCATATTGCGTCACCATGTTGATGTCCGAAGATGCCCCCGTCGTGACCTTGTCCTTGCCAAAGATGATTTCCTCGGCAACGCGGCCACCCATGGCAACCGCAAGGTCGGAAATCAGCTGTTCGTAGGACTTGGACACCTGATCACGTTCCGGCAGACGCATCACCATACCCAGTGCGCGACCGCGCGGGATGATGGTGGCCTTGTGGATCGGATCAGACGCAGGCGTATGCAGTGCGACCAGTGCGTGACCACCTTCGTGATAGGCGGTCAGTTTTTTCTCGTCATCGGTCATGATCATGGAGCGACGTTCAGCCCCCATCATGACTTTATCCTTGGCGTTTTCGAAATCAGCCATGGTGACAACGCGCTTGCCAAGACGCGCAGCAAGAAGGGCTGCTTCGTTGACAAGGTTTGCCAGATCCGCACCCGAGAAGCCCGGGGTACCACGTGCAACCGTGCGCAGATCGACATCCGGACCCAGCGGAACTTTACGCGCATGAACACCCAGAATGCGTTCACGGCCTTCCAGATCCGGGTTCGGCACGACGACCTGACGGTCGAAACGACCCGGACGCAGCAATGCAGGGTCCAGAACGTCCGGACGGTTGGTTGCAGCCACCAGGATCACACCTTCGTTGGCTTCGAAACCATCCATCTCAACGAGGAGCTGGTTGAGCGTCTGTTCGCGTTCATCGTTACCGCCGCCAAGACCGGCACCACGATGGCGGCCCACAGCGTCGATTTCATCGATGAAGATGATGCAAGGTGCGTTTTTCTTGCCCTGTTCGAACATGTCACGCACACGCGATGCACCGACACCAACGAACATTTCAACGAAGTCAGAACCCGAGATGGTAAAGAACGGAACGTTTGCTTCGCCGGCAATCGCACGTGCCAGCAGCGTTTTACCGGTACCCGGAGGACCGACAAGCAGCATGCCTTTGGGGATTTTACCGCCAAGGCGCTGGAACTTCTGCGGATCGCGCAGGAAGTCGACGACTTCTTCAAGCTCGCTTTTGGCTTCTTCAATACCGGCGACATCTTCGAAGGTCACGCGGCCGGACTTCTCGGTCAGCATCTTGGCCTTGGACTTGCCAAAGCCCATGGCCTTGCCGCCGCCGCCCTGCATCTGGCGCATGAAGAAGATCCAGACACCGATGATCAGAAGCATCGGGAACCAGCTGATCAAAGCGCTCATCAAAGGAGACAGGCTTTCTTCAGGCTGTGCGATGATGCGCACGCCCTTGTCGTTCAGCTTTTCAACGAGGTTCGGATAATCCGGGGTGTAAACATTAACAGAGCGACCGTCGCGCGTTTCTGCAGTCAGGTTGTTGCCCTGGATGGTGACTTCGGAAATCTGACCTGAATCCACTTCGGCCAGGAAGTCCGAAAATGCCAGCGACGACTGACCGGACCGTCCGGAGGGCGACTGAAACAGGTTAAACAGCGCCACCAAAAGGATGGCGATAATAACCCACAGTGCGAGATTTTTTCCCATATTCATTCCAAGCTACTGGTCGCAATTTGTGTGTGCCGTGACGCAAAACTTCCTGCGCAGGGTCTGACAATCAAATAGTCATAAGCCCCGCTTACGCAAGTAGGTTGTCGGGTTTCGGTGACGATTTGAAACCACTTTCCCACAAAGGTACTTGCGGCGCAAACTGCCAACTGCCACCAGAGGCGATCAGGCCCCTGCCCAGAGGCCGTCCGCAACCGGCGGCGGATAGTACGTCGGAAAGCTCCGAAACCTCAAGCCCGCCAACAGATAACAAGCCTTCTTTATCGTAGAGTGCAGGCATGGATGCAAGGGCCGCGCGCGGTAAATTACCAATAAATGGTGCAATTTCGCCCAATGCGGCGCGAAAAGACTTCGTGTGAAACACATCACAAAGGCCAAGTGGTGCGATCCAAAGTCCAGTTTGCCCTGAAATTTCCGCGTCATCTGCCTGCCATTCAAAGCGATTATCAAACCGCACAACCAAAGATCGTGTGAGTGATTCGGCATCCAACGCAATCGGATCCTGCGCCATGCGGCCAAATTCGCGATAAACGCAAATCCCGCCTTTCCGGCCATGCAAGACGCAGCCGCCCAGACTGATGCGGGCTGTTTTATCCGCACCAAGGCGATCCAATGCAACGCGCAGTTTATCAAGTGCAGGCATATATCCTGCGCCCCCCACTGTACGCACCACCTGTCCCAGTGCATGGATCGCAGCGTTGCGATCTGTTTTCGGATCCAGCAGCACATCCGGATTAAGGATCGCAACCCCGTTCGCATGCAGGGTCACCGCCCCGGCCAGCAATCGGCCAATTCCCGTTTCAAGATCACGGCGCGCCGATGCGTCGGCGTTTATATCGGGCGGGCGTGATGCCCCTGCCTCAAACGCCTTGCGCACGCGCACGCGCTCGAACTTTTCGTCGATGTTGGAAGGATCTTCGATCCACGTCTGCCCGCGTGCCGTCAGGGTCGCCACCAAGTCAGCCTTGGCAACGGCCAAAAGCGGACGCAGCACCCGGCCATGTCGCAGATAGCGCCGCGCAGACATTCCCGCCTGCCCAATCGGGGTCGTGCCACGATCGCGGCGCATGGCAATGGTTTCGCGTTGGTCGCCTGCATGATGGGCAACCAATAGATGGAAAATGCCAGTACCACGCATCAGCTCATCAAAAATCTGATAGCGGGCCTGGCGCGCCTTTTCCTGCACGGCGCCGGTTGGTTTTTCGCCCTGCCAGTGTTTGGTGATGTGTTCGATGTTATGGCGGGCAAGTTCGGCTGCGACCCAGCGGGCCTCGTCAGAGGCGGCCTTGCGCAGACCATGGTCAACCGTAACCGCGACCACGCGCCCGCCTTGTGCCTGACACCAGTCATGGGCCAGCAGTGCAAGCGCCATGCTGTCGGCCCCGCCCGAGACACCAACAAGGATTTCAGGGGTAGTTTCAAACGGGGCGAACGCCATCATCAGTCTATCAAAGGCAACGGCGTCCAGTGGAGATCCTCCAGACGCCGTGTTTTGATTTTCTGATGTCGTAAGGTTGCCGATCATCGGTTTGTCATACGCAGGGTTTACTGCGGACATCCACGGTTCTGGCGTTCCTGACGGGCGCGATCCAGAACGACGTTCGAGGCGTTCGGGAAATTGTCGATCAGGTGACCAAACGCCGTGCAGGCATCTTCGTTCTTGCCGAGATTGGCCAGCGACATGCCGAGCTTCAGCAGGTTATCGGGTGCCTTGGTGCTGTCGGGGTAGGTCTGGAAACCTTCGGTAAAGGCGATGGCTGCATTTTCATACTGGCCGCGCACATAATAGGTTTCACCCAGCCAGTATTGCGCATTGCCCGCCAGCGGATCGTTCGGATGGTTGCTGACGAAACTGCCCAGCGCCTGTTCGGCGGCCTGGAAATCCTGTTTGCGCAGAAGGCCAAAGGCCTCGCGGTATTGTTCTTCAGGCGTGCCGGTGGTTGCCGCCGCACTCTGAGTTGGCGCGGATGCGCTGGATGCGGCAGTCCCGCTCGGAATTTGCGGCGGCTGGCCTTCGCTTTCAATCACACCAAACAGCTGGGTGCCACGGTCATTCAGGGGCTCACCCGAACCGGCAGCGGCCGGTGCGTTGTTGGCGGCAGTGTTATTGGCAGCCGTGCCAGCAGCAAGCGGTGCATTTGCGCCACTGGTCGCAACGCCGCCACTTTCAAGCTGGTTAAGGCGGAAATCAATATCGGCCACCAGACGTTCCAGACGGTCTTCCATCTTGCGAATGCGGTAGTCGAATTCTTCAAGCTGACCGGTCAGTTGGGTGGTCGTGCGTTCCAGTGCGCTGATCTGGACCTGTTGGCGTGCGGCAGCCGGGGTTGCAGCCCCGCCGCCATCACCACCCCTGACAGCGGCCTGTGCGGCGTCACCGGTGCCTTCGCGATAGACATAACGCTGCAAAAGATCGAGGTCCTTGCGCAATTGTTCTACCTGACGCGACATGTTGGCGTCTTGCGCGTGAACCGGCTGGGACCCGAGTGATGTCATGCCAAACACAGCTCCGACGGCAAGAGCCATCAGGATGTTGCGGTTCTTTGGCGAAATGGCGGATCGAACGCGGATCATTTTCGGGTCCTTTTTCGTCAATTCAGTCTTTGAAGGTTCACTATGGAAATACCTGTCGTGACTTTCAAACATTTTCAGGCGGCAAAAATAAGGCGCCTGCCCCAAACGGGACAGGCGCCTTGATCTTCAAGTCAGGCTTTCACCTGCACGCGCTTAACGGATAACCGATACAGAGCGGCGGTTTTTACCCCAGCTTTCTTCGTCATGGCCAAGAGAAACCGGGCGCTCTTTACCATAAGAAATGGTCTCGATGCGCGACGGGTCGATGCCCAGAGCGATCAGGTAATCTTTGACCGAGTTCGCGCGGCGTTCGCCGAGTGCAAGGTTGTATTCACGGGTGCCGCGCTCGTCGGCATGACCTTCAACAACAACTTTGTACTGCGGATATTTCTTCAGCCAAGCAGCCTGCAGTTCGAGGGTGCGACGTGCTTCACCGGCAAGATCGTATTTGTCGAAACCAAAGAAGACGCGGTCACCAACGTTGACAGCGAACCACTCAGGGCTGCTTTCAGCCAAAGAAGTCGAAGTCGAGGCGCTGGAAGAAGTGCTTGCACCGTCGCCACCAGTGGTTGCCGTGCTATCAGGTGCAGTTTCACAAGCAGCCAGAAGAGCGGCAGCAGCAAAAACGCTCAGAATACGAAGTTTCATTTAAGTTTTCCCCTTAACACCGGACGCATTCGCCCGAGGTTGGTGTTTTCCATGTCTCGCGACACCGAAAATGCCCGCGATTAAAGCGAATCGCATTCAGTGCTTCGCGATGACTATACTCTTGAGATATCAGGGAATCAAGGGCGACCATGCAGGATCCGACCCATCCGCCGGTGTAACGATCTCTCGCTCGTTATAACCGGTAAGATCAATCGAATACAAACGATAGCGATCCTTGGTCCCGTCCCTGGACGGGTGCTGGCGGTAGTACATCAAAACTCGACCGTTCGGTGCCCATGTTGGTCCCTCAACGAGGTAACCCTCGGCCAGCAGCCTTTCTCCACTGCCGTCTGGCCGCATGACGCCGATATAATAACGACCTCCTTCGGATTTGGTGAATGCGATCAGGTCTCCGCGCGGCGACCAGACCGGGGTGGCATAACGTCCACCACCGAAGCTGATGCGCTGTACGCCCCCACCATCGGCATTCATCACATAAAGTTGTTGTGCCCCACTGCGGTCGGAGTTGAACGCAATGCGAGACCCGTCCGGAGAATAGGAAGGCGAGGTATCCACGGCCGGATGGCGCGTCAGTTGACGCTTTTCACGCGTGCGCAGGTCCAGTCCATAAATTTCACTGTTCCCGTCAAGCGCTTGTGACATCACAACCGAGTTCCCGTCTGGCGCGAATCGGGGCGCAAAGGTCATCCCCGGAAAATCACCCAGCAATTCCAACTCACCGGTATCAATATCCAAAACATAAACGCGCGGCTTGTCGTTAAAGTACGACATATAAACCACTTCCTGTGCCGTCGGCGAGAAGCGCGGGTTCAGCACGAGGAACCGTCCATCGGAAAGGAACCGGTGGTTTGCACCGTCCTGATCCATGATGGCCAGTCGTTTGGTCCGGTTATCGGCCGGACCGGATTCCGAGACGTAGACAACGCGCGTATCGAAATAGCCGGTTTCACCGGTGATACGTTTGTAAATCTCGTCCGCAATCTTGTGGGCAATCCGACGCCAGTTGTTTGGCTGCGTACGATACGCAACGCCAGACATCTGGGTTTCAGCCAAAACATCCCACAGGCGGAATTCAACACGCAGAAGACCATTTGGTTCGGTCACAACACGACCGTTCACCAGGGCCTGCGCATTGATGGCCCGCCATTCGGCAAAGTTCGGGTTCACCGCCAATGATGCAGCACTCTGAATGAATGCCTTTTCATCAATCGGTGCAAACAGGCCCGAACGTTCGAGATCTGCGGCAATCACCTGGGTCATGTTCTGACCGATCTCGGTTTCGGCAACGCCTTCGCCCGGGAAGCGGGTGACGGCAATTGGCATCGGCTTCAATTCGCCCCGGGTAATATCAATCCGGAGTTCCGCCTTTGCCGGCGACATGAACCCGACATTCAGGCCAGCGACAACGGCAAGGGCGCACAGTGCCGCGACACTGCCTTTAGCCCAAAATCGTTTTATTGCGTTGGTCTTGATCGTCATCCTGCCTCGCTATTTTCCACGCGTGTTCAAGAACTTGGTCGTTAAAGGCCCAGCATTTCACGCATGTCAAAATTGAACGTGAATGTGCGCCACATTTCGTATTTATCCAGCGGCAGTTTTAGAGGACTGCATTGCGGATTTAGCACTGCTCGAAGCGCGCTTTCTGCAATCGTACGGCGGGAAGTGTCGCCCTGGATTTCGTTCAGATTGCTAATCCGCGCCAAACGGACGGTTCCGTCCGGGTTTGCGCTGACATGAATTTCAACCGCAAAGTTGCCCGCTTCCTTGGCCCCGGCCGGGGGGCTCCAGCATTTTTCGATCTGACGTTTTACGGCATCAAGCTCGCTCATGGTCAGATTGGCATCAAGCCTGGTCGCCACAACCTCGCTGGCATTTTCTTCCGGCGTTTCGTCTGGCTGCTGCTCCGGCGTGGCTTCTGCCGTTTCCTTAAGCTTGCTGACATCCTTAAGAACGCTCATGAGATCGCGTTTCTTCGGCTCTTCCTTTTTCGGCTCCGGCTTTTTGACCGGTTCCGGTTTCGGCGGCGTCGGCTTGGATTCCGGCTTTACAGCGGCAAGCTCCGTCGGCTCCGGTTTTGTCTCAGGCTCTTTTTTAACGTCTGGCGTCGGAACCGGTTCCGGCTTTGGTGTCGGTTTTGGCTCAGGCTTCGGCTCAGGCTTGGGCTCCGGTTTTGGTTCGGGCTTCGGCTCTGGCTTGGGTTCCGGCTTTGGTTCCGGTTTCGGCTCAGGTTTTGGCTCTGGCTTGGGTTCCGGCTTCGGGGTCGGCTTTGGTTTCGGTTCCTCTTTGGGTTCCGGTTTTGGCAAAGCCTTGGTCGGGGCAGCAGAAAATTCATCCACTGTCACGACTTCAACCGAAATGGACTGCAATTCCAACGGTGTTTCATCAAACAGATCGGGCAGCCCAAGCCACGCCACCAGAAACAGGACAGCGTGCAGACCAAGCGATATGAGAGCGTAACGCAGCATGATTCGTTTACGAACCCTTTGCCGGCAATTCGGCGATCAGGGCGACTTTGGTGAAACCGGCATCCTTGATCAGGCCCATGACTTCCATCACACGACCATAATCAATCGTCTTGTCACCGCGGACAAAGATGCGGGTATCGGCCTTGTTGTCGGTAATGGCGGCAAGCTTTTCGGTCAGGGTGTCCTGCGCGATTTCGCTATCCATGATGTAGATCGTGCCTTCGGCAGAGACCGACACCACCAGCGGCTCATCCTGACCGGTCATCGGTGCGGCACTGGTTTCCGGCAGATCAACCTCGACCCCGACTGTCATCAGCGGGGCTGCGACCATGAAGATCACCAGCAACACCAGCATGACGTCGACCATCGGGGTGACGTTGATGTCACTCATCGCTGCCCGCCGGTTACTCCGGCGACCGCGACGGCGTCCTCCGCCTGATTTGGCAAGCTGTGCGCCCATAATCAGTCTCTCGTGTCGTCAAGTTGGCGCGAAAGGATCGAGGAGAACTCGTCCACGAAAGCTTCGAGGCGGTTGCTGTAACGGTTCAGGTCGCTGGAAATCTTGTTATAGGCAACCACAGCCGGGATCGCAGCAACAAGGCCCATGGCCGTTGCAAAAAGGGCCTCGGCAATGCCCGGCGCGACAACCGCAAGCGAGGTATTCTTTGATGCCGCGATCGACTGGAACGAAACCATGATGCCCCAGACCGTGCCGAACAGACCAACAAACGGTGCGGTCGAACCAACCGATGCCAGGAAGGTCATATACCGTTCCACCCGGTCCATTTCACGACCAAGGGTAATTTCCATGGATTTTTCTAGGCGCTGCTGAAGGCGGGCACGCATGGTGTCGCCATGGACACCCTTTGCGTTCGAACGACGCCATTCACGCATGGCCGAAACAAAGATGGCTGACATCGGATCGCGCGGCTTGTCAGCGATACGATCATACAGATCTTCAAGTGATCCACCCGACCAGAAGGCTTCTTCGAAGGTGTTAGCCTGGGCGCGCAATTTGCGCAGTCGCAGGATTTTCTCGAAGACAATCGCCCAAACCCAGACAGAAGCCAGCAAAAGACCGATCATCACTGTTTTGACGACCAGCCCAGCCTGCATGAAAAGTCCCCACAGAGACATATCATGTGCCATGACCGACTGCCCCAGCGTTACCGCGTCGACCACTTGATTTTCCATATTCCCGTCAGTCCTTTGTCACATCAAGACAACTATTAAATACTGTTCTTAGTTCGTCGGGCAGACGTTGTGCCCGAAGTTCTTCCAACGACATGCAGGCGAGATAAATCTCGATCACCACCAGTTCGTCGTCGCCCCGCATAATCTTTTGTTCAAAACCAAGCGATGCACCCCCAACCTTGATCACCCGGCTTTCGACCGTAATACGGTCTTCCAAAAGGGCCGGACGTCGAAAGTCGAGCGTACACTGTCGAACGGCTATGGCAACTTTGTGGCGTTCTGCAATATTTCGATTGGTAAAGCCCAACAGGTTAAGCATCGCTGAACGTGCCCGCTCGGCGAACGCCAAATAGTCGGCGTGATAGACGACGCCACCGGCATCTGTGTTCTCGTAATAGACAATCAGCGGATAGATATGCCGCTTGCCTTCGAAGCGGCCAAGAATGGCGTCGTGATCTTGTTGAGCCATCAGGATTCTTCCCCCGCCTGCCCGTCAAACAGATCGGAAAGCGGCATCCCGCCCGCCTGGCGTGGCGGGGTCAGACCAAGATGCTTGAAGCCCTTAACGCCCAGCATGCGCCCGCGCGGGGTACGCTGGATCAGGCCCTGTTGCAGCAGATAAGGCTCGATCACGTCTTCGATGGTATCGCGCTCTTCGGACAGGGCGGCGGCCAAGGTATCGACCCCGACCGGACCACCGCCATAGTTGCTGGCGATACAATTAAGGTATCGTCTGTCCTGGCTATCAAGACCAAGGTTATCTACCTCAAGCCGGGTCAGGGCCGCATCGGCAATGAATTTATCGACCGGCGATTTTTCCGCCACGGCCGCGAAATCACGTACGCGACGCAACAAGCGACCGGCAATACGCGGCGTGCCGCGTGACCGACGGGCGATTTCCATCGCACCTTCTTCGGTCATGTCGAAATTCAAAAGCCGCGCACCACGGGCAACGATGCTGACCAGTTCTTCGGGCTCATAGAACCGCAACCGAAGCGGAATACCAAAACGATCCCGCAATGGCGTGGTCAGAAGACCCGAACGCGTGGTGGCACCCACCAAAGTAAAGGGTGGCAAATCAATCCGGACAGAGCGCGCAGCCGGCCCTTCACCGATGATCAGATCAAGCTGGAAGTCTTCCATTGCCGGATAAAGGATTTCCTCCACCGCCGGGTTCAGACGATGAATTTCATCAATGAACAAAACATCGCGCGGCTGCAGGTTGGTCAGAAGAGCTGCAAGATCACCGGCCTTGGCAATCACCGGGCCGGATGTTGCGCGAAAGCCAACACCAAGTTCACTGGCAACGATTTGCGAAAGCGTGGTTTTGCCAAGTCCCGGCGGGCCAAAGAACAGGACATGGTCCATGGCTTCTTCGCGCGCACTGGCTGCCTTGATGAAGACATCAAGGTTTTCACGGACTTCTTTCTGGCCGGTAAAATCGTCAAGCCGACGGGGACGCAGCGATCCATCCTGATGATCTTCTTCGCGGCGCTCACCACTGAGCAGACGGTCTTCTTCTTCGCTCACGCGCTAAGCTCCTTTAGTCCCAGACGGATGAGGGTATCGATCGACTTGTCGTCGCCCGCCTGCTGGGCGGCCTTGCCCACCGCACCAAATGCTTCCGACCGGCCATAGCCAAGATTGACCAAAGCCGATACCGCGTCTGCCAAAACGACGCTATCATCTACAACCGGTTCGGTTGGCGCGTTGTCGATGCTCACATCTGTGGTGGCCTTGGCTGACTTCTTGGATTTTGCAGCTGGCTTTGCCTCTTCTATTGCCGGGGTTGCCGGGGCCGCAACCGGGCCAAGGTTCAGTTTTGCGGCCTTGTCTTTAAGTTCGCCAACAATACGGGTTGCGACCTTGGGGCCGATTCCCGGTGCGCGGCACAATGCCGTGGTATCCTGGGCGGCCAGTGCGCGCAAAAGATCGGTCGGGGTCAGAACCGACAACAACGCCAGCGCGACTTTTGCGCCGACACCCTGAACGGTGGTGAGCAGTGCAAACCATTGCTTTTCGGCGTTATCGGCAAAACCATACAGATGAATGTGATCTTCGCGGACATGGGTTTCGATCATCAGGCCAGCATCGCCGCCCTTTGGCGGCAACATCGAAAGCGTGCGGCGCGATGCAAAAACAAGATAGCCCACGCCGTTGACATCGATAATGACGCTGTCTTCGCCGATGAAATCCACAATTCCGCGCAGTTTGGCGATCACCTGTATTTTCTCCCGTTTCGTGTTGAGTGTGCTGCCATCGAATTGGCCAGCGACCGGTTCCCGGCATGTTGCGCGTGGCATATGGCAACCGCAAGGGCGTCTGCGGCGTCCGGCCCGGCAATGTCACATCCCGGCAGAAGGGTTGAAACCATCATTTCGACCTGCTGTTTGGCAGCATGACCGGCACCAACCACAGTCTTTTTGACGGCATTGGGTGTATATTCCGTTACCGGAATGCCACTGCGCGCAGGTGCAAGCAATGCAACACCACGCGCCTGACCCAGTTTCAGGGTCGAAACCGGGTTTTTATTGACGAACGTTTCTTCAACCGCGGCCTCGTCGGGTGTCCAGATCCGGATCACTTCGATCAGGCCGGTGTGCAGTTGATCAAGGCGTTCGGCAAGGGTCAATGACTGGGTGGACGTCACCACGCCATTGGCAACATGGCGCATACGATTGTTATCGAGGTCAATGACGCCCCAACCGGTTCGTTGCAGACCGGGATCAATCCCGAGCACTCTGACCACTACATCCCCCAAAAAAGCGGGTTCCAGATACAAAACACCCGCCATTCAAAAGCGAAAGGCGGGTGTTGGCAAATATTAATTAGTTATCGAGACCAGCGACGATTTCGTCGGTCCAGTTAACGTTGGTCCAGACATTCTGGACGTCGTCGTTATCTTCAAGCACATCGACAAGTTTCATGATGCTTTGCGCCTGTTCGACCGAAATGTCGGCTTCGGTGGTGGCGCGGAAGACCAGCTTTGCGCTTTCCGGATCGCCGAATTTTTCGGTCAGGGCTTCGCGCACAGCGTTGAGGTCTTCGATCTCGGTGTCGATGACGTGGCTCTGATCATCGGACTCCGCATTGGCAGCACCGGCTTCAAGGGCTGCTTCGAAGATTTCGTCAGCATCGGCCTTGTCGATCGGATAGACGATTTCGCCGACACGGTTGAACATGAAGCCGACCGAACCGGTTTCACCAAGGTTGCCACCATGCTTGGTAAAGGCAGCACGCACTTCGGATGCGGTACGGTTACGGTTGTCGGTCAGTGCTTCGACGATGACGGCAACACCAGCGGTGCCATAACCCTCGTAGCGGACTTCTTCGTAGTTATCACCCTCGCCTGCACCGGTCGCCTTTTTGATGGCGCGATCGATGTTGTCCTTGGGCATGTTCTGGGCACGGGCCGCAGAAATCGCCGCACGCAGACGCGGGTTGCTGTCGATATCTTCGCTGATTTTCGCGGCAACAGTGATTTCACGCGCGAGTTTGGTGAAGATCTTGGCGCGCTTTTTATCCTGCGCACCTTTGCGGTGCATGATGTTCTTAAATTGGGAATGGCCGGCCATAACCTGTAACCTGTCGTCAATGAATTCGAAGTGGAACGGTATCGGGTGATACCACGCCGGTCATACGGGCGTTCCCTGACAGACCAGCCCGTCCGGGCATGTGCAGGATGACACATTCATATCTGCGACATACGCGAACGAAAATTTCGACCGCTCCTATATCCTGTTTACCCAGCAAGGTCCAGCCATGCTTGGCGAGATCGCCAAATATCGGGCGTAAGGGTCAGGTTTTTGGAGATCAATGCACGGAAATCATGATCAACCTATCCGGGGATAGTCGTGCACTATACGCGGATAGATGTTGCAGACGTCTTGATATTCTTTCATTAATGTTCTCTGGTGTAGATATTAAACTAAAGCAGAATACTCTCTAGGGCCAAGCTGTCGCCTAACGCAGGACTGCATATGATCCTGCGGTGCCAGAAACAACCGGAATGGACAAAGAAGCCATACGGAAACAGCCAGGAAAAAAGGTTAGATAGAATGGGAACTAAATTCGGGGTCCAAAGCAAACTTTTGATATCGTTTGCTGTGGTCGGATTGATGGCAGTGATCTCTGCCATTGTCGGTGCTATTTCCTTCAATCAGTTCGGTAGTGCGCTTAATACCATTACCGAAGAAAAGCTTCCGCCGATTGCCGCGGCTCAGTCACTGGCAACCGGAAGTGCCGAAATTGTCGCCATTGCGCCACGCATCGTGGCCGCCGCCAATCCGGAAGAAGAAACCGCGATTAACGATGAGCTTGCGGTTCGTCTTGAAGAGCTTAGTGTCCGCATCGCCGAAATTGAGGCGACCGGCTTTATGCCCGCGGTAATTGCAAGCATCAACGACAATCGCGCCCTGCTTGAGGACAACCTCAAACAGCTGCACGACGTGACCCAGGAACGTTTCCAGATCAGCGACGAAAAAGCCGCGAAACTCGAAGAGTTCCAGAATCTGGCGAAACGGTATGGTGACACCTTAAAGCCGGTGCTGTCCTATACCCAGAACGACATCGCCCAAGGCAGCGAATTCGCCGCGTCCTTTGAAGAAGATCCTTCAAAGAAATACAGCGCGGACAAAGAAGAAATTCTTGCGTCCTTCCAGAAGTTCGCATCAGCGATCGAGACGCGCACGCCGATCCTTGATATCGAGCGTCTCGGTTCTGCCGCATCAAACATGATCATTTCCAGCACCACGGAAACCCAGGCGGTCCGCCTGTCGATCATTCCGGTGCGTATTCGCGGAACGTACACCGATGCGCTGAGCAAGCTTGATGAGCTTGATAACGATCGCCTCAAGGCATTCTATGTCGATCTGATCGACAAGATGCAGAAACTGTCGGTTGGTGAAGGCAGCCTGCCAGACCTTCGCAAACGTGAACTTGAGGCCACCGAACAAAGCCAGGCGCTGGTTGTGCAGAGTGGCGAATATGCCAACGCAATGCGTAACAGCGTTGCCGAACTGGTTGCCGGTCTGAATGCAGAAGTCAATGATGCCGCCGCCCAGGCGAAGGTCGTCGAGAAACAGAGCCTGACCGCCCTGTTTGTTGTCGCCGTCGCAGCCATCATTATCTCGCTTGCGATTTATGTGCTGTATGTGCGTGGCAACGTTCTGCGCCGCCTTGGTGGTTTGCAGAAAACCATGGTTCAGCTTGCTGATGGCAACCTTGATGTCGTCGTGCCGTCCAAGGGCAATGACGAAATCAGTGCCATGGGCCGTGCAGTTGATGTCTTTAAGGACAACGCCCTTAAGGTCCAGGCCATGCAGGCCGAGGAAGAACGCCTTAACCATGAACGCAACGAAGCACTTCGTGATGAGTTGCTGGCACTGGCCGACACCCTGCAGAACGAAGTTGAAAGTGCCGTGAACGAAATCGCGGCTCTTGGTGATCAGCTTCAGGGCGTTTCCGGTCAGATGACGTCAAGTGCGGAACTGGTTTCGGGCCAGACCGAAGAAGTTGCAAGCTCAGCCCAGGAAGCAACCGGCAACGTTGAAACTGTTGCTGCTGCGACCGAACAGCTGTCGGCATCGAATGCGGAAATCAACCGTCAGATGGCGGAATCGACCCGTATCTCGAACGAAGCATCCAACCGTGCACAGGAAACCAACGAACTTGTGGTCAGCCTGTCGCAGTCTGCAGACCGCATTGGCGAAGTGATCGCCCTGATCACCGACATTGCCGAGCAGACCAACCTTCTGGCACTTAACGCCACCATCGAGGCGGCACGTGCCGGGGATGCAGGCAAGGGCTTTGCGGTTGTTGCCGCCGAGGTCAAAAACCTTGCCAACCAGACGGAAAAAGCCACCGAGGAAATTTCTGGCCAGATTTCGGGCATTCAGAAAGCCACCGGTGAGTCCGTCAATGCCATCGGCGATATCGGCCGTATCATTGAAAACATCAATGAGATCGCGACCACCATCTCGGCTGCGGTCGAGGAACAGGGTGCCGCCACCGACGAGATCACGCGCAACGTGCGCGGGGCTGCGGATCGCACGCGTTCTGTTTCGGCCTCGATCAACGAGGTTGCCAATGAAACCAGCAAGACAGGCGAACTGTCCAGTCAGGTTCTGGCAACTGCACAGGATGCATCGCAGAAGGTCGAAAACCTGCGTTCGCGGATCAACGGCATTCTGGATGATCTGCGCAAACAGGCACATGATCGCGCAGCGTCCTGATCACAGGCAAAACTTGATGACAAAAGGCCCGCCATTGGCGGGCCTTTTTGTTTGGCGGTCACATTGAAAGCAGCCTCTTTCGGTCCGAAATAAAGTGCAGTCGCTGCGAAAAGCCACTTTGCGCAATCCTGAATTTGATACAGCCGTACAGGTTTGGCCGAAAATTCATGATCCCGATGCGAGTCCTGTGCTATATCGGAGAACAATAATAATAGATCAGGCCCCAAATTCCCCGAGATCCTTTCAGGGTCGGATATCGGGTATTCCCCAAAGTGGCTTGGCTGGGAACAAACGTTCAGACGACGTACATACATGCGTCGGCACCACATGTGGCGACGCTTGTCTCTTTGGTCTACGGGGTAGGTTTAATTATGGGTTTAAGTTTCAAGCGCGGCGCAAAGCCGTCATCGTCAAAAAAGAAAAACTCAACAAAGACGAACAAAGCAGGGCTTGGCGTACGTGAAAAGTTGGCGGGTGCCTTCTTTCTTGTCGGTCTGATTGCAATCCTGGCTGCGGCCGTATCGGTCTTCTCTTTTACCAAATTCGGCAACCAGCTTGACACGATTGCCTACGAGCAACTTCCGCCAATGTTTGCTGCCCAGCAGCTTGCAACAACCAGTGCGAAAATTGTGGCCTCCGCACCACGCATTATCGCGGCATCCACCGTTGAAGAAGAACAGGCGGTCAAGGCTGACCTTGATGTGATGCTTGCGAACTTGCAGGAAAATCTTGCGGTGCTGAGCCAGTCCGGCCTTCCGGAAGAAACGCTGTCGGTGATCGAGACCAATGGCCAAAGCCTTGCTGAGTCGCTTCAGGAACTCCATGACACGACGATTGAACGTTTCGAGGTCGCAGGCCAACTTTCGGATTCCCTTGCCAAGTTCCAGCAACTGACCGGCAAATACAACTCGATGATCCAGCCGATCCTGTCGGCATCCCAAACCAAAATCACCGAAGTCACCAGTCAGGTTCATGACCTGCGTCAGGCCGGCGCCTTCTTGACCGATGAACAGGAAGCCTCAACCAAGGGACTTCTGTTCAAACTTGATGAATTGATGGCCGCCCAAGCCCCGATCCTGCAACTTGCGAATAGTGGTGCTGAAATCAGCAATACCGTTCTGTCCGCTGCATCATCGAATGATCGGATGCAACTTCGCATTATGGGTGTTCAGGTCCGTGGGGCGGTTGGTGTTGTTGCCAATACCATCAATGAACTTGAGAACGAGAAGCTCAAGAAATTCTATGAAGGCCTGCTTGGCGATATCAAAAAGCTGTCAATGGGCCGCAAAAGCATTTCTTCGCTTCGCAGCGAAGAACTTAAGCTGGCCGATGACCAGATCGACATCGTTGAAGACAGTGCGGAATTTGCCGCCGCGATGGAAGATGGTGTGAACGCGCTTGTCGCCGATCTTCAATCCGGCGTCGACAAATCAGCCGACACCGCAAGCACCCTGACCCAGCAAAGCTCGATGGTGATGTACGGCGTTGGTGCCGCGGCGATCATTATCCCGCTTCTGATCTATCTGGTTTATGTGCGTGGCAACCTGTTGCGTCGTCTTGCCGGTCTTCAGAAATCGATGATTTCGCTGGCTGATGGCGATCTTGACGCGGCCGTTCCATCAGGGGGCAGTGACGAGATTTCTGCCATGGGCCGTGCGGTTGATGTGTTCAAGGCAAACGCGATCAAGGTCCGCGACATGCAGGCCGAGGAAGAGCGCCTGAACCGTGAACGCAACGAGGCACTGCGCGATGAATTGCTGTCACTTGCCGACACCCTTCAGGGTGAAGTCGAAAGTGCGGTGACTGAAATCGCCACCCTTGCCGAACAGCTTCAAGGCGTATCAGGTCAGATGACCGACAGTGCCGAACTGGTGTCAGGTCAGAGTGACGAGGTGTCGAAATCGGCCGATGAAGCCACCGGCAATGTCGAAACCGTTGCCTCGGCTACCGAGCAGCTTTCAAGCTCGAACGCGGAGATTAACCGTCAGATGGCGGAAACCACGCGTATTTCGAACGAAGCCGCGCAACGCGCGCAACATACCAACGAACTGGTCAACAGCCTGTCGCAATCGGCAAGCCGCATTGGCGAGGTGATCGCACTGATCACCGACATTGCCGAGCAGACCAACCTTCTGGCCCTGAACGCCACCATCGAGGCGGCACGTGCCGGCGATGCCGGCAAGGGCTTTGCGGTTGTCGCGGCAGAGGTCAAAAACCTTGCCAACCAGACCGAAAAGGCGACCGAGGAAATCTCGGGCCAGATTTCCGGCATTCAGAAAGCAACCGGTGAATCTGTCACCGCCATTGGCGAGATCGGCTCGATCATTGACAGCCTCAATGAAATTGCCACGACGATTTCGGCCGCAGTCGAGCAGCAAGGGGCCGCAACCGACGAAATCACGCGCAACGTGCGTGGTGCGGCGGACCGAACGCGCGCTGTGTCGGCATCGATTGCCGAGGTCGCCAATGAAACCGGTCGCACCGGCCAGCTGTCTGGTGAAGTTCTGAACACGTCGCGTTCGGCATCCGAGAAAGTCAGTGAACTGCGCACGCGCATTACAGTCATCCTTGATGATCTGCGTCAGCAGGCACGTGATCGCGCGGCGTAATTTGCAACCAACATATGAAACGACAAAGGCCCGTCATCTGGCGGGCCTTTTTCTTTGATCGGGTGAAAGTCACCTTGGCGTCAGGCGCTGGGCCAGCTGCCTTTAAGGCGGCCACCGATACGCACCGCTTCAATCCGCTTTGCCAACCCGGTCTTGTCGTCTGTCTCAACGTAAACGCCACAGACCGTTGCCGGCCCCTCTGCCGGTTCGAACCGGCCGGACGGCATCTTGGTGATGAATTTACGAACCGAGTTTTCTTTTTTCATGCCAATGACGGAATCAAAATCGCCGCACATGCCAACATCGGTCTGATAGCCGGTACCATTTGGCAGGATCTGCGCATCGGCAGTCGGCACGTGGGTGTGGGTTCCCAGCACAAGCGACGCCCGCCCATCACAATGATGGCCAAACGCCATTTTTTCCGACGTGGTTTCGGCGTGGAAATCGACGATCACGGCATCGACATTCTTGCCAAGCTTATGCTTGTTAAACAGCTTGTCAGCGCCTTGGAACGGGCAGGACAACGGGTCCATGAACAGACGGCCCATCATGTTAATCACGCAGACCTTCTTGCCCGACTTGGTCTTGAAGACATAATCGCCGTTGCCCGGCGTCCCATCGGGGAAGTTCCAGGGACGCAGCAGTTTTTCATCTTCGTCGATATAGGCGATGATTTCGCGCTGATCCCAGACATGATTGCCCGTGGTCAGGACATCTGCACCGGCGTCATAGAATTCCTTGCAGATTTTTGCCGTGACGCCAAAGCCGTGCGCTGCGTTTTCGACATTCACCACCGCGATATCAACCGACAACCGATCACGTAGCATCGGGAGCGCTTCAAGCGCTGCCTTGCGACCGGACTGCCCCAGAACGTCGCCAAGATGAAGTAAACGCATTGTGCTTCCTGTATTGCGTCAGCCAGCAGGCAGACATGTTTCGTTTAATGCACCCTGCCCCGGGACGCATGACCGGCATCACGAAATGGAAAAGGGATTTTTAGCAGAATAAGCGGGAGCCACCACTGCCGTTGGCCATTTGGTAATTCCTCGTGACCTGCGAGTGCAGGTGGGCGCCGTATAACGAGACCACGGCCTCGACAGGGACAGCTCCCTAGAGAAATGAGCATCGGCCCCGGGAATTAGCGAACCTGACGAACAGGGCAGCTCCCTTGTGCTGGGTTCTTGATCGCCGCGAACGACGCATCGCAAACTGTCAGCGACCGGAACTTAGTCCTCGACCAGCTGAATTTCAAGTAGATTGCATGAATTCAGCCCGTGATCAGGCCAGCCATGCAGCAGACAACAGTCGCCTGATCAGCCTTTGCCAAGACGATCGGCAAGCACCTCGACCCGTTCGGCCATGCTTTCGATATTTTCTGCCAGTGCGTCACCTTCGGCGGCGGACAGGCTGCCGTCCTCTGCAACCGCCGGGCTTTGGCCGGTATTGAGTTTTTCCTGTGCCATGCCGAGCTCGTCGGCAATCAGAAGGCTTGTCATGACCAGCAGACGCTGTTCACCGATCTGGCCCACCGCGTCGGAGATTTCCTTGACCCGCTCGTCGACATAGCTGGCAAGCGCGTGAATGCGTTCTTCCTGGCCGTCGTCACATGCGATGTCGTAGCTGCGACCGTTAATACGAATGGAAACCTGTGCCATGAATTATGCCTGTTTCTTTGCGGGTTCTTCATCAAGGACGAGTTTGAGCTGATCAACAGCGCCATCAAGGCGGTTTGAAACCGTTTCGGTGGTGCGGCAAAGCCGGTCGTAATCTTCGCGCAGTGCCGAAAGTTGCCCGCGCAGGGTTTCGACCTCTGCCGTGTCAGCGTCTGTAGCCTGGCTTTTGGCTTCGATTGCCGACTCCGCAGCCGTTTCCAGACGTTCCAATGCTGCTTTCAGCCGATCACTTGCCTGTTGCAACCGCGACATAACCCTACCCGAATGTTTGCTGTTTACCCAAAGAACGCAGACATTGATTGTCTGCGGCGACTCATCGAAAACCGATCTGACCTGTCGAAGATGTCATGATCATGGCTGATTTAACATCACAGATTCCGATCAACAACCGTTTTGGCCCGGCGAAGTCAAACCGCGTCAACGATGCCCGATCCCCTGCCCGTGTTCAAAACATAGAACTGGCGCGCTAAACTGGTCAACAGTACGGCCAATCTGTGATGGCGAAGGGCGGCGTGGTTAATCTGAATCAAGATAACATGGCAGATTTTCGATAGAAGCGGTTGACGTATGCCCCCTGTAAGGGCATCTTCCGCGCGAATTCCGTTAATAAATGGAAAAGTGTTTTCATCGCCCGACCGCGAAACCCCCAGGAACCGCATCACATGACGACGCAAGTAGAACACAACCGCATGGCCAATGCCATCCGCTTCCTCTCGGCAGACGCTGTTGAGAAGGCCAAATCCGGTCACCCGGGCATGCCGATGGGCATGGCAGACGTTGCGACTGTTCTTTATACCAAATTCTTGAAATTCGATCCGAAGCACCCGAACTGGCCGGACCGCGACCGTTTCATCCTGTCCGCAGGTCACGGTTCGATGCTTCTTTATTCGCTTCTGCACCTGACCGGTTACGAAGACTTCGATCTTGATCAGATCAAGAATTTCCGTCAGATGGGCTACCGCACCGCGGGCCATCCGGAATACGGCCACGGCGAAGGCATTGAAACCACCACCGGCCCGCTGGGTCAGGGTATTGCGACCTCGGTCGGTTTCGCCCTTGGCGAGCGCATCATGAATGCCCGCTTCGGTGACAGCGTTGTTGATCACTACACCTATGTGATTGCCGGTGACGGTTGCCTGATGGAAGGTATTTCGCAGGAAGCCATTTCGATGGCCGGTCACATGAAACTGTCGAAACTCATCGTTCTGTTCGATGACAACGGCATTTCGATTGATGGCCCGACCTCGCTTTCGACCTCCGAAGATCACAAGAAGCGCTTTGAAGCTGCTGGCTGGGACGTTCAGCAGATCGACGGCCACGATCCGGTCGCGATCGAAGCCGCGATTGCCAAAGCCAAAACCACCAACACTCCGTCGATGATTGCCTGCAAAACCGAAATTGGTTTTGGCGCACCGACCAAAGGTGGCACCTCGGCAACGCATGGCTCCCCGCTTGGTGCTGAAGAACTTGCTGGTGCACGCAAGAAACTCGGCTGGGATTCCGAGCCGTTTGAAATCCCGGCAGATGTCCGTGACGCATGGCTTTCAGCAGGCGCGCGCGGTGCCGAGGACTTCAATGCCTGGGGTTCGCGTTTCGAAGGTCTGGAAGCAGCCCTGAAAGACGAGTTCGAGCGCCGCATCGAAGGCAAGCTTCCGGAAAACTGGATCGAAGCCTTCAACGACTACAAAAAGCAGATCACCGAAGACAAGCCGAAGGTCGCAACCCGTAAGGCTTCCGAGAATGTTCTCGAAGTGCTGACCAAGGCGATCCCGGAAATGATCGGCGGCTCTGCCGACCTGACCGGGTCGAACAACACCAAGACCAGTGTTCAGGCGCCGATCACCGCTGATGGCGGTTATGAAGGTGGTTACATCTATTACGGTATCCGTGAGCACGGCATGGCAGCAGCCATGAACGGTCTGGCACTGCATGGTGGCGTTCTGCCTTATGGCGGTACCTTCCTGGTGTTCACCGACTATTGCCGCCCGGCGATCCGTCTTTCGGCGCTGATGAACCAGCGCGTTGTTTACGTCATGACCCATGATTCCATCGGTCTTGGCGAAGACGGCCCGACTCACCAGCCGGTCGAACATGTTGCGTCGCTTCGCGCCATGCCGAACGTGACCGTGATCCGTCCGGCCGATGCGGTTGAAACTGCCGAAGCATGGGCAATGTCGATCACCAACGAAACCGGCCCGACCGTTCTGGCACTGACCCGTCAGAACCTGCCGGTTCTGCGCACCGAATACCGCGAAGACAACCTTGTCGCGCGCGGCGGTTATGTGATTTCCGATTGCGATGGTGATCGTCAGGTCACCCTGATCGCGACCGGTTCGGAAGTCGAGATCGCAATGGACGCGCAGGCGAAACTCAAAGCAGATGGCATCAAGGCCGCTGTTGTTTCCCTGCCGAGCTGGGAACTGTTTGACGCCCAGTCGCCGGAATACCGCAAGGACGTTCTGGGCAGCGCACCGCGCGTTGCCATCGAGGCGCTTTCGGTCTTTGGCTGGGAAAAATATGTTGGCGATAACGGCAAGGTTATCGGCATGCACGGATTTGGTGCCTCGGCACCGGCCCCGGTCCTTTACGAGCATTTCGGCATCACCGCCGACGCGCTGGTCAAAGCGGCCAAGGAACTGGTTTAATTTACAGGGCCGGATCGGTAACATGCCGATCCGGCTTTTTTTCTATGGGTTCTTTACCCTAAGCCGTGATTGATACTCCCCAGGTACCAATCATTATAATTTTGGAGGGATGAATGGCTATTCGCGTAGCGATTAATGGTTTTGGCCGTATCGGCCGTCTGGTTCTGCGTTCTATCGTTGAAAGCGGCCGCACCGACGTTGAAGTTGTTGCCATCAACGACCTGGGTGACGTCAACACCAACGCACATCTTCTGAAATATGATTCCGTTCATGGCGTTTTGGCCAATGACGTCAAAGCCGAAGGCGAAAACCTCGTCATCGATGGCAAGACGATCAAGGTTTGCTCCGAACGTGACCCGGCGAACCTGCCGTGGGCTGACCTCAAAGTTGACATCGCGTTTGAGTGCACCGGTATCTTCCTTGACGAAGCTGGTGCAGGCAAACACCTGACTGCCGGTGCCAAGCGCGTTCTGATTTCCGCCCCGGCAAAGGGCGACATCAAGACCGTTGTTTACGGTGTTAACTCCGACACCCTGACCGCTGATGACGTCATCGTTTCGAACGCATCCTGCACCACCAACTGCCTTGCACCGGTTGCAGATGTTCTCAACAAAACCGTTGGCATCACCAAGGGCTTCATGACCACCGTTCACGCCTTCACCGGCGACCAGAACACCGTGGACAGCCTGCATAAAGACCTGCGTCGTGCACGTGCGGCATCGCTTTCGATGATCCCGACCTCAACCGGTGCGGCCAAGGCTGTTGGCCTTGTTCTTCCGGAACTTAAAGGCAAGCTCGACGGTACCGCGATCCGCGTCCCTACCCCGAACGTTTCCATGGTTGACCTGACCTTCGTTGCTGGCCGTGACACCACGGTTGACGAAGTTAACGCAGCCATCAAGGAAGCTGCAAACGGCCCGCTCAAAGGCGTTCTTGGCGTTTGCGAAGCACCGCTGGTTTCGGTTGACTTCAACCACAACCCGAACAGCTCGACCTTTGATGCGACCCAGACCCAGGTCATGGACGGCAACTTCGTTCGTATCCTGTCCTGGTATGACAACGAGTGGGGCTTCTCCAACCGTATGAGCGACACCGCTGTCGCCATGGCGAAGTTCCTCTAAGCATCGCTTAGGTCCAGATTTCCGAAGTGCCCGAAGTTCTGCTTCGGGCACTTTTCTTTTGCCCGTCTTTCCGTCACTGTTGAGCCAACGAACAGAAAAGACAAACAGGAGCCCGGCCCGTGAGCCTTCTTTTCAAGGAACTTGATTACCGCCCGACACCGATGGGGGTGCTGAGTCTGCGTCGCCGACGTGAGCTTAGCCTTGATATCGATGTCTATGAAATCAAGCTTGATGAAGAATATCTGATGTCGAGCCTGTTTACCGATGCCGAGATTGCGCTGGCCGACCTTGGTCTGGCCGAACTTGATCGCGACAACCTTGATGTCGTCGTCGGCGGGCTTGGCCTTGGTTATACCGCCAAGGCCGCGCTTGATAATCCCAAGACCGGAAAGCTGACCGTGCTTGATACCCTGCCCGAAGTGATCGAATGGCATCAGCAAGGGTTGCTGCCGATGGGTGAGCAGCTTTCAAATGATCCACGCTGCGCACTGGTGCATGGCGATTTCTTTGGTGCGTCGCTTTCCGATACGCCGGGCATGAACCCGGATGCACCCGAGAAACTGCATGACGCCATCCTTTTGGATGTTGATCATTCGCCGGGCAATGTCCTGCATGAAGACCACAAGCGCCTTTACACCAAGGATGGTCTGGCCAAGCTTGCCGCCCATCTGGTGCCCGGCGGAATTTTCGCCCTGTGGTCAACCGAGCTGCCCGAACCGTGGTTTGAAGAAAACCTAAAATCCGCGTTCGAGACCATCCGGGCTGATGTCATTAAATTCAAACATCCGCTGATTGACCGTGAAGATATCAACACGGTCTATGTCGCGCGCACCAAGGCATAAGAACCACGCAAATGAGCCCCCTGCCCGATCCCGTCATTCGCATTCATAGCATTACCGGCGCCAGATCGGCCTGCCGGGTGATGGGGGATCGTGCCTTTGGGTTGCTGTCGCCGGAACATGCCGGACAAACGCACGGGGCACAGTGGTTTGCCGATCTGGTGATGCTGGTGCGTGAAGACTTCCCGGCATGTAATATCACGGCGATCCTTGATTGTCGTGGGAGGGTTTCTGGCGCGTTGGCCGCGATTGAGCTTGGCCTTGATGCCGTGATGGTCGATCCGATGCCCGAACCGCAGTTGGAAAACCTTCGGGATATGGCAGCCCAGACAAACCGTCTGGTCATGACAGAGTTCCCAGACAAAGATGTGATTTATCAGATGGCCGATGACCTGTTGCCCGATCATGAACTCGACAAGCGGTTGCTTGCACATCTTGCTCCGTAGCCTTGGCAATTGCCAAAACCAGCGTCAAAGGTTACATAACACGCAGGAAATCATCAGGAATTATCATCGTGAATTCAGACGAACTTGCCGGTCTTTATCTTCTGACCCCGCCGAAAATCGACCTTGCACCCTTTGGCGAGAAGCTGAAATCCGTGCTGGATACCGGTGCGGTTGATTGCCTGCAATTGCGCCTGAAGGATGTCAGCGATGATGAAATCCGCAAGGCGATTGATACCATCCTTCCGATGTGTACTGATCGTGACATTCCGCTGATCCTCAATGACCGTCCTGATATCGCCAAGAAATCGGGCTGTGACGGTGTGCATGTCGGCGAAGAAGACGCAAGTTACGACGAAGCACGCGCCATCATGGGCGAAGAACATATCGTCGGTGTGTCGTGCTATGACAGTCGCCACAAGGCGATGATCGTTGGTGACAAAGGGGCCGATTACGTCGCATTCGGAGCGTTTTATCCGACCGAAACCAAAGAAGCTAAAACCAGCGTCACCCCGGAAATCCTTGAAATCTGGACGACCTTTACCACGGTGCCCTGTGTGGCGATTGGTGGTATCACGGCAGATAATGTTGCGCCGCTTGTTTTGGCAGGTGCCGACTTCATTGCTGTCACCGGTGGCGTCTGGAACCATCCGGACGGGCCAGAGGCCGGTGCAAAGGCCATCAAGGCGGCGATTGCAGCAACCGAGATCTGATTTCTCTCGTTGGTCCAGCCATGCGCGAATGATGGGGCGTTATGCGCGCAAACCCGGATCAATCTGCTTGCAGCAAAACAGCCAAACTGGTAGGTAGAGCGCCTGAAATGGGGCGCTTGCCCCTTATTGCATTGTGAATCTGTGATCTGAAAGAACGGTTTGTGCCATGAAAATCAACGGCAACGAAATCCGTCCGGGTAACCTTATCGAACATAAAGGTGCCCTGTGGCGTGCAGTAAAATGCCAGGCTGTGAAGCCGGGTAAAGGCGGTGCTTTTAACCAGGTTGAACTCAAAGACATTCGTACCGGCACCAAGCTGAACGAGCGTTTCCGCGCTTCGGAAACCGTCGAAAAGGTTCGTCTTGAACAGAAAGAATACACCTATCTGTTCGCCGATGGTGACATGATCACCTTCATGGACAGCGAAACCTATGAACAGATCACAGTAAATGCCGACCTTGTTGGCGAAGCGGCTGTCTATCTTCAGGATGGTATGGTTGTGACCATCGAATCCTTCGAAGGTGAGCCGCTTGGTGTGACCCTTCCCGAGCATGTCGTCTTCCAGATTGTCGAAGCCGATGCGGTTGTCAAAGGTCAGACCCAGTCTTCTTCTTTCAAACCGGCTGTTCTTGAGAACGGTGTCCGTGTGATGGTGCCCCCGCATATTGAATCGGGTACGCGCATTGTCGTGAACACTGTTGAAGGCACCTATATCGAGCGTGCCAAGGACTAAGGGCGAACCCCGCCCTCTGGTTTTCATTTTAATTCAAACACCGGGAGATATGCCGTGCGAGGCGCCGCCCGTCGTTCTGCGAACATCAATGTGATGTACAAGGCTGTCGAAAAGGCAGCCTACGGACTGAAACGCGACTTCGGTGAAGTCGAAAACCTTCAGGTGTCGATGAAAGGCCCGGCAGATTTCGTATCTGCGGCTGATCACCGTGCCGAAAAACGCCTGCGTGAAGAGCTTGAGCGTTCCCGCCCCGGTTATGGCTTCCTTATGGAAGAAGGTGGCGAGATCAAGGGCACCGATCCTGAGCACCGCTGGATCATTGATCCGCTTGATGGCACCACCAACTTCCTGCATGGCATCCCGCATTTTGCGATTTCGGTTGCCCTGCAGAAGGGTGACGAAATCATTGCCGGCATGATCTATGACGTCGCCAAGGACGAATGCTTCTGGGCGGAAAAGGGCGTCGGTGCGTTTCTTGATAACCGCCGCCTGCGCGTTTCGGGCCGTCGTCGTCTGAACGAATGCGTTCTGGCCTGCGGTGTTCCGCACCTTGGTCACGGTGATCACGCGGTATTTGAAAAGCAGCTGCACTCGGTCATGGATCGTTGTGCCGGCGTGCGTCGTATGGGGGCTGCGGCCCTTGATATGGCGTATGTCGCAGCAGGTCGTTATGACGGTTATTGGGAATCCCATCTCAATGCGTGGGATATTGCAGCCGGGATCATCCTGATCTCCGAAGCTGGCGGTTATATCCGCGATGACAAAGGCGGCACCAACATGCTTGGTACCGGCAGCGTCGTTGCAGCCAATGACTATATCCAGCCGGTGCTGGCCAAAACGCTTAAAAAGGCAATCACGGGCTAACACCCGGCTTTTGTTACTGTTTTTTGAAAGGGGCGCTTCGCAATTTGCCGAAGCGCCCCATTTGCGTTTTCGGTCAAAGCGGTTGTCCATCATCTGTCTCTAAGCTATGGTGCTTGGGACTGTGCGGTCTGATTGCGGGCCCACGGACACCAAGGGGGGGCATTCGGAAAGTTTTGCGGGTGCCTAATGATCGACACAAAACTGTGTGAAATAGAACAACGTTACCAAACGATTTCAAACACAGGGTATTAAGGGGCCTGCGATTTGATGATGGGGTATTCCAAGATTTCGGTGCTTGCGATGACGGCTGCACTGGGCACAACCGTGTTCTTTGCGCCAAACGCATCGGCGCAACAATACTCCCCGGTTTCGAATGACAGCAGCGTTCAGGTGAACTGGGACGTTGCAGATGGCTATGGCGGGCAGCCGACCGTTCCGCAATATCTGTCTCCCACCGTTTCGCGCGATCATATCGTCATGCCGGGCGGTGATCTGATTTTCCCGGAAACCCGACCGAAATCGACCTTCCTTGCCGCTGAACAGTTTGCCAGTGCGACAGGCAATTCTGCCTATGACGGCGGGTTTGAAACCGTTGTCATTGACGGATCAAGCGGCGGCGGCAATGCCTTCCCGACCCAATCAGAATTTTATGGCGTTCCCGGCGTCGTTCCAAATGCAAACCAGCGTGTTGCAGACATTGATGATGGCGCAAACCAGACCATTGCGCTGACCCAGCCGGAACCGACCGCCGCACCGCGCAGCAAACCGGTTGCACCCCCTGTGACCGAAAGCAGCGCATCGAACGCACCGACGCCGCTGACCAAGCCTACTCCGGCACCGGAGCCCGAGCCGACTGTCGCACCGGCGGCACCGGAACCAACCCCGGCTCCGACAACTTCCCCGGCGACCGAGACAGCAGAAGTATCTGATGCCCCTGTGGCACCGCCTGCCCCGGTCGAGGAAAACAACGCAGCACCCGCACCGGCAGCACCGGAAGTCGCACCGATTTCCGACACACCTGCGCCCCCGGCAGCCCCTGCACCAGACACCACCCAGCCTGCGACCGAGATGGCAGAACCGGCGCCCGCGCCGACGGTGCCACCGGCACCGGCTGAAGAAGCATCCATCCCGCCAGAGACCTCTGCACCGGCTGCAATGCCGGCCAACGGTGGCGATGAATACAGCCTTGGCTTTGCCGCTGACAGCTTCGAGCTGAGTGCAGCTGCCAAAAGCCAGCTCGACAGCGTGATCGCAACGATGGGACAGGATGAAGATCTTCGAATTCAGTTGCAGGCCTATGCGCAGGGTGACGGGGCGAATGCCTCCAAGGCGCGTCGTCTGTCGCTGTCACGCGCGCTTCAGGTGCGTTCCTATCTGATTGACAGGGGTGTGCGCTCCACGCGCATTGATGTTCGTGCCCTGGGTGCGAATGTTCCGTCCGGCCCCGCAGATCGCGTCGATATCAAAACCGTTCAACGCTAGGATTAATCCGCTATGAGCAGCAATTCGGCCAGTGGTACGGGATCCCTCCCGCCTATTACCAAACCCGGTAGTTATCTGACACGCATGGCAATCTTTGTTGCCATCATCGCCGGGGTTGGCGCCCTGCTGTTCCCGGCGCTGTCTGATGCCTTTATGGCCAATGCTGTTCTCAATGGCCTGATCCTTGGCGTGTTTGTGGTTGGTGTCATTTACACCTTCCGCATGGCCGCAAGCCTCTCACCCGAAGTGACATGGATCGAGGATTTCCGTCGGTCCCGCCCCGGTCTGACGTCGCAGGTGCCGCCGAAACTTCTGGCCCCGATGGCCAGCATGATGGCCGAACAGCGCCGCGATCGTCCGCAGCTTTCGACGACGTCCACCCGGACGATCCTTGATTCGATCCGCTCCCGCCTCGATGAAAGCCGCGAATTGTCGCGCTACGTCGTTGGCCTTCTGGTGTTCCTGGGTCTGCTTGGTACCTTCTGGGGCCTGCTTCAGACCGTGAACTCGGTTGCTGGTGTGATCAGCAACGTCAATGTCGGTAGCGGGTCCAACATGGACCTTTGGTTCTCCGAGCTCAAAGACGGCCTGTCAGAACCGTTAAGCGGCATGGGCACGGCGTTTTCGTCCTCGCTGTTTGGTCTTGCAGGCTCCCTTGCCCTTGGCCTTCTGGACATGCAGGCCGGTCAGGCACAGAACCGTTTCTTCAATGACCTTGAAGAATGGCTTTCAAGCTTTACCCGCCTTGGTTCGGGTGGTGGCATTTCCGATGGTGAACAGTCTGTTCCGGCCTATCTTTCGGCCCTGATCGAACAGATGGCCGATAATATGGAAGGGTTGCAAAACTCCATCCAGCGGTCGGAAAGTTCACAGATCAAATCGCACAACACCCTGATTGATCTGGCGGACAAGCTATCCACCCTGACCGATCAGATGAAGGCCGAACAACAATTGATGGTCAAGCTGGCTGAAAACCAGATGCACCTCAAACCGGTTCTCGATCAGCTGGCGGATTCGATGAAAATGGGCAGCTTCGGGATTGATGATAATACCCGCGCCCACATCCGTTCGCTTGACAATACGCTTGGCCGTATTGGCGAAGAACTGACCATGGGCCGCCAGCAATCCACACAGGAAATCAGAAGCGAGATCAAGCTCCTCGCCCGGACCATCGCCGCCATCGCCGAGGAGGGCTGATCGAATGATCGGGCTTTCGCGCCGTCGTAACCGCGATGTAAATACCTGGCCGGGCTTTGTTGATGCACTTGCCACACTTTTGATGGTGATCATCTTTCTTCTGATGATCTTTGTCATCGCGCAGGTCTATCTGGGTGCAGCCCTTTCCGGGCGTGACGAGGCGCTAAGTGATCTGACCGCCCAGGTTAACGAGCTGACCAATCTGCTGTCACTTGAACGTGGCAACAATCAGCGTATGGAACTCGAACTCACCCAACTGACGACCGAGCTTTCCAATACCGCCGATCAGCGTGATGACCTGCGTGCGCGTGCGGCCACCCTTGCCGATCAATTGGCGGCAGCCGAACTTTCAACGGACGAAATCGAACAGAAACTTCTGGCCGCCCTGGCATCACTTGAAGACAAGGAAGCCGAACTGACCGAGCTTCGCGAAACCACGGGTGAAAAGATCACTGATCAGGAAACCCGTATTGGCGAGTTGTCGGCCCTTCTGGCATCGCGCGCAGCCGAGTTGGAAGAACAGAAGAACCTCAGTGACGAAGCCAAGGCACAGGTTGCGGCGCTTAATCAGCAGATGTTGGCCCTGCGCCAACAACTGGCCCGGATCGAAGCCGCGCTTGAAACGTCCGAACGCGAGAACGAGGAAAAGGACGCCCAGATCGTCAATCTTGGCAATCGCCTGAATGCGGCCCTTGCCACCAAGGTTGCCGAGTTGCAGCGGTATCGTTCTGAATTCTTTGGTCGCCTGCGTGAAGTATTGGGTGATCGTCAGGATATCCGCGTTGTCGGGGACCGGTTTGTTTTCCAGTCCGAAGTTTTGTTTGGATCGGGTGAGGCAGAGCTTGGCGAGGAAGGCAAGGATCAGTTGGCCAAACTGGGTGAAACGCTGACCACGATTGCCGCCGACATTCCCGATGACATCGACTGGGTGATGCGTGTTGACGGCCATACCGACAAGGTGCCGATCCGAAACCTTCAGTTCGCTTCGAACTGGGAGCTTTCGGCTGCGCGTGCGATTTCGGTGGTCAAGTTCCTGATTGATCAGGGCGTCCCGCCGAACCGTCTGGTTGCCGCAGGCTTTGGCGAGTATCAGCCACTTGATAACCGCGACGATGAAATCGCCTATCGCCGCAACCGCCGCATCGAGTTCAAGATTACCGAGCGGTAAGTTAAGGCACCTGAATACAGCTTTTAACGGCACCCTTTAGGGGTGCCGTTTTCATTTGGGCGCATTGAAATCCAACAAAAATGGAACCAATCCGCGTTGTGTTACGTTTAATACAGATGAGCCTTTCAACAAAAAAGGAGGCCCAAATGACCAAAACACATCGCGAGACCGTTGGCGTTTTTGACGACATCAAAATACTCCAACAGGCGGCAGATGATCTGGCGCAAGCCGGGTTTGATCAGCAAAAGGAGCTTAGCCTTCTTGCGAGCGATAAAACCGTCGAAGACAAGCTTGGCCATATTTATCGCAAGGCCGAAGATGTCGACAACGATCCTGATATGCCACCACTGGCCTATACAACACCAACCCCGATTGGCAATGCCGAAGGCGCACTGATCGGCGCCCCGATGTATGCGGCGGCCTTTGGTGCCGCCGGTGCCGTGATTGCGGCGGGTGGCCCGATTGCCCTGACAATTTCGGCAATTCTCGGTGCGGGCGGCGTTGGTGCTGCGGCAGGCGGGGTGATTGCCGCAATGGTTGGCAAAAAGTACTCCACCAAATTGCAAGAAGAGCTGGATCAAGGTGGCTTGTTGCTGTGGGTCAGAACACCTGATCCGCAGACAGAGGAACGCGCCAAGGATGTGCTTGGTCGTCACGAAGCGCGCCTGATTGAAACCCATGACGTATCAAATGCCACGACCAAGCGTGACGTGGTCTGATGCGCGTTCACCACCAACAGTTTGAGCGCTGCATTCCATATGGGCGCAATTGCAGGCGTCCCCAAACCGTTGTCGCGTGACGCCTGACGAGCGAAACAAAACCCCGCCGGATTGCTCTGGCGGGGTTTTGCCTTTGCACGGTCCCTTGCCCCCGGGACCGCACATCGGGGTTTTGATCAGAGGGACTTTGTGCAGAAATAGAAGTCCACATAATCATAGGCGGGATTGGATGCGCGTTCTGCGGCGGCCTTCGCGGTATGGGCCGGCGGAACAATAACCTTGTCGCCCGGTTTCCACCCTTCGGGCGTGGCAACGCCGTTCTTGTCACTGGTCTGCATGGCGTCGATCATGCGCAGGCATTCGGTAATGGAGCGCCCGTTACTCATCGGGTAATAGACCATGGCGCGCAACATACCATCAGGATCAATGATGAAGGTCGCACGCACAGCAGACGTGTCCCCCGCCCCCGGATGGATCATGCCATAGGCCTGGGCGACTTCCATCTTCAGGTCTGAAATAATCGGAAACGGGATTTCCACACCGAAATTCTGCTGGATGTTGCGCATCCAGGCGATGTGCGAATGGGTGCTGTCAATCGACAGGCCCAGCAATTCGCAATTGCGCTTGGCGAATTGATCGGCATGTTTGGCAAAGGCGATAAATTCGGTTGTGCAAACCGGGGTGAAATCAGCAGGATGGGAAAACAGGACAAGCCATTTGCCGCGATAGTCCGACAGGGCTCTGATACCATCGGTGGTCGGGGCCGTAAAATCCGGTGCAGGTTCATTGATCCGCGGCAGACCGACACGAATCTGGGGGGATACAGTCATTGTCAGGCTCCTTGGTCAGGAAATATCGTCCACTCCATTTGAATACATTATAATTATTTAATTCTTCGTCCTATACGATGATGTAAATCAATCAGCTGTTGGTTTTTTACGCAGAACATCGCCAAGCAACGCCGTTTCTGGTTCGTGCAACTATGTTGGCTGGCCTCCCTGACATCACGCCTGAGCAATACCGCGCCGCAGCAGCCCGGCACCGCCACTGCGCCTTGTTCTTTTTCACTGGCCTGCCTTCTTGCTTCTGGTTAAGGTCAGCGCGCTTGCCACCATACTTTCAACGACTTACAATCCTGCGGAGCTCCCATGCTGCGTGATATTTCGCCCCAAAGTATTTTCATGGGCCTGCTGGCCGGTTTTGTTGGCTCTGCCAGTTCGTTTGCGGTTGTGCTGCAAGGCCTTACCGGCGTTGGTGCCAGCCCGGATCAGGCGGCATCGGGCCTGATGGCGCTTTCCATTTCCATGGGCCTTTGCGCAATTGTTTTATCCCTTAAGACCCGTCTTCCGATCAGTATCGCCTGGTCAACACCTGGTGCGGCCCTTCTGGCGACATCTGGTGCCATTGAGGGTGGATTTGCGGTTGCCGTTGGTGCGTTCATTGTTTGCGCCATCCTGATTATCATCAGTGGCGTTTGGAAACCGTTGGGCTGCGCTGTTGCTGGTATCCCGGCCCCCTTGGCAAACGCGATGCTGGCCGGTGTTTTGCTGGGTCTGTGCCTTGCGCCAGTCAAGGCGGTTGCCTTTGATCCGTTGCTTGGTCTTCCGATTGTGATTGCATGGATTGTCATGGGCCGGTTCAACAGGTTGCTTGCCATCCCGGCCGCTTTGTTGGCCTTTGTTGCCGTGATGGTGTTCGGCATTGAGTTCCCTGAAAATGCCCTTGCCGATCTGGGTGGAGCAATTGCGCCGCCCGTTGAATTCGTCATGCCGGAATTCACATTGGCCGGACTGGTCGGCATTGCCTTGCCCCTTTTCATCGTCACCATGGCATCGCAAAACATTCCGGGTACCGCGGTTCTGCGCGCCAATGATTATGACACCCCACCGGGGCCGCTGTTTACTGTCACCGGGATATTCTCGTTACTCTCAGCCCCATTTGGTGGCCATGCGGTCAACCTTGCTGCCATCACCGCCGCGCTTTGTGCTGGCAAGGATGCCCATCCCGATCCGGCCAAACGGTATTGGGCCGCTGTTTCGGGCGGTGTTTTCTATATCGTGTTTGGCCTTTCGGCCGGGTTGGTGACCGCGTTTATCAGTCTGGCACCTGGCATCCTGATCGAGGCGGTCGCAGGTCTTGCCCTGATCGGAGCGTTTGCCGGATCCGCCGTTGCGGCCTTCAAGGACGAAGACGGACGTGAAGCAGCCGCCGTGACCTTTATCGTCACCGCAGCTGGCCTGACATTCTATGGGATTTCGGGTGCGTTCTGGGGCTTGCTTGCCGGTGGGCTGATTTACTTCCTGACGCATCTGCGCAATGGCAAAAAGAAACCGGACTGAAAGCTCAGTCCGGTTTCGATCTTCGGTCTTAGACCAGTTTGATTTTGGGTTCGGTGCTTGGTGGTGTTTCTGCCACCTGCCCGTCTGTCAGTTTCGAAACAGCTTCGAACTGGGACAAGAAAACCTCGCCGGTCAGCTCATCAAGAAAGTGGGTCTTTTTCAGGCGATCCATGACCGGGCCTTTGACCTCGGACAGATGAAGGGAAATGCCCATTTCCTCAAGCCGGTGGTTGATCGCCTCAAGCGACTCAAGCGCGCTTAGATCAATCTCGTTCACGGCCGAGCACATCAGAACCACATGCTTGAGGTTCTTGCACCCGACCACCCGGTCATAGAGGTAATCCTCAAGATACCGCGCATTGGCGAAATAAAGGCTTTCATCAATCCGGATCGTCAGGACCGATGGATGGGTGATGACCTTATGACGCAGGATGTTGCGGAAATGCTGGGTATCGGGCACAAGGCCGACCTCGGCAATATGCGGGCGTGATGTTTTATACAAAAACAGCCCGATCGACAGAACCACACCGGCGGTCACCCCGACCTCGACGCCAAGACCAAGGGTCAGAAGGATGGTTGCCAGAACCGCAATGAAATCCGCCTTGGAATATTGCCAGCTGGTTTTCAGGATCGAGAAATCGACCAGCGACAGCACCGCAACAATGATGGTCGCGGCAAGGGTTGCCTTTGGCAGGAAATACACCAGCGGCGTCAACGACACAGCGGCAATCGCCAAACCAACGGCGGTAAAGGCACCGGCAGCAGGTGTCTGCGCCCCGGCATCAAAGTTCACGACCGAGCGGGCAAAACCACCCGTCACCGGATAACCGCCCGTAAAGGCCGCCCCGATATTGGCCGCCCCCAGACCAATCAGTTCCTGATCCGGGTTGATGCGTTGACGGCGCTTGGCCGCCAGCGTCTGCGCGACCGAGATCGATTCAACAAATCCGATCACAGAAATCAGGATCGCCGGTACCAGAAGATCGGCCATCAGCCCCGGGCTGAAGTCCGGCATGGTCAGCGGCGGCAGACTTTGCGGTACCTCGCCCACGATCTTTACGCCTTTTTCGGCCAGACCAAGATACCAGGTCGCCGCCGTGGTGGCGAACACAGCAAAGACCGGGCCCGCCTTGGTCAGGACATCAGCGGTACGAATGCCAAGACCCAGTTTGCGCAAGGCGGGCTTAAGGCCCTTGCGCACCCAGAACAGAAAGCCCGTGGCGCAAATGCCAATGATCAGGGTCGTCTGATTGGTTTCGGGAATATGGGCAATCAGGGAGGTGACAATTTCCCAAAGGTTATGGCCACCGGCATCCACACCAAGAATGTGTTTGAGCTGACTGGCGGCAATGATCATGCCCGATGCGGTAATAAAACCGGCAATCACCGGGTGTGAGAGGAAGTTGGCCAAAAAGCCCAGCTTGAACACCCCCATCGCAAGCAGGATCGCCCCGGAAAGGGCCGCAAGCGTCAGGGCGGCCAGTGCATAGCCCATGGTGCCGGTTTCGGCAATATTGCCCACGGCGGCGGCCGTCATCAGGGAAACAACCGCCACCGGACCGACCGCAAGTGCGCGGCTGGTGCCAAAGATGGCATAAAGAATGATCGGCGCGATGGAGGCATAAAGCCCCGCCTCGGGCGGCAGACCGGCCAGCAACGCATAGGCAAGCGATTGCGGGATCAGCATGATCGTCACGATCACGGCTGCAATCATGTCGTTGCCAAAGGCCGTCCTGTCATAGGTCTGTCCCCAATCAAAAATCGGGACATATTTCCGAAGCATTTTGAAACGCATTGATCGATCTCTTAGATCAGAGTTGGCCCAAGGCAGCGTGATCGCTGCCTTGGACGAAGGGTGTTTTAGGTGCCTGTGACTTTTTCAGGCTTGGCCAGCCATTCCTTGCCGCGCAGCATTGCCTTCCAATAGATCGGTGGCAGGATTTTTTCCTTAAGCAACCAGGCAAGGTGGGACGGCTTGGTGCCATCGATCAGCCATTTCGGGAAGGACGGCAAAAGCGTTCCGCCATACCCGAATTCGGCAAGCACAATGCGACCACGTTCGACGGTCAGCGGGCAGGACCCATAACCGTCATACTGCGCGACCGGGGATTTGCCATCGATATCGGCAACCACGTTTTCGGCAACAACCGGGGCCTGTTTGCGGGCCGCAGCAGCCGTTTTGGCATTGGGTGCGTTCATCACATCGCCCAGCGACCAGATGTTGCTAAACGACTTGTGACGCAGGGTCGCCTGATCGACATCCACCCATCCGGCGGCATCTGCCAGCGGGGACACACGAATGAAGTCCGGTGCCACCTGCGGCGGGCAGACATGGATCATGTCAAAGGACTTCTCAACGCGTTCGACCTTGGTGTCGGGCTTGGCGACATCGAACCAGGCCTTTTTTGCCTGCCCGTCAATCGCCACCAGATTGTGGAAGAAATCAAGATGTGCGTCGTATTTCTTCACATAGCTTTCAAGCGCCGGGACATAGTCCTTTACCCCGAACAGCACGCCACCGGCATTGCAGAAATCGATATCAATGTTCTTCAGAACACCGGTGCGATGCCAGTGATCGGCCGAAAGATACATCGCCTTTTGCGGGGCACCAGCACATTTGATCGGCATCGGCGGCTGGGTGAAGATCGCCTTGCCTTCGCGCATCGAGGAAACCAGTTCCCACGTGTAAGGCGCAAGGTCATAACGATAGTTCGACGTCACACCATTACGGCCGAGCGTTTCGACCAGACCTTCAACCCGGTTCCAGTCAAGCTTGAGCCCCGGACAAACGATCAGACGGTCATATTTGACCACCCGGCAGCCATCAAGGATGACAGCATCGTCTTGCGGCTCGAACGCGGCAACGGCGGCCTTGATCCAGTGCACGCCCTTGGGGATCAGCGATCCCATGGTCTGGGCTGTGGTGCTGGCTTCAAACACGCCACCGCCAACCATGGTCCAGCCCGGCTGGTAATAGTGGATATCGGCCGGGTCTATTACTGCGATCTCAAGCCCTGAACGACGGGCGATCAGGCTGGATGCCACAGAAATACCGGCAGCACCGCCACCGATGATCACGACGTCATATTTTGCATCGCCCTGATCGGTCGGCGTTTTGCCGCCATTGACAATCCGGCGGACAACACCGCCCATGTCATAACCGGCCGCCTTGGTGGCGCGAAGGATTTCGCTGGTATCAAGATGCGCGGCCTGGCTCAGCGACCAAAGTGTCGTTGAACGGGTGCCGGTGCGGCAATAGGCAAAGACCGGTTTGGGCAATTCATCATAAAGGCGGCCAAAATCACGGGCATCATCATCGCTGACCTTGCCCGACACAATCGGCTGATAGCGGACCTCAAGCCCGGCTTCCTTGGCCGCGTTTGAAATCTCTTCAAAGGTTGGCTGATCGGCACCCTCGCCGTCCGGACGGTTACAGACGATGGACCGGAAGCCGCGCTTGGCGATTTCCTTGATATCGTCTGCAACGATCTGCGGACTGACGGAGAACCCGTTGCTTATTGTTTTGATTTCCATGGCTTTTCCTCACCTGAGTGTTGATCAGAGCCCGTTTACCGGGACTTTCAGCATTTTTTTGCCGCTGCTATCCGTCGGCACCTGACCGGCGCGCATATTGACCTGAAGCGACGGAATGATCAGACGCGGCATATCAAGCTGGGCATCACGTTCGGTGCGGAACTTGATGAAATCTTCGCGGGTTTTGCCTTCACCAACGTGGATGTTGTGCTTTTTCTCTTCGCCAACGGTGGTTTCCCACTTGATCTCACGACCGTTGGGGCCGTAATCGTGGCACATGAACAGACGCATGTCGTCCGGCAGGGCGAGAAGCTTCTGGATGCTGTCATACAGCGTCCCGGCGTCACCGCCCGGGAAGTCGGCACGGGCCGATCCGCCATCAGGCATGAACAGGGTATCGCCGACAAAGGCGGCATCGCCCATGACATGCACCATGCAGGCGGGGGTATGACCCGGGGTATAGATGGCAAAGCAGGTCATGGAGCCGACCTGATAGGTATCGCCATCTTCAAACAGGCGATCAAACTGGCTGCCATCACGCTGGAATTCGGTGCCTTCGTTAAACACCTTGCCAAAGGTGTCCTGAACAACCGTGATCTTGCTGCCGATGCCAAGTTTGCCGCCGAGCTTATCCTGAATATAGGGTGCTGCCGACAAATGGTCGGCATGGACATGGGTCTCGATGATCCATTCCAGTTTCAGGCCATTATCCTTGATAAAGGCAATGATGTTATCGGCGTGGGTAAAGGTGATCCGACCCGCCGCATAATCGATATCCATCACGGAATCGACAACCGCACAGGCGTTGCTTTCCGGGTCCTTGACCACATAGCTGATCGTGTTGGTGTCTTCGTCGAAAAAGGCCGTAACTTCGGGTTTTACGGACATATTGACCGGGTATGCAGACATGGAGTCCTCCTAAACAACTGCCTCCGTGCCGCCTTATGATTGGCGCGCACCGGATGGGTTTGCGATGTCCCTTGCCCGCCTTGTTTGCGGACAAAACATCTGGCTATGGTCTTTATTTTAGGAGTTCGCGATGTGCACTTCAGTGATGAAGTCACCAAACATCGAAACATTAACACCTAATAATTCTAAAGTCGCAGGGCGGCCGTGCTTGCGGGTGAAATTCTAGCTCTGCGCCAGTTTTTCCAACGCCGCACGATCAATCAGCCGGATGGTACCGCGCGATTGTTCGATCCAGCCGCGACGCTGAAATTCCTGAAGCTGGCGCGAAATCACTTCACGTGCAGAGCCCAGCTCGACCGCCAGTTTCTGATGGGTTGCTGACACCGTATCATTGTCCCCGGCCAGTTCGATCAGCTTGTGGGCCAGACGAATATCAAGCTTCTGGAACGCGATTTCCTCGATCACCATGAACAGGTCGGTGATGCGTTTGGAATAGGCGGTAAAGACAAACTGGCGGAACTCGATTGAGTCCGAGACAAGCTTGTCAAACACCTTGCGCGGGATTGCCACTGCGCGGGTTTCAGTTTCGGCAATCCCCTCGGCCGAATAATCCTCATAGGCCAGAAGGCAGGCCGTCGTCAGAACGCAGCTTTCGCCCGCATGAACGCGATAAAGAACGATTTCACGACCGGTATCGGATGTCTGTTGCACACGCACAGTGCCATCGAGAAGCAGCAACAGGTGTTCCGGCGACTTGCCCGGTCCGAAAATGACCGTATTGGCCGGAACGGTGACGATCTTGCTTTCTTCGACAAGGTAGGATCGGATGGCATCGGGCAAACGTGACAGACCCGGAAACTGGTCGATCCAACTCAAAACCTTATCCCCCTTGAAAGCGTGGATTAAAACTACATCCCGTTCGATGTAAAAGTAAATTATCCCCGATGCAACTGTACTTTGGAATATCTATGAAAACGGGCAGCTAATTGCTGCCCGTGCTGTGAAAGTATGCAGCGATGCCGTAATGACGTGATGGCAGCGCCCTACTCGGTTTTCTGTGGCGGGATGTGCAGATTGCCCTTCCCATCAATTTCCCAGAACGGATTAAACGCCACTTCCCACGCATGGCCATCCGGATCACGGAAATAACCGGAATACCCGCCCCAAAAGACCTTTTCGGCAGGTTTCTGGATTTTGGCCCCGGCTTTTTGCGCCTCCGCCATCACCTGATCGACTTCTTCTTCGCTGCGCGCGTTATAAGCCAGCGTCAATCCGGCAAAGCTGGCACCTGTGTCATCATCAAATTGACCGTCTTCCTTAAGCGCATCGCGCCCGAACAGGCCAAGGGCAAGACCGTTGGACAGCTGATAAAACACCACCTGCCCTTCAACCATTTCGGTCATCTGCCAGCCGAGGCCACCTTCGTAAAAACGCCGCGATCGATCCAGATCCGCAACACCCAGAGTAATCAGCGAAACACGCTGTTCCATTTCACGCTCCTTGCTGTGCGCACCCAAAACCCGCGCGAGATTAACACAGCGCGATAACCCCGCCGAGCATGGACTCGACCTAACGGGCAATTTCGCACTGCAATAGATGCGCAATTTTATTGCGCGTAAATCGGTACCGGAATAAGTAAATAATAAGTTGACCTTACGTCAACAGATGCAATCAGGCGTTTTGCATAGTGCGATGCGACTTCGCTTTGAAAAAAGGTCAGTCTTTATTACCATTTCAAGGTCAGGCACAGGTCCCGCACACCCGACCTGACAGATAAATTAAAGGTCATACCGAAACACTGCACAAACACCCATATCAATAAAAGCAGTGCATTGGGCCCGAAATGACCCCGCATATCAGAGAGATTTCAGGGAGACCGGTCATGGCACAACAATTGGCGGCAGTCCAACTCGACGACAAATACACGCTTGAGGAAGGCCGGGTTTACCTTACAGGTATCCAGGCACTGGTCCGTTTGCCCCTGATGCAGCGCCAGCTTGATGCGCGCGCGGGGCTTAATACTGCCGGGTGCATTTCGGGATATCGCGGATCGCCGCTTGGCGGACTTGATCAGCAACTTTGGCGCGCCCAAAAATTCCTGACCAAACAACAGATCGAATTTCAGCCGGGCGTGAACGAAGACCTTGCCGCCACCGTCGTCTGGGGCAGTCAGCAGGTCAACATGTACAAGGATGCCAAATATGATGGCGTCTTTGGCATGTGGTACGGCAAGGGCCCGGGTGTTGACCGGTCCGGAGACGTTTTCAAGCACGCCAACCATGCCGGCACATCAAAGCATGGCGGTGTTCTGGTTCTGGCCGGTGATGACCACAGTTGCAAATCATCCACCCTGCCCCATCAGACCGAATATGCCTTTATCGATGCGCAGATCCCGGTTCTGAACCCATCCGGTGTTCAGGACATTCTGGATTACGGCCTGCATGGCTGGGCGATGAGCCGCTATTCCGGTTGCTGGGTGGCAATGAAAACCATCGCCGAAACGGTGGAAAGTTCGGCCGCGGCTGATGTCGCCCCGGATCGCATCACCCCCGTCATCCCGACCGACTTCCCCATGCCCGAGGGCGGTCTGCATATCCGTTGGCCCGACACGCCCAAGGAGCAGGAACATCGCCTGATGAAATACAAGCTCTATGCCGCACTGGCATATGCGCGGGCGAACAAGCTGAATAAAACCGTGATCGACAGCCCGAATGCGCGGCTTGGCATCATCACCACTGGCAAGGCCTATCTTGATGTCATGCAGGCCTTTGATGACCTTGGCATTTCCGAAGAAGACGCCGCCAAGATCGGCATTCGCGTGCTTAAGGTCGGCATGAGCTGGCCGCTCAACCGCGAGGATGTCCGCGAATTCGCCCTCGGGCTTGAGGAAATCATCGTCGTCGAGGAAAAGCGCGCGGTGATGGAAAATCAGGTCAAGGAACAGCTTTATAACTGGCGCGAAGACGTCCGCCCGACCGTGATCGGCAAGTTCGATGAAAAGGGCGAATGGATCCTGCCATCGATGGACGAACTGACGCCGGCCCGCGTTGCCGTGGTTCTGGCCGAACGAATCAAGCGGTTCTATGACAGCCCGGCCATTCATGGACGCATCGACTGGCTTGCCGAAAAAGAAAAAGAAATTGCCGAACCGCGCCCGGATGTTGCACGCATTCCATGGTTCTGCCCGGGTTGCCCGCATAACAGTTCGACCAAGGTCCCCGAAGGTAGCCGTGCCATGGCCGGTATCGGGTGCCATTACATGGTCAACTGGATGGATCGATCCACCGAAACCTTTACCCATATGGGCGGCGAAGGTGCGACATGGATCGGACAGGCACCGTTCACCCACACAAAGCACGTTTTCCAGAACCTGGGCGATGGCACCTATTACCATTCAGGCTCCCTTGCCGTGCGGGCCGCCGTCGCATCGGGTGTGAACATCACCTATAAAATCCTGTTTAACGATGCAGTCGCCATGACGGGTGGCCAGCCGGTTGACGGGCCACTGACCGTGCCGCAAATCACGCGCCAGATGTTTGACGAAGGTGCCAAACGCATCATCGTTTTGTCAGATGAGCCCGAAAAGTATCCAATGGGTGCGGACTTTGCGCCGGGCGTTGACGTCCGCCATCGCGATACGCTTGATGACACCCAGAAAGAACTGCGTGAAATCGAAGGCGTTTCAATTCTGATCTTTGACCAGACTTGTGCAGCCGAAAAACGCCGCCGTCGCAAGCGCAAGCTGATGGTGGATCCGCCCAAGCGCGTGTTCATCAATGATCTGGTCTGCGAAGGCTGTGGCGATTGTGGTGAACAGTCCAACTGCCTTGCCGTGGTGCCGGTCGAAACCGAATTTGGCCGCAAACGCGCGATTGATCAGTCAGCGTGTAACAAGGATTTCTCCTGCCTTAAGGGCTTCTGCCCAAGCTTTGTGACCATCGAAGGCGGCGAGCTTCGCAAACCCGATGCAGCAGCCAAGGGCGACACCGGCACAGACGCTGTCTTTGCCAGCCTGCCGCGCCCGACCCTGCCCGCGATTGATGATCCGTGGTCGGTTCTGATCACGGGTGTTGGTGGCACGGGTGTTGTCACCATTGGCGCGTTGCTTGGTATGGCCGCCCACATTGAGGGCAAGGGTATTGTTGGCCTTGATATGGCAGGCCTTGCCCAAAAAGGCGGGGCGGTTGTGAGCCATATCCGCTTTGCCAATGATCAGAACAAACTGCATGCCGCGCGCATTCCGGCTGGTGAGGCCAATGTGGTTCTGGGTTGTGATCTTCTGGTGGCGGCAAGCTATGAAGGGCTTGCCAAGATGCGCCGTAACTTTACCCAGGCGGTGATCAATACGCACGAAACCGTCACGGGGGCCTTTACCCACAACCCGGACTTTGAGCTTAAAACCAACGAGCACATGAAGGTCATCAATGATGCCTGTGGTGCCGATGGTGTGCATTTTGTCGAAGGCAGCGACATTGCCACCCGCCTGATGGGCAATTCGATTGCGACCAACCTGTTCATGCTGGGTGTAGCCTGGCAGCGCGGCCTGATCCCGATCAGTGAAGAAGCGCTGATGCAGGCGATTGAGCTTAATGGCGTGTCGATTGACATGAACAAGCAGTCCTTCCATTGGGGGCGCCTGTATGCCCATGACCGCAACCGCGTGATCGAGGTCGTCGGCCCGAACGAAGCCGAAGCCCATCCGATCGCGACGGAACTTTCCGACATCATCGCCAAACGCCGCGCGTTCCTGACTTATTATCAAAACGCGGCCTATGCCGATCGCTTTAGCACCCTTGTCGATAAGGTCGCAGCAGCTGAGAAACGCCTTGGTGACGCGGATGATCTGGCCCGGACAGTAGCGAAATACTATTTCAAACTGCTGGCCTATAAGGACGAGTATGAAGTTGCCCGTCTTTACACCGATCCGGCGTTCCTGAAAAAGGTCACCCAGACCTTTACCGGGGACTACAAGATCAACTTCCATCTCGCCCCGCCGTCACTTGCCAATGCCGATCCGGAAAGTGGCAAGCCGCAAAAGTCGGTTTACGGTCCATGGATGATGTCGGCGTTCCGCGTGCTGGCGAAACTGAAGTTCCTGCGCGGCACCAAACTTGATCCGTTTGGCCGCAACCCGGAACGCAAGATCGAACGCCAGTTGATCACGGATTACGAAAAACTGGTAACCGAAGTCCTTGATGGCCTTAGCCACGAAAATGCGCGCATCGCCAAGGCATTGCTGGCCCTGCCCGAACACATCCGCGGTTACGGCCACGTCAAGGAAGAACATATCGCCAAGGTCAAGGTGCGCGAAGCCGAACTGCTTGAACAGTTCCGCAACCCGCCCGAACATCTCAAGGCGGCGGAATAAGCCAAAAATCAAAAGGGCCGCATCATGCGGCCCTTTTTTTATTGCTCACACAAATCGCGGAAAACGGCTTTGGAATTCAGGCAGAATGCGCATCGCGCCCTCTCGCAAACTTTTAACAGACTTTTCCTGACGTTTGCGTTGGCGGTAATCCGCAATCATGTGATCGGTTGACTCAAAGCCATCCTCGATCCCGCGATCAAGGTTTTCCCAAGTCCAGTCATAGTTGATGTGCGGGGAAACCGGGATTTCAACGATATCGATCTTGCGGCCACTTTCGGCGACTTCACGTTTGAAGGCTGCAACAGCGTCTTCGCTGGCCGATGCGGCAAACAGCATGATCAGGTTATTCAGTGCGTCATACAGGTTTTCAGGCTGACGCACCTGCTTAAGATCAAGAATACGACTGACCCACACCTCATCAACATCCGGATGCAGGCGCAGGAAATCAAAGAAGTTGACCGTATCAACAGTCGCCCCCTCGCAATAGGTATCGCCGTTGATTTCGACCGGCTCCTCGATAAACGGCAAGGCAGAACAGGCACACAGCGTCTGCGCGTTCATCTGTGGCAGGTCGTAGTGATCGGGTTTGTTGGTGAAAAGTTCAAGCCGCTGCTTGGAAAGGTTATAGGCGTTGTGGAACATGGCCGGCTTGTCGGGCTGATAAAGGCGATCAAAGTTCAGCCGGTCCAAAAACATGCTGTCGGGTGAATAGATCTTGGCCAGTCCCTTGGTCTGGGTCTGATAGATCGATCCGACCAGAAGACGTGACAGGGGATTTGCCGCCAGAAAACCGTTTAGCAAAACATCGTTGAAATTGTGCGGCGTCCAGTATTTCGGATTACCCATGAAATGCTGCACATGTTCAACGGCCTCGCCGATGGCGTCCGGCACGATCAGCCCCTGATAGCTGTTGGGGTTAAAGAAGTAATTGAGTTTGTTGGTGAAATCAGAAAAGAAGTCCGGTGCAAAGGCCGATGCAATCGGGAACCGTTCATAGACACTTGCGGGTCGGAAAATTTTACGAAAGAAGGCGATGGTCTGGTCAAGTTCCTGACCCTCGTCGGCCTGATGCCAGGCAACCGAGAGCCAAGCGCCGATACAGGCAGACGACCAGATATCAAATTTTATATCCGGTTCCTGCTGCAGACGCTTAAGCACCCCGATGCTTAAGCCGACAGCAGGCCCGCCGCCTGACAGAAAGATAGCTCGTTTGATCTTTTCCACGTCGCGATCTCCTTGTTGAAAACCGAATGGTTCGGTCCAAACAACATGGCGCAAACGATAAAATGCCATCGCGTGCACCACCGCTCACCCCCAGGAGATACCAGTCCGTCTTTGCGGACCTGTAGATACAGCCATCATTATAATGATTTTAAGCCGCTACATTTGAGACAATTCTTCAATAGTGATGTGACAAAACACGCGATTACATATACTTAGATATATTAAATGTGTTGATTCATATACTAAATCGCACTTTTGATCAGAGTGATGTTAAGTGTTTTCTAAAATATGCGCTCGAAACCCCACTAATTTAACTTAACAAATATTTTACAAATCAATCGATTTTACTTGAAACACAAAAACCGCCCGAAGGCGGTTTTTGCTTTTTGGATATGATTACTTCTTAGTCGTAATAACCCACCATGAAAATCTTGCCGTCATGGGCTTTCACCCAGGTTTTCTTTTCGGCAAGTTTTTTGGTCTGCGGATGAGTCCAGGTGTAGTTGGACCAACCACCATCCGGCGATGCCTTTCCGGTTTCGACCATGTCACGAATGATGAACTTGCTGTTCACATCCTGAAGGTCCCAAAGGCCCGGGTTGTTAACAAGCTTCGGGTTGATCGCGTGTGTCAGGAACGTGCCTTTTTCGCCATCAGCAACAATGACGTAAAACTCGTCAAAGACGAATTCACCGGACTTGTCATTGAACATATCAAAGGATTTCTCCTGCCCGACGTCGTCATAAAGGGCGATTGCCTTATCCACCAGATCCTTGGCGGTTGCTTCCTTATCCTGGGCCATGGCCGACGATACACTCAAAACCATCAGCAACGACGCCAGAGCCGCACCGAAAGAACGCAAAACCTTATTCATCCTGAATTTCCCTTGTTGATCATAGATAGATGTCGTGATTGACGATTGGTTGGTTGAAACAAGTGAACACAAAGGTCCGTCAGACGGCGCGCAGCCGTGCAACAAGACCATCAACCGAACTGCTTAGCCCTGCCATTTCGCGGCTAAGCTCTGCGGTTGCCTCGCCCACACTTCCCGCAGAATCACGGGTCGCCCGGGCGATGTCGCGCACATCACCAATGCCGCCTGACACGGTTTCCGCATAACCGGCAGCCTCGGTGATACTGGTGCTGATCTGGCCTGTCGCATTGCCTTGCTCCATGACAGATTCAGCCGTCAGTCTCAGAATTTCGTTGATGCCCTGAACGCTTTCGACAATCGTTCGGATCGCCTCGACCGCCTGTCCGGTTTCGGCACGGACATTGGCAATTTCAGATGCAATTTCCTCGGTCGATTTCGCCGTCTGGCTGGCAAGGTTTTTGACCTCGTTGGCAACAACGGCAAACCCTTTGCCGGCCTCACCGGCACGGGCCGATTCAATCGTGGCATTGAGGGCCAGAAGATTGGTCTGTTCGGCAATATTGCCAATCAGGGCAGCGACATCCTCGATACGGATGCTGGCTTCTTCAAGACGGCGGATTTTCTCATCCGCGTCGCGGGCCTGTTCGCTGGCTTCCTGTGCCTGACGGCTACTTTTCTGGATTTCCTCGCTGATATTGGCAATCGCCGAGGCCAGTCCGGACGCCGCCTGGGCGATCTCGCCCATGTTGTGGCTGGACTTGCCGGATGCATCAAAGGCGTTCTCGCTCTGATGGTCGGTGCGCTCGGCATTGTCGAGAAGGGCCGATGCGGATGCGCCGATTTCCTCGATCGCGGCACTGACTGCCGTTGCTGTGCCCTGTACCGACGTTTCAATATCGCGCGCCAGTTCCTGCATGATCTGGCGTTTTTCCTCGACCGCGCGGGCTTCGTCCTGCAGGCGCTGTTCTTCGGCGGCCTCAAGGCTTTCGGCGTTCTGGCGGAACACCTCAACCGCATCGGCCATCTTGCCCATCTCATCCTTGCGTGCGGTATAGGGAACCGAGATATCGGTCTTGCCTTCGGCAATTTCGCGCATGACATGGGTCAGCTTTTTGACCGGCGCCCCGATCAGGCTTGCAATGACAAAACTGATCACCGCCATGGCGATGGATGCCGACACGGCCGCAATAATTGTCTGATCCTGTGCAGAACTGCCAACCGCCATGGCCGCACCACTCGCACTGTCCATTCTGAGCTCTGCGGTTCCGCGCAGCTTGGAAAGAATGTCCATCAGTGCTTCATAGTCGGACTGTGCAGACCAGGAAAAGCTGAGCGCGCCAGTGTAATCGATGTCGAGCATGCCAAGAACCTGATTGACCTTGCCAAGATAGCCATCAAAGCGCTCCTGCGCATCAACCGACATCTGGCGGCCCGATTCCGGGAGACTTTCGTTTTCAAGCAACGTCACGAAGGACTGACGCGCTTCTTCGATCTGGGTTTCAAGATCCTGGGAAACGGCTTCCATCCGGTCGCCTTCAACACCGGCGGCAGACCAGGAAAGCATGCGATAAAGGGTCTGGTGCACCCGGGTCACATTGCGATCAATCTCGCCAATATCCTTGACCTCGGGATATGCCTTGCTGACAGCGAATTCCAGACCATCAGAAAGTGACATGATGGCCCGCCCGCCAATCAGGCTGACAGCGATGATCGCAATAACCGCAATCACCGGCAAAATGGAAAGTTTGGTCCCGATATTCAGATTCGCAAAAGTCTTCATTCTTTGGATATCCAAAATTGACATTCACAGATGACATCAGGCGGCGTCGTTACTTGCCGCGAGAAGTTTGGCAACAGTCACGTCGCCGGTGGTATTTTGATATGCAGAAAGAACACCGTTGGTCGCGCGATAGCCGTCCTCGATGCTTCGATCGAGGTTTTCCCACGTCCAGTCGTAGCTGATATTGGCTTCAATCGGGATTTCGATGACCCGGATATCGCGCCCGCTTTCGGCGACCTTGTATTTGAAGAGCTTGACGTCATCTTTGCTGGTGGTTGCCACAAACAGCATCACCAGATTGTTCAGCGCGTCATAAAGATTTTCGGGTTGGCGGATCTGTTTGATGTCAAGGATGCGACTGACCCACACCTCGTCGAGATCGGGGTTCAAGCGTAACCTTTTTAAGGCGCCGAAGCTCAAACCAACTGCTGGTCCACCCCCAGCCAAAGCGATCGCACGTTTCTTTTCCGCCATGTCGTCGTCCCCCGATGAAGGAACCGGGCATTACACCCAACACGGGCCAGTCGACACAAAGGTCAAAGACAGAAATCGAAAACTGATCAGTCTGGCCCAAACGTTCTCGCAATGCTTATATTGCATCGCACAAACACAACCCTTAGACCAGTGCGCTTCGTCACACCTAAACCTATACGTTTTGATACTACTCAGATGTATATCAAAAGTTGAAATCCACATTATTACTTAAATATCAATAACTTAATGCCATTCATAAATATGAAATAATAACAGGAAACTATCCTTTCGAGAGCCTATCCCAATACATTTTCCTTTGAAGAAAACTTATTTACTCGCCCTGCTGCGGTCTGCCCGAAGGAGATCAGGAGCTTTTTTCGACGCGCTGCGGAAAGCTTTTTTTCCGCACTTGCACGGATGATCGCGGCTTCAAACCGGTCGGCAACGATCAGTCCGACATCATCAGGAATCAGATCCTTGGGAAAGTGCATCGGAACGGCAAAAAAGAACCGATCACAGTAATCGAGATAGCTCTGCCATTTTTGGTCGACACGGAAATCCTCGACCGATGATTTGACCTCGACCGCCCAGAGCTCCCCTTTGGGGCCAAGCGCTAACACATCAAGCCTGCGACCATTGCCCAGACGCAGCTCCGTCAGGCAGGCCATTTCATGATGATATAACAGCCGACAGACACCTTCGGTGACGTCAGCGGTGATTTCGGGGCGGGATGCGGTTGTCATGCACCAAGATTACAAAAGCAAAAGCCCGCTTGAAAGCGGGCTTTTGGTATTCTCGGCAGGTCTCCTGACAGGATGGTGTCAGCTCATACCCAGCGCACGTTTGTACACTTCCAGGATTTCTTCCTGTTCGGTGCGCTCGTGGTCTTCCATTTTGCGCAGACGAATGATCTGGCGCAGGATTTTCACGTCATAGCCAAGCGCCTTGGCTTCGCCATAGACTTCCTTGATGTCAGCCATCAGGTTGGCTTTTTCTTCTTCAAGGCGTTCGATACGCTCGACATAACTCGCAAGCTGATCGGCTGCGATACCACCGACTTCGGTCATCAATTCTTCTCCGATGATGGATTGCACAGCGGATATCCGATGCGCGGAATTCAAAGGGCCCAAACCCGTTTCGGCGCGACGATACTCAATGCACCGGTCGCTGACAAGCCGTTAGAGTCTGCTCCGATTAGCTTGCATCGCTTTTGTTCGTGTTTGGCGAATCTGTTTGGCAAGGCACAGCGTGAAGGGCGATGTGGAGCATCGTTCAAGCGGTGTAACGCAGCGAAACATCGCCAAACCGAACCCTTCGGGCCGGGACATTCATCCGCCCTGCAGCGTCACGGATCTTGACCGTAGCACCGCTACGCCCTGCGATCCATTCCTTGCCGGACAGAAGAATGTCCTCGGCAAAACGATGCAAGCTAATCGGAGCAGACTCTAGGTGTCCGATCTTGCGTTGGGATCCGTCCGTTCAATCAGCACGTCGGCAACCGCGATCAATGCGTCCTTTGACGAGGCGCCGAGTTCGATTGCTGCGTCATAGATTTCGCGCTGTCTGCGCGCACTGGTGCCGCGTTTTATGATGGTGCGCGCATGTTCGACTTCATCGACACAGCCAAAGAATTCGGCATCGGGTCGAATGAGTTCGAGGATCTCTTCCAGCAGATCGGCATAGGGCACGATTTCACCCCGGCCAAAGTCGATCAGCCCGGCCTTTTCACCCGGATCGCTGCCGTAACGGCATGCCCGCCAGCGGTTTTCGCGCACCAGCATGTTGGCATAAATTCGCCAGCGTTGATTGTTGCGCCGCAAACGATACAGCATGCGCATCAGGCATCGCGTAATCGATGCAACACAGACAGCATCCTCAAGGTCGGTACAAACATCGGCGATCCGCATTTCAAGCGTCGGCCAACGATCACTTGGTCTCAAATCCCACCAAAGCTTTGTGCCATCCTCGATCACACCAGCATTGATAAGCATATCGACATGGCGGCGATATTCCGCCCACGAGCCAAACACTTCCGGAAGGCCGGTCCGCGGCAGGTTATCAAACACCGACAAACGAAATGTCTGAAGTCCGGTTTCCTTGCCGCGCCAGAATGGTGAGCTTGTGGTAAGTGCGAGAAGATGGGGCAAGAAATAGCTCGCCTGCGCCATCAGTTCGATGCGCAGATCGTCATCCTCGATCCCGACATGGACATGCATGCCGCAAATCAGCAAACGGTCGACCACCGTGCGCAGATCGCGCGCGATAGTGTTGTACCGTTCGCCATCGGTATGTTTCTGATCGTCCCACTGGGCAAAGGGGTGGGTCGATGCCGCCAGCAGCGCCATATCGTATTTCGCCGCTACCTCGGAAAGCGTGCTGCGCATTTCAATAAGCTGCTCGCGCGCTTCAAGTGCGCTGTTGCACACCTTGCTGCCGGTTTCGACCTGACAGCGCATGAACTCGCTTGAGACCTGATCGCCAAGCTTTGCCTTGGCGTCCTTAAGGAATTCGGCAGGCGGGTCTTTAGCAAGATCGCGGGTTTCACGATCCACGAGCCAGAATTCTTCTTCTATGCCGATGGAAAATCCCGGCTCGCGTGCGTTGGCCCCTGCCAAATCAGTCTCTCCTGATCTTGTATAGGTTCGGATCCGCAAGGATGTCGGCAAAGGCATCGCCAAGGATTTTTGCCCATTTTTCACATCCCGCATCAGTATCAATCAGATCCTGACGGATTTCAATCGACACACAGGGAAGACCAGCCGCCTCGCCGTGATGGTCAATCGTGTAATCGGCCAAATGACGCCCGGAATAAGGCTCGTTATCGCCGATGGTCAAATCCGGGTTTTGCGCCCGAAGTGTTTCAAGCAGTGGCACCGGAATGCGATCATCCTGATCCCACAACACACCGATTTCCCACGGGCGTTCAAAGCCCTGAAACACGGGCGTAAAACTGTGAATGGCAATCAGCGCCGGGGCAATTTTATGGGCGTGGAAATTGGCAATCTGCTCTTCGATCGCCCAGTGATAAGGCAGAAAAATCTCGCGGATGCGCTGCATATGTTCGCTGGGCGAAACGTTCTTGTTGCCCGGCACCACGGTCTGATCGGCAATTTCCGGCATCCCGGTCGGATCCCAAAGCTGGCGGTTGCAATCAATGACAAGGCGTGAAAATCCGCCCAAAACTGCGCGGCAATCAAACCGTTCGACCAGAATTTCGGTCACCTTGCGCGCACCGATATCCCAACCGATATGGCGTTTGCGCTCTTCCTCGGGCAGGCCAAGCGTGCCAAGGCTTTTGGGGATTTCCCGGGACGCGTGGTCACAGACAAAAAGCGAATGACCCTTGCCGTTTTCGTTCAATATCTCAAACGGGGCGGGGTCATCATGGCCCAAAAGGGTCCCGGCTTGGTTCGGCACGCGTGTTCTCCTGAAATCTGGTGGTCTTTGGGTATCTGCAAGGTCTGATGGCGGTATCCCTCGGTATCACTGCCGCCGAAGCGCCAGTGAAAGTGGGGCGGATACGCCACTCATCCCCTGTTGAACTATCAATTTATCCCTACCGAAACAAGATTGCACTGCAATAAGCGCGCGCGGTGCATATCGACACTTTGCGTCGCCGCCAAACATCCCGTAAACTGGTATGACCATTGCGCGAACCAATATAGACATCGCTGCACTGGCAGAGAAGAACACGATTGGAGACAACCCAACATGCCGTCTGCCAAGACGCTTCAGGCACAAGACGACGCGGAAACCAAGCGCCCCAAAAGGATTGCCGATCAGGTTGCCGATCAAATTCTTGAAAAGATCTCGGATGGCATTTTTCTGCCCGGTGATCGCCTGCCCGGCGAACGCCAGCTTGCCGAAAGCATGTCGGTCAGCCGCGTGTCTGTGCGCGCCGCCTTGCAAAAGCTCAAGACCCGCGGGTACTTGCGTGCGGTTCAGGGTGGCGGCACGGAAATCCTGTCATCCACCGGGATCGACATGGACACCGCGATGACCGATCTGGTGCGCGATTCGATCAGCAATCTGCGCGATCTTCAGGAAATTCGCTGCACACTTGAAACCTGGGCCGCACGGCGGGCCGCGATCAATGCCAGTGACGAGGATATCAAACTTCTGCGCATGGCTTATCGTCAGGCGCATGACCCACGGCGGGCCGCCAAATACCGTGCGGATGATGACCACCGCCTGCACATGATGATCGGCCGGGCGACGGGCTCGATCATTTACTATCACGTGATGAAAATGCTGCATGATGTGTTGCAGGCAGCACTCAATGAAATCCGCTTCAATGGTATGGTCGGCCCGACCTTTGATCGCATGGTGCAGGAACATCACCGCGACATTATCGAAGCCATCGCGGCCCACGACCCGGACGCCGCCGAAAAGGCGATGTCGAACCATCTGCAGGCCGTGATTGATTTCTTCAAGACCGCATCCGACAAGCAGGCGACCTAAAAACCCGGACCAAACCGGCCACAATCCAATCAGGGAAACCCGATATGACGACTTCGCGCGAAAAACTTCTGGCTTTGATGGATGCGGCACTAAAGGCCGCCGACCCCGGGGTTCAGATCCCGCGCAACCTGCCCGAACCGCCAAAGGGCAAAACCATCGTCATTGGTGCGGGCAAGGCATCAGCCAACATGGCCCGTGCGTTCGAGAAAGCCTGGAAAGGCGATGTCGAAGGTCTGGTCGTCACCCGATATGGCCATGCGGTTGAATGCGATCAGATCGAAATTGTCGAGGCATCCCACCCCGTCCCCGATGCAGCCGGCGAAAAGGCGGCCAAGCGTATCCTTGATATTGTTTCCGATGCCGGCCCTGATGATCTGGTTGTCTGCATGATTTCCGGGGGTGGATCGGCCCTTCTTGCCCTGCCCGGTCCCGGTTTGACCCTTGAAGACAAACAGGCAATCAGCAAGGCGCTTCTGCGCAGTGGAGCGACGATTTCGGAAATGAACTGCGTGCGCAAACATCTATCTGCGATCAAGGGTGGCCGCCTGGCCAAGGCATCGGCACCGGCGCGCATGGTGACCTATCTTGTATCTGATGTGCCGGGCGACGATCCGGCAATCATTGCGTCTGGTCCGACGGTGTCTGATCCGACAACCGGACAGGATGCACTTGATATCATCCGCCATTATCAGATCGACATCCCGCAGGCTGCCAAGGACCTTTTGCAAAGTGCAGATGATGAGACAATCAAACCCGATGATCCCTGCTTTCACGGTCATGAAACCATCATGCTGGCCCGCCCGCAGGATAGCCTCGAGGCCGCAGCATCGGTTGCCCGTGACATGGGGCTGAATGCCGTCATCCTTGGTGACGCCATCGAGGGTGAGGCACGCGAAGTCGCCATCGTTCATGCCGGGATTGCCCATCAGGTTGCCAATCATGGCCAACCGGCGGCAAAGCCCTGTGTCCTGCTTTCGGGTGGTGAAACTACCGTCACCGTGCGCGGCAAGGGTGGCCGGGGTGGCCGCAATAGCGAGTTCTTGCTGTCACTTTTGTTGCAACTTCGCGATCAGCCGGGTTTCACGGCACTGGCGATTGATACCGATGGCATTGATGGCAGCGAAGACAACGCCGGGGCAATCATTGACGCCAAAAGTTGGCAAAACGCCCAGAAGGCCGGTATCGACCTTCGCGAATATCTGGCCAACAACGATGCCTATAGCGCGTTTGCCAAGATCGATGATCTTCTGGTGACCGGCCCGACCCTGACCAACGTCAATGATTTTCGGGCCATCCTGATCGAATAAATCCGGGGGATCAGGCGCCGGGTTTTGGCATCCATGGACGGACCCAGCCAAGCCCGTCTTCGGTCTTGCCGTGCGGCTTGTATTCGCAGCCGATCCAGCCTTCATAGCCAATGCGATCCAGCATATAGAACAGGAACGGGTAGTTAAGTTCCCCGCTGTCGGGTTCATGCCGTCCCGGCGCGCCCGCGACCTGCACATGGGCGATGCTGTCGATATGTTTATCAAGCCGTGCGGCGATGTTCCCGCCAACAATCTGGGCGTGATAGATATCGAATTGAAGTTTCAGGCGCGGGTGATCAAGCTGTTCAAGGATGACGGCCGCCTGTTCGATAGAATTAAGCAAATAACCCGGCATATCGAGCGGATTGATCGGCTCGATCAGGATATCGACGCCGGCCTGATCGGCAAGGTCCGCAGCATATAGCAGATTGTCGCAATAAAGCCGGGCGAGTTCGCCGGGATCTTCGCCCTTGCGCATCAAACCGGCCATGCAATGGAGCATCTTGCAATCGGTTGCCGCCGCGTAATCAAGCGCCTGCACGACAGAATCGCGAAAAGCTTCCTCGCGCCCCGGGCGACAGGCAAGACCGCGGTCGCCTGCCTCCCAGTTCCCGGCGGGCAGGTTAAACAAAACCTGTTCCAGACCGTTGTCGCTCAGAAGCGATTTAACCGTCGATAACGGCATGTCATAGGCGCCAATATATTCCACCCCGACAAAGCCGGCATCTGCCGCCGCGGCGAACCGTTTTTCAAACGGCAAGTCGGCAAACAGAAACGAAAGGTTGGCGGCAAAGCGGGGCATGATCCATCCACACGAATGATTAACAATGGCACATGGTTTCCGATGCAGCCCGCAAGGTCAATCGTCAATCGCCGGATTGCTCGGTAAGTGGTGCCGAAGATGCCACTTCGCTTCTGATCCACTCCCCGAATGCTTCAACTTCGCGAAGGTTGTCGCCCCGGCCGGTATGCACATAGTGATAACAATGCCCTTTGATTTCCGGGCCAAATGGCATCACCAGCAATCCTGCATCAATTTCCGCGCGCACCATCACCGGACTGGCTAGAACAACGCCTTGGCCTGCAATCGCCGCCTGAATGGCGTGACTGTCATCGGAAAAACTGATCCCGGCGGATGGCAAGTGATCTGCAGCACCTGCCACCTGCCCCCATCTTTGCCATGTCGGGGTCGCATCATCGGGGCGTAACCAGTCAAAATGCAGCAATGTTGCATTGCGCAAGTCTTCCGGTTTTTTCAGGCCCAGTACCGGACTGCAAAGTGGCACGAACTGTTCGCGAAACATCTTGTGCGCAACTAATCCCGGATATGGTCCGACACCATATCGAATGGCAGCATCCGCCACACCACCAGCAAGATCGACGGCCTCTGGCGAGGTATGAAGTCGCAAGTTGATATCGGGGTATTTTGCCTGAAACCCAGACAGGCGTGGCAACAGCCATTTTGCTGCAAAGGATGGAATGATCGAAACCGTCATGCTGCGCGATACCGGGCGGTTCCGCACCCGATCAACCACCTTGGCAAAGGCGGCAAAGCCATCACGCAAAACCGGATACAACTCCTGCCCGACATCGGTCAGAACAACCTGCCGTGGCTTGCGGTCAAACAACCGGACACCCAGCGTTTCTTCAAGAAGGCGGACCTGATGGCTGATCGCGGTCGGCGTGACGCCAAGTTCGGATGCGGCATTCTTGAAACTTTGATGGCGTGCTGCGGCTTCAAAGGCGCGCAGGGTCGCAAGCGGCGGCAAGGACATATGAATGAATTCAACTCATCTATTGGCTGAGGAATTCGATTTTGCCGTGGGAATAAAATTCCGTCAATTCTTGGTCATGGAACCAAAACACAGATGAGCCATCTTCATCACATGGAGAACATGATGACCAGAATTCTTCATATCGACAGCAGCGCCCGGCCCGGCAGGTCCGATCAAAAGCAACATGGTTCGCACAGCCGCCGCTTGTCGGCCAAGTTCATCGAACACTGGCTGGCCAAGCGACCGGAAACCGAAATCATCTATCGCGATATCGGCGCAAATCCGCCAAGCCCGGTGACCGGGGATTGGGTCCATGCTGCATTCACCAAACCCGAAGACCGCGAAGCATGGATGCACCACGCCTTGCGCGAAAGCGATCAACTGGTCGACGAACTGCTTGCCGCCGACATCATCGTTGCCGGGGTGCCAATGTATAATTTCGGCATGCCGTCACAGATGAAGGCCTGGGTGGATAACATTGTCCGTGTCGGCCGGACATTCGGCTTTGACCGAACGCGTGGCGACGTTCCCTACTGGCCAATGGTGACCGGCAACAAATCGATTGTCGCCTTGTCATCACGTGGCGACTATGGCTATGGGCCGGATGGTCGTATTGCGCACCTGAACTTCGTCGAAGGCGGGCTGTTTACCCCGCTGCAATATATCGGCATCACTGATCAGTTTGGTGCCGCCATTGAATATGACGAATTTGCCGACGAACGAACCGAGGCCTCCATTCACGCAGCCGAACAAGAAGTCATCGGTATTGTTGATCAGCTTCTTGCCAAACATCGCGATGTAAAGGTCGCATGATTTCCCGGGCGGGAGGGCCCGACCTTCCCGCCAACATCGCACATATCCACACAGCTATCTGACGGATTTCACACCACAGACCAAGACAGAGAAAGAACGGCAGGTTATAAGCAGGGTGATTGATCGGGCTATCACGATAACAAGGACTGACCATGAATAACGCATTCACCCTTCATCCCCAGCTTGCCGCCGATACTACCCTTGTCACCGACGGGCCGCTATCGCATGTGCTTTTGATGAATGATGCGCGTTATCCGTGGCTTATTCTGGTGCCCAGACGCCCCGAACTTGTCGATTATGACAACCTGAGTGCGGAAGACCGCAAAACCCTTGGCGACGAAGTCGCGGCGGTTTCAAGCGTCATCAAACGTCGCTTTGATGCCTTCAAAACCAATGTCGCGATGCTGGGTAATATGGTACCACAGCTTCATTGCCACGTCATTGGTCGCTTTAAGGACGACGCCGCATGGCCGGGCCCGGTTTGGGGCGTTGGCACCGCCGAACCCTATAACGAAGACGAAGGCCGTGATCGTCTGGCCGCCCTTCGTGCCGATCTGATATCGGCCTTCAAGCATCTTTGAAGGCCGTCCCTGACATCGCCACGGCGCAAACCGAGTGCCATCACCAAAAGGGCCACACCCCATGCCGGATCTGGAACGCGATACGATATTCCTGCTCAAACCCGACTTTGAAGATCCCGCATGGCCAAACCAACGCTTTTACTGCTGGCATTGTGCGTTGATTGATGGGGTTTTGGGATCTTTCCCGGACTTGCTTGCCGGGCTTGATATTCGTCATATCAATTGGCCGTGTCCCCGGCATGATGTGATTGCGCTTTTGGGCGAAGAACATCAGTCACTTCCGGTAATGATCCTGAAATCCGGCGATACATCATCGCTTCAAACCGGCACCGCAAATGGTCATGCCTTCATTGATGGCAAGGACAACATTTTGCTGGTGCTAAGCGAACGACACGGCTTCCCTGTTCCCCACCCTTGACGCATATCAAGGCAGGCAAGTTTGGAATAATGCAAAAGACGGACAGAACGAATTATCGGGATGTCCGTCATGCAGCTTGCCCTTTACGAAAAATACGACCTGCGATTGCCGCGCTATACCAGCTATCCGACCGCGCCGCATTTCCATGCCGATGTGAATGGCGAGGTGTTTGAAGGCTGGCTGGGTGACCTTGATCCCGCACAACCGTTATCGCTTTATCTGCATGTCCCTTATTGCGAGGAAATGTGCTGGTTCTGCGGCTGCAACACCAAGATCACCAAGAACTACAAGCCGGTAAATGGCTATGTCACAGCCCTTCTGACCGAGATCGAAGGCACGCTTGGCAAACTGCCCACAGATCAGAAATTCACGGTGTCGCACATTCACTTTGGCGGCGGCAGCCCGACCATCCTCAAGGCCGAAGACCTGCGCGCCATCATGGCCGCAATTCGCGCCCGACTTGATATCCTTGATGATGCCGAAATCGCCATTGAAATGGATCCGCGCACCGCGACCGATGATTTCATGGAAGCCATGGTCGAATGCGGCTTTAACCGTGCCAGTATCGGCATTCAGGATTTCAACCAACAGGTCCAGACAGCGGTCAACCGCATTCAAAGCATGCAGCTTGTCCGTGATGTGATTGCCAAACTGCGCTCGCACGGGATTGCCGGCATCAATGTCGATCTGATGTATGGCCTGCCATTCCAGACCGTGGACTCACTGCGCGAAACGGTTGATCAGACGGTGGAGCTGTGCCCCGACCGCCTGTCGGTCTTTGGCTATGCCCATGTACCGTGGATGAAAAAGCATCAACAGCTTATCCCGACCGAGGCCCTGCCAAACACCGTGGAACGCTGGGCGCAGTATGAAGAAATCCAGAACCGCCTTGCCAAGCATGGGTTTGTCGCCATCGGCCTTGATCACTTCGCCCATCAGGCCGACAGCATGGCACGCGCCCTGTCCGATGGCCTGCTGCACCGAAACTTCCAGGGCTACACCACCGACCGGGCAGAAGCCCTGATCGGGTTTGGTCCGTCTGCGATTTCGTCCTTGCCGCAGGGTTATGCGCAAAATGATCCGGCACTGGCCCGCTGGCAGCGCGCGGTCGAAGGTGGCAAATGCGCCATTGAAAAGGGTGTTGCCCTGACCAACGAAGACAAATTGCGCCGCGACATCATTAATGAGTTGATGTGCAATCTTGCCGTCGACCTTGACCCGGTTTGCGCCAGCCACGGCATTTCGGCTGATCGCTTCGCGCCGGAGCTTGAGCGCATCAAGGCAATGACCCGGGATCACATTGTCGAAGTTCAGGGGAATTACATTAAACTGAGCGAGTTGGGCCGTCCGCTGGTCCGCGCAGTCTGTGCAGCATTTGATACCTATCTCAACCACGCGCACGGGCGGCATTCACAAGCCGTCTGAGAAGACAACCGCACAGCATGAAGGGAGCCTGATGGCTCCCTTTTTTTATTCGGCTCAGGCCCCTTTGCGCAGGGTCAGAATGACAATACCGCTGACGACGACCAGACCACCCAGCATCTGGATCGGGCTGATCATCTGGCCGAGAATGACCCAGCCAAACAGCAATGTCGCGATCGGCTCCATATTCATCACCGGTGCATTGCGCGCCATATCAAGACGCGGCACATTGATGAACAAAACCGCGAACGCCCCGCCATAAAGCAGCATCAAGGCCATAAGCCCCATCCATCCCGGCGTGGCATTCGGAAGCCCCATGCCACCCGGCACAACATCGCCGATCCCGGCAATGATCATCGAAACAAAGACAACCAACATGGTGAACATCGAACGCACAGGCCCGCTGATCCCGGCAAGCTTGTGATCGGTCACCCAGAAGGCCACCGAAAGAACAGTCGCTGCCATCAGCGCAAAACCGATACCCAGCCACCAGCTTGACGTCACCTCTGCCCCGCCGCCGAGAATACCCGGAAGATCAAGCGCCAGCACAAGACCCGACAGGATAAACAACATCAAACCTGCCGCGCGCAATGTCGGGCGCGGCCCGCCAAGCCCCCATGTCAGCAAGGCCAGAATGATCGGGAACGTATTGGCCGTCAGCAACGCCAGGGCGACCGGCACACGGGCCACTGCGGAATAAAGACACAGGCTCTGGATCGTGATCATCAGGCCAAGCACCAGTTGCCAGCGCACCAGCCCCCGCGGCAAACGAATGGAATGACGTTTGAAATAGACGATCGCAATCAGGATCGAAAGCGCAACAGCCGAGCGGCATAAAACAGCCAGAAGCAGCCCTGTCCCGTTTTCAAATGTCAGACGTGCGGCAACATGGTTTGCCGCAAAAAAGCAGGCAACAGCAGCCAAAATCGCAACAGCGATATGGCGTGGAAACAATTGCGGTGCGTTTAACGCACGCACAGCTGCGGGATCAGTCGGGGACGAAGACATCGGGGCGATATTCCTTGGTGGTGGTGCCTGGCGAATAGACCCGATACACCACAACAAAACAAGGTGTTATCGACCTTTCAGGTCAGGGAGCGCCCAAAAGCTCAAGACAGCGCTGCGCAACCATGCGGGCCGGCTGCAAGGACGGATGCTTGAATGGCACCAGTTCGGTGTCGGGCAAAAGGGGTCTGGCGTAGCCGCCTTCAAACAATGCCTGGTGCAAGCGTTGATGCCTGTCGTTTGCCAATCCGTCCGGCGCGTAGATATATACGCCGCCCGGGGATGCTGCAGCTTCGCAGCACATCGAGACAGAATCACTCGTTACAATCACCACATCAGCCAAAGCAAGATAACCGAAATAAGGATTTTCTTCCTGAGACTTCCAGTCGTGCAAGTGGTAGGCCACGCCGGAACTGGCAAGACAACTGGCAATCAATTCTTCGCATTCTGCCCCTGTACGCCGACTGGTCGTGACAAGCAAAGACCCGTCGACGCTCTGCGCAGCATTAACTGCACGCGTTATGACTTCTTTTGCCATCGTGGCGGTGAATGTGGTTTTTTTTGTGCTACCACCAATGACCACCGCAAATCTTGGGCTTGGCAGTCCTTTGAAATGGGGACGCCAGTTGTCGGCTTCAATCAAAAGCCGGGTCTCAGTCACCCGATGCGGCGCACCAGGGATTTCGACAACATTTTCGCGCACAGCCGGACGATCATGGGCAGGCACGGCAATTAGATCAAAAGAGCCTTCGCCGCCATCTGGACGCATAATTTGACAAATACGCGTATGACCACGGCTTTGTTTCTTTATCCAGCGGGCCACTGGCGCCGTTCGACGTCCTGCGGCAATAACAAGATCAGGCCACGGAGCCACCAGGCGCGCACGCGAAGCTTCGTCAAGCCCGATCAGGGTCGCACGGCGAAGGAAATTTGGCAGTTTAGCAAAAGCTGTATAGCCAATATCAATGCGCTTGAAGGGCTGAGCAAGTGCCTCGGCGACGCCAACCGCCTGATTGACGTTCCCGGCGCGATCATCGGCAAGAACCCAGATCAGGTGTGTGTCTTCGTCGCTCATGCAGGGAACTTTCCTGACAGGTTTGTTCGGGCTTGATCAACCGTGCATAAATATGGTCTGAAAATCCCGCGGATGCTTTCCTGATAGGTACAGCCTGATCCAACGATTATCAAGCATGAGAAGCATCGGTAAAATTTGCGCTGGGCTTTGAAATATTTTTGTAATCTAATCCCGACGCCCCACCTTTAAGGGAAGACTTCCCACCCTTAAGAATGGGTCGATCAAAGCCCAACGCCAACGTGGACAGAATGCTGAACTCTTCGGTTTCAATCAAAAGAATATCCAGGATCGTACTATGCGGTTTGCTTGCACTGCTGCCGGTAACCTTGTGGTTGGTCACGACGTTCTGGCATGAGGCAAAGCTGATCGACATCACGGAAGATGGGCGCAACAAGCTTGAGCTGTATCGATCCAACCTTCAGGGCGCGATCAAGGAACACGAATATCTGCCGATTACGCTGGCATCGGACAAACGCATCATCGATCTTGCGATCCATGCCGATCCGGTGATCGCCAAGGCCGTCAACATTTACCTTGAAAAACTGGCAGCCGACAGCGGCGCCTCAGACATTTATTTCATGGATCAAAATGGCGACACCCTGGCTGCCAGCAACTGGAACAGCGACGCGTCCTTTATCGGGCGCAACTTTTCCTTCCGCCCCTATTTCCAGCAGGCCAAAAGCGGCCTGACCGGTCATTACTTTGCCTTTGGGATTACCTCGAACGTACCAGGTTATTACATCTCCCACCCGGTGCGACCGGACGGGACGCGTTTTGCCGGTGCCGTGGTGGTCAAGACCCACCTTGAAACCCTTGTGCAGCGTTGGGCACGCGGCAGCGAGAGCGTTCTGGTCACCGATCAGAACGGCGTCGTTATCATTTCATCCAACCTCGATTGGCGGTTTCGCGACCTTGCCGGGCTCGGTAACAATGATCGCCCCCGCCTGATCGCGTCGCGCAAATATGGCGATTACCCGCTTGAACCCATGCCTTTACTCGATGGGGCATGGCCGGTTGATGATAACCCGGCAATCCTCAGCCTCGGCCCGGTTGCCAGCGAAGACGAGGCACGAACCGCCAACGAACAATCAACAGGGAAACCGCAATCGCGCCAGGCCACGCCAGACAAGACAACCTATCTGGTCACGGCAAGCACACTTCCCAAGCAGGGCTGGCGGATGTTTCTTTTGACCGATAAATCCGTGCTGGATCGATCCGTGATCAGTGCCGGTGCAATGGGTGGGGCTGCGCATATCATTCTGACCGGTCTGATCTTCATCATCCTGCAACGCCGGCGCGCGATGCTTGAACAGCTTGAAATCCGCGACTGGTCGCAACGCGAACTTGAACGACAGGTTCGACTGCGCACGACCGATCTTATGAACACCAACCAGCGACTTGCGGAAGAAATCACCGAACGGTCACGCACCGAAGACGCGCTACGCACCGCCCAGGCCGAACTAGTCCAAACCAGCAAGCTTGCCGCCCTTGGTCAGATGTCCGCCGGGATCGCCCACGAAATCAACCAGCCCCTGACCGCCATCAGGAACTATGCGGAAAACGCGATGAAGTTCATCGCGCGCGACAATAAGGAAACGGCAAACCGCAACCTGCAACGGATTTCAGAACTGACCGATCGCATGGGGCGCATTACCGGCAACCTCAAAACATTTTCGCGCCGCCCGGAACAGGATAATCATCCGGTCGATGTCCCGGCCCAGATGCAGATGGCAATTGATCTTGCGATTGAAAGCGGACGTGCGGGTGTCGAAAACATCACCCTGCACCAGCATGGCGATGTCAAACACGTGATTGCCGAGGCCAATCAGCTGACCCAGGTCTTTACCAACCTGATCAATAACGCGGCGGATGCCTGCCAGAATATGGCCAACCCCGAAATTGATATCGCGATTACCGGCGGCGAAGACCGGGTGATTGTGAAGGTCAATGACAACGGGCATGGCATTTTGCCAGACAACCTGCCCAAGCTTTTTGACCCATTCTTTACCACCAAACCGTTTGGTGATGGTCTGGGGCTTGGGCTTTCGATCTGTTATGGCATCATTCGAAGCTTCGGTGGAACGCTCCGTGCGGAAAACCGCCCGCAAGGCGGCGCATCCTTCATTGTCGAGCTCCGCTATGATGGCCCCGGCGATACGGAGCCGAAAAACAGCATCTCGACGCCCGCGTTCACGGCTGCTAAAACACCCTCAGAAACCCGCACATACCTTGCAAACCATCACGATCAGGGCTGACACGCAAATTGTCCTCTGATCCAGTTTCCGGGTCAAAGGATAAGCCAGTGCCAACCAGTGCCGAATGCGTTCTGTTTGTTGATGACGACGAAGATGTGCGTGAAGCCGCACAGCAAACGCTGGAGCTTGCTGACATCCCCGTCGAAGTTTTCTCGGACGCCGCATCTGCGGTTGAACGCCTGAAAAAAGGCTGGCCGGGCATTGTGATTTCCGACATTCGCATGCCGAAGATGGATGGCCTTGATCTGCTGACAGAAGTCAAAAAGATCGATCCGGAAATGCCGGTTATTCTGGTCACCGGGCATGGAGATGTCGCAACCGCCGTTCAGGCCATGCATGACGGGGCTTTTGACTTTATCGAAAAGCCCTATGCCCCGGATTTGTTCATCGACATTACCCGCCGCGCAATGAGCCACCGCGCCCTTGTGCTTGAAAACCGCACACTCAAGATCGAACTGGCGCGTCATTCCAAAAACGCATCGGACTTTATCGGCCGCAATCCGGCGATGGAAAAGCTCCGCACCCTCATCGGCAACGTTGCCGCCACCAATGCCCATGTCCTGATCAACGGTGAAACCGGATCGGGCAAGGAAGTGATCGCGCGCAATCTGCATGAAATGTCGAGGCGTCCCGGCCCGTTTGTGGCGGTGAATTGCGGCGGCATGCCCGAACATCTGATTGAATCAGAACTGTTTGGTCACGAAGCCGGCGCCTTTACCGGGGCCGATCACAAACGCATCGGCAAGTTCGAGTTTGCCGACAAGGGCACGCTGTTCCTTGATGAAATCGAAAGCATGCCGCTTGCGCTGCAAATCAAATTGCTGCGGGTCTTGCAGGAACGCGCGGTTGAACGGCTTGGATCAAACCGGGTCCTGCCAATCGACTTGCGGGTTATTGCTGCCACCAAGGTCGATCTGCGGTCGGCCTCGGCACGTGGTGCGTTTCGCGAAGATCTTTATTATCGCCTGAACGTCGTGCAACTGCATATCCCCCCACTTCGTGATCGCAAGGATGACATCGCGCTGTTGTTTGAATATTTCACCCGCGATGCTGCCAAGCGGTTTGAGCGTACCGTCAACGCCTTGAGTGCGGCGGAACTGGCACGGTTCAATACCTATGATTGGCCGGGCAATGTCCGCGAACTCCGCAATGCCGCCGAACGCCGGGTTCTTGGTCTTGATCCCCTGGCAAACAGCGAGGATGGCGAAGACAATTATGCCGTTCCCCTGCCCCAGCAAGTCGAGGCATTTGAAAAAAGCCTGATTACCGAAGCCCTGCGCGAACATGGTGGCAATGTAACGGCCACGGTCAGTGCGCTTGGCGTCCCGCGCAAGACGTTTTACGACAAGCTGACCAAATACAACATTGTCCCGGCCGAATTCCGACGCCCGCGCTAATCAACCGATCAGGAGCCCGTCAGTTAGGCGGGCTTTTTTATTTGTCCAGTCCGTCAAATCCACATACGACAGCCTGTGCGGCAGTCCGCACACCACCATGAAATCCGTGTGCGCCTTCACACACGAAAGCACCCCAAATTGCTGCATTGCAGCAACATGAAACACACCTTATTTCATTGATATAATTACATAAATCAAACTGATTTCGAACTGGCCCAGAGCTTGCTGATTACGGCACAGCGCCAAACGGCGTTTTAGAACGACGCCAAAAATGGCGCGCTAACGGGAAAACAGATTTAATTCATCAAGGGAGACGTTTTGATGCGTCCTATCAGCAAAAGCATTCTTGCTGCTGGCGTTGCTGCCGCAGCACTTCTGGGGTCCAACTTTGCCGCTTCGGCACAGGAAGTGATCAAGTTCGCGCACGTTGTTGCGCCGAACACCCCGAAAGGCCAGGGTGCCGACTTCTTCAAAAAACGCGCTGAAGAAATTCTCGGCGACAAGGTCCAGATCGAAATCTATCCGAACTCGCAACTGTTTGATGACGACAAGGTTCTTGCCGCCATCCTGCGTGGTGACGTTCAGTTCGGTGCACCGTCGCTTGCGAAATTCGGCAAATGGACCAAAAAACTTCAGGTCTATGACCTTCCGTTCCTGTTCAAGGACATGGATGCGGTTTCCTGCTTCCAGAACGGCGAAAAAGGTCAGGAACTGCTGAACGCAATGTCGTCCAAAGGCCTGACCGGTGTCGGTTACTGGCACAATGGCCTGAAACAGCTTTCGGCCAACAAGCCGCTGCGCGCACCGGAAGATGCTGCTGGTCAGAAGTTCCGTATTCAGTCGTCTGACGTCATCGCTGCCCAGTTCGAAGCTGTTGATGCGGTTCCGCAGAAAATGGCCTTCTCGGAAACCTATTCGGCCCTTCAGACCGGCGTTGTTGACGGTCAGGAAAACACCTGGTCGAACATCTATTCCAAGAAGTTCTTCGAAGTTCAGGATTACATCACCGAATCCAACCACGGTCTGCTTGATTACATGGTCGTCACCTCGACCAAGTGGTGGGACGGTCTGGATCCGGAAATCCGCGACGGCCTCGCCCAGGCGATGAAAGAAGCCAGCGATTACGCAAACGGCCTGTCGGCGGAACTGACCGCTGAACAGCGTCAGGCAGTTATTGACTCCGGCGAAACCGAAATCCTGCAGCTTTCCGGCGAAGAATTCGCCAAATGGCAGACTGCAATGAAACCGGTTTGGGATGAGTTCTCTGGGGATATCGGCCAGGACATCATCGACGCCGCTGCTGCGTGCAACTGATCCGTACTTTTTTCCCAACATCATCGGAAAAGGGCCGTTCAAGATGATCTCAACGGTCGTTAACCGGCTGGAGGAGGGCATTATTGCCCTCCTGCTCGCCGCTATGACGTCGCTTACCTTTGTAAACGTCGTCATGCGTTACGTGTTCAATTCCGGCCTGACCTGGGCCTTGGAAACCACGGAATTTCTTTTTGCCTGGCTGATCCTGTTTGGCATGTCCTATGGGGTAAAGGTTGGGTCGCACATTGGTGTTGATGCCCTCGTTCGTCTGTTTCCCAAGAATGCCCAGCGCGTCATCGGTCTGATCGTCGTCGCGGCCGGCATTCTGTATTCGAGCTGGCTGATTATTGGCGGCTGGGAGCTTGTGAGCTTCAACCACATGCTTGAAATGGAAGCCGAAGACAGCCCGATCATGCTGTGGATCGTCTATCTGATCATGCCGGTGGGTGCCGCTTTGCTGGCGTTCCGTCTGGCACAGGTTGGCTGGCGCATCATTACCGGCCAACAGGTTGGCTTCAATCTGGCTGACGAAGCACGCGAAGCGATTGATCAGCTTGGCGCAAGCACTGTGGAGGACGACAAGTCCGCCACCGCTTCGACGCCAAAATCGTAAGCCGGACAGGGGGAACATTCAAATGACTATCGCATTCCTGTTTATCCTGCTGTTTGGCTTGATGGCGCTTGGCGCACCGATTGCCATTTCGCTGGGTGTTGCGTCGCTTTCGACCATCCTTCTTTTTGGCGACGACAGCCTTGCCACCCTGGCAGAAAAGCTTTTTGGCGGGATGGAACACTACACCCTTCTTGCCATTCCCTACTTCATTCTGGCATCTGCCTTCCTGTCGACCGGGGGTGTTGCACGCCGTCTGATCCGCTTTGCCATTGATACCGTGGGCTGGTTCCCCGGTGGTCTTGCCATGGCATCGGTTCTGGCCTGCATGCTGTTTGCGGCTGTTTCCGGGTCAAGCCCGGCAACCGTCGTTGCCATCGGCTCCATCGTGATTGCCGGTATGGTGCGCGCAGGTTACCCGCAAAGCTTTGCCGCCGGTGTGATCTGCAATGCCGGTACGCTTGGCATTCTGATCCCGCCATCCATCGTGATGGTTGTTTACGCCGCCGCGACCGAGGTTTCGGTTGGTCGCATGTTCCTTGCTGGCGTTATTCCGGGGATCATGGTCGGCCTGATGTTGATGATTGCGATCTATATCGTTGCACGCATCAAAAAACTGCCAAGCCAGCCCCGCCCGACCCTTGGTGAATGGGGCGGCGCGCTGTTTTCGGCATCGGGTGGCCTGTTGCTGGTTCTGCTGATCATGGGTGGCATTTATGGCGGGGTCTTCACCCCGACCGAGGCCGCGGCGGTTGCCGCGTTCTATGCCATGTTTGTAGCCGTGCTATTTTACCGCGACATGGGCCCGATCAAGGAACTTTCATGGGTGCCTGAAAACGGCAATACCGGCATTGGCAGCCTGATGGCGCACAACCTTCCGAAAATGGGCAAGGCACTGGTCCTGATCCCGTTTGACAAGGAAGTCCGCCACGTCCTGCTTGATGCCGGTAAGGTCACGATCATGCTGATGTTCATCATCGCCAACGCGATGCTGTTTGCCCATGTTCTGACCTCTGAACGCATCCCGCACACCATTGCCGAAACCATCATCGGATGGGGTCTTCCGGCGTGGGGCTTCCTGATTGTTGTCAACATCGTTCTGCTGATTGCCGGCAACTTCATGGAGCCATCGGCGATCCTTCTGATCATGGCGCCGATCCTGTTCCCTATTGCCATGCAGCTGGGCATTGATCCGATCCACCTGGGCATCATCATGGTGGTCAATATGGAAATCGGCATGATCACGCCGCCGGTCGGATTGAACCTGTTTGTGACTTCCGGGATTACCGGTATGCCGTTGCTTAAGGTCGTCAAGGCCGCCTTCCCGTGGCTTCTGATCCTGCTGGGCTTCCTGATCCTGATCACCTATGTCCCGGTGATATCGACCTGGCTTCCGACCACCCTGATGGGGCCGGAACGGATCATGACCCACTAACCGGGTTTGATCGCAGACACACAACAATCAAGGGCGGCATTCAATCGGATGCCGCCCTTGCTGTATTTCAGTGCCACGGCCCGCGACATGCGGTAGTATTGGTTAAACCAATGACAACCAAGAAAAACCAGGCCTGATTGCGCCTCTGGAAGGAGCGGTTTCAAAATGTCCAAGATGAATTTCAACGACTATGGCCGCTGCATGGCGACCTATAACAGTTGGCAAAACGGCGCGCTGTTTGACCTCTGTGATCAGATCGGCGATGTCGAACGGCGGATGGATCGCAATATGTTCTTTGGCTCCATCCACAACACGCTAAACCATATCCTGTATGTTGATCTGCGCATTCTGACCATCCTGCGCACCGGTGAAGCCGGTCCGTTCGAACCGACCACCATCGTTGCCGACGATTTCGAAACGCTCAAGGCCATGCGGGCCGAAGTCGATGCCGACATCACCGAATTCGTCGAAGGCACCGATCACAGCTGGCAGGATGAGATCCGCGAACTTCCCTTCCCGGATGGCGTCACCCGTAAACTCCCCCGACAGCTGTTTCTGGTTCAGCTGTTCAATCATCAAACCCATCATCGTTCTCAGATCACAAGCGAACTGCACAAGATGGGCCTTGATTACGGCAACACGGACGTGCCCTACACGCCCGATCTGCCAATAAGCTAAGACGCAATCCAAGCAACCGCTGGCAGAAGCCTGAATTTTATGGATAATACAGGGCTCGGGATTATCACACCCGACGCCCCACACTGCTGCGCCTTGGTCACTTTGCTTACCTGCGCGTGCTTGCATACTCCGCGCAACGCGTGCCCTCTGCTCGGGGGCTCTGACCCGCCGCCAAACACTGAACGGAATTGATTGCGCATGTCCACGCCCCTGCCCAGCGCATCGCTTGACCCGAAAAAGCTTGCCATCTTGCTTGCCGCACTGGTTGCGACGGCACCATTTGCCATTGATACCTACCTGCCGGCAATCCCGGCAATGGCGCGCGACTTTGGCGAGGCCACCCATGCTGTTGAAGTCTCCGTCAGTACCTTCTTGATCGGATTTGCCTTGGGGCAACTGATCGGAGGACCGCTGTCTGACCGGATCGGTCGACGTCCCATCGCATTGGTCGGTTTGGTCATCTATATCGTCACCAGCGCGATCATCACCACCGTCGACAGCGCCTTTTCGCTGAATGTCATGCGGTTTTTCCAGGCCATTGGCGGCGGATTTTCGATTGTGATTGTCGGTGCGTCGGTGCGCGATCTGTTTGAAGGCAAGGAAGCTGCGCGCATGTTTGCGCTGATTGCGGTGATCATGATGATTGCACCGCTTGTCGCACCAACCATCGGCTCGTTATTGCTGGTCTGGTCAACATGGCAATCGATCTTCGTCCTGCTGATTGTCTATGGCAGCCTGATGCTTGCCATCGTTTACCTGAAACTGCCCGAAACAAGCTTGATGCGCCGACGCCATCCTGGCCCGGTGCGCCGGGTATGGTGGACTTATCTGGAAGTCTTGCGCACGCGCAAGGCGGTTGGCTTTATGCTGACCCATGCCGGGGCCAGTGCGGTGATGTTCAGTTTCGTCACCGACAGCCCGTTTATGTATATCGATTTCTTTGGCGTGCCGCAGGCATACTTCCCCTATTTGTTCGGGGCCAATGTTGCGGTGATTATCATTTGTAACCGGCTCAACAACCCGTTGCTCAAACGCCTCGAATGTCATCAGATTCTAAAAATTGGTACCGGCATTCAACTTGTCGCGACCATCGGCTTGTTCATTGCGACAAATGTCTTTGAGCCAAGCTTGTGGACAGTGGTGCCGTTCATCATGTTCTCGGTCGGCCTGATCGGTCTGACCGCACCGAATGCCACGGCATCCTTCATGCAGTATTTCCCGTATATCGGCGGTACGGCGACGGCCCTTTTGGGGACGATCCAGTTCGCCACCGGCGCGGTTGCAGGCATCGTCATCGGTCATTTTCATGACAATACATTGTTGCCACTGACCGTATCGATGCTGGGCTTTGCGATTTTTGCCAATCTGATGGTCCATTTTATGGCCGACGCCAAACAGACAGAATCCCCCACCTGATCAAGCTGCTGATCACACCGACCCCGCCACCACTCATTTCAGGATATCTTCAATGGCCCGGATGACATTTGACGACTATGGCTGCGCAATGGCCAAATACAACACGTGGCAGAACAATGTGCTTTATGATCTTTGCGGTCAGATTGGCGACGAAGAACGCCGTCGTGATCGCGGCATGTTCTTTAAGTCGATCAATGCCACCCTTAACCATCTGGTGCATATAGACCGTCGTATTCTCAGCATCATGAAAACTGGAAACGCCCCGGTCTATGATGCCCACACCCAGGTCGCCGATGATTTTGAAGAGTTGCGGCAAATCCGCCGCGACCTTGATGCCGAGATCGAGGCATTTGTCGCCTCGGACGATCGTGACTGGCAGGATGGATATCGCGAGTTCACCGGTGTCGACGGAGTTACCCGCAACCTGCCCCGCCCGCTATTTTTGGTGCAATTCTTCAATCACCAAACCCATCACCGCTCCCAAATCACCAGCGAATTGCACAAGATGGGCATTGATTACGGCATCACCGACGTGCCGTTGACACCTGATTTGGGACTTTAACAGGCCCCAGTTCAAAGGAATCCTGCCTATTTCCCGGTGAAGACCGGTTTGCGTTTTTCAAGAAACGCGGTGTAGCCTTCCTTGAAATCGGCACTTTCAAAGGCGCGGTAGCCTTCATCAAATTCATGCATATCAATTGAACCGCCCTGGCGCAGACGGTTCAGCATGCTTTTGTGCGCCCGCTGCGTCAGTGGCGCACCACCGGCAATGCGTTTGCCCGTCGTGTCGACTTCTTCGTCAAACACTTCGAGTGCTACGTGACGGGCGATAAAACCGATCTCGCGCGCACGGACGACGTCAAACACCTGCCCTTCAAGCAGGATTTCAAACAAAGCCGCCTCACCCAGCAGATCAAGCATGATTTCGAGCTCGGGATAGCCAAGTGTTGCGCCCAACTTCATCGGCGGCACGGCGAACTTTGCGTTTTCGGCAGCAATGCGCATATCGCACGCCGCCGCCAGCACGAATGACGCCCCCATGCACGGGCCATCAATCGCGGCAATCACCGGATGGGTGCAGTTCTGAATGGTCTGAAGCGCCTCAGCATGCAGCATGCCGTAATCGCGCGCCTTCTCGAACCCGGACCGTTCACGTACGAACTCATGAATGTCTGCCCCGGCGCCAAAACCGGCCCCTTCGCCACCGCGAATAATCACGCAACGCAAATCAAGATCATCCGACAGTTCGTGGACAATCGTCGCCAATGCACCCCACATCGGTTTGGTCAGGGCGTTCTTGCGTTCCGGCTGACAGATCGTGATGGTGGCAACGCGATCATCAATGGTGACATTCAGTCCGGTCTGATCAGTCATGGCATTTCCTTTTGGGGCTTGCTGTTTGGGCACAGCTTAAATCGGCATAACGATACCGAATAAACCCAAAATGCTGTTTTGCCAACAAAAGACCAATTGGTTGCGCCCGACTGCGGTTAATCCCGCAACGTGCCAAGCTTTTCGCCCAGCCATTTGACAGCCTGCTCAACATCCGCCTCGTAATGGATTGCTGGCGGCTTCATCCCGTGGACAAACAAATCGCGCCGGATATCATGTTTCGTGCCGCTAAAGACAATCAGCCCGCCCCGGCTGCGCACTTTTTGAACCAAACTTGCCAGCGTATTGGCGGCCGTCGAATCAAGAAAAGGCACGGCTGAAAAATCAACAACCAGTGCACGGCGCGTATCACCGATACGGTCCAGCACCGATCCAAAGGCCGCCGTCGCCCCAAAGAAAAAGACGCCGGAAATTCGGTAAACAACGATATCGGGATCACCGGCCGATACAGGATCCGATGCCATCAAGACAACCTGATTATCCGCCCGGTCCTCGGCAACAAAAGGTGTGGCACTTTCGATATCGGCCATGCGTGACATACGCCGGATGAACAGAACCGATCCCAATGCAAACCCGACAACAATCGCCTCAAGCAAATCGCGAAACACGGTCAGAAGCAACGTTGTCAGCAAAACCGCCGCGTCACCACGCGATGATCGCAGCAAAGTAACGATGCCGTGCTTTTCGATCATGTTCCAGGCAACGGTTGCCAACAGACCGGCAAGGCATGCCAGGGGAATGAACTCCGCCAGGGGGGCCGCAATCAGAATGAACAGCAACAGAAACACGCCGTGCAAAATTCCGGCGATCGGACCATGTGCCTTGGATCGCACATTGGTTGCTGTGCGCGCGATTGTGCCGGTAACGCAAATGCCCCCGAACAGGCCCGATGCAACGTTTGCAACACCCTGTGCCACCAGTTCGCAGTTTGATCTGTGCCGACGTCCCGTCATGCCATCGGCCACCACAGCAGACAGCAGCGACTCAATCGCCCCCAAAAGCGCAAAGGCAATGGCGTTTGGAAGCACCGCCTGCACCTTGGCAAAATCAATATCAGGCAAGGATGGCATTGGAAAACTGCCTGGAATGCCGCCGTAAATACTGCCGATCGTCGCAACCGGAAGATCAAACACAGCCGTTATCAACGCAGCACCGACCACGGCAATCAGCATACCCGGCCAGTGCGGGCGGACATGTTTAAGCCCAACAATCACCAGAATAGTCGACCCTGACAACATCACGGTCGCAAGATCCATACTCGGCAAAGCGGCCCAGATAACCGGCAATTTTTCCAGAAACGGTCCCGGCTCCGGACCACCAAGATCAAGTCCAAGCAGGTCCTTGATCTGGCTGGCAAAGATGATGAAGGCAATTCCGGCGGTAAAACCAACCGTCACCGGATAGGGAATAAACTTGATATAGGTGCCCAGCCTGAAAAGGCCGATCAGGACCAGAAGCCCGCCTGCCATGATCGTTGCCAGCAACAGGCCATCCATGCCGTGCGCCTGAACAGTGGCTGCGACCAGTACAATAAAGGCACCCGCCGGCCCCCCGATCTGAAACCGGCTCCCCCCCAGGAGCGACACCAGTATCCCGCCAATAATCGCGGTATAAAGGCCTTGTGCCGGTGTCGCCCCGGATGCAATTGCAATCGCCATCGACAACGGCAAGGCAACGATGGCAACCGTCAGCCCGGCAATTGCATCTGCACGCAATTGCGCAAGACCATACCCTTCACGCAGAACGGTGATCAGTTTCGGTGTAAACAGTTCGACAAAATCCGGTTTTGGATACCGGCTTTTCTCTGGATTTTCTGGCTTCATTTTGCTTGGCACCCTCGTTGGGTGATTGCACACATCAGTTTCCCGGCGCGGCCGGGATGACACAGGCCCTTACCGATCAGCAGTCACCAAGTTTGACGACGACACGAACCGGCATTTTTGAATGCACGCTAATCGTTTCTCGATTGTCGGGTTTCCGCTTCCTTCAGCCGAACACCCCGGCCGGCCCCCATACTCGGAACCTGTTCGCCAATAAGCTCGATACCTGCACGGTCAAGCGCCTCAACCACCTTTGAAAGGGTATCTACGACTCCTCGTACATTGCCCTGACTGGCTTCCATGCGCTGAATGGTCGGAACCGAGACGCCTGACATTTCTGCCAGCATTTTCTGATCAATCCCCAAAAGGGCCCGCGCGGCCCGCATCTGTCCGGCCGTAATCATCAAGTCACCCTTCCAACAGGCAGATCATCAAACCCTAGATGTAACAAATTCACCTTATAACTTCAATTATGATATCTCAGATATCATTACTGGTGCATTATGTATCACCTCAATGACGACAGCACCCCACCTGAAGCCCCTTAATCGGGCAACAGAAACCGCAAAGAAACCTGACCAAATGGTCAGCGGCTTTTCTTTGCGCTTTTTGGCCAAAAGCGCTAAGAGGTCCGCAAATAGTCGATCCGGAGAAGGTATAGCCGCCATGACCACTGAAAAACCGACCGCGCATTGCACCTATGCTGCCAAAACTGTCGCCAAGATTTTGCTGGATATCGGGGCTGTGAATTTCCGCCCGGAAGAAGCCTATATCCTGACATCCGGCTGGGCCAGCCCGGTTTATATCGATTGCCGCAAACTGATTTCCTTCCCGCGCGCCCGCCGCAAGGTCATTGAACTCGCCGCCCGTCAGGTATCCGATGCGGCTGGCTACGAGGCCTTTGACGCGGTTGCTGGCGGTGAAACGGCTGGTATCCCCTATTCCGCATGGCTTGCCGATGCACTTGACCTGCCGATGCAGTATGTCCGCAAAAAGCCCAAGGGCTTTGGCCGCAAGGCCCGCATCGAAGGCGATATCCACGAAGGACAGCGTGTTCTTCTGGTCGAAGACCTTGCCACCGACGGCGCATCGAAGGTCAACTTCGTCAACGCCATCCGCGAAGCCGGTGCCGAGTGCAAACATGCCTTTGTCGTCTTCTTCTATGACATCTTCGAAGGTGCGCTTGATGAACTGCGCAAGGACGACATCGAAATGCATTACCTTGCGACCTGGGCCGATGTCCTCGCCGTTGCCGAAGAAGGCGAATATTTCAGCAAGGATGCCATCGAAGGCGTGCGTTCCTTCCTGAAGGACCCGATCGGCTGGTCAAAGGCCAATGGCGGCAAGCACGACTAAGCTGCAATAAGCCCAAAAAACAAAACGCCCGCAGGTTCAACCAAGCGGGCGTTTTTTATTGCCTTTATTGCGCATCAAAGCGCAAGCGCGATGTTGTCTTGCGGTATCATGCGTAAACGGTTTGCCAGATACCCGTCCTTGCACGCGATGAATTCGTGCAGTTCCCGATAATAGGTGGCGGGCACTGCGTTTCGGACCGTCTCGTGCTTGGCCAAATCGCTTGCCCAGCCGCGCAACCCGGGAAAGCCGGCAAACAGATCCCGGTTCAGCCCTACCGCGATCAGGGCAAAAGGCCGAAAAACCGTCGCAAAAACGATATCAAGCATCGAAAGATCTTTGCCCGCGTCCAGGGCCTGAGGCGACATCAGATCCGACACAATCGACATCTGCTTGTTAATCTGATGCATCGTCGCATCAACGCTGCTTTCAGACAGATCGCGATAAATCAGATCCGCGGTAAGCGACAATAACTTATCGCCAATCGCAACCATCGCCTGCGCCAAGGCAAAGTCATAGGCATCCGCCCCACATGTTTTTTTACCCGTTATTGCCTCAAGGTACTGACAGATGGCGGCGGCCTCAAACAAGGTCCGCTCATCATCAACCACCAGAACAGGAACGTTTCCCGTCGGGCTAAGTGCGAGAAACCAGTCGGGTTTGGCATCAAGGGCGATGTCTGTGCGTTTATGGGCAATGCCATTTTGCGCCAGAACCATCGCCACACGCTGGACATAGGGGCAAAGCCGGTGACCGATCAAATGATATGATGACATCAGCTCCACTCCCGCGCCGCATCACAACCAATCATCGCCCTAGCCCATATGATGGATGTTAAGTTTGTTACCATCGAGATCGCGGAAGTAGGCCGCGTAAAACCCGTTTTCATGGCGCTGTCCCGGCTCACCTTCTGACGTCGCACCAAGCGAGATCGCCTTTTTATAAAGCGCATCGACCTGATCACGTGACGCTGCTGAAAGGGCGATCATCGTCCCATTTCCAACCGTTGCCACATTCCCGTCAAACGGAACATGCACCGAAAATGCCGGGCTGTTTTCGCCGGCACTCCAGACGATAAAGTCCGGCTGTTCAAAGACGCGCTGCGCCCCAAAACCGGCAAGCAATGCGTCATAAAACGCGCCCGAACGGGATAGATCGTTGGTGCCGAGTGATGTGTATCCGATCATGTTTTCTTTCCTGACATATGAAGGTGAATTCCTTGATGCCGATCACCGTACGAAATTTCAATTTTGCAATATACAGGCAATTTTGTAGTATATGATTGCAAATTTGAAACGGAGCGCCGATTGGACTGGAACTATATCAAGTCGTTTCTCGCCATCGCAGAAACAGGGTCGCTTGAACTGGCCGCCCAGAAAATCCGGGTTAGCAACACCACGGTGTTTCGCCATATTCATGCGTTGGAGGAACAGGCAGGTACCCGGCTTTTTGATCGCATACGTGGCCAATACAGCCTTACCGATGCCGGGACAGAAATGCTTGTCCCCGCCCGTCAGATCATGAACAGCTTTGACGTCATCAACACCACCATTGCGGGGACAGATGCCGCACCGGCCGGATTGGTGCGCATCACTGCACCGACCAGTTTTTCCTATTTCTTTCTGCCAGACCATCTTGCCCGCTTTCAGGATCAATGGCCCGATATTCAGATCGAACTGCTTGCCAGCAACCTCGAATTCAATATGACACAGCGATATGCCGACATTGCCGTGCGGGTTGCGGCCAATCCGCCCGAACATCTTGTTGGCAAGGAAATCCGCACACTGGAATGGGGCATCTATGGTGCCGCAGAACGATATCAGCCGGCAAAGCTTGATGACCTGCTGGCGGAGCCCTTCATCGGTGCATCCGGAACACTGGCAAGTTACGCACCTTATAAATGGCTCGATGCGAACCGCCGCACGCCGCATAAACAGCAGACCGATGATCTGATCGCGATGGCGCATCTGGTTCACGCCGGATGCGGTTTGGCCTGTTTGCCATCCGATCTTGCCCTTCCGGGTTTGCGGTTGCTTGCGCCTTTGCCGGAAATACCGGCAAACAAGCTTTGGGTTTTAACCCACCCTGATCTGCGCAACATTTCACGCATCCGCGAAACCATGCGATGGATCGCCAAATCATTAAAGGACGAACCGCGGCTGTCGCCGGGCAAAGAACGGTGAATGTGATGGAAGCTCCATATTACCGTCTGATTGCGTTCCTTGGCCACGCACTTGCCCGGACTGGACAGACTCCGTAACGACGTTCAATATGTTCGCAAGCAAAAGCAAAGTCATAGCAGCGACTGTGGCAGAGTTCGGGACAACAAACTGACGTGACCAAGGCGCGCCCGCCACCGGTCGGAGGAACAACGCATGTCGATGCGCAAGATTGCCAAATGCCTGCCCGCAATCGGAATGGGCCTTGCCCTGTCGGGGTGCATGGCCCCGGTCGAAGAACCGGTCACGATGTCCAACACTTCCGACACCATCGTTACCCCGTGGGGTGCACCGGCCCAGAATACCCGCCCGGCATCACCGGCCACCATGCAGGGGTCTACGTCTGCGGGGGGAAATGACAATCTGGTCATGATGGACGATCCCAATCGCAAGGCGATGGATGAAATGCGCCAAAAGCAGATCGACGAAGCCCGTATTGCGTTGGGCATTCTTGATCGGATGGCGCAGCGCTGCGTTCAATCCGGCGATGCCGCGGCCTGCACAACGCTTCAAACCAATTGGAGCACCCTGTCCCAGCAATTGCACAAGACGCTTTCGATGATGTCAGGCGACACGATGCAGATGCCAAACAGTGTTCCGACCGATGATCCGGCGATGCCCGCCATGCCCGCGATGAACGACAGCGCACCGATGACACCTGCCCCTGTCACGCCCCCTGCCACCACAGGCGTTCCGGCTGGCAGTGACATTCCGACCATGGAAAAAACCATCCCGATGACCGAACCGGGTGCGGACGGGTGATACTTGGCCCGAAATTACAACTTGGAATAATTTAATTTGAGATAGAGCAAAGAAACCATCCCGAGACGACGATAGGGTAGCCACAGACATTAAGGCCAAGGGCAATTTGACAGATTTCGGGTCAGCCCCACGCCACCTACCGAATGGAGATCGGATCATGTATCGGGATATTCTTGTTCATATCGACACCTCAGCTGCCTGCAAGGAACGCCTTTCTGTTGCGTTGAAAGTTGCCAAGGCGCAGGACGCGCACCTTACCGGTCTTTTCCTGCTGCCCTATCCTGAAATTCCGCGCTTCATGGAAGTCCAGATCACCGAGGAAATCATCAATCAGCAGCGATCTGCGATGGCTGAAACCGCAAAGGCTGCACGCACCCAGTTTGAAGAAACCTGCAATGCGGCCGGTGTTGCTTTCAGCTGGCAGGAAACCTCCTGCCCGGCGTCCGAAATTGCCGATACCACCGCAATGTATGCCCGCCATCATGATCTGACGGTTCTGGGCCAGCACGACCCGGAAAGTTCCGATCCGTGCTCTGTCTCGGAAATGCCGGACAAAGTCATCCTGACCGCAGGCGCGCCGGTTCTGCTTGTGCCCTATGTCGGCAAGTTTGATACCATCGGAGATCGCGTCATGGTCGCATGGAAGCCCTATCGCGAAGCCGTCCGTGCCATGAATGACAGCATGCCGTTCCTCGAGGCCGCAAAATCCGTTCTGGTTCTCTGTGCCGACCCGAACAAGGGTGCACGCGATACCATGCCGGTTCCGGGTGTCGATATTGGCGAACGCCTGAAATGCCATGGCGTGAATGCCAAGAAAGAAAGCATGAACGCATCTGGCATCAGTGTTGGCGACCTTATTCTGTCGCGCGCAGCCGATGAAAGCATCGATCTGATGGTGTGCGGCGCCTATGGCCGTCCGCGCCTGCGTGAACTGATGCTTGGTGGCGTCACCCAGCACCTTCTGCGTCACATGACCGTTCCGGTCCTGATGTCGCACTAGGAAGCAGCATTTGGCATTTGCAAAAACCGGCCGGAACTTTCGGCCGGTTTTTTATTGGCTTTGCCGATTGACACCTTGCAAACAGGCAATCGCACACGGACTAATCCCTTGTCCAGACAAGGAAAAATCAAACAATCCGCTTTTGGCTCCGTCACCAAATCCAAAATTTATCGACAAATTTATCTGATCATCAACATTAATACATATTGAAAATCATATGTAATTTCTGTCATGATTGATTTTTCCGATGGATGAAAACGATTTAATTGTGGCGCAAAAGCTGTTCGAATCCTTGCCAAATGACGCCAACGAGGCCAAATTGGGTCTTAAGACAAAACGGAGCTTGCTCCGAAAAGAGATCGACACAAGAGAGATGGATCGCCTTCTCTGATCTGATGGTTCCAAACAAGACTGGAATCGCTTTAATTTTTGACAAGGGTCAATGCCGTATCCGCCTTCATGGTTGATAAGGGAACCATAAAGACCCGGTCGAACCGGAGGATATGTCCAGAATCAGGTCGCTGATCTGGACGAGACCAGAGCTTTGTGATGCCACGACCAGATACAAAATCCGTGACACTGCAAAGAGACAGGCGAAAGAAACAAGTATGAATTACAACACCTTCTTCAAAGATGCGCTGTCCGGCCTCAAGGCTGAGGGCCGCTATCGTGTATTCGCCAATCTCGAACGTATTGTCGGAAAATTCCCCAAGGCGCTCTATCACCCCGATAACGGCGAAGCCCCGCGTGAAATCACCGTGTGGTGCTCGAACGATTATCTTGGCATGGGCCAGCATCCCAAGGTGCTTGAGGCCATGCAGAACGCCATCACCGGTCAGGGTGGCGGTGCGGGTGGCACGCGCAATATTTCCGGTTCCAACCATCTGCATGTCGCGCTCGAGCGGGAGCTCGCCGACCTGCATGGCAAGGAAGCCGCCCTTCTGATGACCTCGGGCTATGTCGCGAACTGGACGACGCTGTCAACACTGGGATCGAAGCTCCCGGATTGCGTGATCATTTCCGACTCCGAAAACCACAATTCCATGATCGAAGGCATGCGCCACTCCAAGGCAGAGCGCCGCATCTGGAAACATAACGACGTCGCCCATCTTGAAGAAATCCTCAAGGATCTCGGGCCGCAGCGCGCCAAGATCGTCGCGTTCGAGTCTGTCTATTCGATGGATGGCGATATCGCGCCGATCAGTCAGATCCTTGATCTTTGCGAAAAATACAACGCGCTTTCCTATCTGGACGAAGTCCATGCGGTTGGCATGTATGGCCCGCGCGGCGGTGGTGTTGCCGAACGTGATGGCGTCATGCACCGCGTCGACATCATCCAGGGCACGCTTGCCAAGGCCTTTGGCGTGATTGGTGGCTATATCGCGGCCAAGCCTGAAATCGTCGATTTCGTGCGCAGCTTCGGCAATGGCTTCATCTTCACCAGTTCCCATCCGCCAAGCATTGCGGCGGGTGCGCTGGCAGCCGTGCGCCACCTGAAAGAAAGCAATGTCGAACGCCTTGCCCAGAAGGAACGCGCCGATACCCTGCGTGCACGCATGCGCGCAGTCGACCTTCCAGTCATGGACGCGCCAAGTCATATCGTTCCCCTGATGGTGGGCGATCCCGCCATGTGCAAGGAAGCCAGCGACCGTCTGCTGTTCGAACATGACATCTATGTCCAGCCGATCAACTATCCGACCGTCCCGCGCGGCACCGAACGTCTGCGCTTTACGCCGGGCCCGCTGCACAATGACGAATTGGTCGATCACCTGATCGACTCGCTCCTGTCGGTCTGGAGCAAACTGGGCATTTCCAAGGTCGCTTAAGACTTTTGGCAATCACGAAATTAAAAGGCCGGTGGCAAATGCCCCGGCCTTTTTGATGATCCGGCCCATCTAATGGCCCACTACCGGGAACAATGATGTTCGGCCATTTGCTTTCACCGGGCGGCGTCCTATATTGAGGCTGTCTTGCCGGTTTCGCGTCGGTATAGATAATGCTTTGCAATTAAGAACCGTTCGCGTTAATGTCGGGCCTGTCATCAAACAGGGACCGCCCATGTATTCGGATAAAACCTTGCTCCCCAAAGAATGTCTCCGCCTGTGCGCACTTGGCACCCTTGCCCTTTCCGAAAAGCCGATCAGCTATGGCGATCTGGCCAACGAGGTGCGCCATTTCATGTCGCACATCATGGGGCCGTCCCTGGATATGATGGGAAGTTCACTTCAGCTGCTCAAGCTTGAAGGGCTGGTCAAGGAAGACACCTCAAGCGGCGGGTTGTCTGACGCGCAACTGAGCCTGACCGATGCCGGGCACAAGAAGTTCATTGAACTGATGCAGGGCAATGTGCGCGATACATCGGGCGAGCTTTCGCGCCTGATCATGGCGCTCAAGATGCGGTTCCTGCATCTGCTTGATCATGACATCCGCACCGAACAGATCGAAATCCTGCAAGACGTCTGCGAACTTGATCTCGAACGCGTCCTGGCCCTGCGAGATGAACACGCAAACGAGGCCGAAAACTTCACCAGTTGGCTTGAAATGGAAGTCAAACGGCTGGAGCAAAAACGCGACTGGCTTAAAAGCCTTTCAGCGTAAACCGTTTTCCCGTTATAGTCGTGATGGATGGCCCGCAGGAAGCAGGTCCAACGTCACAGGCAGGGACGGAAAATGTTGATACGTGAAGAAACCGAAAAAGATATCGCGGCGATTCACGCGTTGCTGGATGGTGCCTTCGCAACTGCACCCCACAGTCAGCAGACCGAACATTTGATCGTCGATGCGCTCCGAAAAAGTGGTCAACTCACCCTTTCCCTGATCGCGGAACAGGACGATGAAATTGTTGGCTGCATCGCGTTTTCACCGGTGAAAATAGATGGCAAAGCCTGTGGTTGGTTTGGCCTGGGCCCGGTTGCGGTCACGCCGGATCGCCAGGGCCTAGGCATTGGCTCCGAACTGATCCAAAGCGGCATCCGCCATCTGCGCGCCGATGATGCCCACGGCTGTGTCGTTCTGGGCGAGCCGGATTATTATGGTCGGTTTGGCTTTGCGCCCCTGCCCGATCTGAAACTTGAAGGCGTGCCCGATGAATATTTCATGGCACGCCCATTGGTTGATGAAATCCCGGCGGGTTTAGTCGAATACGACCCAGCCTTTTACATCAAGGCAGACAGCTAAGAAGTCATCCAGTCCCGATCTGCCGATCAGTACAGATGCTGCCCACCGGTAACAAAGATTTCCGTGCCGGTGACATAGGTACTGTCATCCCCCACCAGATAATGCACCGCTGCCGCCACATCTTCGGGCGTGCCCATGCGGTTCATCGGAATGCGCGGCACAAGTGCCTCATATTCCGGGGAAATCATGTCGGTCTTGATTTCGCCCGGGGCCACTGCATTAACCCGCACCCCAAGCTCGGCGAATTCAACGGCCATTTCACGCGTCAGGCCCGAAAGCGCTGCCTTTGACGTCGAATAGGCCGATCCGGCAAACGGATGGACATAATGCCCCGCGATCGAGGTAATGTTGCAAATTGCCCCCTTGCCCCGGTGTAGTGCCGATGCAAACCCGCGCGAAAGTGTGAGCGGCGTAAAGAAGTTCAGCTCAAACACATCGCGCCAGGCAGCAATATCACCATTCAGACAGCCAAGCCGTTCCTTATAGGGGGTCTTGGGCGACACACCGGCATTGTTGATCAGGGCATGCAACGGATCATCGCCCAGAACTTCGTTCGCCTCGGCAATAAAGGCTTCGACCTCTGCCGGTTTGGAAAGATCGGCACGGATGTGAATGCCCAACGCCGGATCGCGTGGGCAGCTCGGCGGCGGGGCTTCGCGTGAACAGCAAATCACCCGCCAGCCGCGCTTGGCAAAATATCCAACCGTAACATGGCCGATGCCACGACTGGCACCTGTCAGAACGACTGTTTTCGGGGCATTGCTGCTCATTGGTGTACTCACTTCACAAGATATGCAGGCAAACAGAATTTTGCTGGTTTTCTTATAGCACCACAGGCCCCGCCATCGAAGGAAAAGCCTTGTACTGTAAGATTTTTCTGCAGTCACGGTCGCGATATAGGCTGTCCTACAGGCATTTGGCAAGGGATGCGAAACAGGCTATGTTTTCGCCATTGTAAAGATGGGCAAGACCATGTGCAGCCGCTTTGATCTTAACAGCGATATCCGCGCCTTTCAGGTTCAGCTTGGCCTGGAAATGGAAGATATCATTCGCATGCCATTACCCGACGGGTTCAGTCGCAACGGATCAGATGACGAGGACGAAGACGCCGCCTTCGACAGCCTGACAGGTACGCGTCGGCCGACCGATCCGATTGCCGTCATTCTGCCGCATCAAAAGGCCGCCATTCGATACTGGGGGCTGAGTATTCCGGGCATGAACAGCCCGATGATCAATGCGCGCGCGGAAACCCTGACCGAAAAGCCAACCTTCCGGCCACTTTTGAACCGCCGCTGCCTGATCCCGGCAAACGGATGGTATGAATGGCGCAAGGACGGCACGGCAAAGCACAAGAACCGCATCACCCTGCCCGATCATCAACCGTTTCTGTTTGCGGGCCTCGAAAACGGACGTGAAGCCACGATCATCACCTGCGCGCCATCGGGCTCAATCGCCCATATTCACAACCGGATGCCGGCTGTGATCGGCCCGAACCATCTGGCGGCCTGGCTTGATCCGCACATTGCGTTCGAAGATCTGGGATACATGTTGGGCCCGTTGCCCGATCATGTTCTTTCATGGCAGGAAGAAAGGTCGGATCGCCCCGAAACAGATCAGAATACGGGTGCGGATGAGAAAACAAACCAGATTGATCTGTTTTCAAAATAGGCTGCTTGGGCAGGCACGCAGCCTGTCTGGCCCAATCAGTCCATAACTGGGAATAAGATGATTAGTCGCTGTCAACGTCGTTGGCGGCGCATGGTGCCGCATTGCATGACTGCAACGCACCGCCAGCTTGACCAGACAGCAACGCAGCAAGATCAGGCACACCAACATTCGGATTGTTAAGTTCCTGTGCCAGGTCTTCGGACATCGAAGCGAAATCGATGATATCGCGCAATGACAACATGGGTTTTCCCCTGTCAGACGTTGATTTCCCACAATGCGAAACACCTCGTTCATCGGGGTTTCGTCACGTTCTTATTTCTGTAACCCTGTTCCTATTTATCCCGCAACGCAACAAAAAAAGGCGCATCAAAAATGCGCCTTTTCAGTCATATACCATCGGTTAGGTAATATAATTTCGCGATATCAGGCGCTTAAGCAGCCCCTTGGCTTAGTGCATTATCCAAAGCGGCAATGCACATTTTGCCAACATATCCTGCGTCACACCGCCAAGGATCATCTCCTTGAAGCGTGAATGGCTGTATGCCCCCAGAACAATGGTATCGGCACCGCATTTTTCTGCCTCGGAAATCAAGGTATTAGCAACCTGTCCGGTTTCCGTGCTCTCAATCACGGCCGCATCGACTCCGTGCCAGCTGAACTGTTCGGCCAGCGCCTTGGCGCACGCGCGGCCATAGGGAACCTCACCGACACTGACAATCGTAACTTCCTTGGCATTGCGTAGCATCGGCATGGCGGATGTAACCGCGCGCGCGGCCTCAATCCCGCCATTCCAGGCGATCATGACTTTTTCACCAATGGTCGCCGGGGGCACTTCTGGGGCCACCAGGATCGGGCGTCCGGTTTCCATCAGGGCCGCATCAAAGGTCAGCGATGCAGAGGCTTCCTTGGGATCCCGGCCTATCACCACCAGATCAAAAAGACGCCCGCGGCGGGCCACAGTTTCATCTTCGCGACCGCTATCCTTGCGCCAGGCGCAGGTCGGCTTGGCGTCTGCGCTCGGTGTGTTGGACTCTTCAATGCCGGCCTCTTTAACGGCGGCGGCAAAGGATGCCTTTCCGCTGGCTTCGCGCTTTTCGGTTTCGGTGGTGGCAGCCTGGATCATTTCTTCGATGATCAGGCCCGACATGCCTTCGCCAACAATCGGAATGGCGTCTTGTGGTTCGGCCGCGACAAAAAGCGCCTCAAGATGCGCGTTGAATGACTTGGCCAGCTTAAAGGCCGTCGCCATCACACGTTTGTCGATTGCCGTGCCTGCTACCGGTGCCAGAATGGTGCGAATTGCCATGTTAACTACTCCCGCCTGTCGAACAGGTCATTGAACCTGCCTGAAATACCGACTGATGATGCCTTTACTGCCAAGCAGTCTGAGGTCTTTTGCCCCAGCTTTCTTTGTTCAAGATCAAAAATTTGCGAAAGTTATTATTATTCTTATACTTTGTTGGTGTCGGTGGTTGGTGCCGGATCGGTTTTTCTCAATCGACCATGCACAAAATGATTGTAACATGAATGCCAACGATTACGATGACGCTTTAAAGATCGAGATATTATTCTCTTGGGTAGGATACCGGGCATTCAAAGCAAAAATGCAACCTGGTGTGCAGAGTTAAGAACGGGGTTACTCGCGGATGGACTATACGGCACTGCACGAGAATGCACGTGAAGCTGCAGAATTTCTCAAAACGCTCGGCAATGAGTGGCGTCTGCTTATTTTGTGCTCTCTCGGCGACACGGAAAAATCCGTTGGCACGCTGGAAAATGAACTGGGCATCAAACAATCCGCCCTGTCACAGCACCTTGCACGCCTGCGCCGCGAAGGGCTTGTAAAAACCCGCCGCGATGCGCAAACAATCTATTATTCGCTGGCCAATCCCGACATCATGAAGATCATCGCTGTGCTGCAGGACACCTTCTGCCCGCCAGAACCCGCAGTCTAAGGCACACCGATCCAAAATACAAAAACGCACAAGGCGTGATCCCTTGTGCGTTTTTTGCGTTTCGGAGTCTCATGGCTTCCTTACGGAAACAGCTTTTGCGTATCCCAACCGCTATCGGCGTCATCGCGGGTAAACAGCTTGCGGTCATGCAGGCGGAATTTGCCCTCTGCCCAGAACTCGATCCGGTCCGGGACAAGGCGATAACCGCCCCAATGTTCCGGGCGCGGCACTTTGCCAAGGCCAAATTTGGCGGTGAATTCCGCAACCCGTTTTTCCAGATCAAACCGGCCACTCATCGGTCGCGACTGAATGGATGCCCAGGCCCCCAACTGGCTGCCGCGCGGGCGGGAGGCGAAATATTCATCTGACTCGGCGGCATCGACCTTGGCAACCTTGCCCTCGATGCGCACGCACTTTTCAAGCGTCTTCCAGTGGAAACAAAGGGCGGCAAAGCCGTTCTCGGCCAACTGGTCGCCCTTGCGGCTTTCATAGTTGGTATAGAAAACAAATCCGCGTGGATCAAAACCCTTAAGCAGTACAATCCGCGCCGACGGGCGACCTTGCGCATCGGCAGTCGCAAGCGTCATCGCATCCGGATAGGCAGTCTCGACCTTTTTTGCGTCCGCAAACCAGGTTTCGAACATGTCGAACGGGGCATCGTGGGGTTCATGCCCAATTTTTGGCGCATTTTTCTCGTTCATTGCGAAAGGATTTCCTTTGGCTGATTAAATTTGTTGCCGTCAGGACGACATATTTCGGAACTACGGTGGCAGCAACAACGTTGGATCAATATATATACCCAAAGAATATCGGTTGGGACTGTAAAGACAAGATGGGCAAATTAAACATGAAATTCCGTCAGATCGTTATCCCGGTGGTCATGACCGCCTTTATCGCTGGCTGCGCCCAGGATCAGGGTCAGAAGCAAACGGCCGGCACACTTCTTGGTGCCGTCGGTGGTGCCGTCGCAGGCGCACAGTTCGGCAAGGGCAGTGGCCAGCTTGTCGGTGTTGCGCTTGGTACGCTTGCCGGTGCCTTCATCGGCAGCGAAGTCGGCAAGTCGCTTGACAATGCCGACCGCGCCATCATGGCAAAAAGCACCCAGCGCACGCTGGAAGCCACCCCGACAGGTCAAACCACCACTTGGAACAACCCCGATACCGGTGTTCAGGGTACGGTGACCCCGACCCGCACCTATCAGGAACCGAAAACTCAGGAATATTGCCGCGAATACCAGCAAACGGTGATGATCGGTGGTCAGGAAGAAACGGCTTATGGCACCGCTTGCCGCCAGCCGGATGGCAGCTGGAAAGTTGTCAACTAAGCCTTGCTAAAAATCTGAAATGACAGGCGGTGCGATCCTTGCGATTTGCGCCGCCTTTTCATATCTGGTCATCGGTTCGGGCGACAAACCCGCCTTAATCTCATTGTTTCGGATCATATGCGGCAAAATGGTTCATCTTTTGCGGCGCATGATCTAATAATGAACACAACGTGCAAATCACATAACGTGCTTTTAGTTTCTGGAACCGGTCAGTAAATGCAGGATCCCTACAAGACACTTGGCGTCGCCAAAAACGCCAGTCAGGAAGAAATCAAAAAGGCCTATCGCAAACTGGCGCGTGAACTTCACCCCGATGTCAATCCGGGCGATGCCAAAATCGAAGAACGCTTCAAAAAGGTATCGAGCGCCTATCACCTTCTCGGTGATGCGGAGCGCCGCAAGAAATTCGACAATGGTGAAATCGACGCCGATGGTCGCGAAACCAGCCCGTTTGCCCGTGGCGGCGGACATGCCGGTGGCGGCTTTGGTGGTGGTGATCCGTTCGGCGGCTTTTCCGGTGCCAATGCCGAGGACATCTTTGACGAAATTTTCGGCAAGGGACGGGCACGTTCTGGCGGCGGCGGTTTCGGTGGCTTTGGCGGGGAACGCAAACCCAGAAAGGTCAAAGGCCCGAATATCTCCTATGAGCTGAGCCTTGATTTCGCCGAGGCCATCCTTGGCACGACAAAGCGTATCAATCTTGCCAGCGGCAAAAGCCTTGAGGTCCGCATCCCACCCGGAAGCGAAAACGAACAGACCCTGCGCCTTAAAGGCCAGGGCATGGCGGGTATAAATGGCGGCGAAGCCGGTGACGCGCTGATCAAGCTGCATGTCCATCCGGATAAAACCTTCCGGCGCGAAGGCAATGACCTGCATTGTGATTTGGCAATCAGCCTGTCTGAAGCCATTCTGGGTGGCTCCATCGAAGTGCCGATTGTCGATGGCAAGGTCAATATGAAGCTGCCTGCCAACGCCAATAGCGGCACCAAGCTGCGCCTGCGCGGCAAGGGTGCACCCTATGACCGGGGCAACAAACGCGGTGATCAATATGTTCACCTGACGGTCAAGCTGCCCGAAGAGCGCGATGATGAATTGGTCCAGTTCATCAAGGACTGGTCTGAAAAGCACCCCTATAAGGCACGTTGAGGTCACGTTCTGTATGGGGAAAGCAAAAGCTAATAGGAAGTTTCTTGCTCACCATACCACCTGCTGCTTCTGCGGCGGAACGCAGCCAGCCACTGAGGTTGACCATATTCCCTCAAGGTCGTGTTTTGACGAACGACAATTCCCAGAAGGGTTTGAGTTCCCGAGTTGCAATGCTTGCAACTCGGGTTCCAGTTCTGACGAACAAGTTGTCGCAATGTTTTCGAGAGTTTATTCACACCCGGCAGTTCCTGCGAAACCGAATGAAATCCAGAAGTACTTGAAGGGTATATCCAACAATAACCCAGAAATACTTTCTGAGATGTCTGAGGATATCCAGAAAATATCTGATGACACCTATGCCTTGCATCTTGGCGAAAACAGCCACGAGAAGTTTTTATCGGTATTAAGGAAGTGGGCCAAGGCGTTCCACTATAGGGAAACCGGAAGGATTGTCCCAAAGGGCGCTCGTATTTACGCCAATTTCTGGACAGCGGCAAACGCGGACAATATCCCCCAGTTTTGCCTCTATGGGACAGTTCACAAATTACGCCGCTCGGGAAAAAACATTGCAGATCAGTGTGGTTACATAACCAGAACCGACCCAAATGATCTTTCGCTCGGCACATATACTTTTATGTTCCGACGTTCTTTTCTTGCATTGATGATGGTCGATTTTCACGGTCAAGTTCTAGGTGACGAGCTCATTCATCCCTAATGACTGCAAAGTAAATTTTTGAACACACAACCAATGTTGTGCTCTCCAAAATCCTGCGATTTTGCCTCAACAACGATCTAACAAGCTTCAAGTTCTTTTTCGTGTTACCATATTGTTTTAACGGGATTTGTCGCAAAGAACGAAACCGACCATCAGGGACAATATGGAACAGCTCAGCAATCCGGACATCTATTTGCAATGGCTTGAACAGGCAATCGCCTGGATCTCTGCAAATGTCCTGCTGGTCCCGATCCTGATCCAGATTGCTGCCTGCCTGCTTGCCACCATTCCGGCCTTTTTGCTGCGTGGTCGTCTGGCGTCGCTTCTCGCACGCTTGCAGGATTGGAAGCCGCTTTTACCCTATGCCGGGTTTCGGCGCTTTGCGCTGGTGCTGCCCAGTCTTGCCTTCCCGCTGATTTTTGTCATTGCCATCTGGCTGCTTGATGCCATCGCCATTCAGGCTGGCTACCGCCATAACATCATCCGGTTGGTGGCAAGTCTTCTGAATGCGTGGATTGTCATTCGTCTGGCCGCCGCCATTGTCAATGATCCTGTCTGGTCACGCACCATCGCCACCGTCGCCTGGACGTTGGCAGCACTCAACATTGTCGGATGGCTGGAACCAAGTATCGCAATCCTTGACGGGCATGCGATTGAATTCGGCGAGTTCCGCATTTCGATCTATGGCATCATCAAAGCCGTTCTCTCGCTTGCGGTTTTGCTGTGGGTGGCATCCTTTGCCTCGCGCCTGTTTGAACAACGCATCCGCAAGGTCCATCACCTGACCCCGTCGGTTCAGGTCCTGATGGCAAAGCTTCTGAAGCTTGTCTTGCTGTCGATCGCCGTTTTGTTTGCGCTGTCGACCATGGGGGTCGACCTGACAGCACTCGCCGTATTTGGTGGTGCGGTCGGTGTCGGGATTGGCTTTGGTCTGCAACGCATTTTCGCCAACCTGATCAGCGGCGTGATCCTGTTGCTTGACCGCTCAATCAAGCCCGGCGATGTCATTGCGATTGGCGATACCTTTGGCTGGATTCAGTCACTGGGCGCGCGCTATACCGCGGTTCGAACCCGCGATGGCACGGAATTCCTGATTCCGAACGAAGACCTGATCACCAATCAGGTCGAAAACTGGAGCCACTCGGACGTCAAGCTGCGCCTGAAGGTACCAGTCGGCATTTCCTATAACTGCGATCCCCACCTTGCGATCAAACTGTGTAACGAGGCAGCGGCAAAATGCGCACGCGTGCAGGACAATCCCGGCCCCAATACCCTGATGCGCGGTTTTGGTGACAACTCGGTCGATCTTGAAATCCGGTTCTGGATCAACGACCCGCAAAACGGACGCGGCAATATCATCAGCGAAGTTTTGCTCAATGTCTGGGATGCCTTCATCGAACACAATATCGAAATCCCGTTCCCGCAACGCGATTTGCACCTGCGCAGCAGCGATGAACCGATCCGCGTGGAAATGACCCACGCCAAAGCGCCCGGCCGCAACGACTAACTTATGATGTCGGTCATGTCTTTTTGATTGATATCGTCTTGTTTCTCGTGGTCCGGGTCTTTCTCGATCTGTTCGGGGATTTTGTCTTCGGGCCGCGGGGTATCAAGCAGATCACCCACCTTCACATCCAGAACCGTTTTGCGTTTTTCTTCCAGTTCGATCAGGCGTTCACGCATGGCAATCGGCCAGCCGCTATCGGTCTGCACGACCAGCAACCGGTCGTAATCCAGAAACAGGCCAAGGCGGCTCATCAGATCCATCAACGAAATCCGCGACAGGTCGCCCGAAAGCAGCCAGCGATGATTTTCGGAACGATCAATCAGCTTTTCACGCCGCAATGCTGCCAACGCCCAGTTCAGATCACGCCCGCCCAGTTTGACGTCGCGCATCATCCTGCGATAGGTCGGCGGCTTGTCGGCCTCGTGGAAACGACTTTGCAGATATTCCAAAACCCGCAGCACGGCGATAATCCGTTCCATATGCCCCGGCACCGCACCACGCGGATCGGGGATCAGGCCGGCTGCACGTGCCGCACGCCATTCGGACCGCGCGGCTGCCACCTGCGCACCCAAAAGGATCACGATCCAGGTCAGATACATCCACAACAAAAAGATGGGCACAATCGCAACCGCGCCATAAATCGTCTGATAGGTCGGAAATGTCGTGACATAATACGCAAACCCCTTTTTTAGGCTTTCGAACAAAACGGCCGCCACCACGCCACCGGCCACACCATCAATAATCTCGACCGAACGGTTCGGCATGCCGATAAACAGCAATGAAAAGGCCACCGCCGACAGGACAAACGGCGCAAGAAACGTCAGTTGACCGATATGCTCGGCAACCGCTTCGCCGCCCACCAGGTATCGCATGGCAAAGAAATAGGACGCCAGTGACAAGCTCAAGCCCAGCAACATCGGCCCAACCGTCAAAAGCGTCCAGAACACCACAAGGCGCGCCAGAATTTTACGCGGGCTGGTCACGCGAAACACATCGTTCATCGCCCCTTCGATGGCGCTGAGCAACATCACCGCCGTCAGGCCAAGCACGATTGTGCCAATCGCCGTCATCTGTCCGGTATTCTGCAAGAAATTGCCAAGATAGTCTGTAACCTGCGCGCCGGTTTCCGGCAGGAAATTGCTCAGGACCACGGTCATGATCTGGTCCTTGAACTGATCAAAAACCGGGAAGGCCGACAAAACCGTCAGGGCAATCGCCAGAAACGGCACCATCGCCAAAAGCGTCGTATAGGACAAACCGGCGGCACGTTGTATGGATTTGTCATGGACAAAACGCATACCGGCATAGCGCCAGAACGCAGTTCGATCAGCGAGCAATTTCTGAATTTCGGCCATTAAACGCTTATCCCCACGCATTTTCCGGTTATACTGCACCTGATCAACAAGATAGCGTGCCTGCACACGTTATGACAGGTCAGATTGACCTTGGCCGCGCTTTGTGTAGGATGCGCAAAATGTCTAATGCCTTCTGGGCCGGTCGCGGCTTTTCTTGAATGCCTCTACCTGCCAGAGAGAGATCGTGGGAACGAGAGGAAATATGAGCCTGTCCACCGACAATATTTCGGGCCTTATGGCCGGTAAACGCGGCCTGATTATGGGTGTCGCCAACGATAAATCGATTGCCTGGGGCATTGCACGTGCGGCTGCTGCGGCCGGCGCCGAAGTGGCCTTTACCTTCCAGGGCGAAGCCCTCGAAAAACGTGTGCGCCCGCTCGCAGAGTCCGTTGGCAGCAACATCGTTCTGCCATGTGACGTGACCGATGCGGCCAGCATGGATGCCGTGTTCGAGACGCTTAAGGAAAAATGGGGTAAGCTTGACTTTGTCGTGCATGCCATCGGTTTCTCCGACAAGAACGAACTGCGTGGTCGCTATGTCGATACCTCGCCGGAAAACTTCGCACTTTCGATGAACATCTCGGTCTATTCCTTTACCGCGATCGCACAGCGCGCGGAAAAACTGATGACCGATGGTGGTTCGCTTCTAACACTTTCCTATTACGGCGCGGAAAAGGTCATGCCGCACTACAACGTCATGGGCGTTGCCAAGGCGGCCCTTGAAGCCAGCGTCAAATACCTTGCCAATGACCTTGGCCCGGACCGCATTCGCGTCAACGCCATTTCGGCGGGCCCGATGAAGACCCTTGCCGCATCGGGGATTGGCGATTTCCGCTATATCCTGAAATGGAACGAATACAACTCGCCGATGCGCCGTAACGTCACGCTTGATGATGTTGGCGGATCGGGTCTGTACTTCCTGTCAGACCTTTCGACCGGTGTTACGGGTGAAACCCATCATGTCGATTGCGGTTACCACACCGTTGGCATGAAACAGGCAGACGCACCTGACATCACTGTCCAGAAATCCTGATCTGGGCCTGATACGATTTTGCGGGCTGCCCTGATGGGCGGCCCGTTTTGTCTCTTAAATATTTGAATTCTGGATAATCGGTTATGGCTGGCAACAGTTTTGGAACACTTTTCCGCTTCACCACCTTTGGCGAAAGCCACGGCCCGGCCATTGGCTGTGTCGTTGATGGTGTGCCGCCCCTGCTTGAGCTCACCGAGTCCGATATTCAGAATTATCTCGAAAAACGCAAACCCGGTCAGTCGCGCTTTACCACCCAGCGCCGCGAACCTGATCAGGTCAAAATCCTTTCGGGCGTGTTCGAAGGCAAAACCACCGGCACCCCGATCGGACTTCTGATTGAAAACGTTGATCAGCGTTCCAAGGATTATGGCGAGATCAAAAACCAGTTCCGCCCGGGCCATGCCGACTACACTTATTGGGAAAAATACGGTACCCGCGATTACCGTGGCGGCGGCCGTTCGTCGGCCCGCGAAACCGCCATGCGGGTTGCCGCTGGTGCAATTGCCCGCAAGGTACTGGGCGACGACATCAAAATCCGTGCCGCCCTGGTCAAAATGGGTACCAAGGAAATCAACCGTGCGAACTGGGACTGGGCTGAGGTCGATAACAACCCGTTCTTCTGCCCCGATCCCGAAGCCGTTCCGGTGTTCGAGGAATATCTTGATGGCCTGCGCAAGGATGGCTCATCCGTCGGTGCGGTGATCGAAGTCGTCTGTTCGGGCGTTCCGGTTGGTCTGGGTGATCCGGTTTATGACAAGCTTGATGCCGATCTCGCCAAGGCGATGATGACGATCAATGCCGTCAAGGGGGTCGAGATCGGCAATGGCTTTGAAGCAGCCGAACTGACCGGTATCGAAAATGCCGATGAAATGCGTCTGGGCGAAGATGGCAAGCCTGTCTTTGGCTCCAACCATGCCGGGGGGATTCTCGGCGGGATTTCATCAGGTCAGGACATTATCGTGCGCTTTGCCGTCAAACCGACCAGCTCGATCCTCACACCTCGCAAAAGCCTTGATATCTATGGCAAGGAAGTCGATGTCGTCACGAAGGGCCGCCATGATCCGTGTGTTGGCATCCGCGGCGTTCCGGTGGGCGAAGCCATGGCTGCGATCACGCTTGCCGACCACCTTCTGCGCCACCGCGCACAGTGCGAAGGCTGGAACACCAACAAGCATTTTCCAAGCTAATTTTCGGGCTAGTTTTCCGACGCAATCGTAACGGGCGAATATCGCATCACAACTGGTTTCATGCCGCGTCTAAGTGGCATGAACCCGATATTGCTCAAAACCCTGATCCAACTTGCTGCATCAAACAAAAAACCGGCTCCAAGCGGAACGGTTGGCAGTGACGCGCAGCTCAAAAATCGCATCGTCCTGTTTGCGGACGAAGCCGTCGCCCTGCCCGACTGGGGGATTTCAGGGCTGCCGTCCATGATCCTCGGCGCGGCACCGCAGACCTGCCTGTTTGTCAGCGACCTCACTGTCGATGATGACGGCGAGGATAAGGACGACACCGGCACTTCCGATAGCAGCAGCAATGACGCGTCAGATGTAACAGCCAGCGGTTCGGTATCTTTTTCCCTGACCATCAAGGCCCCGCCTGCCGCCGACAGCAGCCTTAAGTCGCGCACCATTGTCTGGAAGCTGACCTTGCCCGTTGCGGGCTTTCGCGATGTGCAAACCGGTGCCAGCACCCCGCCCGTGCACGCCCCTGTAATCAAAACCCGCATCAAGCTGGGCGGCGTTATCCGTGATGTCGAAATCGGACTTCTGGAAATGGGTCCTCTGGATCAACCGCTTCTGATCGGCAAAGACACGCTCTCAAACAAATTCCTGATCCGCCCGGACCGGCCCGAAGATCAGAAGACACCAGCCGCCCCCACGGTTGACCTGACACCACCAGTTGCCGAAGCCGCAAAACCGGACGACAGCAAGGCCGAGGCACGCACGGATAAAGACACGGCCGCATCCCCGTCAGATAAGAGCCCGGAAACTACGCCTGCAGCCACAGATACCAAGGCACCCGACGCAGCCGCCAAGCCAGACACCAACCCGGCGTCTGAAACACCAAATGCGGCACAGGCAGATGCGGAGGCAAGCGACACCGCCAAACCCGCCCTGGATCCGCAGCAATCCTCAGACGGCACGCAATCTTCCGATGCGTCCCAAACCACTGTGTCGCAGGACACTCAGGCAGCGGTAACCGACGATGACGGGAAAACGGCAGATGCTGATCCGGTCCAAGACAGCACATCGTCAGAAGACAGCGACAAACCGGAAAACACGGCGGACGCCGATCCAAACGACAGTTCGAGCAAGCCCGAGCAAGACACCACTACACCAACGACACCAGCGACCCCCGACACACCAACCGCACCAGAACCAGCGGCAACCAGCGCAGACACCCCGAAAGCTCAACCGGCTGAGCAGCAAAACAACTCCGCCTGAAGCAGACCCGAACCCTGAAGCGCCAGACTTCCCTCGCGCCATCCCCTCACGGGTGGCGCATTTTTTTGTCGATCAAAGTAATTTTCGACCAACCTCGCCTTGTAGTTTCGCGCCGCGACCACATCTGTACCTCATAACAAAAAAACACGGTCCCAAACGCGGTTGGGAAAAGGCAAAACCAATGACCATCGATCTGGACTTGGCCGGTCTGTCGCGCAGATCTGCGCTTAAGGGCTGGTTTGCTGCAGGCTCGGCACTTATCGGCAATTCCATTCTTTCACCGGTTTCCTACGCCAGTGACAGAACCCTTCCGGCGACACCAGCCTGCGGGGAAGATATCGGCCCGACACGCGCCATGACCGAAGGCCCGTTCTATAGCGAAAACCCGCCCGAAAAGCCCAACTTCCGAACCGATACCGGCGGCACGCCGGTGACCCTGCTGGGTTATGTGCTGAACTCGGCCTGCACGCCGATTGCCAATGCGATTGTCGATCTGTGGCATGCGGATGCCGATGGCCGTTATGACAATCAGGGCTTTAACATGCGCGGCTATCAGCGCACTGACGGCCAGGGACGCTATTACTTCGATACCATCCGCCCGGCCGAGTATGCCGGACGCACCCCGCATTACCACGTCAAAATCACCCCGCCCAATGGCCGAACCCTGACCACCCAGCTTTATTTCCCGGATGAACCGCTTAACGAGCTTGATCACCTGTTTGACAGCGCGCTTCTGATGAATATGCATCCGGCAAGTGACGGCGAAATCGGTCGGTTTGATTTCGTTCTGGGCTGATTGGCCAGCGCCCACGCATCACGATAACCCGCAGCCTTCCACCATAAGATCCGTATGAAAAAACGTGATTTTTGGTCTTGCGCCCTCGTGTGTCACGCTTTAATGTTAACGAAGTTAACATAAGAAAAACGAGATACGTGCAAATGGGAAAGTATCACCACGGTGATGTCCGGAATGTCCTCCTGCAACAAGCTGAAAACATCCTGACGGACGAAGGCCCGGCTGGTTTGTCGCTACGCCGTCTGGCGCGGCTGACCGGTGTGTCGGAAGCCGCCCCCTATCGCCATTTTGACGGTAAGGATGGCATTTTGGCGGCAGTCGCGATTGCTGCCTTTGAAAGGTTCGCCGAGCAACTTGAAAGTGCTGCGGAAAGTCACCCCGATCACGAAGAACGCATCATGGCTCTGGGGGCTGCCTATGTGCAGTTCGCGGTCGAAAACCCGCAGCATTTCCGTCTGATCTTTGGTCGGGAGCGCCCGCCCCTCGATCAATATCCGGAATTGCGCGATGCCGCCGATAACGCCTTTGACGTTTTGCAGCGTGCGGTCACATCAGTTGATCGCAAGGCCGAAATGACCCTGGCCGAGGCCGCCAGTGCCTATAACCGGGCACTCGCCGCATGGAGCCGCGCCCACGGCATCGCCATGCTGGTAATTGATGGCATGATCGTGCCACCCGCCGATCAAGATCTTTCAAGTTTTGTCCTTGGCCTTCTGGCCGAAGACCTGACCATGCCGGTCAATACCGCCAAAGCCCCTTAACCCCTAACGGGCAGCCGCCTGTTACCAACCGGAAAATCAGATGGAATACGCAACCGTCAAACTCATACACGTCATTGGCGCCATCCTGTTTTTGGGCAATATCATCGTATCCGCCGTCTGGAAAATTCAGGCCGACCGGACCAACAACCCGGTCGTTATCGCCTTTGCCTGTCGCCTGATCAACGTTACTGATCTTGCCTTTACTGCGCTTGGTTCGGCCCTGATTGTGATTGGTGGCATCGGGCTTTTCCACGCGACCGGCATCGCGCTCTCGGAGGCGCCCTATCTGATCTATGGCATTGGTCTGTTTGGCATGGCGGCGATGCTGTGGTTGGTGGGCTTGCTCCCGCTTCAGATCTATATGTCAAAGATCGCGGCCAAGACCGTCGCAAACGCCGAAACCGAAATGCCCGCAAGCTATGAGAAATGCCGCAGACTGTGGAACATGGTCGGGCGGATTGCCATCCTGTTTCCGCTGGCCGCCCTTTATCTGATGATCATGCGCCCCGACTTCTAAGTGGCGGGCGTAACATGCTGCGCCTTCCACCATACGGAAAGCCGTTTTATCTGATTGATCGGCTTTTGGCGCAGGCCCTAAGATGCCGCCAGTTAATTGCATCAAAGAAAACGTCCCGGGAGAAGTCCAATGCTGACCATCAAACGCCTGTCCATTGAGGATGCCTATATCCTGATCGAAGGCGCACGCAACCGCGCCAATGAAATAGGGGTGCCGATGTGCATCGCGATTACTGACGAATCCGGTGTTCTGATCGCGTTTGAACGCATGGATGGCGGCAAGGTCACCAGCACCACCATCGCCCAGGATAAATCCTTTACCGCGTCGGGCGCGCGCAAGGGCACGCATGAATATGCCGCGGCCGCTCAACCCGGCAAACCGGCCTATGGCATTGATAGTGAAATTGGCGGCCGTCTGTCGATTGTTGCGGGTGGCCTGCCAGTGTTCGTTGATGGTGAATGCGTGGGCGGTATCGGCGTCAGTTCCGGCACCCCGCCGCAGGATCAGGATTGCGCCCAGGCCGGCATTGATTTCTTCATGAAGAAAATCGGCAAGTAATCTGATAATCGCGGGTGGAAACCGGGCCTGTTGATCAGGCTGTTTTCCGCCCGCAAATCAGAAACTCGACATTGCCTTCGGGACCGGTGATCGGGCTTTTGGTAATGCCCAGCACTTCCCAGCCCGGAAGATTTGCCAGCCAGTCGGAAATCGTATCGCAGACTTCCTGATGCAATTCGGGTTCGCGAACGACCCCCTTTTTGCCAACACGCTCCTTGCCGACTTCAAATTGCGGCTTGATCAGCGCAATCAGATATCCGCCATCCTTGACCCGCTCCATACTGGCCGGAAGCACGGTACGAAGGCCAATAAAGCTGGCATCGCAAACAACGATATCGATGGCATCAGGGATCTGTTCTTCGGTCAGGTGGCGCGCATTGGTCTTTTCCATCACCACAACGCGGTCATCATTGCGCAGCTTCCAATCAAGCTGCCCCTGCCCGACATCAACGGCATAAACCTTGGCCGCCCCGTTCTGAAGCAGAACATCGGTAAAGCCACCGGTGGAGGCGCCGACATCAACCGCGATAAACCCGGTCACGTCGATCTCGAACTCTGCCAACCCTTTTTCAAGCTTGAGCCCGCCGCGTGACACCCACGGATGGGGCTGCCCGCGCAGCGTAATGGAAATGTCTTCCTTGCACGGCATGCCCGGCTTATCGAGCCGTTGCTCGCCGCTAAAGACATTGCCTGCCATGATATAAGCCTGCGCCTTGGACCGGCTTTCCACCAATCCACGTTCCACAAGCAACTGATCCAAACGTTTCTTTGCCATGAGCGCGTTTTAACGTACCCGCCCAAAAAGGTCACGCATTTGGTGTCGTCTTTGAACCGGAATCAGCTAGCCAGCGGTTCGAGGTATCCGCGCGGCACAATCGCCAGAAGATCATTAAGCGACTCACCCTGAACCGCCACATGCTGCTGCATCAGTTTGCCGGCTGTCTCGGCCTCGCCGTTGGAAATGGCACTGAGGATATCGGCATGTTCATTATTGGATTTTTTCACACGCCCCGGACGGTGCAATTGCAGGCGACGATAAGGTGCCAGTCGGTTGCGCACATTCTTGGTCTGACGTTCAAGAAAACTGTTGCGGCATCCGGCATAGATCGCCTCGTGGAAGCGGACATTGGCCTCGTAATAGGCGTCAGCATCAGCATGGTCCTTGAGCCCGTTGCACTCTTCGGACAGCGCAATCAGGTTTTCGATATCCACACGCGGCATGCGTCGAGCCGCCAGCCGGGCACACATCGCTTCAAGTTCTGCCATGACTTCGAACATTTCAATCAGTTCGGCAACCGTGATCGAGGCAACAATGGTGCCGCGGCGTGGCATGGTCGCAACCAGTCCCGAACCGGCAAGTGTCTGAAGCGCCTCACGCACAGGCGTACGTGAAACACCGAACCGTTCGCTTAAAGAACGCTCGTCAAGTTTGTCGCCAGGCTTGAGCACACCGGTCACGATATCGCGTTCAAGTTTCTGGACCAGATCGGTGGCAAGCTTTCCGTTTTGCGACATGTGGGACCTCGTTTTTCGTCACTTACTGGTATACCAGAACACATATTCTGGTACCAATCAAAGCCTTTTCGATGCTGCTTTGCGATGATTCCCTGCTGCATCGCAAAAGTTCAGGCCCGGTTTTCCTAAATCCCCCGGCAAATACTAGGGCGCGGATTTGTGGCACTGCAAAATGACGTTCTGGTATACAAAATTGCATGGACAGCATGCCAGAAATCTGTAACGCTTTCTTCCAATGCGAAAACCGCATCAATAATAAGACGCGCAAAAAGCCGTCAAAATGCATTCAAAACGCATGCTTCATCCGGGAGGATAAAGATGAAGATTTTCAAGAAGACTCTTACGGCGTCTGTTGCCGCCATCTCCATGTCTGTTGCTGCCTTTGGCATGTCCGCATCTGCTGGTGCCGAGACGCTCAAACTGTCTCACCAGTGGTCGACCAGCGACATCCGTCACAAGGTTGCACAGATCGTCGCCGATGAAGTCAAAGCCGCAAACGTTGATCTGGAAATCCAGATCTTCCCGTCCGGCTCCCTGTTCAAGGCAAAAGAACAGTGGACCCCGATGACACGCGGGCAGCTCGACATGATCGTTTATCCGCTGGCCTATGCCGGTGGTCGTGTTCCGGCAACCAACCTGACCCTGATGCCGGCACTGGTCAAAAACCACGATCATGCCAACCGCATCAACGAATCCCCGTTCATGGCTAAAATCGAAGAACTCCTGAACGAAGATGGTGTTGTAACCGTTGCCAAGGGTTGGCTGGCCGGTGGCTTTGCCTCGACCAAGGGCTGCATCCGCAAGCCGGAAGACGTAAAAGGCCTTCAGATTCGTGCCGCCGGCAAATCGTTCGAGCAGATGCTTGAAGGTGCCGGTGCATCCATCGCCGCCATGCCGAGCTCGGAAATCTATCCGGCCATGCAGACCGGCGTTCTTGATGCCACCAACACCAGCTCCTCAAGCTTCGTTTCCTATCGTATCTACGAGCAGGTCAGCTGCTACACCCCGGCCGCAGGCAACGCACTGTGGTTCATGTATCAGCCGGTCCTGATGTCGAAGAAAAGCTACGACAACCTCAATGATGCGCAGAAAGAAGCCCTGGCTGCTGCTGCGAAAAAGGCTGAGGAATACTACACCACCGAAGGCCGCAAGCAGGACTCTGACAGCATCGACGTCTTCAAGGAAAACGGCGTTGAAATCGCCGAACTGACCGATGAAGACTTCGCTGCCTGGCAGGCTCTGGCCAAGGAAACCTCCTACAAGAAGTTCGTCGAAGAGACCCCGAACGGCCAGGAACTTCTTGATATGGCACTTGCAGTCGAGTGATCGGTTCTTGACGTGAAGTGATGGTGGTGCCGGTCTGTCCGGCACCACCGCATTCCTCAAAATACAAAAATATAGACCAATACGGTTCCGTCAGAGGAGAACGCGCGTGTCGAACGCCATGTCCCCGCACCCACTTCCGATTGATCTGCCAGACGATTTCACGCAGACACCAAGTGCGTCGCATTCCGTTAAATCAGATATGCCTCCCCCGCCTGATGTCGAGCCGATCGACCATCAAAACGCCATGGCCGCAAACCGGTCCCAGGCGCCAAAGGGCCCGCTTGATGGCGTCATTTCTGCCATCCATTTCTTATCGCGCATTTGCGGGATCGCATCGGCAAGCATGTTTGCCATTGCGATGCTGATCATCTGCCAGCTGGTTTTCATGCGCTATGTGCTCAATGAATCCACCGTCTGGCAGACCGAAGCCGTCATCTTCCTGATGATCGGCGCGACACTGGTCGGCCTGCCCTATGTTCAATTGCTGCGCGGTCACGTCAATGTTGACCTGTTCCCGATGTACCTCAAACGCGGCGCACGCATGACCCTTGCCATCCTGACCCTGTCATGTGGCATGGCGATCAGCGCACTGTTTGGCTTCTATGGTCTGGAACTGGTGATCGAGGCTTATGAAGGCGGCTGGTTGTCTGAAACCATCTGGGCCGTCGCACTCTGGAAACCTTACACCGCGCTGCCGATCGGCTTTGGCTTGCTGTTCTTGCAATTCTTTGCCGATTTCCTGTCGCTTATCACCCGCAGATCGACACCGTTCGATATTCGCGACGACATTTCCTAAGGAGGCCGCATCATGGATCCCTTGCTTCTTGCGGCCGTTGTCGGCATCGCAACCACCCTTGTTCTTTTCTCTGGTATTCCGGTCGGCATTGGCCTGCTTCTGGTCAGTGTTGGCTTCATCATCACCTTTGATGGCACCGGATCACTGCCGCTGTTGCCGGAAATCCTGTTCGGCAAACTCGAAAGTTTCGAAGTTCTCGCCATCCCGATGTTCATCCTGATGGGCGCGGTTGTTGCCTCGTCTCGGGCCGGTGGTGACTTGTATTCTGTTCTTGATCGCTGGCTGACCCGTATTCCGGGCGGGCTTGTGATTTCAAACCTTGGCGCCTGCGCGATCTTTTCCGCCCTGTCGGGTTCGTCGCCTGCCACCTGTGCCGCAATCGGCAAGATGGGCATCCCGGCGATGCGCGAACGCGGCTTCCCCGATACGGTTGCAGCCGGCTCAATTGCCGCTGGCGGTACGCTGGGCATCCTGATCCCGCCAAGTGTCACCATGATTGTTTACGGGATCTCGACCGAAACCTCGATCGGGCGTCTGTTCCTTGCCGGTCTTCTGCCGGGTCTTCTGGTCACCGCCCTGTTCATGGCCTGGTCGCTCTATTCGACCTGGCGTCAGGGTAACGCCCAGGTCGCCCTTGGTGTTGTCAAATACACATGGAAGGAAAAGTTTGAAATCCTTCCGCGTGTTCTGCCCTTCCTCGTCATCATCGGTGCGGTTCTGTTCGCCCTTTATGGCGGTGTTGCGACACCTTCGGAAACGGCCGGTGTGGGTGCACTGTTCTGCCTGATCACCGCGATGATCGTTTATCGCATGTGGAAACCGGGTCAGCTTTGGAATGTCATGCGTGACACCACCAAGGAATCCGTGATGATCCTGCTGATCATCGGGGCTGCCGGCCTGTTTAGCTACATGCTGTCGTCGCTGTTCATCACCCAGTCGATTGCACAGTGGATTTCCGCCCTTGAGGTCAACCGTTGGGTTCTGATGGGCTTCATCAACGTGTTCCTGCTGATCAGTGGCTTCTTCCTGCCGCCGGTCGCGGTCATCCTGATGAGCGCACCGATCCTGCTGCCGGTGATCATCAATGCCGGTTTCGATCCTTACTGGTTTGCCGTGATCCTGACGATCAACATGGAAATCGGTCTGATCACCCCGCCGGTTGGTTTGAACCTGTATGTAATCAATGGCATTGCACCCGACATCCGTCTGCAGAGCATCCTTAAGGGCGCCTTCCCTTACGTGATGTGCATGATCGCAGCGATCATCATTCTGTGCTTCTTCCCGCAGATCGCCACCTGGCTTCCGGAAACCATCATCGGAGGACGCTAATGTCAGGCATGTCTGTCAAAAGCTGGCTTTCAAGCATTGCCGACCGTGGTCGCGAACTGCTTGATCTGCCTCTCTCGACCCCGCAGGACCCGCTCAAGCAGCTTGGCGCCATGTGCAAGGACCTTGTTTCGCAAAAGGGCGAGGCACGTGGCACCGCGGCTGCACGCGAAGTGGTGCGGCTTTGGGAAAACCTTCCCGAAGAAGACCATCTGGCCTTCTTCCGGATGATGCAAAATGACTTTAGCGCTGATCGCGCCAAGGTCACCAAGGCCGCCGAGGCCTTTGCCAAGGACCCGTCCGAGGCAAACCTCGCCGTCCTGACCCAAACGTCCGAGCCGATCCGTCAGGAACTGCTGCGCAAGATCAACATGGCACCGGGTGGCACGCGGGCCATTGTCGATATGCGTGAAACCCTGATTGCACTTCTCAAGAACAACCGCGACCTTGAACCGCTCAATGCCGATATGCAGCACCTGCTGACCAGCTGGTTCAACCGTGGCTTCCTTGAGTTGCGTCACATTGACTGGGATACCTCGGCGGCCATCCTTGAAAAACTGATCCGCTATGAGGCGGTCCATGAAATTCAGGGCTGGGAAGATCTGCGCCGTCGTCTGGCAACCGACCGGAAATGCTTTGCCTTCTTCCATCCGGCCATCCCCGACGATCCGCTGATCTTTGTTGAAGTCGCCCTCGTGCACGGCTTGGCTGATAGCGTTCAGGCGCTTCTGGCCCCGGAAATCGATGAAAAGGCACCGGAAACCGCCAACACGGCGATCTTCTATTCGATCAGCAACTGTCAGGCGGGCCTTAAGGGGATTTCGTTTGGCAACTTCCTGATCAAACAGGTGGTCGAGGAACTCAAACGCGAATTCCCGCAGCTCAAACAATTTGCCACCCTGTCGCCCATTCCGGGCTTCATGGGCTGGCTGCGCACCCGCCAGAAAAGCAAGGCCGACGACGCCGAACTTGCCGGTCAGGTGCTGGACGGGCTTAGCGAAGACGACTGGATCAACGATCCGATCAAGGTCGCCAAGCTGCAAAAACCGACTTTGGCGCTGTGTGCCACCTATCTTGCCACCTGCAAACGCGGCAAGTCCCCGCTTGATCCCACTGCCCGCTTCCATCTGGGCAATGGTGCACAGCTTGAACGCCTGAACTGGCTTGGCGATACCTCCGAAAAGGGTCTGCGTCAGGCGGGCGGCATGATGGTGAACTACGCCTATCACCTCAATGATATCGAGAAAAACCACGAAGCACTGATGAATGACGGAAAGATCGCCACATCGAAATCCGTCGCACAGCTTGCCGGAATTTAAACAGGTATGACCATGTCAGATAATCTTCTTCAAACATTTCTGGACCGTTTTCCGGCCGACAAATCCCGCACGTTTCTGATTGAACGTGACGGCACCGAACGCAGTTTTTCGTGGCTGCTTGATCGCACCGGTCGTTATGCCGCCGTGCTGGCATCCCATGGCGTAGTCAAGGGTGACCGCGTTGCCGCACAGGTCGACAAATCCTCCGATGTGATCGCGCTGTATCTGGCCTGCCTGCAACTTGGCGCCATTCACCTGCCGCTCAACACTGCCTATACCGGTGATGAAATCGCCTATTTCCTGGGTGATGCCGCACCGCGTGTCTTCGTCTGCCGTCCGGGCCATATCGACGCGGCCAAGGAACTGGGTGACAAGAATGACGTCGCGGCTGTCCTGTCGCTTGGTTCAAACGGCGATGGCAGCCTCAATGACGAAGCCGCAAACGCCACTGCCATGACCGACATCGTCGCCGCCGACAAGGACGACGTTGCTGCCATCCTGTACACCTCGGGCACCACGGGCCGGTCCAAGGGCGCGATGCTGACCCACAACAATCTGGGCTCGAACGCCAAAACCCTGCATCAGGCATGGGGCTTCAAGCCGGGTGATACTCTGCTGCATGCCCTGCCGCTGTTTCACACCCACGGGCTGTTTGTTGCGATCAACATCATGCTGATGAATGGCGGCAAGGTTATCCTGCTTCCGAAATTCGATGCCGATGACGTGATTGAACGCCTGCCGCAATCAACCGTCCTGATGGGCGTTCCGACCTTCTATACCCGCCTGCTGGCGCATCCGAAATTCACCAAGGATGTTACCGCCAACATGCGTCTGTTCGTCTCTGGCTCGGCCCCGCTTCTGGCCGAAACCCATGACGCGTTCTTTGAACGCACCGGTCACAAGATCCTTGAACGCTATGGCATGACCGAAACCTGCATGAACACGTCGAACCCGCTCGATGGCGAACGTCGTCCGGGTGCGGTTGGCCCGACCCTGCCGGGGATCGAGGCCCGCGTTTGTGACAAGGATGGCAATGTTCTGGGGGCTGGTGAAATCGGTGTGCTTGAGGTCCGTGGTCCGAACGTCTTCAAAGGCTACTGGCAGATGCCGGAAAAGACCGCGTCCGAGTTCCGCTCTGACGGCTTCTTTATCACCGGCGATCTCGCCACCATCGGCGAAGACGGCTATGTCACCATCGTAGGCCGTGACAAGGACCTGATCATTTCCGGCGGCTTTAACGTCTATCCCAAGGAAGTCGAAGAAGTCATCGCCGAATATGACGAGGTCGATGAAGTCGCGATCTTTGGCCTGCCACATCCCGACTTCGGCGAAGCCGTTGCCGGTGTGATTGTGGCCGCCAATGGCGATCAGGCCGACCCCGAAGCCATCATCAAACGCACCCAGGACAAGCTGGCCAAATTCAAGGTGCCCAAGCGCATCTGGGTGATCAAGGAACTGCCGCGCAACACCATGGGCAAAATTCAGAAGGCCCAGCTGCGCAAACAATACGAAGACACCTTTACCTCCCCTGCAGCATAAGCGTTGCAGTCTTATACTCCCGCTGCCCGGAGCCTTTCCTGCTAACAGAAAGCTCTTTCCCGCAGCACCCATCGGGTCTCTGACCCTACCTCCCCGGCCGGATTTATCTGGCCGGTTTTTTTGTCTGCACGGCCAAAACCCGAACGTCACCAACTCCACCGTTATGCAATTTTTTGGGAATAACGCCAAACAATGCTAAATTAGATAACGACCAAACAGCCAATCTGAAGGCCTGTCTTGAGTACCAGCACGAAAGTAACTGGGATTGATGACCAAGCTTGATGACGCAATAGACCGGGTTTCGCGCAACATCGCCCAGACCGGCGCCCTGACGACCGAGGCATCGCGGCGCTACGAACAGATGTTTGCCGATTTCCGCACCGAACTGGACCGCGCCCTTGATGCAGCCGATACGCTTGCCGATGCTGCCGGGGCGACCATGGCGATACTCGAACAGGCATCAAACCTTTTGCGCCAAAGCTTCCCCAACCCGCACCCGCGTGCCTGTCGCGATCAATGCAGCGCCTGCTGCCACCTGTTTGTCAGTGTACCGCCCGGTGTCACCGACCTGATCGCCGCCTACATCACGGCAAATTTCACCACGCCACAGATCGATACCCTGAAAGATCGCCTGCGCAGCGCCGCAACCGACATCGAACAGTTTACAAAAACCAGTGACGTTCGGGTGCGCTGCCCGTTGCTTGATGAACAGGATCGCTGCAGCATTTACGCCATCCGCCCGCTGACCTGTCGCGCCTTCACCTCGGCCAATGCCGGTCTGTGCCATGCCATGGTCTTTGGCGACAGTGCGCAACAATCCACCCGCATTGATCAGGATCCCGGCCATTACCGCCTGCATATCGCCGCAACCGAGGCCCTGCAAAATCTCGCAACCCGTCGCGGCCTTAACGGGCGTCAGGAAGGCTTCGTTCACGCCCTGCTCGATAAGCTTGAAAACGGATCAGCATCCGCCTGATATAAACGCCTTGCAATTTCGCGCAAACAGGACCATTTCCCCAGAGTTCCTCAAGGGCTGCGCATCCGCCCGGCCTTGCCATCACAATCAAATGGGGCAGACATGGATAACCCGTCCGCAAATTCACCGCGCGTGGCCTTTGTCACCGGTGGCGCCCAGGGCTTGGGCCTTGGCATCTCAAAGCATCTTCTGGGCCTTGGCTGGAAGGTCGCGATGTTTGATCTTGATGCCGATGCGGGCGAGGACGCGCTTGATGGCCTGACGGACGCTGAACGCGACCGCACATTGTTTTTGCAAGGCGACGTTGCCCATGAGCCCGACATCAAACTTTGCATCCAGCAATGCGTTGACCGGTTTGGTCGCATCGATGGCCTGATCAACAATGCCGGGATCGCCAATCCCCATGTCCCCAACATCGAAGACCTTGAATGGGATCAATGGCAACGCGTGATCAATGTCAATCTGGGTGGTGCGTTTCTGGCAACCAAGCACGCGACACAGCATCTGCGCGATACCAATGGCGCGATTGTCAATATCGCCTCCACCCGCGCCTTCCAGTCAGAGGCCAACACTGAACCCTATGCCGCGTCCAAGGGTGGCATCGTTGCCCTGACCCATGCGCTGGCGGTCAGCCTTGCGGGTGATATTCGCGTCAACGCCATCGCACCGGGCTGGATCGAAGTTGGCGACTGGCAGAAAAACGCCAACAAAACCGAACCCGATCACAGCGAAGCCGACAAGGCCCAACACCCAGTTGGCCGTGTCGGCACGCCTAAAGACATCGCACAGGCCGTCTCCTTCCTGCTGGATGGCGATAAATCCGGCTTCATGACCGGCGAAACCATCCGCATTGATGGCGGCATGACGCACAAGATGATTTACGTCGACTGACTAACGCGAAGAACGAAAAAGGCCGGTCTGTCATTTCCGACAACCGGCCTTTTGTTTATCTCGATATTCTTTGACCTGATCAGGCGCGTGCCTTGCTTTCGCTCATGCCAAGCGCGCCAAGGGCGGTCTTGACGATGGCCTTGGCATCAAGCCCGGCCTTCTCGTACTGGATTTCCGGCTTGTCATGATCAATCAGCGTATCTGGCAGCGCCATGGTGCGGATCTTAAGCCCGTTATCCAGCAATCCGTGGCCTGCCAAATGCTGCAGAACCATCGCGCCAAAGCCGTTGATCGACCCTTCTTCGATGGTGATCAGGACTTCGTGGTTGCGCGCCAGATCGGCAATCAGTTCATGATCAAGCGGCTTGGCAAAGCGTGCATCGGCAACCGTGGCAGGCAAACCCCGTGCGGCAAGGTCTTCGGCGGCAATAAGCGCCTCGGCCAGACGCGTGCCATAAGACAGGATCGCGATCTTGCCACCTTCGCGCAGGATGCGGCCCTTACCGATTTCAAGGACTTTCCCCTCGGCCGGCATTTCAACGCCAACACCCTCGCCACGCGGATAGCGGAACGCAGATGGTCGATCATCAATCGCCCAGGCGGTCGTGGTCATGTGGACAAGCTCTGCCTCATCAGCGGCCGCCATCAAAACAAAGTTCGGCAAACAGCCAAGATAGGCAATGTCATAAGCCCCGGCATGGGTCGCACCATCGGCCCCGACCAGTCCAGCACGGTCCATCGCGAAACGCACCGGCAGGTTCTGGATCGCGACATCATGCACGACCTGATCATAACCGCGCTGCAGGAAGGTCGAATACAGCGTGCAGAACGGTTTGTATCCTTCGCACGCCATCCCGGCGGCAAAGGTCACCGCATGCTGTTCGGCAATCCCGACGTCAAAGGCACGATCGGGGAAATGATCGGCAAAGATGTTAACCCCGGTGCCGGACGGCATCGCAGCCGTGATCGCGGTAACTTTCTCGTCCTTCTCGGCAAGCTTCACCAGCGTTTCGCCATACACCTTGGTGTAGCTCGGCGCATTCGGGGTTGGCTTGGCCTGCTTGCCGGTCACAACATCAAACTTGGCAACGCCATGATATTTGTCTGCGGCATTTTCCGCCGGGCCATAGCCCTTGCCCTTTTGGGTCACGGCATGGATCAGGATCGGGCCATCAACATCGGCATCGCGGACGTTTTTCAAAACCGGCAACAGATGATCCATGTTGTGGCCATCAATCGGCCCGACATAGAAGAAGCCCATTTCTTCAAACAGGGTCCCGCCCGTAACCATGCCACGGGTATATTCTTCAAGCTTGCGCGCCGCCTCTTCGATCTGGCGCGGCAGATGCTTGGTCAGGCCCTTGGCCGCATTGCGCAGCCCCTGATATCCCTTGCCCGAAATCAGGCGTGACAAATAACCCGACATCGACCCCACCGGCGGGGCAATCGACATATCGTTATCGTTCAGGATGACAATCAAACGCTGATCGGTGGCGGCGGCATTGTTCATCGCCTCATAGGCCATGCCAGCACTCATCGATCCGTCGCCGATGACGGCAATCACGTTCTTGCGCTTGTCATCCGATAGCTGGTTGGCGACTGCCATACCAAGCCCTGCCGAGATCGAGGTGGAGCTATGCCCTGCCCCGAACGGATCATATTCGGATTCGGATCGTTTGGTGAAACCTGACAAACCACCACCCTGACGAATGGTGCGGATACGATCACGCCGCCCGGTCAGGATTTTATGCGGATAGCACTGATGACCAACATCCCAGATCAAACGATCATACGGCGTATCAAACAGGTAATGGATCGCAACCGTCAGCTCGACCACACCAAGTCCAGCACCCAGATGCCCGCCGGTCACCGATACCGCATCAATCACCTCGGCGCGCAACTCGTCGGCAACCTGCTTCATCTGGGCAGGCTGCAACTTGCGCAGCTCTTCGGGGGTGTTGATGGTATCCAGCAGCGGGGTCTTGGAGGTCGTGCTCATTCCGATCTCGATTTCAATTTTTTATATGGCGTTGGTTACAACAGGGTGACTGTTATGGCGCCATGTTGCAAGCTGCGTAAAATAGCGAGGTTCGACCGAATTAGCGACCCTGAATTTCACCGGTTTTTACCTTATCGAGGAAACGGTGGATCACTTGCTCGACGGTGCGGTGAATGGTGTCGCGATCCTGACCAAAATCGCGGCATAAATAGCCAAAATTCTCTGCAATATATGGGGTGCATTTCGGCAAGAAGGAATAGTGCCCGGCCCCTTTGACCTTCACAAACTTTGCCCGCCCGCGCAACAGCTTGCGGAAGTGTGCGGCGTTAACATGGTCATGCAGGATTTCATCTGTATCGGCCTCGACAAACAGCATCGGGATATCGATATCGCTCAATCCCGCATCGGTCGCTGCCACACCAAAGGCTGGCGCAATCGCGATAATGGCGGCAATTCGTTCATCGCGCTCGGACACCACCGGCCCGCCATACACAGTATGCAACCGATCAAGGTGATCATCGCTTGGCGCATGCTGGCAAATCACGTGGTCCGTTTCAGCGTTGATTTCGCAGTAATCCTGCCAGGCCTTGGCATCAAAATCCCAGCCCCCCAACTTAAGAACCGTCGCCCCGCCTGCCGAATGGCCAAGGGCATAGATTTTGTCCTGGTCAATCTGCGGCCCGATCTCGTCATGCGCCAACAGCAGATCAAGTGCCAGACGCATTTCCTGCGGGCGGCGCTCGATAATCGTCAACTGCCGGGCTTCGGACGCATCAAGGTAGTTATCGCCATGATGCTGCGGGGCCGCGACGATATAGCCCCGCCGTGCGAGATATTCCGCCAACCAGAACTGATTGAACCGATGCCCTTCCGATCCGTGCGAAAACAGAACGATGGGAAACGGGCCATCATCGGCAAAGTCGGCCCCGCGCGCAGCACTGGATGCCACGCCCATATGACGCACCGAACTCTCAGGTGCCGTCGCCGGATACCAGATCGCTAACGGAAACGGGTCCTTGTCAAACAGCCGGTCACGAAAACCGGCTGTATATGGCGCATGATCGGTCATGGTGATGATCTAGGGCCACAGCCGCTTAACGGCCGCGTTCAACCACAAAACGTGCCACCGCACGCAGCGGTCCGGCCTCGTCATCAAAGCAGTTCAGGTGATTGATCGCCTGATCGCACAGCATTCTGGCCTGCGCGCGGGCCTGATCAAGACCGAGCAATTTGACGAAGGTTGATTTTTCCTGATCAACATCCTTGCCGGCCGTCTTGCCGAGTTCTTCCGAACTTGCCTCGACATCAAGAATGTCATCCTTGATCTGAAACGCCAGCCCCATGTCATGCGCGTAGGATCGAAGCGCCAAACGAATGCTTTTCGGTGCCTTGCCAAGGATCGCCCCGGCTTCGCAGGCAAAGGCAAACATCCGCCCGGTCTTGAGCAAATGAAGGTGTGTCACCTGCGCCTGATCAAAGCTCTGCCCTTCCCCGGCCAGATCGATCATCTGCCCGCCGACCATGCCATACGGCCCCGCCGCACGGGCAAGGGCACGGACAAGATCGGTGCAAACACGCGGATCAGGATGGGTATCTTCATCGGCCAGCACTTCAAACGCCTGGGTCAGCAACGCATCACCGGCCAAAATCGCTGTCGCCTCATCAAACTGCTTGTGGCAGCTGGGCTTGCCGCGGCGCAGATCATCGTCATCCATCGCCGGCAGGTCATCATGGATCAGCGAATAGCTGTGCACCATCTCGACCGCCGCGGCCACGCGCAGGGCCGAGCGGCGCGATACCTTGAACAAGCCAGCAGAGCTCAGCACCAGAAACGGGCGCAGCCGTTTGCCATCGCCCAGCGTCGAATAGCGCATCGCCTGATACAGGCGCTGCTCGATCTGGCCATTGGCGCGGGGCAGGATCCCGTCAAGCGTCTCGCCCAGATCAGCAGACGCCGCACTCAGTTCGGCAATCATGTCGTAACTCACGACGGTCTCCGATTATTCAATTTCGGTCGGGGTTGCCGACGGGCGGCCATCCGCATTCAGGGTGATTTTTTCGATGCGCTCTTCAGCCGCACGCAGTTTGTCCGCGCAATGGCGTTTCAGCGCCGCACCGCGTTCATAGGACGCAATGGCGTCATCAAGCCCGACCTGCCCCTGTTCAAGCTGACGCACAAGGGTTTCAAGCTGCCCAAGCGCCTCTTCGAAACTCAGTTTCGCGATATCTTCAGGAAGTGCGGGAGATGCAGTAGCCTCGGACATGTAAGCTCCATTTCTTAGATCGGCGCGGAGTTTACGCGTAAGTCACGATCAGGGCAACCGAACAGAACGCAATTTCGTCTGACTGAAACGCTTTTGTCGGGCAATACCCCGATGATCTTTGAGTGATCTTGAGGTGATCTTGGGCTGATCTTTGACTGCCCTTAATGGGCCCCCATCAATGTCCGCACATGTTGCACGGCACTGGTCGCAAGTGACGGCAAATCATAGCCCCCTTCAAGCAAGGACACCACACGCCCACCACACTGTTCCTCGGCAAGATCCATCAACTGCTTGGTCATCCAGACAAAATCATCCGCCACATAGCAAAGCCCCGCCAGCGGATCATTCTTGTGCCCGTCAAAGCCCGCAGAAATGATCAGAAGTTCCGGCTTGAACGCGGCAATACCGGGCAAGACCGTCGAATTGAACGCCTCTTGCACTTCTTTTGTGCCCGATCCGGCAACCATACCGACATTAAGGATATTATTGGCACATCCGCGTTCGCTCTCCGCCCCTGTGCCGGGATAAAGTGGCCATTGATGGGTAGAGCAATAAAAAAGGTCCGCATCATTATAAAACAGGTCCTGCGTGCCGTTACCGTGATGGACATCGAAATCCATCACCGCCACCCGCTTGATGCCGAATTTGTTGCGCGCATGGTGGGCTGCAATGGCCGCATTGTTAAACAGGCAAAATCCCATCGCCCGGTCATACTCGGCGTGATGCCCCGGCGGTCTGGTCGCGACAAAGGCATTCTTTTCATGCCCCTCCATCACCGCATCAACCGCGACACAGGCCCCACCAACCGATCGCAATGCCGCCCTGCCCGACCCCGGCGAGACATAGGTATCACCATCAAGCGGCTCGATGCCGTGGTCGGGGATGCTTGCCATCACCTTGTCGACATAGGCCGGGTCATGCACTTTCTTGATCAGGTCGATATCGCCCAGCGGCGCTTCTTCGCGGTGAAGGAACATGAATTCCTCGGCCTCGAAAACGCGCTGGATCACGCGCAGACGATCGGCGCATTCCGGGTGTCCCGGGCCGGTATCATGTTCAATACAATCGTGATGGGTCACGAACAAAGTCGCCATTTTTCTGCGTCGCCTTCCTGAATGGTCCGATATGGTGCGGCGCCGGGACCAAGCCCGGGTCACGGGATCGCGTTGACCGCGTCCGTTATTTTTATCCTACTTTGCTTGTTCTAGCGCAAAACAGGATGCTTCTCTTTGTTCTAAATCAGCACATCACCGAACGATAAGGCAAGCTTTTTGGCCTTCTATCTTCGCATCATCTGGCGCGTGTCACGTCTGCTACTAATACTTTCACAGTTTTGCCGTTTTCTCGGGTTTGTATATGCTGGTATCGATTATGTTTCAAACCGAGCAAACGGGAACATAATCAAATAAAAACAGGTCCTGTCGGAATCGGTGCAAAGGTTTCATTCGCCCGCACACCGCCCAAGGGATCAAATTCGCAATCGCCAGAGAAAAATCTGGTGCATGGAAGGAAGTTCGACAGGCCGGATTCCGGCACAAACACCATCAGCAGCAGGTGAGATCCGAGTAAACACTCTCTTGACAGATTTGTAATATACTTGAGAATAAGTTTACCGATGAATTCCTGTAATTTGTTGGTGGCAGAAGTCACTATCCTTTAGGTATTATTACCGCAGTGACTTCGCGCCAGTCGGATCAGAAGCCACCCGATGGCTCCGTCTGGTGATTTGTCGAATTTTCATTGGGACAATGGCCGCTTGCGGTCAGGCTCATAAGGAAGCCAAATGGAACTTAACAACTTAGAAGAAAAGGCCGAACAGGCTAGCACCCTGTTAAAGGCCATGAGCAATCAGAGCAGACTGCTTATCCTTTGCCAACTCAACGAAGGCGAAAAGTCGGTTGGCGAACTCGAACGCATTGTCGGGCTAAGCCAGTCCGCCCTCTCGCAGCATCTTGCACGCCTGCGTCGTGACAAGCTCGTCCAGACTCGTCGCGAAGCACAGACCATCTACTATTCGCTGAATGGTAACGATGCTCTGCGCGTGATCGAGACCCTCTACGGGCTTTATTGCAACGCCTCACGCAATTCTGCTGCTGCGTAAAACACCCGGGCACTCCCCACTAAAAAAGCCTGCCTTTTTTGGGCAGGCTTTTTTACGTCCGAAACAGGAGATCCGTCTTACTGCGATCCGCATTCCGGCAGCGGCAGCTTGGTGACCTTGTCCAGCGTGCCCAGCACTTCAAACTCGCCATAGTCAAAACGCATACCATGCGCGACACCGTTATCGCCAAAATCAACCGCCATCTCGGTTGACGGACCGTTTTCCGCAGCCCCGATCGGATAAAATGCCAGGTTCATGCGATGAAATGCGCCGCGCGCAATCGCGTCGGGATCGTTGGCGGTATTATCGGCATCCTTGCTGCCTGAAATCACCACAGCAACCCGGTTGGTCGGGGTATCGCCGCTGCCATCAAACACCAGATCATTGGCAAACCGCACCCCGTCTTTCGCACGTTTCAGCAACACCAGCGAATGCTGGGTCGGGAACATGGCATCGGCCGGAAGTTCTTCCTCGACCTCGACCGGGATTTCGTAACTGACCTTGACCATGTCGTCCTTGCGGACCGCCTTACCGACGATCTCGTCGACCTTGGTGCCATCAAGATAATCACGCATGCGGAACCGATATTCCGTTCCGTCGAAATCTTCCCACTGGGTCATGGAATAGGCCGAATTGATCGGCGTGCCTTCGCTGCCCTGAAGGATCATGATCTGCTGCATTTCCGTGACCCAGCCATCGCACATCTTCTCAAAGCGATAGCCAAGCACACCGGATGCATCAACGATCGAACTGCCCTGTTCGGCATGGCTCAGCTTGAAATGATATTCCGCCACATGCGGCACGATGGCATCTTCGATGCCCGTCACATTACCAGCCTGCGCGGCACAGCCACCAAGACCCAAACAAAAGATCAGCGTTCCTTTAAGGGAACGCTGACGTTGCTTAATCTCTGAAAAAAATCCAGACAACATCACTCTCCGGTGGCGCCAACTCCGACAATCCAGGGATCTTTAACCCCCTTTTTGGCAGCAAGAAGGCGCAAATCATGTGCGTGTTCTGCCGAAAGCGGCCCGACCGCAACACGAAGATACGGCTTGCCCTTGACCTCGGCATTCAAAAGGCGCGGCTGGTATTCCTTATAAAGGCCCAGCGCCCTGTTGGCACGCGCTTCATCTGCAAAGCTTGCCAATACCACATAATCACCGGGCAGCGGCGCGGCAAGGTCATCCCCTGCAAGCGCGTCCCCGTCAAGTGCTGCATCCACCGGTTTGACCACCACATCATCCCCGTCCCCCATAACAGCCGGGTCGACCAATGCGGCAGTAACGGTTTCCTTCAGCGTGGCAATTTCGGCTGCCGGTTCATCACTGACATAGCCTGCAACGGCGGCATCCGCCTCGACCTGCGGGTCGATCGGACCAAGGTCACTGCGATCAACGGCAACGTCTTCGACTTCGATCTGATCACGTGCAGAGGCAACCTCAACCGCATCAACCGCATCACCAGGCGTCTTTTTCGGGGTCAGTGGCGGCAGGTTGGTGGTGACAATCGCGTTGGATTTAAGCGCCGTCGCACTCGGGCGGGACCAATCCTCTGCCGGGGCATTCACCGCGTAGATTTCCGGGCGGGCAACGCGCAGTTCCTGTTTAATCTCAGGCTCGCCCATCACGGCGAGGGCTGCGGCCTCTTCGGCCAGGATGGTGTCGTCGTCCTTGCAGATGGTCTGTTCGAGAAGTGGGCGATGCAGCGCGCAATCACGCTCGGCAACGAAAGAAACCGCATGGTCGGTTGTGCTTTTGCCGGTCGACACATAGCTGATCAAATCACCGGCAAGCTTTGCCACCGTCAACTCAATCGGACCACCGCACGCGCCAAGCGCCAAAGGTGCCGCCACCACAAGAATTTTTCTCAACAGGCCATCCCCCGAAGGATCGAATTTTCTTTTCCTCCGCTACAGTGGCCCAATGCCGGTTAATATTAGGTAACGATTGCCAATAGATTTCCCCAAAAGAAAACGGCCCGGAAAGCTCCGGGCCGCTTGTATCTTCAGTATTTCGGGCAAGGCCCAAAACACATCAGTCTTTTTTCGCTTTCGGCGGCAGCTGCACACGCAGGTGCAGTTCTTTAAGCTGCCTGTCATCAACCTCTGCCGGCGCATTCATCATCAGATCCTGTGCCTGCTGGTTCAGCGGGAAGGCAATGACTTCGCGAATGTTCGGCTCATCGGCCAGCAACATGACGATACGGTCAACACCCGGGGCCGAACCACCGTGCGGCGGGGCGCCGAATTTGAACGCGTTGATCATGCCACCAAAGCGGTCATCGACAACGTCCTTGCCATAACCGGCAATTTCGAACGCCTTGTACATGATGTCCGGGCGATGGTTACGAATGGCACCCGATGACAGCTCGATACCGTTACAAACGATGTCATACTGCCACGCCTTGATATCAAGCGGGTTCATGTTTTCAAGTGACTCAAGACCACCTTGGGGCATCGAGAACGGGTTGTGGCTGAATTCGATCTTGCCGTCGTCGTCTTCCTCATACATCGGGAAGTCAACAATCCAGCAGAACTTGAACATGCCTTCTTCGCGCAATTCCAGTTCGTCACAAACCTTGTCACGGACCTTACCGGCGAACTTGGCAGCGGCCAGTTCCTTGTCACAGGCAAAGAATACCGCATCGCCATTGGCAACGCCGGTGATTTCCTTGATCTGTGCGATACGATCGGCATCAAGGTTCTTGGCAATCGGGCCTTTTGCTTCGCCGTCTTCACCGTAAACGATGTAACCAAGACCAGCCGCACCTTCATCACGTGCCCAGTTGTTGAGCTTGTCAAAGAAGCTGCGCGGGCGCGATGCGGCACCGGTTGCCGGGATCGCACGAACAACCGAACCTTTTTCGATGTTCGATGCAAAGATGCCAAAGCTCGACCCGCGGAACGGCTCGGTAACGTCCGAAATGATCAGCGGGTTACGCAGGTCCGGCTTGTCGGATCCGTATTTCGCCATCGATTCATCGAACGGAATGCGCGGGAACGGATACGGGGTCACATCGCGACCACCGCCGAACTCGACAAAGATGTCATGCAGAACCGGCTCGATCGCGGCGAACACGTCGTCCTGGGTGGCAAAGGCCATCTCGAAGTCGAGCTGGTAAAACTCACCCGGCGAACGGTCGGCACGTGCATCTTCATCGCGGAAGCACGGTGCAATCTGGAAATATTTGTCAAAGCCCGAAACCATCAGCAGCTGTTTGAACTGCTGCGGTGCTTGCGGCAGGGCATAAAACTTGCCCGGATGCATACGCGACGGCACCAGGAAGTCACGTGCGCCTTCCGGCGAACTTGCGGTCAGGATCGGCGTCTGGATTTCAAGGAAGCCCTGTGCGGTCATTTTCTGACGCATGGCCGAAATCACCTGCGAACGCAGAACGATGTTCTTGTGCACGCTCTCGCGACGCAGATCGAGATAACGGTGACGCAGGCGAACCTCTTCGCCGTACTCGACATCGCCAAACACCGGCATCGGCAGAACTTCGGCCGAAGACTGAACCTCGATGTTCGATGCATAAACTTCGATCTCGCCGGTCGGCAAGTTGGGGTTGATGGTTGCGGCCGTACGTTTGACAACCTTGCCATCGACCGTGATCACGCTTTCAGCACGCGCTTTATCAAGCGTCTCGAACAGCGGGCTCGAAATATCGATCACGACCTGGGTGATGCCGTAATGGTCGCGCAGGTCAACGAACAGAAGGTTGCCGTGGTCACGTTTACGGTGAATCCAGCCAGACAGGCGAACTTCCGCATCGGCGTCAGTCGCGCGCAGCGCATTACAGTTATGAGAGCGAAAAGGATGCATTGTCATTCCAGGTTGCTTTGTATTTTGGGCCGCAAATTTGGCCGCAAAGGTGCATGCCAGACCCGCGCTGTCAAACAAAAAACGCACCACAACATGCCCGCCAACCAGTGATTCATGGCGCTTATGTGTGATGTTCCCCTGCCCGACGGGCGTGGTATCTCAAAATTTCAGCGGTATAAAACGCGCAGACAGGCCCTTCGTCAAGTGCCAGTAATGCAGACCAGCTAACGCACATCAGTCAACGCAGATCAGCAAATCATTGGGTGATTGGTTCTGCGCTGATCTTGACCGCCTGAAGATCCTTGACCTTGATAAAGTCGATCAGCCGTCCACTGCCCGGTGTGATTTCGCCCCAGTGATCAACATCGAACTCGAAATGCGCAAGCCCGCAGGTCGGATATTTGCGCGCCATGATCTCGCGCGCCTCATCATTGCCACCGCCATAAAGCGACTGGGCAAAAATCTCGATCCCCGGATTATGGCCGATGAACATCACATGCTTGGCGTCTTCATGGGTGTGGTGCAGGCTTTCAAGCAACACCCGCTCGCTGGCCATATACAGGTCTTCGTTATAGATCACATCGGCATCGGTTGCGAAATCCCGCCCCAAAAGGCCAAGCGTCTGCACCGCGCGCGCCGCCGTCGAACACCAGATCAGGTCCGGCACCAGTTCATGCTGACGCAGATAGCGGCCCATAAAGGGTGCAGCCTTTTCACCACGACGGTTCAGTTCGCGGTCATGGTCGGCCCGACCCGGATCCGCCCAGCTTGATTTGGCATGCCGAAGCAACAACAGCGTTTTCATGTCTTCGTTTCTCTAGGGCCCAAACTCACTCGCATGATCGTCCCGGTCTCCCGGATTTGTGCGGATATGCGAAGCAAAACCACAGGAAGATCTACATCTTTCAAGGTTTTGCGACAAAATAGCCCGTGCAAATCCGGGTGATCCGAAGGACAACTGATATGAGAGAAAGCCTCTGCGTCAAATCCCTTGACCGGGGACGCCCCCGCTCTGCGGGCATTTCCTAGCTTTTTCTCTCATATCAGTTGCCGGGCCGGTAATGTGAGTGAGTTTGGGCCCTACGTCGCGAACGATGATCAAACGGTGTTCTTCCATGCCATATCACACGCCGTGACGCCATTATAAAAACTGACACATAAATTTAAGAAAATTGCACCCACCCAAGCAGTTATCCTATACTCCATTTGCAACCGGGAACTGTCGCATAAGTTCAAGGACGTTCCCTCAATCCGCAGGAGGCATAGCGTGACACACGCCGCTGCAGTTCAGTCAAGCGCGATCACCATTGATTCGGAAAGCCGCTTCATTAACCGCGAATTATCGTGGCTGGCATTCAACAATCGCGTTCTTGAAGAGGCCCAGAATACCGGCCACCCGCTGCTTGAAAGACTGCGTTTCCTGTCGATTTCGGCCAGCAACCTTGATGAATTCTATATGGTCCGCGTCGCCGGCCTCGTCGGGCAGGTCCGCGCTGGCATGACCAAGGTCAGTCAGGATGGCATGAGCCCGTCCGAACAGCTGCGCGCCATTACCTTTGATGCCAACCAGTTGATGCAGGATCAGCAACGCGTCTGGCGCCAGCTCAGCAGCGAGATGGAAAAACAGGGCATCTCGGTCATTGATCAGGGCGACCTGACCCAGACCGACCGCAAATGGCTGGATGGCTATTTCACCCGCGAAATCTTCCCGACGCTGACCCCGCTTGCCATTGATCCGTCGCACCCCTTCCCGTTCATTCCCAACCTTGGCTTTGCCATCGTCATGCAGCTGTTTGATCCGGCTGACGGGCACAACATGCGTGGGCTTATTCCTGTACCGCAAAAGATCGGCCGCTTCCTGCGCCTGCCGGGCCGCAATGAACGTTATCTTCCGGTCGAACAGGCAATCTTGCTCTATCTTGGCAAGCTGTTCCCGGGCTTTGATATGATCGAACACGGTTTCTTCCGCGTCATCCGGGACTCGGACGTTGAGATCGAAGAAGAAGCCGAAGATCTGGTCCGCGTTTTCAAAACCGCACTGAAACGTCGCCGTCGCGGCAGCATCATCCGTCTTAAGGTCAACGCGGCGATGCCCGAAGACCTGCTTGATTTCGTCATCGATGAACTTGATGTCGCGCTTGAAGAAGTCGTCAAGGTCGATGGCCTGCTCGGCGTTGTTGATGTCAAACAGCTGATCGATTCCGATCTGCACCATGACTTGCTGTTCTCGCCCTATGCCGCACGTTATCCGGAACGGGTACGTGACTTTGGCGGCGATTGCTTTGCCGCGATCAGCAAAAAGGATCTGGTGGTTCATCACCCGTTCGAAGATTTCGACGTGGTGGTGCAGTTCCTGCTTCAGGCTGCCCGTGATCCCGATGTGGTCACCATCAAACAGACGCTGTATCGCACCTCGGAAAACAGCCCGATCGTCAAGGCCCTGATTGCCGCCGCGGAAGCCGGTAAATCGGTTACGGCGATGGTCGAACTCAAGGCCCGCTTTGACGAAGAAGCCAACCTGCGCTGGGCGGCTGACCTTGAACGTGCGGGCTGTCAGGTGGTTTATGGCTTCCTGGATTGGAAAACGCACGCCAAGGTGTCGCTGGTGGTCCGCCGTGAAACCCATGGCCTTAAGACCTATACCCACTTCGGGACCGGCAACTATCACCCGATCACCGCCAAATTCTATACCGACATCTCGTTCTTCTCGTGCGATCCGGCATTGGGGCGTGATGCGGCCAGCATCTTTAACTTCATGACCGGTTATGCCACCCCGCGCTCGCTTGAAAAAATCGCAATTGCGCCGCATACCCTGCGCCCGACGCTGCTGACCCACATTGATCAGGAGATCGAGAACTGCAAGGCCGGCAAGCCATCTGGCATCTGGGCCAAGATGAACAGTCTGGTCGATCCGGTGGTGATTGATGCGCTTTATCGCGCAAGTCAGGTTGGCGTTCATATCGAATTGATCGTGCGGGGTATTTGCTGTCTGCGTCCGGGGGTTCCGGGCCTTTCGGAAAACATCCGCGTCAAATCGATTGTCGGTCGGTTCCTTGAACATTCGCGCATTGTGGTCTTTGCCAACGGCGCAAAGCTTCCGTCGCGTAAGGCCAAGGCGTTTATTTCGTCCGCCGACTGGATGCCGCGTAACCTGAACCGCCGTGTTGAAACCCTGGTTCCGGTTGAAAATCCGACCTGTCAGCAACAGATTGTTGAACAGATCATGATTGCCAACCTGAAAGACACTGCACAGGCATGGCATCTGCAGCCGGACGGCTCCTATGAACGCTGCGAGGCAGGTGAAAATGCATTCTCGTCGCACAAATATTTCATGACCAACCCGTCACTTTCGGGCCGCGGAAGTGCGCTGGATCAAGCCGACCCGAATGTTCCCGTGCTACAGCTTGACGACTAAAGACGACCAACAGGTGCCAACATCTTATGCTGACTGACCAACGGGCTTCCAACCGCATCGCGATCATAGATGTTGGCTCCAACTCTGTGCGGCTTGTCATTTTTGATGGCATGACCCGCGCACCGATGCCGATCTTCAATGAAAAGGTCATGTGCGGCCTTGGCCGTGACCCGGAAAACACCGGTCGCCTCAACCCCGAGGGGGTGGAGCTCGCCGTGGTCGCCATGCACCGCTTTGCGAAACTGTTGCGTGCGATGAAGGTCACCCATGTCGATGTGCTGGCCACCGCTGCTGTGCGGGCTGCCAGCGACGGCAAGGAATTCTGTGATCGCGTGGCATCGGAAACCGGCCTGACGGTCAAGGTGATTGACGGCCTTGAAGAAGCCCGCCTGTCGGCCCTTGGCATCATATCAGGTGATCCGATGGCATCGGGCATCATGGGCGATATCGGCGGCGGATCGCTCGAACTGGTTTTACTGGATCAGGGCGAGATCAAAAAACGTGTCAGCCTGCCTTTGGGTGCGATGCGCCTGCATACGGTGTTTGGCTCTGACCGGGCCCGTCTGACGGCTGAAATCAATCAGCACCTTGATACGGTCGATTGGCTGGCAGAGGGTAAAGGCCAACAGCTTTATGCCGTCGGCGGTTCCTGGCGATCAATTGCCAAGCTGTTCATTGCCCAGGAAAACTATCCGATTTCGGTGGTGCATAATCTTGCCATGCCGCAATCGGAAATGGCCGAACTGACCCACATCATTTCCCAGCAAAGCCGGGTGTCGCTTGAAAAGATCGGCGGTGTGTCCAAACGTCGTATCGACAGCCTGCCGCATGCGTCTCTTGTCATGAACATGCTGATGACCCGCATGAAGCCAAAGGAAGTTGTCTTTTCCGGCCATGGCTTGCGCGAAGGCTGGATGTATGAAGTCCTGCCCGAAGATCTGCGTCAACGCGACCCGGTGCTTGAAGCCTGCTTCAGCTTTGCCGAAGACGGCGAACGTTTCCACCAGCACGGCGAAGAAGTCGCGCAATGGTGTGCGCCGATCTTCTCCGAACTGCCGGTCAATATCGAACGGCTGCGTTTGGCCGCCTGCATCATTGGGGATATCGGCTGGAACGAACATCCCGATTACCGTGCAGAGCAAAGCTATAACCGCATTCTGCGCCACCCCTATATCGACCTTAATCACCATGACCGGGTGTTCCTCGCCTACACCATCGGCTCGCGCTATACCGGCAACTTCAAGGGCGACGAAGCCAGCGACCGCATCCTCAGCGACGAGGACCGCCTGACGGGCCGTTTGTTTGGCCATGTCATTCGCCTGGGCCATACGCTGTCTGGCGGGGTCGAAGGCATTCTGCCGCAAACGCAATTGCTGCTCGAAGATGGCAAGCTGATCTTGCAATTCGAAAAGCAGGCATCGGCCCTGTATGGCGAAGTCGTTGAACAGCGTCTGTCGAAACTGGCCAAGCTTATGAACCGCGAAAGTGTTGTCCGCCTCGCCGAATAGAGTTCAGACGCGCACAATCAGACCGCGCATTTTATTGACGCCCCACACCAAAACCGGCACCATCATCGATCTCTTTTCTGATCAGGAGTGCCGTGTCATGACAGACACCAAACAGCCATCCGATCACACCGCGCGTGACATCGTGGGCGCACTGGCGCACATGTCCTTTCAAACGCTTTGTCAGGAAATAACCGTTCTGCCAGATACCGACGACGAAATTGAAAAGCTTCGCGCCGCGGCCCGCGATGATGAGAAATCACTGATTGACCTTCTGATTGCACTGCGGTCTGCCCGACTTGGTGACATTGCCCCCTTGTTTGCCAATCCGGACGACGATCCGGCCAATGCCAAAATCGCCACATCCGATGTGCCCGACAACATGCTCTCATTGCTGAGTGCCCTTCGGGCGAGCACGGGCGTCCCGGTCCCAGGCGAATAATGAAACCGCTCGACACCCAAGCCACGCTGCATGTCCGTTGCGGATCCGATATCCGCGATGGCCTCAAGCAGGCAGGCTTCATCGGCGATTTTCTGGAATTCTCCGATCCGTTTTGTCAGGGCCCGGTGCCCGATGTGCCGCGCGATGCCTTCATCGAAACCCGTGCGGCCTTCATTTCTGGCGCTTACGACCTGCGCGGTGATACGGCACTTGAACGGCTCAGGCGCGAATATGACGCGCTCCATCGTCTTGGGCAGTATGACCATGTCGTGCTCTGGTTCGAACATGACAGCTACGATCAGCTGATCCTGGCCTTCCTGATGGATGCCATCGCCACCATCCAGCCCGAAACCAATATCGACGTCATCTCCGTCAACCACGCGCCCGCGTCCGAAGCCATCGACCGCTTCATCGGCCTTGGTCAACTCACCCTCGATGGTCTGATCTGGTGCTGGAACACTCATCGCACGCCACTTAACAGCGACATGCTGACATTTGGCAGCAAAGTCTGGAAGGCAATCCGCCAAGACACCCCAAAAGACCTCAAAACACTTGCGGAAACCGGCAATGCGCCCCTGCCCCACATGCCAGAGGCCCTCAACCGCCACCTCGCCGAACTGCCCGATCCGCGAACCGGATTAAGCCTGACCCAAAAACTCACCCTGCAAATCATCAAGGATCACGGCCCGCTCCCGGTCGGCACGGTCTTCGGCCACGTGATGCGAAGCGTTGATCCGCTGCCCTATCTCGGCGATCTGATGTTCTGGTCAGAAATTCAGTGGATGATGGACTGCCAGGACCTGCTCTTCACCCTCACGCCCGCCACCCCCAAAACCAACTGGGCCGAACGCACCATCACACTCACCAACACCGGCCACGAAACCTTGGCCGGCAAACGCAATTTCCTTGATAACTTTACCGGCGTTCGTTGGGTTGGCGGCATAAGAATCAGCCCGATATAAGCGGACTGATTCGCCTACTTTTTGGTTTAGGCGTTCCAGAAAAGTTCCGCGTTCACTTTCTGGTTTTCCACCAGATACTTAAGCTGCTCAAGACGAATGTGCTTTCTGCCAAACAGGTCTTCTGCCTTCGCTTTTTCCGCTTTTAGACGCTCAGCAACCTGCGCAGCCCCCTTTTCCGCATTCCATTTGAAACCGATATTTGGAAGCACACTATGAAGCTTGTCAAATGACACGCGGTAGCTGCGTGCATCCACCTGCGCGTCATCGGAATAAGTCAGATCACAGCCCGGAACGACTTTCTGAACAGTTTTGGCAATATCAATAACCTGATAATTCTGCTCATTGGTGCCAACGTTAAAGGCTTCCCCACTCACCAGGTTGGCCGGTGCGGTCAGAACGGCTTCAAAACTCGCGCTCATGTCCTCGACATGCATAAGCGGGCGCCATGCAGATCCATCAGACAAAAGCTTCACTTCACCAGAAACAATCGCGCGGGCTGTCAGGTTATTCAGGACAACATCAATACGAATACGCGGGGAGTCCCCATAACACGTCGCATTGCGCATGAAGACTGGCTCGAAGTTCTCGTCTTTCATCGCGCGCAAGGCGTTTTCACAATCAATTTTGCTTTTCGCATATGGCGTCAGCGGAAGCGTTGGTGATGTTTCATCGACCGGCTTTGAAACATCAGCAGCACCGTAAAGCGAACAAGAAGACGCAAACACAAAACGTTTGATGCCATGCTTCTTGGCTATCTCTGCCAATTTCATGGTTGCCTTGAAATTGATATCGTCAGTCAGCTCCGGTGCAAAATCACCCAGCGGGTCATTGCTCAGCGCAGCCAGATGAATGATGGCTTCAACGCCCTCGATATCCTTTTCCTGCACATTTCGCATATCAACGGTTCTGACTTCATCCACGGATGGCGGCGTCCAAAGGTCGAGACCATTGAAGTAGCCTGTATCAAGACCGATGACAGAATGGCCGCGGGACTTGAGATACCCGGACATGACACTTCCGACATAGCCCTGATAACCGGTCAATAATACTTTCATAAGAAGTCTTTCTGTTGATATGCGTGTTAAGGAGTTCGTTTTGCGGCACACCCCCCCGCATCCGCAAAGCGAACAAACAATATTTTTCCTGCCGCATTTTCTAAATCCTCGCGGAAATGCTTTCAACAGCAAAACAGCAAACACCTTTATAAACGCACTAAAACCTCTGAGCTTTTTAAGGCGCGGGAATGCTCACGATTATTTTCAACTTGGCCGGAATCTGTCGTTGGACATTATGTTCGGATTGAGTATGTTCAGCCCCACAAGGGACATGGATTTTCTGCAGGAAAAATAAATGACGGCGAGAACAACAGTTATCACGATCACCCATAACGGGGGGCTCGTTATTGGCGGGCTGTTGAAATCGCTTCCTGCCGACCTGCCACTGATTGTCATCGATAACGCTTCCGAGGACGATACGCTTGATATCGTCACCAATTTGCGCCCGGATGCCAAAATCATCCGCAATCGCGTTGGCCTTGGCTATGGAACCGCTGCAAGTCAGGGTCTTGAGATTGTCGAAACCGAATTTGCCCTACTGGCCAATCCGGACTCTTTGATGACCGGTGATGCCATTGACGCACTTGTCGCCGCCGCGGACCAATACCCAGATGCTGCGATGTTCGGCCCACTGCATAAGGATGGCAATGGCGATATCGAACCCAGCCATGATGTCGAACTCTGGAAGCGTCGCGATTATGGCCGACTTGCCTATGATTGCGTGCCCGAAGGGCCGCTTTGCGTCGAATTCCTATCTGGCGCGGTCAATCTGGTTCGCATGGATGTCATGCGTCAGGTTGGTTTCTATGATCCGGAAATTTTTCTTTATTTCGACGATGACGACATGTGCGCACGCATGCTCCGTGCCGGGCATGGCATGATCCTTGTTGCTGATTCAGTTGTCATGCATCTAAATGGGGGGTCAGTTCGCCCCAACCGTGCTTATTACTGGGAAAAGTTCTGGCACCTTGCATGGTCACGCATATACTTTGAACGCAAATATAAGGGCCGTTTGGCGGCGATCTGTCTTGGTCTGAAACACACTGTGCGATACGGCTGGAAGGCGCTCTTGTATGGGATCACCCTGCAACGCAAAAAGGGCTGGCGTGATCTTGCAAGATTTTTTGGCTCGCTTGGCGCGTTGGTCGGTGTGCGGGCCTCAAAGCAGCCGCGCGCGACACAGCGTTAAGGCCTCTGAAAGCAAACCCTGAGTGAGTGGAACTCTTTTCAAATGAAGGCAGTAATTCTTGCAGGCGGATATGGCAGCCGACTGAGTGAAGAAACATCGGTCAGACCAAAGCCGATGGTCGAAATTGGTGGCAAGCCGATACTGTGGCACCTGATGAAGATTTACGCGGCACACGGGGTGAATGAGTTCGTGATCTGCCTTGGCTACAAGGGCTATGTGATCAAGGAATATTTCGCCAACTACTTCCTGCATCATGCCGATGTCACCATTGATATGGCGACCAATCAGCTCGAATATCACAATGCCAATGCAGAGCCCTGGAAAATCACCCTCGTTGACACCGGCCTGAACAGCATGACCGGCGGCCGTATCAAGCGTGTCGCTGACCATCTTGATGATAATGCCCCCTTCTGCCTGACCTACGGCGACGGGCTCGGCAATGTCGATATCACCGCCAGTATCGACTTCCACAAAAAACAGGGCCGCAAGGCAACCATGACAGTGGTCTCACCTCCGGGCCGCTTTGGCGCGACGGTCCTTGATGGCGATCGCGTCACCACGTTTCAGGAGAAGCCGCTTGGCGATGGTGCTCGCATCAATGCTGGCTTCTTCGTCTGCGAAAAATCCGTGCTCAACGAAATTGCCGAAGACAAAACCGTCTGGGAAGCAGAACCGCTGCGCAACCTGTCTGATCAGGGTGAACTTTCTGCGTGGCGTCACGATGGTTTCTGGCAACCGATGGATACACTTCGCGAAAAGCATATGCTTGAAAACTTGTGGTCAGAAGGCAAAGCACCGTGGAAAGTTTGGTAAGCCAAACCCGATGACGGCTGAAATGCGCTAAATCCCGGGGCTCCAGATCGCCCCGCCTGATGTGATGATGGATACGAAATGACAACGCCAACCTGCCGCGCCTGCGGAACCGACCTGAAACACACTCTCGTTGATCTTGGCCTGAGTGCGCTTGCCAACTCCTATGTGCCGATGGATCGTGCTGATCAAAACGATCCGCGCTATCCGCTACATGCGCGTGTGTGCAGCAACTGCTTCCTTGTTCAGGTCGATGACGTTGTCCCGCCATCTGAAATCTTCAGTCACTATGCCTATTTCTCTAGCTACTCCTCAAGCTGGGTCGAGCATGCCCGCAAATACTGCGAAGCAGCAACCGAGCGACTTGGTCTTGGCAAAGATTCTTTCGTGGTCGAAGTGGCATCCAACGATGGCTATTTGCTGCAGCATTTTGTTGTCAAATCAATCCCGGTTCTGGGCGTTGAACCGGCTGCCAACATTGCCAAGGAAGCCGAGAAAAAAGGTGTTAAAAGCCTGGTGGCCTTCTTTGGCAAGGAAACGGCCGAAAAGGTCGTGGCCGAACACGGCCACGCGAACCTGACCGCGGCCAACAACGTTCTGGCCCACGTGCCCGACATCAACGATTTCGTCTCGGGTTTTGCCACGGTTCTGGCTGATGACGGGGTCTCAACCTTTGAATTCCCGCATCTTCTGAACCTTCTGGAAAAGACCCAGTTCGACACCATTTACCACGAACATTTCTCCTACCTGTCGCTTTACGCGGTCGAGAAATGTTTTGAGCAAAATGGCCTTAAGGTCTTTGATGTCGAAGAACTGCCAACCCACGGTGGTAGCTTGCGGGTCTGGGCTCAGAAAACCATCGGCACCCGGCCCGAAACCGGTCGGCTAAGGGCACTCCGCACCAAGGAAGCCAATGCTGGCATCGCAACCCTTGCCTGCTACGAGGGCTTTGATGCGAAATGCCGCAAGATCCGTGACGATCTGCTGGCTTTCCTCAAATCCGCCAAGACAGAGGGCAAAACCGTTGCCGGCTATGGTGCGGCTGCCAAGGGCAACACGCTTTTGAACTACTGCGACATTGGTACAGATCTGATTGATTTCGTGGTCGACGCCAACCCGCACAAGCAAAACACGCTCCTGCCCGGAAGCCACATTCCGGTCAACGCACCGGACCACCTCAAGGTCGCCAAGCCGGATTATGTCCTGATCCTGCCTTGGAACCTGTCGACCGAGATCATGAAAGACATGGCGCATGTCAAGGATTGGGGCGGACAGTTCATGGTTGCCATCCCCAAGGTCGAAGTGATCGGATGAAATTTGTCGCGACAGACATAAAAGGCGTCGACCTGATCGAGCTTGAAAAGCACAGCGATGATCGCGGCTTTTTCGCGCGCTCCTTCTGCAAGCAGGAACTTGCCTCTAACGGCCATGAATTCGAGATAGATCAGGCAAATCTGTCGTTTAATCATCACGCGGGCACGCTGCGCGGCATGCATTATCAGGCCGCCCCTGTTGGTGACCCAAAAGTCGTGCGCTGCATCTCCGGTGCGATCTTTGATGTTGTCATTGACCTCCGCCCAATCTCACCGACCTATTGCAAATGGGTGGGTGCGGAATTGTCAGCAACCAACCGCAATTCCCTGATCATCCCGGCAGGCTGCGCACATGGTTTTCTGACGCTTGAACCCGATACCGAGGTTCTCTATCTGATGGGCGCCCCCTTCGTGCCTGACCTCGCATCTGGCGTGCGCTGGAACGACCCGGCCTTTGGTATTGAATGGCCCCAAAAGCCTTCCATCATCAATGACCGCGATGCCAACTACCCTGACTACGAGCCGTCAAAATGAAGGTCCTCGTCACCGGCGCCAACGGCCTGATAGGTCCCTATGCCTGCCAAAAGCTGATCTCGGCTGGCCATGATGTCATCACCTGCGGACGAACTGTGCCAGAAGATGGCGAGCTCCCCGGACGACATGTGACGGGTGACCTGCTGGATGCCAGTTTTCGCAAACACCTGATCGCATCCGAACGTCCCGACGGGCTGATCCATCTCGCCTGGCAGACCAAGCACGGTCATTTTTGGAACGCGCCGGATAATCCCGATTGGCGCGAAGCCAGTATCGATCTTCTGGATCGTTTCCATGATCGGGGCGGCAAGCGTGCCGTGTTGGCCGGAAGCTGTGCCGAATATGACTGGCAAGGCATTGCGCCGGGACAAAAACTGACCGAGAACGCAACTTGCAATCCGCACACGATCTATGGTCAGGAGAAACTGAAGCTTGCCCAGCATTGTCTGGACCTTAATGCCAAGGGTGCCACCATCGCCTGGGGACGTCTGTTCCTGCTGTGCGGCCCGAAAGAGGCCCCCGCACGGTTTGTTCCGGCCATCACACGCGCCCTTCTGGCTGGTGAAACTGCCAAGATGAGTTCTGGCAAGCAGATCCGCGATTTCATGCATGTCGCCGATGCCGGTGCTGCCTTTGCCAAGCTGATCGATCATCCCTTCACCGGGCTTATCAATATCGCATCCGGCAAGGGCCACAGCTTGCTCGAGGTTGCAGAAACCATCAAAAGCCTCATTGGCCATGGCACCATCGCAGTGGGCAGCATGCCCGACCGCCCGGATGATCCGCCCTATCTGGTCGCAGACACCTCAACGCTTACCGAAACGATTGGTTTCAGGCGCGAATTTGACCTAACATCCGCATTGCAGGATTGTATTGATTGGTGGCAGCGCGATGAAGCTTAAGGACCGTATTCGGAAATTGCTGGGTATTAAACCCAAATCGGCAAAGCTTCCGGCCCATGTCACCATTGGCAAGCATTCCTATGGCCTGAACAAAAACATGGTCGCTGGCGCCTCACAGGATGCGGCTCTTTCCATAGGGTCTTACTGTTCTATCGGGCCTGACGTCCTGTTTCTGTGCAAGGTTGATCACCCGCTAAACTATCCAAGTACCTACCCGTTCAAGACACGCCTGTGGCACCCTGACCAACCCAATAGTGACGCCATCACCAAAGGGGCGATCACGCTTGGTCATGATGTCTGGATTGGTGCGCGCGCCATTATTCTGTCCGGCGTCACCATCGGCACCGGGGCAGTCGTCGCAGCCGGTTCCATCGTCACAAAGGACGTCCCGCCTTACGCCATCGTCGGTGGAAATCCGGCACGCGTCATTAAAAAGCGCTTTGACGATCAACAGATCGAAAAGCTGCTTGCGACCCGCTGGTGGGAACGCAGTGATGAAGAGCTTCACGCAATGGCCGATCTGCTTTATGGCGATGTCGATGCTTTTCTTGAAGCAATTCAGAACCGTCCGTGACCGTCTGACCAGTACAAGTCTACCCCAACCCTCGCGACGCCCGGAAAATCTCGCTTCGGAGCCATTTATGCGCGGCATTGGCGGCGTTGCGGACGTGCCAGTATTGGGCAAAGCCATATTCGCGGAATTCAAGCGGCAGGTCGAACTGGCCAAAATCCTGCATCATCGAGCCTGCCAGGCGCGATGGCAGGGTGGCGATGATGTCAGTACCCCGGATCAGGTTGGCGACGCTGGCAAAGGTCGGCACCTGAAGCACTGTGCGGCGTGATCGGCCAAGGCCGCGCAGGATGTCATCAATTTCCGAACTGTCATTGGCCCCGATCATCACGCGCGCATGGCTGGCCGCACAATACCGGTCCAGCGTATCGGGCGGCCCGTCGTGAAATGCCGGATCATAAAAGCACCGCATCCGTTCGCGAAAAAGGCCCTGCCGGGCGATATCGCCATGCTTGCCCGACTGATCAATCGTGATCGCATGATCAATCGTGCCATCGCGCAGCCATTTGACCATGCGGTCTACCCCCGGCACCGATACGACCTGAAGCCGCACATCAGCAGAACATTTTTGCAACCGCTTCATCAGGGCTGGCAAGATCACCGCCACCTCGTAATCATTAGCACCAAGCACAAAGCGCGCAGAATGATCGGCATTATCGGGATCAAACGCCACCACACGGGTCAGGCCACGCATCCCTTGCAACAACCCACGCACCTGTGGCGCAATTTCGTCGGCATGGGCGGTCGGTGCAACTGATCTACCTGACCGGACAAACAGCGGATCGCCAATAATCTGGCGCAACCGATCCAGCCCGTGACTGACCGTCGGTTGCCCGACATCAAGGCGGTGTGCGGCTGCTGTCACCGATCCCTCGTCATAAATCGTCAGGAACAGCCGAAGCAGGCGATAATCAAGATCCAATTCATCGATTTTCATGCATAAGTATTATCATACCCATCGAATTGATCATATGCATTATTGGGTCCAGATTTCTCCCATGAACAGGCGATGCCTGACCCCTTAACGGAGAAACTGACATGACCATCCTCATTACTGGCGCCACCGGCCAACTCGGAAGCCTTGTTGTCAAACATCTGCAGGGTCGCATCCCGGCAAGCGACATCGCCGTCAGTGTGCGCAAGCCGGAAAAGGCCGCAGACCTGAGCGCCAAGGGGATTGATGTCCGCGCGGGCGATTTCAATGATCTTGCCCTGATGACAAAGGCGTTTGCCGGCATTGACACCGCCCTCATCATCTCGGCCGAAGACGACAACGAAACCCGCATCAAACAACACCGCACCGCCGTCGATGCCGCCAAGGCCGCCGGCGTCAAACACATCGTCTATACCGGCATCATCGATCCCAAGGCGGATGCCGATTTCACCTATTCCGCCATTCACCTGGATACCGAAAACTACATCCGCCAAAGCGGCCTCGCCTTCACCATTTTGCGCAACAGCTTCTATGCCGATCTTCTACTGGCCGGTGTACCGCATGCGCTTGAAACCGGCGATTTTGGTGCCCCGGCCGGTGATGCCAAAATCACCTACATCCCGCGCAATGACCTGGCAGAAGCCGCCGCCGTGGTTCTTGCCAAGCCATCTGATCACGTCAATAAAATCTATGACCTGACCGGGACCAAGGGTGTGACGCACGCCGAAATTGCCGGCTTTATCGCAGACGCCACCGGCAAGCCGGTCAAATTCGTAGACCTTCCGGCTGAGGTCCATACCGGCATCCTCAAAAGCCTCGGCCTGCCCGATCACCTGATCGAAGCCCTTGCCGGTCTCTATGTCGGGGCGAAGAAAGGCGACTACGAAACCGTAAGTGACGATTTCGAAAAGGTCGTCGGGCGCAAGCCACAATCAGTTGAAGACTTCATCGCAAAGGCTCTGAAATGAACCGCTTTAAATCAGGACTTCTCATCCCCGTACTCGCAACCTTCATTGCCACCATCCAACCGGCTCATGCCGGTGAGATTGAGGATCGCAACACCGCAAACGCCGTTGCCTTCTATGAAATGGTCTTTAACGAAAAGGACGTGGACGGCGCGATCACGAAATATATCGGCGAGAAGTATATTCAGCATAACCCGTTTGCCGCCGATGGCATCGAAGGTTTCCGTAGTGCCATCTCTGGTTGGCTGGCGTCAGATCCCTCTATCCATGCTGATATCGTCCGCACCGTCGCCGAGGATGATCTGGTCGTGCTGCATGTCCGGTCAACCTCCGCGCAGGGCGAAAGCGCTGTGATGGACATTTTCCGCTTTGATGACAACGGCAAGGTTATCGAACATTGGGATGTCGTTCAGCCGGTTCCGGCGACATCAGCAAATAACAACACAATGTTCTAGGCCCTCAACGCCGTTCATAACATCAAGCCCCCGAAAAGGTGCTTTTCATCTGACAAAAAACGGGCCCCGAAAGGGGCCCGGCAAGTTTTCAGGGAGGCATCAGAAACGGACCAAACGGTCCCTGACCTTCAGGGGGTAAAGGTCAGCAGAGAAGAGACAAAAAGCACAGCCGTCGAGGTAATCGAAAAAGCGATATATTTGATAATCATGTTCAGGCTCCTTTGCGGGGGGGCGGGGGGACAGGCCCCAAGTAGAACGCGTTTCCGCCGAACTTTCCTGTCCGCAAAAGGACCCGGAACATGGCGGGGTGGTCTAAATCGGGACTAAAGTCCCAGGTGTGACAGCCCCGGATGATCATCCGGACGGCGACCAAGCGGCCAATGAAACAGCCGGTCTTCAGCCGAAATCGGCTTGTCATTGATCGATGCCACGCGATGGCGCATCAGGCCGTTTTCATCGAATTCCCAGTTCTCGTTGCCATAGGCCCGAAACCAGTTGCCGCTATCATCGCGATATTCATAGGCAAAGCGCACAGCGATGCGGTTTTCATGAAACGTCCAGAGTTCCTTGATCAAACGGTACTCCAGCTCCTTGGCCCATTTGCGGGTCAGGAATTCAACGATGTTTTCCCGGCCCTCGAAAATCTCGGCGCGGTTCCGCCAACGGCTGTCTGGCGTATAGGCCAGCGACACCTTTTCGGGATCGCGGCCGTTCCAGCCATCCTCGGCCATACGGACCTTCTGTTTGGCGGTTTCGACGTTAAAAGGCGGAAGAGGTGGCCGTGACATCATCTGATCCTTTGGTGTTTGGTCGATAAAGGGACCCCGGTCGGCGCGCAGCAACATGCGGAGGGGGGAATGCCGACCGGGGGAGTTGCCGGAAGTTACGCTGCGGAGGCGTTAACCACCGGGAAGTCAATCGGGGTATCAAAGGCTTCGTTGAGGTAATTGGTCAGGGTATTGAGCGCGACATGCGCCACGATCTCGACCAGTTCGGCCTCGCTGTAACCGGCAAGCTTGGCGGCACTGACGTCACCTTCACTTACCTGGCCACGGTTTTTGACCAAAGCGACAGCAAAGCGCACAGCCGCATCGGCCTTCTGATCGCTCGACGTGCCATTGCGGTTTGCCGCGATCTCGGCGTCATCAAGTTTGGCGATGTTTTTACCCAGATAGGTATGCGCCGACAGGCAATAGTCACAGCCGTTAAGCTGTGCGACCGCAAGGGCAATGCGTTCGCGGGTCTGCGGATCGAGCGCCCCTTTGGCAAGCGCCCCATTCAGACCAAGATAGCCCTCAAAGGCCGCCGGGCTGTTTGCCGTCAGACGAAACAGGTTCGGAACCGAACCGAGCATCTTGTTCACACCTTCAAGAAGCGGCTGGGAAGCTTCCGGTGCAGCATCGATCGAAGCAGGCAGGGAAATACGGGTCATTGAAACTCTCCTAAACAAGTTCGGGTTGATCAGTGTTGAAAGCATATATACAGACAGGTCTGTCTACTTGTCAAATATATTTTTGGAATGACCATTCTTGTATCTGAAACGCTTGCAATTCTGCGGCTTTCCCGCCACAAGAATACAGACCGGTCTGACTATTGGAGTAAGAAAATTGAAGTCTAAACGCGACGTTCTCGTCGATACGGCCCTGCGTCTTTTCTACACACAGGGCTTCAACGCCACCGGAATCGACAAGATTCTGGCCGAGTCCGGCGTCGCCAAAATGACGATGTACAAACACTTCAAGTCAAAGGATGAACTGATCCTGGCCGCCCTTACGCGCCGCGATGAACAATTCCGCGACTGGCTGAGCGCTGAAATGCAAAAGGCATCAACCAACCCGCGCGATCAGTTGCTTGCGATGTTTGATGCGCTCGAAGAATGGTTTCATGGCCGCGCTTTTAAGGGCATGGGCTTTTCCGGCTGCGCGTTTATCAACGCCTCAAGCGAGTTCGCCAAACTTGACCACCCGGCCCACCAGATCGCCGCCGAACACAAACGCTGCGTGCTCGAACATATTGCCGATCTGTGCACAAAGGCCGGCGCGTCCGATCCCAAACAACTGGCCGAACAACTCGCCCTTCTAAAGGAAGGGGCAATTGTCACCGCCCAGGTGCGCGGCATGCCCGAATCCGCCCGGATTGCCAAAACCATGGCAACCGCCCTGCTGGATGCCGCCCTGCCCGCCTGACGACATCGAAACGTCATTCCCGCGACGGCGGGAATCCATTGCTTGCGTGATAGTCCGGCTATCAAAAACAAAAACGGGGCCGTCGGGCCCCGTTTTTTGTTCATCGCAGCAATAAGCGACCTAGTCCTCAAGCTCGACAAAGACCACTTCGCCGCCTTTAAGCTTAAGGCCAAGCTGCCCGTGTTTCAGGCGCAGCGCGTATTGCCCGAAAAGCTCGCGCCGCCAGCCACGCATGGCCGGAACATCGGCGTTGTCGTCGGCGGCGATATTCTGAAGATCGTCGCTTGATGCCACCAGACGCTGGGCAACGCCCTTTTCCTCGGCACAGAGTTTAAGCAACACCTTCAGAAGCTCCACCGTCGGGCCGATCCCGGCCGGCAGCTCGATACGTTCCTTTGGCTTCGGCCACTGATCCTGCGGGCTATCAAGTGCTGCCTTGATCGCCTCGATAATCGCCTGCCCCGGTTTGGAGGTGCCAAAGTTGCGACCAACGCCACGGGTTTTATCAAGGTCCTTGTCGGTCATCGGCTGACGGGCAGCGATATCAAGCAAGGTATCATCGCGCAAAACCCGGTTGCGCGGCAGGTTCTTGCGCTGCGCCTCGGTCTCGCGCCATTCGCCAAGCGCACGGGCGACTGCCAGGAATTTCGGGCTGTTGGATCGGGTTTTAAGCCGCTTCCATGCCTCGGCCGGATCAATCGAATAGATCGACGGATCAGTCAGGCGTTCCATTTCCTCAAACAGCCAGACCGCACGGCCATTGGCCTCAAGGCGCTCGTGAAACGCTTCATAGATCACACGCAGATGGGTGACATCGGAAAGTGCGTAGCTGATCTGCTTGGTCGAAAGCGGACGGCGCGACCAATCGGTAAAGCGCATCGATTTATCAATGCTTTTGCGCGCCACCTTGTTGACCAGCGTCTCATAGCCGACCTGATCACCATAGCCGAGCACCATCGCCGCCACCTGGGTGTCAAACACCGGATGGGGGACCTTGCCCGACAGATGGACGAAAATCTCGATATCCTGGCGGGCAGCGTGAAACACCTTGACCACCGCCTCGTCCTGCATCAGCTCGAACAGCGGCGTCAGGTCTATGCCCTCGGCAAGCGGATCGACCGCCGCCCCGTTGTCGGACGGCTCCGGACTTGCCAGCTGCACCAGACACAGTTGCGGCCAATAGGTCGAGTCCCGCATGAATTCGGTATCGACAGTGACATATTCGAACTTGCGCAATCTTTCACAGAGATCGCGAAGTTCTTCTGTAGTTGTAATTGGTTCCATGCCGACTGCTATAGCATTGCCTGCCACAATTCGCCAGTGGCTTCGATGCAGGGCTGATCTTCGCCGTATTCGGGCAACATATGCGCCAAGGCTCTCCAGAGAATAGGTCCTGACCCTAGATAATCTCGTCCTCATCCAGAAGCGGATCGGATTGCAGGTGGGTTTCGATGGCGTCCATGCGTTCCTGAACTTCCGACGGCCGCTTGATCGATGCGATATGAAACAACGCATCGCCCTGATTGACGATCGGATGGTTGGTCCGCCCGATGATCAGGCCTTCCTCACGCACCACGACTTCCTCGTCACGCTGCCCGAACGGGTCGGAAACGGCGGCCACAACATCACCGGCATGGACAAACTCGCCGGCCAGCTTGAAGGTCCGCAAAATGCCGCCCGCCGGTGCGCGCAGCCAATGGCTGTTGGAAGATTTGAACGATGCCACACGCGGTTCGCGTACAGTGCGTTGCGACAACATGCCAAGCTTGCGCATCACGCGCAAAACGCCCGATACCCCCGCACGGATCGACATTTCATCAAAACGAAGTCCCTCGCCCGCTTCATAAAGCAGGATCGGCACACCAAGCTCGCGCGCAGCTTCACGCAGCGACCCGTCGCGCAGCGGACTGGTCAGAATGATCGGCGCGCCGAATGCCTCGGCATATTCCATGATTTTCGGATCGTCTTCATTGACCCGGATCTGCGGCAGGTTAACCCGGTGAATGGCAGCTGAATGCAGGTCGATGCCAAAGTCCGATCGTTCGACAATTTCGTGCAGGAACAGATGGGCAAGCTGAGCTGCCAGCGACCCGCGCGAATGCCCCGGGAAGCACCGGTTCAAATCGCGGCGGTCGGGCAGATAACGGGTGTTGTTCAAGAACCCGAACGCATTGACCACCGGCACGGCAAGCAATGTGCCACGCATGCCGCGAAGGGCTGGCGATTTCAACACACGGCGGATGACCTCCACCCCGACAATCTCGTCACCATGGACAGCACCACTAACGAAAATCACCGGCCCCGGTCGTTTGCCATGCACGACATTGACCGTCAGATTGACCGGCGTGTGGTTGGACAAAAGCGAGATCGGGATATCAACAATCTGGCGCGTGCCCGGAGCAACCTTTTTCCCAGCGATTTCAAAATCAGGGTTCTTGGGGGTTCTGGGCGCTTTGCCTTTCCCCTTCGGTGATCCGGTTTCGCTCATTTTGGTATCCCTTGTTCTTATCCCTTGCCTTTGGTCCGCACCTTACCGGGTTTGAAATCTTTTTCCATGAATTCAATGATCATGCTGGCAATGTCCTTGCCCGTTGCATTCTCGATGCCTTCCAGTCCCGGTGACGAATTCACCTCCATCACCACCGGCCCGTGATTGGATCGCAGGATATCAACACCACAAACATTAAGCCCCATCGCCTTGGCGGCTTCAACGGCGGTTGAGCGTTCCTGCGGGGTGATGCGGATCGCACGCGACGAGCCACCACGATGGATGTTGGACCGGAAATCGCCCTCAGCCCCTTTGCGTTCCATGCTGGCAACAACCTTGCCACCAATCACAAAGCAACGGATATCGCTGTTGCCGGCTTCCTTGATGAATTCCTGCACCATGATCGCAACATTCGCACCACGGAACGCCTCGATCACGGATTTGGCGGATTTTTCGGTTTCGCCCAGAACCACACCGATACCCTGTGTGCCCTCCAGAAGCTTGATCACCACCGGCGCGCCACCCACGATCGACAGAACTTCATCGGTCTTCTTCGGATCATGGGCAAAGGCCGTCACCGGCAGGCCAATACCACGGCGTGCCAGGATCTGCAGCGAACGCAACTTGTCGCGCGACCGGCCAATGGCAACGGACTCGTTTAACGGATAAACACCCATCATTTCAAACTGGCGCAGAACCGCCAGACCGAACTGGGTCACCGACACACCGATACGCGGGATCACCGCGTCATAACCGGTAAGCTTGTCACCGCCGTAATAGATTTCCGGTTTCAGCGACGTGATGTTCATCGACACCCGCAGCGTATTGATGATGTCCAACTCATGCCCGCGTGCTTCGGCCGCCTCGACCAACCGTTTGTGGGAGTAAAGGTTTGGATTGCGTGCAAGCATCGCGATTTTCATAAGATGTCCCCCAAGGTCGGCAAAACGAAGTGCGACCGGTATAATACCGGTGGCTGGCGAATGCGGAATTGTCAGAAAGTAAAACGCCCCAGTCGGATGTTAGTTCCGATCTCGGGCTGTTCTTCTGCGCGTCTATCTCTGTTCCGGCTTCCCTGCAAGATAAGATTTCGATGGCAGCACCAAAAATCTTCCTGCTTTCATCGCTGTGCGGCCCAAAAGCATGGGAAAGCCCATGATTGACCGGTTTGCCAGCGATACTTCAACTTTCAATTTGTGATGCCCAACCTGGATATGGGTGGCAATCACAAACCGTTCTTCGGCATTTCCGTTCGAAGAGCGAATCTCGCGCATTTCAATCAGCGGCGCCAGACAATCGATCCGCCCATGCCCGTCCCCGCGATAATGCGGCAGGGTAAATGATACAAAATCCTGCCCGTCACGCACGACTTTCTTTGGATTAAGAGCATGCAGCGACGATGTTCGGGCCCCGGTATCAACCTTGGCCTTGATCAACGGCACGCCGAGATCAGGAAGGCCGATCCATTCCCGCCACCCCAAAACATGTCCATCGGAAATCAGGGTATCGGTCTGGCTCTTAAGCGACGGTTTTGCTTTTACGCGTTGCGGGCTCACATGCAGCTTCCGGTTATTGAATGCAATCTGTTAGGTGGTGGTGATGATAACCTGTAACAACCTGATCGGCTTACGAAATTCGTTTCGATGTTACGATTTCGCAGTCATGTCATCCATGACACTGCGCACCAGCGGCAAGGTCACCGCCCGCTTTTCGGCCAAGGCCCGGCGATCAATGGCCGCCACCAATTGACTTAACGCCGCAAAGGACCGTTCGATCCTTGGCAAAACATAACTGATGATTTGCGGGCTGGCCGGGATCTGCCGGTCGGCAAACAGCTTGATCAGCAATCCGACAATCAAATCATCATCCGGCGGCGAAATCTCGCACACCAGGGCCGCGCCCAGCCGTGATTTCAGATCGGGCAAATCAATCTGCCAGCGCGATGGCGGCTGGCTTGCGGTCAACAACAAATGCCCACCGCGTTCCTTCAGCATATTGTAAATATGGAAACAGACGGTTTCATCAAGGCCCGCGCCGGCCACAAGGTCCGCATCCTCGATCACAAGACCAGTGGCATCGCCCAGAAGCTCATCGGGATTGATCCCGTTCAAATCTGATGCTGCGACCTGCAACGCACCGGATCGCGCCCGCCAGACTTCCGCCAGATGACTTTTGCCGCATCCCTTTGGCCCATACAGGCACAAGGCCGGGGCGGGCCATTTCGGCCATTGGTCGATCCACGCCACCGCCTCGCTGTTGCAATCGGCCACCATGAAATCATCACGGCCAAGTGCCGGACGCATTTCAAGCGCCAGCGGCAATTGCTGCGGGTCGTTATCTTTGTCCGGCTTGGATGTCACCCGGGTCACAGTAAACTCAATTTGCTGATCTCGATCTCTGGGGTCTATTTCTCGGCCTCGGTCGTGGCATTGTTGCCAGCGTCCGGTCCGTGATCATAAAGCCTGCTATCGAGATACTGCCTTAAGCCATAACGTACAAGCACGCCGATCACGGCGGCCACCGGCACCGCCAGCATCACACCAAGAAGTCCAAACACCGCACCCCCGGCAAGCAAGGCAAACATCACCCAAACGGCATGAAGCCCGACCTTGTCACCCACAAGCTTGGGCGTCAGGAAATTACCCTCAAGCACCTGACCGATCAAAAACACCAGCGCCACCAGCCCAAGATCAAGCCCAAAGCCAAACTGGGCCAGCGCCACACCCATGCCAACCGCAAAGCCGGCAATCATCCCGAAATAGGGCACAAACGACACAAGCCCGGTCATCAAACCAATGACAAAGCCAAACTCAAGCCCCGCCAGCGTCAGGCCAAGCCCGTAAAACAGGCCAAGCAATATGCACACGGTCGCCTGTCCGCGGACAAAGCCTGCAAGGGTTTCGTCAATCTCGCTGACACACTGGCGGATATCCTTGGCCGACCGCCTCGGCAGATAACTGTCCACCTTGGCAACGATCTTGTCCCAGTCACGCAGCAGGTAAAACGACACCACCGGCGTAATGAACAGCAAGCTCAGGAAGTTCAAAAGCGCCAACCCGCCCGAAAGCACATTGGTCAGAACATTACCGACCCATTTAAGGGCATTGGCACTCTGTCCCTTGATCGCATCCGATACACTTTGCAGCGTTTCGGGTGCCACGCGATCAAGCACATTTTGCAAATACGGCGCGACATTGGTGCGCAACGTATCGACATAGCCCGGAAACCGTTCAAGGAATCCTGCCAACTGGCTGCCGATCATCGGCACGACAATCAACATCACCAGAATGAACACAAGGAAGAAAAGGAACGTGATGATGCTGGTTGCAATCACCCGGCTGGCCCCGCGTTCCTCAAGCCGGTCGGCAAGCGGATCGAGGAAATAGGCAATCGCCATCCCTGCCACAAACGGCAACAGAATGCCCGAAAACAGCCAGATCAGGAAAAAGAATCCAACAACAAAGATCAGCCAGAAACGTGCTTGCTGTCGTAATGTCATTCCCCGGCCCCTGTTAAACTGTCCCTGTCATGCAAAAGGCTTATCCGCCTAATGACAGCCCCTGCAAACGATCCGCCCCGCTTGGCTGAATGAACCAGAGTTCCCCCATCCGCGACAGGCTAAGGTTCTGCTGATTAAGCGCTGTCTGCAACTGATTGGCCGACCCGACATATTCGATCGATACCTGCACTTCGCGTTTCGACATCGCAATCACCCGCGAATTGCGCACCACCGGCAGCCCGATCAACTTGTTCTCGATCCCCGCCCAGTCCGCAAGACCGGTAATCGGGATAAACACCATCAGGTTGCCACCCGTGCTGTAATTGATCAGGTTGGCGCGTTTCCAGCCATCGGCCAACTGCTCCTGAACCGACTTGGCAGCCCGCACCAGCGTTTCATTCAATGTCTCGCCGGCTTGCGTCTTTTCCTGCACACCAAAAATCTGCGGCGCGCCATTGGGCTCATAGCGGGTGACGGATACATCAACCGTCTCGCCGCCCTCTGGCCCGCTGACCTCGGCACTGGCCACAACAGCCACATCCGCGCCATAACGTTTGGCAAGCTGGGACAGACGTTCCATTGATCCGCTTTCGGCCTGCTCGGCCGAGACGGTGCTGATATCGGTCAGATCGCCAATCGGTGCCTTGATCGGCACCAGTCCCGATGTCGCGATATTACGCGCCCAGACATCGCGCCACGGATTGGGATCATCCCACAGATTGACGAAATTATTCGTGCGATAGACCGGCACGATCATCACCGGTTTGGACTGCAATTCGGCAAATGAAATATCGCGGAACCGCAAGAACCGGCGAAGCTCGTCATCCTTGAAGCGCACGGTCATGTCCGCGATATAGCGCACGGATGATGTCTTTTCGTTCGACACCCCGAAATCGCGCACCATGTTCGTGATCACCGATGTTTCCGGTGTCGCAAGTCCGGCGCGATCTTCGGGCAGGGTCAAGCGGGCAACCACTTCTTCAAACGCCTTGCGCTGACCGATTTCAAGTGCACGCTCGCGCGCAGCAGCCGCAGTTTCGGCGCGCTCGTCAACATGAACACCGCTGACGGTGAAAATGTCCTGTGCCGCTGCCGGAAAGGCGATAATGGCTGCTACGGTGGCGGCACCCGCCCACATCTTGATGTTTTTCAATGAAGTAAGCACGTATGCCTCTTTGCCCTAGTCTTATTTTAAGTCGTGTCTTGTTGCATTATTCTATAACGCTCTTTGTGGCATGTTGAACGCATTCTGCAAAGAAAACTCTGTCATGCGCAGGTGATCATTGCATATTGCCCGCGTTTGAGTATTTTCGGCCCAGCGGAAATTATCAAGCCCGCGTTTTTTATCAGCAGGATCGCTCTCGTCCTCTATATCTGATTAAAGGCGTCAGTAAGGCGGATTGGTCAAACAGCAGGTTCCCTGCGACCCGGACCGCAATGCGACAGTTGCCCGTCGATTGGACGTCGATACGTGCTGATGAAAAACGCGGTTTTGCCGCCTTTTATTCATGCATGTTTGATGCCAGGGACCCCGAAATGACCACCTCTAACGGCCTTACCTATAAGGACTCCGGTGTCGATATCGATGCCGGGAATGACCTTGTCGAACGAATCAAACCGCTTGCAAAAGCAACAACCCGTTCCGGTGTTGCCGGTGGTCTTGGCGGCTTTGGCGCCCTTTTTGATCTGAAGGCTGCCGGATATAACGACCCGGTTCTGGTATCCTGCACCGATGGTGTCGGCACCAAGCTGAAAGTCGCCTTTTTGGCTGACAAACATGACACGGTCGGCATCGATCTTGTCGCCATGAGCGTCAATGACCTCGTCGTACAGGGTGCAGAACCGCTTCTGTTCCTCGATTACTTCGCAACCGGCAAGCTTTCGGTCGATAACGCCGCCAGTGTCGTTGGCGGCATTGCCGAGGGCTGCAAACAGGCGGGTTGTGCGCTGATCGGTGGCGAAACCGCCGAAATGCCGGGCATGTATGCCGACGGCGAATATGATCTGGCCGGTTTCGCGGTCGGTGCGGCCGAACGCGGCGAACTGCTTGATGGCTCCAACGTTGCCGAGGGCGACGTTATCCTTGGCCTGGCATCCAGTGGCGTTCATTCCAACGGCTATTCTCTGGTCCGCAAGGTTGTCGATATGGCAGGCCTTGGCTACGGCGACGAAGCCCCCTTCGCACCGGGCAAAACCGTTGGCGAAGCCCTGCTTGAACCGACCAAGGTTTATGTCAAAAGCTGTCTGGCCGCCCATAAGGCTGGTCTGGTCAAGGCACTTGCCCACATCACCGGTGGTGGCCTGACCGAAAACGTTCCGCGCGTTCTGCCCGAAAACCTGACCGCTGTGTTTGATGCCAGCACCTGGGAATACCTTCCGGTATTTAAATGGCTCGCCAAACAGGGCGGCATTCCGGCAACCGAAATGGCGCGTACCTTTAACTGCGGCATCGGCATGTGCGTTGTTGTTCCGGCCGATAAAGCCGATGAAGCCGAAGCCATCCTGCGCGAAAACGGCGAAACCGTCAGCCAGATCGGTGTCATCGGCCCGCGTGCTGGCGATGGCCCGCAGGTCGTGATCAAAAACATGGCCCGTTCATGGGAAAAGTAAACAAGTTGAAGCTCGCCGTTCTGATTTCAGGCGGCGGGTCCAACCTGCAAGCCATCATCGATGCCTGTAATGCGCCCGACTACCCGGCCGAAATCGTGCTGGTCTTTTCCAACCAGCTTGATGCCGGCGGGCTTGAACGCGGCCGCCGTGCGGGCATCCGGTCGGAGGCCATCTCGCACAAGGGTTATCCCGGCGGGCGCGAGGCCTACGATAACGCGGTAAGCACCCTGATCGAAGAAAGTGGTGCCGACCTTGTCGTTCTGGCCGGTTACCTGCGTCTGGTCAGTGAAAGCTTTGTCACCCGCTGGAAAGACAAACTGATCAACATCCACCCGTCGCTTCTGCCAAGCTTCAAGGGTCTCGGTGTGCATCAGGCTGCCCTTGATGCCGGGGTGAAGTTCGCGGGTTGCACCGTGCATTATGTCGTCCCCGAAGTCGATAGCGGCCCGATCATCGCCCAGGCCGTCGTTCCGGTCATGCCGGGCGACGATGCTGGCAAACTGGCCCAGCGCATCCTGAGGCAAGAACACCGCATCTACCCGCAGGTCATCCGCTGGATCGCCGAAGGCCGCGTCTCGGTCGATGCCAAGGGCATTGTAACGGTGGCCGATGCGCCGCAAGCCGACTTTGCCGAAATCAACCCGGCGCTCGAGCCCGGATGAAAGAACCTTTGGCGCTGGCTGCGCAGGTTTCTGAACGCATAAAAGGCGGGGCATGATCATGTGCCCCGCCTTTTTTTTCGCTGCTGCCAGATCCGCAAACCGGGGTCATAATCTTTGCGCATTCTGATGCTGTTATGGGCTTACCAAATGCCACCACCGCCACGGAAAACCGATATCATGATGCGCAAGCTCTCCGGACTGATCATCCCCCTCGCCATGTTGGCCATGCTCAGCAGTCCTGTACTCACCACTCCTGCACTGGCCGATTCCGATCCGGAACTGGATTCTTACAAGGCCGATATGCAAACCGGTGAAAAATCCTGGCGGGCGCAAAAATGCGCTGTCTATCAGGAAACCCGGGACGAAATGCTTGATGAAATTCCGCGCGGCGCACTCAGCCCCGAATTTGCCAAGGCCGAAGAAGACTATATCGAAAATGGCTGTGCCGGGCGCGCCTATGCCTGCCCGAAATCCAAGACGGAACTCGACTATGCCAACAAGATGTCGTTTGCGATGATGAGCCACGGGCTATCGGGCACCTTCCTGCCCTATGGCTGCAAATCAAGCATCCAGTAACCCCTTGGGATCAAAGGTGAACCACAACAGATGTGAAGTCGGTCAAATGTCTAACATCTATGGTTAATCTGCATCTTGCACTGCATCAACTTCGTGGATATACATTTGAACAATCCCAAAATATCCAATCCAAGGAGGCAAATTTGCAGGGTAACGATTACGAACTGACTGAAACCCATGTCAGCATCTATCACGGCTACACCAACTTCGTGAAATGGGGCACCATCTCGATCATTGCCCTTCTGGTGTTGATGGCAATTTTCCTTCTGTGATTTGCCTGTTGCGAAAAACTAAAAGCTGCCGTTTTCCGGCAGCTTTTTTTATGCTCAAAGCGTATCTGTCTCATAGCGCACGATATTAAACCCCTCGTCCACGCCCGGCGGAACAAAGGCCGCATTGATCTGATGGAACTGGGCATCGCTGGCGGCGAACTGATGGCTTCCGGCCCGGTTGCGCACGCGAAGACGGTTGATGCACACCGCGTCCTGCATATCAAGATAATGCAAAACATGATCGGCCCCGGCATCCTCAAGGATGCCGCGCATCCACCGCCGAAGGCCGACTGTATTGGCCGGAAAATCCAGCACCACCGAAACACCAGCGCGCAGCACCATCGCCACATGCGGCCCCATCACGCTGCGCAATTTGTCCGATAGCCGGACATAATCCGCAACCGAGCACATCTGATCTCCAAAAAGCGTCGAGAGCCATTCATCCTCGGCAATCAGAACCGTGCCGGGCTTGCGCGCCAGTTCCGCGGCAAGGGTTGATTTGCCCGCGGCAATCTTGCCACACAGCAAATGAAGGGTGCCGACCTTTGTGCCGTCTTGCGGCATCAAGGATCGATCACGTGGTTGTAACGCTGATAAGGGCTTGGTCATTGTCATCTCCCGGATTGCACATCGCTGGTCTGGCCGGGAGACAGCCACAAAAAAACCCGCCTCGCCGGCGGGTGGGTCTCATTTGGTCAAAACGTCGCTACCCCGCCACTCTATGAGAGGCGGTAAAAATT